>NZ_JBIARX010000011.1:0-244970 GCF_042890265.1 Streptomyces sp. NPDC002209 | reverse complement strand
TGCCCGCTGGGCATCAGTGACCGACAACGGCGGAATCTTCGGACCCGGACGACTCATACCGAACTAACGACCAACCTCAGACTCAGGACACTAGAGGATGACGTGCGGCAGGAAGCGGGCGTACTCGTCCGTGACCGGGCCCGCCGACTCGCGGATGCCGAGCCCAGCCGCCTCCTCCTCGACGACCCAGGCACCGAGCACCACGCGGTTGCCGTCGAAGTCGGGGAGCGGGGCCAGCCCCTGGAACACGTACGTCTCGTCCTCGTCCGGTACGAACGGCGCGCCGCCGGCCGGGTGCAGGGTGACCCCGGCGCCCTCGCGGCCCAGCAGGGGCTTCGCCGCGTACCCGGTGGTCCGCTCGAGCTCGCGCGGGCCGTCGAGGTAGGCGGGCAGCAGGTTCGGGTGCTCCGGGAAGAGCTCCCACAGGATCGCCAGCAGTGCCTTGTTGGACAGCAGCATCTTCCACAGCGGCTCGATCCAGGCGGTGGTCCCGGAGCCGCCGCCGTGGTCGTACGTGCCGAGGACCTGCGGGCCGAACGCGTCGGTGGCCAGCCATTCCCACGGATAGAGCTTGAAGCAGCTGCGGATGAAGCCGAGCTTCTGGTCCACGAACCGGCCCGACAGGCTGTCCCAGCCGATCTGCTCGACGGACAGCGCCTCGGTCTGCAGGCCCGCCTGCTCGGCGGTCTCCTGGAGGTAGGCGACCGTCATCAGGTCCTCGCCCAGCTCGTCCGTCTCGGAGTGCGCGAAGTGCAGCGGGCCGGGCGGCAGCAGCTCCGCCTGCCGGCGCCACGCCTCGACGAGCCGCTCGTGGAGGGAGTTCCACTGGTCGGCGCCGGGGAAGCGCTCCTCCATCCAGAACCACTGCGGACTGGCCGCCTCCACGAGGGAGGTGGGGGTGTCGGCGTTGTACTCCAGCATCTTGGCCGGGCTGCCGTCGCCCTCGTAGCACAGGTCGAACCGGCCGTACAGGGACGGCTGTTCGGCGCGCCGGCGCCAGGACTCGGCGATGCGCTCCGCGAGGCGCGGGTCGGTGATGCCGAGGTCCGCGAAGCGGTCGTGCTCGACGATGTGCGCGGCCGCGGCCAGGCACATGGCGTGCAGCTCCTCGACGACGTTCTCCAGCGCCTCGACCTCGGGGAGCGAGAAGGAGTAGTACGCACTCTCGTCCCAGTAGGGGCGCAGGGAGTCGTCGGGGTAGCGGGTGAGGGGGTAGATGAGCCCCTGCTCCTCGACGGTCTTCTGCCAGTCGGGGCGCGGCTCGATGGTGTGACGGCGCACGCGGGGTCAGCCGCCGCTGGAGCTGGAGTGGCCGCCGATGCCGCCACGGGTGACGGCGGACTTGTCGAAGCTGCCGCCGCTGACGCGGTTGTTGGAGACGGAGCCGCCGTAGTAGTAGGCGCCGCGGCCGCTGCTCCCGTTGCCGCTCTTGCACTCCTTGGTGTTCAGCTTCTCCAGGGTGGCACGGTCCACGCAGCGCTTGTCGGGCTCGCTGCTGCTGCCGCAGGCCACGAGGGCGGCGGCGAGCAGGCCCATGCCGCCGAGGGCGACGCTGCCGGAGCGCATACGGCGTCGGGTGGTGGTGCTTCTACTGCTGCTGTCGTCCATGCCATCCATGGCGGACAGACTAGAACGGGGCAGCGAACCGATGGAATCCGGCCGTCGAAACCCTCTCATCACCTCCATGACCTAGAGTCAATTCGTGCTTCTTGGGATGGTTTGCGCGCTCGGTGCGGCGGTCTGCTTCGGCACGGCGTCGGTCCTGCAGGCGATGGCCGCGCGGGCGGTGGAGCCGGGAACCGGGTCGGGGGTGGACACGGCGCTGCTGCTGCGGGCGGCCCGGCAGTGGCGGTACCTGCTGGGCCTGGCGCTGGACGCGGCCGGATTCGTGCTCCAGATCGTGGCGCTGAAGCACATCCCGATCTACACGGTGGGGGCGGCGCTGGCGGCGAGCCTCGCGGTGACGGCGGTGGTCTCGGCATGGCTGCTGCACGTACGGCTGAGCGGGGCCGAGTGGGGCGCGGTGGGGGTGGTGTGCGCGGGGCTGGCGATGCTGGGGCTGGCGTCGGGCGAGGAGGGTTCGGGGACGGGGTCGTTCGGGCTGAAGCTGGGGCTGCTGGTGGTGGCGGGGCTGGTGCTGCTGGTGGGGGCCGTGGCCGGCGGGCTCCCGGACCGCTCCCGGGCCCTGGTCCTCGGCCTGGCGGCGGGGACGGGCTTCGGGGTGGTGGAGGTGGCGGTCCGCCTCATCGACGACGTCTCGGTGAGCTCGCTCACGAACCCGGCGCTGTACGCACTGCTGCTGGGCGGGGGCGCGGCGTTCCTGCTGCTCACCTCGGCGCTGCAGCGGGGCTCGGTGACCACGGCCACGGCGGGCATGGTGATCGGCGAAACCATCGGCCCGGCGGTGGTCGGGGTGGTCTGGCTCGGCGACCGCACCCGCGAGGGCCTGACCTGGCTGGCCGTCCTCGGCTTCGCGGTATCGGTCGCCGGAGCCCTCCTCCTGACCCGCTTCGGCGAACCCCCGGCCGAGCCAAGCCCCGCCGGCGTCTGAGGCGCTGGTGCTCGGGGGCTCGGGGCGGAGCCCCCGACAGCGGCGCCGCACCGGCACCGCACCCGCCGCGCACGCGTCACGGCAGAGCGGAAAGCAGGGCCGCCAGCGTCGGGGACCACGCGCTCGTCGACGGGGTCCCGTAGCCCACCACCAGCGCCTCGCGGGGCGCAAGCCCCGCCTCCGGGTGGGTGTACTGGGACAGGGTCTCCAGGGCCAGGTCCTGCCAGGCCGCGGCCCGGAGCACCGAGGCCTGCGTCCCCGCCGGGAGGTCCAGCACCGCGTGCAGGCCCGCAGCGATCCCCGACACCGCCACCCGGCCGGAAACGGCCGCGACCAGCTCGTCGCGGCGCCTGCGGTACCGCAGGCGCATGCCGCGCACGTGCCGGTCGTACGCCCCGGACCGGATGAACTCGGCGAGGGTCAGCTGGTCCAGCGCGCTCGACGTCCAGTCGATGCGGCCCTTCGCCGCGACGACCTCGTCCAGCAGCCCCGGCGGCACCACCATCCACCCCATCCGCAGCCCCGGTGCGAGCGACTTGCTCGCCGTGCCGAGGTACACCACCCGGTCCGGGTCCAGTCCCTGCAACGCCCCCACCGACTGGCGGTCGTAGCGGAACTCCCCGTCGTAGTCGTCCTCCAGGATCAGCCCGCCCGTGGTCCGGGCCCAGTCGACCGCCGCCGCCCGCCGGGCCGGGGTCAGCGCCACCCCGGTGGGGAACTGGTGGGCGGGGGTCAGCAGCACCGCCCCCGCCTCCCCGGAGAGGTCCTGCGTCCGCGCCCCCGAGGCGTCCACCGGCAGCGGCCCGGTCCGCAGCCCCGCCCCCGTCAGCAGCTCCCGGTGCACGTCGAGGCTGTACCCCTCCACCGCCACCTCCCGTACCCGCCGTGCCCGCAGCACCCCCGCCAGCAGCGTCAGCGCGTGCACGAACCCCGCGCACAGCACGATCCGCTCCGGGTCCGCGTACACCCCGCGCGCCCGCGCCAGGTACCCGGCGAGCGCCTCCCGCAGCTCCACCCGGCCGCGCGCGTCCGCCGCGTACCCGAAGGCGTCGTTGGGCGCGTCCGCCAGCGCCCGGCGGGCCGCCGTCAGCCAGGCGGCGCGCGGGAAGCCGCCCAGGTCGGGGGTGCCCGGCAGCAGGCTGTACGAGGGCCGCCGCCGCTCGGGATGCCGGACCCGGGCCGCGCCCGCGGGCCGCCGCGGCCGGGCCCGCTCCGCGACCCGCGTGCCCGAGCCCTGCCGGGCCGTCAGCCAGCCCTCGGCGACGAGCTCCGCGTACGCCTCCGCGACCGTGTTGCGCGCGATCCCGAGATCGGCGGCGAACGACCGCGAGGACGGCAGCCGGGTCCCGGGCGCCAGCCGCCCGCTGCGCGCGGCCTCGCGCAGCGCGTCCACGAGACCGGCCCGCAGACCTCGCCCGGCGGAGAGGTCCAGATGCAGGTCGGCACCGAAAGTGGCCCATGATTCCGTCATGGATATGGACCATATCGGCGGGCCGCCTGCTGCCTAGGGTGAAGACATGACCACCACGCACGAACACACCGCCGCACACGCACCCGAGCACACCCCGCGCATGGGCTGGGCCCAGCACGTGCCCGACGTCTACAAGGCCGTCGTGGGCCTGGAGATCGCCTCGAAGAAGGGCCTGGACCCGGTCCTGGTCGAGCTGGTCAAGATCCGCGCCTCGCAGATCAACCACTGCGCGTTCTGCCTGGACATGCACGCGAAGGACGCGCTCGCCGCGGGCGAGACCGTCGAGCGGATCGTCCAGCTCGCGGCCTGGGAGGAGTCGCGCCACTTCTACACCGAGAAGGAGGCCGCGGCGCTCGAGCTCACCGAGGCCGTGACCGTCCTGACCGACGGTTTCGTTCCCGACGAGGTGTACGAGAAGGCCGCGAAGCACTTCGAGGAGAAGGAGCTCGCCCAGCTGATCGCCGTGATCGCGACGATCAACGTCTGGAACCGCTTCGCGGTGACCACCCGCATGGTCCCGGGCCACTACACCCCGGGCATGTTCAAGTAGGAACCGGACGGGCAGGGCCGCCCGAGCGGGACCCGCCGTCAGGCCGGCCGGAACGAGCCCAGGGCCGCCGCCAAGCGCGTGCGGACGGCCTTGGCCTCGGTGGCCGGGCCGAAGGCCATGAGCACCCACCGGCTGCCGTCGGAGGCGACGGTGAGCCGCTCGATGCCGCGCCCGGTCCCGTTCGTGTCCGGGAGCTCGTAGACGAGCTCGCAGCCGGTGCTCTCCACCGATTCGAGCGAGAGCCGCCGGTAGCCGTCCCGGGCACTCAGCACGCTGGTGCCGTCGTTCAGGACCTCGCACGGGTTGTCGGAGCCGCCGGTGACCTTGACGACCTGGAGCAGGCCGCCCCCGCCCTGTCCGGGGCGGAACACCGTGCCGGCCTGGGTCCCGGACTCCGACGTGCTGAGCTGCCAGTCGTCGGGGACCGCGACCTGGAAGCCCGATCCGGCGCTGCGCAGCACCTTGTAGCCCGCCGGAGGCCCCGCCGGCTCCCGCACCGCGGACACGGCCGCCAGCGCGGCCCCGCCGAGGACCACCGCCACGCCGCCGGCGACGGCCACCCGCGGCCACCACCTGCGCGCCGTGCGCGGCGCGGGCGGTACGCCGCCCGGAGCCTCCCGGTCAGCCCGGGTGTCCGGATCCCCCGGCGGAGCGGCGCCCGGCGGGTAGGCGGGCTTCGGCGGCGGCTGCGGGCCCTCCGGCTCGGCCTCCACCCACTGCTCCCACTGCTGCGCCTGCGGGTTCCAGCGCGCGGGGCCGCTCTCCGGGGCCACGGATCACCCCCCGAACGACGTCAGCAGGGCGGCCAGCGCCGTGGCCGCGCCCACCGAGTCCACCAGCGGGGCCCACCGCTCCAGCACCCCGCGCAGCCGGGCGGCCAGGCCCGGCCGGACCTCCTCGCCGGGTCCCGCCAACTCCTCTGCCGCCGCATCCAGTTCGGCGTCGAGGGCGGTCCGCCCGTCGCTGCGGGGCAGCCGTACGAGGGCGGCGCGCAGGTCGTGCACGGCCTCCAGCAGCTCCTGCGCGGTCGGCCCGGCCGCACCGCCCGTACCCGCGTCCGTGCCGCCGTGGTTGACCGTGCTGTTGCTGACGTCCGCGCCGCCGATGCTGAAGGCACTGCCGTGCACGTCGCCGATCCGCACCGGGGGCATCGGCTGCCCGGCGTCTGCGCTACTTGCCACTTCTGCTCTCCTTGCCCGCGCGCACGCGCCCGTCCTTGCGTTCCGCCTTGTCCGTCCCGTTGTTCACCGTGCTGTTGTGGCTCACGCCGTGGATCCCGAAGGCGCTGTTGCTCACCGACTGGATGAACACCCCGCCTTCCGCGACGTTGACGGCGCGCTCCGCGAACTCCTCGGTGTGCCAGCCCGCGTCGTGCAGCGCCAGCGTCACGCCGCCGACGATCCGCTCCTGGATGGTCTTCAGGTACCGGTCCAGGTCCATCAGCTGGAACAGCGATCCGTCGTCCTGCGCCGCCAGTTCGCGTACGGAGGCGGCCGGTCCCGCCGCGTACGCGACGCCGTGTCCGGCGGTCGCCAGCCGCCACGGGACCCGGCAGGCCCCGCCCAGCGTCGCGAGGGCCACGCCGAGGGAGCCGGGCGCCTGCGTGAGGGCCAGGAGCCCCTTGGCCAAGGGGGTGTTGCGGCGGTAGCGGCGGGCGATGTCGTCGGCCCGCTGGAAGTCGGGCCGCACCGGCAGCAGCACGTGCGGCGCGACCTCCAGCATCAGCATGCCGCCCTGCGTGTGGACCCGGATGAAGACGGTGATGACGAGGTTCTCGTCCCAGCCGCCGATCCGGACGCGCAGGAAGTGCCGGCGCCGCTCGCCGCCCTCCTCGACGGCGGCGGCGCGGTGCTCGGCGAACGCCTCCGCCGACAGGTCCACGGCGTCCACGTCGGGCAGTCCGGCGGCCGGCAGGAACACGCACTCGTCGACGACCAACTCGCGCAGCCGGTCCAGTACGGCCGCCTCCGCCTCCTGCGAGCCGCGCGGCGAGGGGATCCGGAGGGCCTCCAGCTTGGGCCGGATCTGCTCGATGATCCGCTCGTTGTCGAGGCGCCGGGCTCCCGTCCCGGTGCGCGGGCGCAGCTCCACGGCGAGCTGCCACGGCAGATGGGCCTTGCCGGCGCCGCAGAACGGATTGCCGACGTCGTACAGGACCAGCGGCGCGTGCTGGGCGCGCTCGATGTCCTCCCGGGCCCGCTGGAAGCGCCGGCCCGCCGCGGGGTCGCCGGACCGGTCCTCGTACCGTGCCCGGCTGAGCGAGGAGTGGATGATCTGCGCGAAGTGCCCCCGCTGCAGGCCGACGAGCACCGTGACCAGCACGGCGATCAGGACGACCGTCCACGAGTAGGCCTCCCCGTAGACCTGGCCGATCCTCGGGATCTCCAGGAAGACGCCCAGCGGGTCGGTCTGCAGGACGTGGGCCAGGTACGTGCCGAGGTCCCTCAGGTCCAGGCCCTCCCCGTCGGTGGCGTCGTCCGCGAAGAACCCCCTGAGCACCCCCCACAGGATGCGGCCGAGGAGGAAGCAGGCGCAGCCGCGCAGGATCCACTCGAAGACCCGGGCGCCGCCGCGGCCGGTCCGCTCGCGGCGCTTCTTGATCCGCCCGGCCCCGCTCAGGAGCAGCGCCGGGACGAGCAGGAAGACGAAGAACGCACGGGTGAGGAACAGGCCGAGGCCCCACGCCGCGACGATCGCCGCCGACCAGGCCACTTCGGTGCGCAGGGCGCGCAGGGCGTGGGCGAGGACGCGGGCCGCGTCGAACCCGTAGGAGGGGGCGGGGAACCGTTCCTCGTGGACGTACAGCTCCTCGATCACCCGGTCGCGGTAGGCGGCGTCGAGGTAGGTGCCGGCGCACAGGAGGCGTCCCGCCTCCGATACCGCCGGGTCCGCGGGGATCCTGCCGTCCGGTGTGCCGCTCACGAGTTCCCCTCGGTCGGGAGGAGGGAAACCGTACGGCGCCCGGGGCGCGCGGGACAGGGCGGTTCACGCCAAAAGGCCCCGGCGCACAGTGCGCCGGGGCCTCTTCAGGCGTTTCGGATCGGACCGGCCGGATGATCGGCCGGATCGGATCAGATCAGGCCGAGCTCGCGGACCGCGTCGCGCTCCTCCGACAGCTCCTTGACGGAGGCGTCGATGCGCTTGCGGGAGAACTCGTTGATGTCCAGGCCCTGGACGATCTCGTACTTGCCGTCCTTGCAGGTGACCGGGAAGGAGGAGATCAGGCCCTCCGGGACGCCGTAGGAGCCGTCCGACGGGATGCCCATGGAGGCCCAGTCGCCCGCGGCGGTGCCGTTGACCCAGGTGTGGACGTGGTCGATGGCGGCGTTGGCGGCCGAGGCGGCCGAGGAGGCGCCACGGGCGTCGATGATCGCGGCGCCGCGCTTGGCGACGGTCGGGATGAAGGTGTCGGCCAGCCACACCTCGTCGTTGACGACCTCCGCGGCGTTCTTGCCGGCGATCTCCGCGTGGAAGATGTCCGGGTACTGGGTCGCGGAGTGGTTGCCCCAGATCGTCAGGCGCTTGATGTCGGTGACGTCGACGCCGGTCTTCTGGGCCAGCTGCGTCATCGCGCGGTTGTGGTCCAGGCGGGTCATCGCGGTGAAGCGCTCGGCCGGTACGTCCGGGGCGGCGGCCTGCGCGATGAGCGCGTTGGTGTTGGCCGGGTTGCCCACGACCAGGACCTTGATGTCGTCCGCGGCGTGCGCGTTGATCGCGGCGCCCTGCGGCTTGAAGATGCCGCCGTTGGCGGAGAGCAGGTCACCGCGCTCCATGCCCTTGGTGCGCGGGCGGGCGCCGACGAGCAGGGCGACGTTCGCACCCTCGAAGCCCGCGTTCGGGTCGTCGAAGATGTCGATGCCCTTGAGCAGCGGGAAGGCGCAGTCGTCGAGCTCCATGGCGGTGCCCTCAGCGGCCTTCATGCCCTGGGGGATCTCCAGAAGACGGAGCTTGACCGGCACGTCCGCGCCGAGCAGGTGACCGGAAGCGATGCGGAAGAGCAGCGCGTAGCCGATCTGGCCGGCGGCGCCGGTCACGGTGACATTCACGGGAGTGCGGGTCATGGCCTTCTCCGTTAGACAGCTGGCGGTGGGGCGTCCCCGCCCCATGTGCTGGAGGACGCCGCTTCCCTGCGAATCTTGACGTGAAGAGACATCCGGCGTCAGGCTATCCGACCTTCGAGCGCCGGGGCCCCCCGGTCCGTGTGGTGCACGGCACACGGACCGGGAGTTCGAAGGTGCGGAGCAGGATTTCCCCCCGCTTTTCAGCCATCCGGTACCGCCGGACGGGTGTCGCGCAGGCGAACGAGGGCCAGGAGGGCCTCCGCGGGCGCCTCAGCGGACCGTGAAGCGGACCGCGCTCTCCAGGAACGGGATCTCCAGCCACGGCTTGGGCTCCATCACCAGTGCGAGCAGCGTGATCGCCACGCCCAGCAGCCCGTACGTGACCATGTCCGTGAAGCGGGAGCGCACCGCGAGCATCCCCACCTGCGGCAGTACCCGCCGCAGCACGGCGGCCGCGATCAGGGCCACGCCGATGACCAGGCAGCCGACCCGGGGGTGCCCCAGCGCGGTCAGGAGCAGTCCGACGGCGGTCGCGGCGAGCACGCTGAGCATCGGCCACTGGCGCGCCGCCAGGGCGTCCCCGGGCGCGGCGCGGCCGTGGCCCTCGGGGCGGGCGGTGTCCTTGGTGACGGAGGGGAAGCGGCGCGACTTCGCGGCCTCCGTGCCCGCGGCCGCGGCGGCTTCGGGGCCGGGGCCGGGCGTGGCGCCGGGGCCGGGGCCGGGCGTGGCGGCCGCCTCGGTCCCCGCGTCGGCACCGGGACCGGGCCCGGCTTCCGCTTCGTGCTCAGCCTGCACTGGTCGACGTCCGTTCCGCCGCCTCGACGACGTTCACGAGCAGCTGCGCGCGGGTCATCGGGCCGACTCCGCCCGGGTTCGGGGAGATCCAGCCGGCCACCTCGGCGACGCCCGGGTGCACGTCGCCGACGATCTTGCCGTGCTCGTCGCGGCTGACGCCCACGTCCAGGACGGCCGCGCCGGGCTTCACGTCCTGCGGCTTGACCAGGTGCGGGACGCCGGCCGCCGCGACGATGATGTCCGCCTGGCGCAGCTGGGCGGGCAGGTCGCGGGTGCCGGTGTGGCACAGGGTCACGGTGGCGTTCTCCGACTTGCGGGTCAGCAGCAGGCCCATGGAGCGCCCCACGGTGATGCCGCGGCCGAGGAGCACCACGTGCGCGCCGTTGATCTCGACACCGTGGTGGCGCAGCAGCTGGACGATCCCGTACGGGGTGCAGGGCAGCGGGCCCGGCTCGTTCAGCACCAGCCGGCCGAGCGACATCGGGTGCAGGCCGTCGGCGTCCTTGGCCGGGTCCATCAGCTCCAGGACACGGTTGGTGTCGATGCCCTTGGGGAGCGGGAGTTGGACGATGTAGCCGGTGCACTCCGGGTTCGCGTTGAGTTCCCGAACGACCGCCTCGATGTCCTCCTGGGAGGCCGTCGCGGGAAGTTCGCGCTGGATGGACGCGATGCCGACCTCCGCGCAGTCCTTGTGCTTGCCGTTGACGTACCAGCGGCTGCCCGGGTCGTCGCCGACCAGCAGGGTGCCGAGGCCGGGGGTGATGCCCCGGGCCTTGAGAGCCGCCACGCGGGCGGTCAGTTCGGACTTGATCGCGGCGGCGGTGGCCTTGCCATCGAGAATCTGGGCGGTCATGGTCCCATCCTCCCGGATGGGACGGCCCCGGTACCAGTCGTGGGGGTCGCCGCGCGTTCGTCACAGGCTTGAACCATTCATTGCACTTGCACAACAAGTGACGGGCCGGTCGCGCCGCGGCTGGACAACTCCGGCCCGATCGGACCACGATGACGGCAATGAGTGCCGCGGGCAGTGCCGGGGGGCGGACCGCACATCGCAGTGATTCCTCCGTGCGTGCCGTGCGTCCCCGCACTTCCACGGAGGAACACCCCAAGATGAGCTTCGGCGACCCGAACAACCCGTACGGGCAGCAGCAGCCGGCCCCGCAGGGGCAGCCCGGCTACGGCTACCCGCAGCAGGCCCCGCAGAGCGTCCCGCCGCAGGGCGGCTACGCCTACCCGCAGCAGGCACCGATGGGCTACCCGAACCAGGCGTACCCGGCCGGCCCCGGCGGATTCCCCGGCGCCCAGATGCCGATGCCCGGCGGGGTGAAGGCCGCCCGCGTCATCCTGTTCATCGTCGGTGGTCTCCAGGCCCTGGGCGGGATCGCCGCCCTCATCGGCGGAGCGCTGTTCGCCTCGATATTCTCGGACTCCTCCAGCTCCTCGGGCTACAGCTCCTCGGCGAGCGACGCGGGCACGCTCGCGGGCGGCGTGATCGTCGGCATCGGCATCTTCGCCCTGGCCCTGTCGCTGTGGCCGATCCTGACCGCCGCCAAGCTGGGCAAGGGCCGCGGCGGTGTCCGGGTCTCCGGCATCATCTACGGCTCGCTGATGACCCTCTTCTCCGGGATCGGCGTGCTGGCCAACTTCGTGGCGCTCAGCAGCGACGCGGCCGCGGGCGCCGTCGTGTTCTCGCTGCTCGTGGGCCTGGTCGAGTTCGGGCTGGCCCTCTGGGTCCTCGTCGGCCTGGCCAACTCGGCCGCCGGCGCGTACTTCCGGCGCCCGGAGTACTAGGCCGCAGGAGCCGGCAAGGCCCGGTCCGTACGGCGAAGGCCGCCACCCGCACTGCTGCGGATGGCGGCCTTCGCCGTACTCGGTGACCGGTGACCGGTGACCGGTCACCGGTGCTCAGTGGAAGAAGTGCCGGGTGCCGGTGAAGTACATGGTCACGCCGGCCGCCTTCGCGGCCTCGACGACCTGCTCGTCACGGACCGAACCGCCCGGCTGGACCACGGCCTTGATGCCCGCGGCGGTCAGGATCTCCAGCCCGTCCGGGAAGGGGAAGAAGGCGTCGGAGGCCGCGTACGAGCCCTGCGCGCGCTCGGCGCCCGCCCGCTCGACGGCGAGCTTCGCCGAGTCGACGCGGTTGACCTGGCCCATGCCGACGCCGACCGAGGCGCCGTCCTTGGCGAGCAGGATCGCGTTGGACTTGACGGCCCGGCAGGCCTTCCACGCGAAGGCGAGCTCGGCGAGCTCCTCCGGGGAGAGGGCGTCGCCGGTGGCGAGGGTCCAGTTGGCCGGGTCGTCGCCCTCGGCCTGGAAGAGGTCGCTCTGCTGGAGCAGCGCGCCGCCGGAGATCGGCTTCAGGTCACCGGGCTGGTGCGGGGTGCCGTCGACCTTGAGGACGCGGATGTTCTTCTTCTTGGCCAGGATCTCGACCGCGCCGTCCTCGTACGCCGGGGCGGCGATGACCTCGGTGAAGATCTCCGCGACCTGCTCGGCGAGCTCGACGGTCACGGGGCGGTTGACCGCGATGACGCCGCCGAAGGCCGACAGCGGGTCGCAGGCGTGCGCCTTGCGGTGCGCGGCGGCCACGTCCTGGTCCACGGCGATGCCGCACGGGTTGGCGTGCTTGATGATCGCGACGCAGGGCTCGTCGTGGTCGTACGCGGCGCGGCGGGCGGCCTCGGTGTCCACGTAGTTGTTGAAGGACATCTCCTTGCCGTGCAGCTGCTCGGCGTTGGCGAGCCCGCCCGGCTGGCCGTCCGTGTACAGCGCGGCGGCCTGGTGCGGGTTCTCGCCGTAGCGGAGGGTGGACTTGCGGTCCCACGCACCGGCCAGGAACTCGGGCAGCACGGCCTCCGGCTCCGGGGCGTACGCATTCGTGAACCAGGAGGCCACGGCGACGTCGTACGCGGCGGTGTGCTGGAAGGCCTCGGCCGCCAGCCGCTTGCGCGCGGTGAGGTCGAAGCCGCCGCCCTGGGCCGCGGCGAGGACGTCGGCGTACCGGGCGGGGCTGGTGACCACGGCGACCGAGGGGTGGTTCTTGGCGGCGGCGCGGACCATCGACGGGCCGCCGATGTCGATCTGCTCGACGCACTCGTCGGGGGTGGCGCCCGAGGCGACGGTCTCCCGGAACGGGTAGAGGTTGACGATCACCAGGTCGAAGGGCTCGATGCCGAGCTCGGCGAGCTGGCGCTGGTGGTCCTCCAGGCGCAGGTCGGCGAGGATGCCGGCGTGCACGCGCGGGTGCAGGGTCTTGACCCGGCCGTCCAGGCACTCGGGGAAGCCGGTGAGCTCCTCGACCTTGGTGACGGGCACCCCGGCCGCGGCGATCTTGGAGGCGGTGGAGCCGGTGGAGACGAGCGCGACGCCCGCCTCGTGCAGGCCGCGGGCCAGCTCCTCCAGTCCCGTCTTGTCGTAGACACTGACGAGCGCGCGCCGGATCGGTCGCTTCGACGAGCTCGACGAGGTGGTGCTGCTCTCTACGGCGGTCACTGGATTGTTACCTTTCGTCCCTCAATGCGGTAGCCGTGCCGGGCCAGGCGCCCCACGACGTCGACGAGCAGCTGGCGCTCGACTTCCTTGATGCGCTCGTGCAGAGCGGCTTCGTCGTCCTCGTCCCGGACCTCGACCACACCCTGGGCGATGATCGGACCGGTGTCCACGCCGGCGTCCACGAAGTGGACCGTGCAGCCGGTGACCTTCGCGCCGTAGGCGAGGGCGTCCCGTACGCCGTGGGCGCCGGGGAAGGCCGGGAGGAGGGCGGGGTGCGTGTTGATGAAGCGGCCGCCGAAGCGGCCGATGAACGACGCGCCCACGATCTTCATGAACCCGGCGGACACGACGAGGTCCGGCGCGTGGGCGGCGGTCGCCCCGGTGAGGGCGGCGTCCCACTCCTCACGGCTCCCGTACGCCTTGACCGGGCACACGAAGGTGGGGATCCCCGCCTTCTCGGCCCGCTCCAGGCCGACGATGTTCTCGCGGTCGGCCCCCACGGCGACGACTTCGGCGCCGAAGCCCTCGGATCCGCCCGGGTGGGCGTCGATGGCGTCGAGCAGGGCCTGGAGGTTGGTGCCGGAACCGGAGACCAGCACGACCAGGCGGGAGGCGGCCATGGGAGGCCCTTTCTGCGGGAATGCTTCCATACATCTTGTGTGATCAGACAAAACTTCGGTATCCCGAAATACGGGGGACCCTACGAAGCCGCCGACCGCCTGCAACGATACCGGCACACCGGACAGCCCCCGAGGGACGGGGGGACGGGCGGGCGGTAGCGTCTGGCGTACAAGCCGCATACGGCCACGACACAGGGGAAGAAACGCACTCGATGCCGGATCGCCGCCAGCCCGACTCCTCCACCGACGACAACCCCTTCGCGGCTCCCCCGGAAGGGCGGCCCGACCAGCCGTGGCAGCCGCGCAGCGGTGGCGACGGCAGTGGCGGCCGCCCCGGTGAGGACCCCGGCACCGGCCCGGGCGGGCCCGTGCGCTGGGACCCGACGGACCCGGTGCAGCGGCGCGCCCGGTACGCGCTGCTGGCCGGCATGTGGGGCTTCTTCTTCGGGATCTTCGGGATCCCGTCGGTAGGGCTGCTGCTGGGCGCGCTCGCCATGTACTGGGGCATCAGCGGGCTGCGCGGGAAGCCCGCGGCCGTATCCCCGTCGGACGCGAGGGGCGACGCCGTGGCGGGCCCTGCCGCCCAGGGGGGCCTGGCGGCCCTCGGGCCGGCGGCCCGCCCCCAGAAGACGGCGGCGATCGGCGGGCTGGTCACGGCCTCGCTGGCGATCCTGCTGGCCCTGAGCTCGTACGGATTGCAGCTGGCGTACAAGGACTTCTACGTCTGCCGCGAGGACGCCCTCACGAAGTCGGCGGAGCTGCAGTGCAACACGCTGCTGCCGGACAACGTGCTGGGCAAGATCCTCAAGGTCCAGCAGTAGCGTCCGGCAGCGGCCCTCGCCGGCGGTCGCGCCGGCTCAGGCGGGGGGCTTGCGCCGGGCCAGCACCCGGGCGCCGGCCACGGGCGGTACGAGCGGCCCGGACGGCCCGGGTTCCCGTGGCGGGGCCTGCTCCGCCGGGAGCGGAGCCGGCGTCAGGTCCAGGTGAAGTCCCGTCACGACGGTGAACCGGCGCGACGGTTTGACGGGTGCGGCCGGCCCCGGTTGAGTCGGCACCTGTTCGTTCGGCACCTGTTCATTCGGCACCGGCCCGGCCGGCCCCGGCTCGGCGCGGGCCGGCGGCGCGTCCTGGGCCAGGTCGGGGATCAGGGCGCCCGCGGCACGCCGCAGCGCCTCCCAGCGCAGCTCCCGCACGCCGCTGTCGTGCCACTCGTCCTCCCCCTCCATGGCGATCGCGTCCGCCTGCCGGGCGGGCCGGGTCCGCCAGGAGTGCACGGCCACCGCCACCGGCACCGCCGGGAGCAGCGTCCACGCCAGGGCCGCAGCGCCGGTCGCCCACCACACCGGGCCGAAGCTCGCCAGCCCCCGCGAGCCGAGCGGCCCCGACGAGGCCGCCGCGAGCCCGGCCAGCACCAGCGCGCACACGAGCGCGCCCAGAGCCGCCGTCAGAGCGGTCTCCCTGTAGGAGACTTCACGCGCCCGGCGTACCGCGAACCACCCGACCGCCAGCCCGGCCAGCAGCGGCACCCCGGCGGTCGCACAGGTCAGCAGCGTCCCGGGCCCCTCCGGCGGCAGCGCCGCCAGCAGCGGGAACCTCGGCAGCGCGGGCGCTCCCGCGAAGCCGAGCGGGGTCGCGGTCGCGCCGGTGCCGAGGGCGAAGCCGGGCCCGAGGGCGTAGGCCGCACCCCACACCACGGCGTTCGGGAGCAGCGCGAGGGCGAGGAGCAGGACCGCGAAGCGGCCGGACCAGACCCCGGTCAGCGCCAGGAAGGACCCCTGGACCTCCGCGGCGTGCCAGGCGAGCGAGGCCCCGACGAGCAGCGCGCCACCGCCCAGGAGGACGAGGGCACCGGCGGCTCCGGCCCGCAGCGCGAGGGCGTAGCGGGGGCGCGCAACGGCCCTGCGCACGCCCCCCGGCACCCATTCGGGCAGCGGCCCGACCGGACGCCCCTTGGCCGCCCACACCCCGCCGGCGGCGGCGAGCACGGCGACCAGCGGGACGTGCCAGGCGGCGCTGAGCGGGTCGGCGGGCATGGGGCCGCCGGCCGCGTAGACGGTGGCCAGCGATCCGACCGAGAGGTATCCGCAGGTCACGGCAGAGAAGACGGCGCTGGCGGGCAGGACCTCGTCCCCGTCGCTGCCGTCGCCCGAGGCGCTGCCGAGGCGGGCGGCGCGGCGCATGAGCAGGGCGGGCAGCGCGACGAGCAGCAGCGGGGTCACCCCGACGGGGGCCGGGACCCCGGAGAGGGTCTCGTACCGGACGAGCTCGGTCCCGTGGGCGAGCAGCCAGAGCCCGGCGGCCAGGTGCAGGGCGCCGCCGGGGCCGCTGTCGGGGTAGGGGGAGCTGATCCACAGCACGATGACGAGCACGGCGAGGAAGCCGAGCCCCAGCCCGGCGGCCACGGCCCCGCCGAGCACACAGGCCGCGGCGGCCGGCGAACGGCGCCGTCCGGCGGCCCTCGGGGCGGGCGGCGGCGCCGTCGGCAACGGGGTGCCGCGTTCGGTCACTTGGGTCACCCCGCCATGGTGCCAACGACACGCGCTATGGGCGGGTAACAGGCGAATGTCCGTGGTGTCGCTCAATATACGTTTATGTACTTTTACGCCCAGGGCTGCCGGCAGGTCACGGGGAGTGTGGCATGACAGAGAGCGTCGAGGAGCCGGGGCTCCCCTCGCCCAGGGAACGCCGCAGACTGCGCGAGGCGGCGGGCCTGACGTACGAGGACGTCGCGACGGCGGTGGGCGTCACGGTCAGCACGGTCCGCTCCTGGGAGACGGGCCGCACGGACCCACGGGGCCGCAAACGCGAGGCGTACGCGGGCTTCCTGACGGCCCTCCACCCCGCGGCCCCGGCGGGCACCCGAGCCTCCGTGCCCGGGTCGCAGGACACGGCTGCGGGCGAACCCGACGCGGTCGCCCCCGCATCGGGCGCGGCGGCGCGTGACGGCACGTCATCGGCCGACGGCCACGCGGACACGGACACGGACGCGGACGCGCAGAGCACCGGCGCGGCCGAACCCGAAGCGACTCCGTTGCGGACCGCGGGCGGCATCCGGCCCTTCGGCACGGGCGGGCACGGGCCGCTGACCCGGCCGCCGGTCGCGGCCAAGCGGGCGGCCAGGCCCCCCGGGGCCATGCCCCGCCATGCGGACAGGGTCAACGTCAAGGCCACCGCCCGCGGGATCGGCACGCCCGGCCGGGCCGCTCCCGGCCCGGCCGGCCGCCCCCCGCAGCCCGACGCCCACGCACCCGCGCCCGCGCCCGCGCCCGGGCAGGACCCGCCCCACCCCCCGGCGGGAACCGCCCCCGAGGACTCCCCCCACCCGGAGGGGTCCGGGCAGATCCGGGCCACTGCCACGGAGCAGCCCGGGCAGCCGCCCGCCACATCCCACCCGGAGGGGCCGGGACAGGACCCCGCCGCCCCGGAGGGGCACGGGCGTGCGCCCGAAGGGGCCGTCGCACCGCACCCCGGGGGGCCGGAGGGACACCCGCCCGCTGCGGACGAAGCCGCCGAGCAGCCCGGGCCGTCGCCCGCCACGCCGCAATCCGAGGGGTCGGGACAGGCGCCGGACGGGGCTGCGCCCGACGCCGCCCCGGCCGAGGGGGACCCGGAGGTTCCGGAGGATCCGGACGGCGGGGCGGCGGCCGGGCCGTTGGGACCCAGGGAGGTGTTCGATGCGCTGTACGAGTACGCCGCGCCCGCCCTCACCCGGCAGGCGTACCTGCTCACCGGCCGCCGCCGCCTCTCCCAGGAAGCCGTCGAGCGGGCGTTCCAGCTCGCCTGGGCGCGGTGGCCCGAGGTGGCCACCGATCCCGATCCCGTCGGCTGGGTGCGCGCCGCCGCGTACGAGTACGCCCTCTCCCCCTGGCACCGGTTCCGCCGAGCCCACAAGCACCCCGACAAGGCCCCGGCCGCCCCCGCCGACCGCATCCTGATGGACGCCATGCTGGCGCTCCCGCCGGCCCACCGCCGCACCGTCCTGCTCTACGACGGCGTCGGCCTCGACCTCCCCGACACCGCGGCCGAGACCGAGGCCAGCACCCCCACCGCCGGCAGCCGGCTCCTGCACGCGCACGCCGCCCTCGCCGACCGGATCCCGGAACTGGCCGCCGCGCCGCCCGAGAAGCAGTCCGCGCTGCTGCGCGAGCGGCTCGGCGCGGTCAAGCCGGCCGTCCGGCTGGAACCCCGCGCCGCAGCCGTCGTACGCGTCGCCGCCGAGTACCGCGTCAGGCGCTGGACCCGCGCGGTCCTCGGCCTGAGCGCCGTGATCGCCGCCGCGACCGCGTACACCACCGTGACCGCGCCCCGGCAGTACGAGCCCCCGATCGCGCCCGGCGCGAGCGTCTCCGGGGTGCCCCCGCTCAGCGGCCCCCAGCGGCTCACCGACGAAACCCGGCAGCTGCGCGAAAGACTGCGCGCGCACCCGGCGCACAGGCCCGAGCGGCTCGCTCCCGGCCTGGAGTGAACCCGGGCGGAAACGGGCGTGGCCCGCACCCCGTTCGGGATGCGGGCCACGCCCGTACAGCCGTACGCGCGTACGCAGCGGCAGGTGTTACTGCGCGGCGTTCAGGATCTCGCGCGCGAGCTTCGCCGTCTCGGTCGGCGTCTTGCCGACCTTGACGCCGGCGGCCTCGAGGGCCTCCTTCTTGGCCTGCGCGGTGCCGGAGGAGCCGGAGACGATGGCGCCGGCGTGGCCCATGGTCTTGCCCTCGGGGGCGGTGAAGCCCGCGACGTAGCCGACGACCGGCTTGGTGACGTTCTTCGCGATGAAGTCCGCCGCACGCTCCTCGGCGTCGCCGCCGATCTCGCCGATCATGACGATCAGCTCGGTCTCCGGGTCGGCCTCGAAGGCCTCCAGGGCGTCGATGTGCGTGGTGCCGATGACCGGGTCGCCACCGATGCCGACGGCGGAGGTGAAGCCGATGTCACGGAGCTCGTACATCATCTGGTAGGTCAGCGTGCCGGACTTGGACACGAGACCGATCTTGCCGGGCTTGGTGATGTCGCCCGGGATGATGCCGGCGTTGGACTGGCCGGGGGTGATCAGACCCGGGCAGTTCGGGCCGATGATGCGGGTCTTGTTGCCCTTGGCGGTCGCGTACGCCCAGAAGGCGGCGGAGTCGTGCACCGCGATGCCCTCGGTGATGACGACGGCCAGCGGGATCTCGGCGTCGATGGCCTCGACGACGGCGGCCTTGGCGAAGGCCGGCGGGACGAAGAGGACGGAGACGTTGGCGCCCGTCTTCTCCATCGCCTCGGCGACGGAGCCGAAGACCGGGACCTCGGTGCCGTCGAAGTCGACGGTCGTGCCGGCCTTGCGCGGGTTCACGCCACCGACGATGTTGGTGCCGTCAGCCAGCATCAGCTTGGTGTGCTTCATGCCCGTGGCACCGGTCATGCCCTGGACGATGACCTTGCTGTCCTTGTTGAGGAAGATAGCCATGTGAGTCTGTGACCTCTGCCCTTACTTCGCAGCCGCGAGCTCGGCGGCCTTGTCGGCCGCGCCGTCCATGGTGTCCACGCGCTGCACCAGCGGGTGGTTGGCGTCCGAGAGGATCTTGCGACCCAGCTCGGCGTTGTTGCCGTCGAGACGGACGACGAGCGGCTTGGTGACCGCCTCGCCCTTCTCCTCCAGCAGGGCCAGCGCCTGGACGATGCCGTTGGCGACCTCGTCGCAGGCGGTGATGCCACCGAAGACGTTGACGAAGACGGACTTGACGTCCGGGTCGCCGAGGATGATCTCGAGACCGTTGGCCATGACGGCGGCGGAGGCGCCACCGCCGATGTCCAGGAAGTTGGCGGGCTTGACGCCGCCGTGGTTCTCACCGGCGTACGCGACGACGTCGAGGGTGCTCATGACGAGACCCGCGCCGTTGCCGATGATGCCGACCTCGCCGTCGAGCTTCACGTAGTTGAGGTTCTTCGCCTTGGCGGCGGCCTCGAGCGGGTTCGCGGCCGCGTGGTCCACGAACTCCTCGTGGCCCGGCTGGCGGAACTCGGCGTTCTCGTCGAGCGAGACCTTGCCGTCGAGGGCGATGACGTCGCCGGAGGCGACCTTCGCGAGCGGGTTGACCTCGACGAGGAGCGCGTCCTCGGCGATGAAGGTCGCCCACAGGGTCACGAGGACCTCGGCGACCTTCTCGGCGACCTCGGCCGGGAACTGCGCCAGCGCGACGATCTCGCGGGCCTTCTCGATGGTCACGCCCTCGTTGGCGTTCACCGGGACCTTGGCGAGCTTCTCCGGGGTCTCCTCGGCGACCTGCTCGATGTCCATGCCGCCCGCGACCGAGGCCATGGCCAGGAAGGTGCGGTTGGTGCGGTCCAGCAGGTACGAGACGTAGTACTCCTCGAGGATCTCGGGAGCGGTCTCGGCGATCATCACCTTGTGGACCGTGTGGCCCTTGATGTCCATGCCCAGGATGTCCGTCGCACGGGCGACGGCCTCGTCCGGGGTGGCGGCGAGCTTGACGCCGCCGGCCTTGCCACGGCCGCCGACCTTCACCTGCGCCTTGACGACCGACTTGCCGCCCAGCCGCTCGGTGGCCTCGCGAGCCGCCTCAGGCGTGTCGATGACTTCACCGGCCAGCACCGGTACACCGTGCTTGGCGAAGAGGTCCCTCGCCTGGTACTCGAACAGGTCCACGCGCGTCCGTCCCTTGTCTTCAAAGATTCGCAGTGATTCGCGGTTGTCTGCGTGGGCGTGCCGCGGAGGGCAACGTGACGGCGCTGTCACTAGGGAGGCGCACACGGTGACCGTGGACGCGGCATGTCCGTCCCGCAGGTTATCCCCGTGGGACCTGGGTCCCTAAATCGCAGATCACACCTGAGCGGTGATACCTGTCACAGAACACCTCACGGTTGAACTGGAAATTCGTGTGATCCGCCAGGCCCGGCGGCGCCCATCGGGGACGGTCCGGAGGCGGGTTCGGGGACGGGCGGGGGGCGGGGCACGGGACAGATCAGCGGGCGGGTCAGCGGGCGGGTCACGGGACGGGCAGGGGGCGCTTCTCCAGGGCCGCGGCCATGACCTCCGGGAACAGGTCGGGGGTGCAGGCGAAGGCCGGGGCGCCCAGTGCCGCAAGGGCCGCGGCGTGCTCGCGGTCGTAGGCGGGGGCTCCCTCGTCGGACAGGGCCAGGAGGGTCACGAACTCGACTCCCGAGGCCTTCATCGCCGCGACGCGGCCCAGCATCTCGTTGCGTATGCCGCCCTCGTAGAGATCACTGATCAGGACCACGACGGTATCGGCAGGGCGGGTGATCTTCGACTGGCAGTAGGCGAGGGCGCGGTTGATGTCGGTGCCGCCGCCGAGCTGCGTGCCGAACAGGACGTCGACCGGATCGTCGAGCTGATCCGTCAGGTCCACGACGGCGGTGTCGAAGACGACGAGCCGGGTCGCGATCGCACGCATCGAGGCGAGCACCGCGCCGAAGACGGAGGCGTAGACGACGGAGGCGGCCATCGATCCGGACTGGTCGATGCAGAGGACCACCTCCTTCTTCACCGCCCGGGCGGCGCGCCCGTACCCGACGAGCCGCTCGGGGACGACGGTCTCGTACTCCGGCAGGTAGTTCTTCAGATTCGCCCGGATGGTCCGCTCCCAGTCGATGTCCGCGTGCCGGGGGCGGCGGGTGCGGGCGGAGCGGTCGAGGGCGCCGGTGAGGGTGGCGCGGGTGCGGGAGGCGAGCCGCTCCTCCAGCTGCTCGACCACCTTGCGGACGACGGCGCGGGCCGTCTCCCGGGTCGTCTCGGGCATGGCCTTGTTGAGGGAGAGCAGCGTTCCCACGAGATGGACGTCGGGCTCGACGGCCTCCAGCATCTCGGGCTCCAGGAGGAGGGCGGACAGGCCGAGCCGCTCGATGGCGTCCCGCTGCATGATCTGGACGACGGAGCCGGGGAAGTACGTACGGATGTCCCCGAGCCAGCGGGCCACGTGGGGCGCGGACCCCCCGAGCCCCCCGCTGCGCTGCCCGCCGCCCTTCGGGGCCCCGCCCGCGCCGTACAGCTCCGAGAGCGCGGCATCCATGCCGACGTCCCGCCCGCTCAACACGCACCCGGTCCCGTCCCCGTCGCCCCCGAGCACCATCCGCCACCTCCGCAGGCGCGCCTCCGCGGCGGCTTCGCCCCCTGCCGGGATCCCCGTACCGCTCATCTGCCCGTCCCCCTGTCCTCGTCCCGGCCGCCGGCCCGTGCCGACGCCGCGTGTCCATGTCCGCCTCGGACGCATCCGGGCGCCCGTACCCACCCGTGCCGCTCGTGTGGCCCCACCGCTGCGCGGCCCCTTCCCGCCCGCCCCCGTCCCGCCCCCGGGCTCTGCCCGGATCCGGAGCCCCGCGCGGCGCCGGTGGTCACGGCGGGGCGAGCAGGAGGCCGAGGACGGGGAGGACCGCGTCCGCGCGGGCGGGGTCCAGGGTGGGGGCGAAGCCCTCGGGGGCCCGGGTCGGCGCGGGCTGCGCCGACGGGCCGCGGCGGACCAGCTCGCCCAGGCTCCGCTTCACACCCGCCTCGTACGCCCCGAACGTCCTCCGCAGGAGCGGCAGCACATCGGTGAAGGCCCGCTCCGGCACGCCGGTCAGCCACGCGTCGATCAGCCCCAGCAGCCGCGCGTCGTGGACCAGCAGCGTGCCCCCGCCCGAGCCTCCGCCCGCGAAGCCGTCGATCCAGCCCGCCGCGTCCGCCGGCGACGCCGCCGGGGACAGCGCGAGCCCCATCAGCCGCGCCGTCTCCTGCGCCGGAAGCCGCCCGTCGTCCAGGAGCAGCCTGGCCGCCCGCCCGCGGATCACCCCCGCCACCGTGTCCCGCCCGGCCAGCGCCCGCAGCACCGCCGACCACCGCTCCCGCAGGCCGTCCTCCTCCAGGAGCCCGATCGCGCCGTGGACCGCGTCCACATGGCCCCGCAGTTCCGCCGCCGCGTCGGCGTCCAGACCCGCCGCGCACGCGGGCGGCAGCGCCACGCATATCCGCTCGGCGAGCCCTCCCGCGACCGTCCGCAGCGCCGAGGCGTCCGTCCCCCGTACGTCCCCGTACCGCAGCGAACGGGCCAGCGCCGGCAGGGCCTTGGCGAGCCGTGCCACGTCGGTGTCCAGTGCGGCCCGGTCCGCGAGGGCCCGCAGGACGGCGGGCAGTGCCCCGGACAGCCCGGCCAGCAGGCACCGCTCTGCCAGCGCCGTGACCTCGCCGAGCTCCGCCGCCCCGGCCGCATCCGCCTCGGCCTTGGCGGTGGCGGCCGCCACGACGGTGGTGCCCCAGATCCCGGCCTCGGCGACCCGCACCGACAGCTCCGGCTCCCAGCGCAGCCGCCACGTCTCGCGGAACGTCCCCGTGCTCCCCCGCGAGGCGGCCGGTGTGCCCCAGTCGATGCCGAGCAGCCGCAGCCGGTGCAGCAGCAGGGACTTGGCCGCGTCGGTGTCCTTGCGCAGGTCGAGCTCCAGCTCGCGCTCCTGCGCCTCGGCCCTGAGCCGCAGCGAGCGCTGCTTCCGGGTCAGGTCCCGCTGCAGCGGGACGACGGGCGCTCCGTCCGGGACCTCGCCGAGCACGTCGCCGACGACCAGGCGGTCCTCGACGAGCGCGAGCGGTATGTCGGAGCCGTCGCACATCACGGCCCGCACCGCCTCGAGGGTCTCCGTCAGCCCGGCCGCCGGCCGCCCGCGCACCGCGGCCAGCGTCCCCGCCAGCCGGACCGCCTCGATGACGTGCGCCGGGGAGACCTGCCGGTCCTCCTCCCGCAGCAGCCCGGCGACCTTGGTCAGCCACCGCTCCACCGGCCGGTCCCGGGCCGCGAAGAGGTGCGCGTACCAGCCGGGCGAGGTGATGCCCGCGCCGTACCCGCCGGCCCGGGCGAGCCGCCGGTGGGTCCAGGGCACCCAGGTGGTCTCCACCTTGGCCTTGGGGAGCCCGGTGAGCAGCGCCTTGTCCGCGGCGGCCGTGGTCTTCGCGCGCAGCGCCGGTACGTGCCAGGCCCCGCACACCACGGCGTACGCATCCCCGAACTCCCGGCGGGCGGCCCGCATCCGCTGCCGCATGTACGCCTCGCGCACCAGGTCCCGGGTGTGGCCGCCGTCCCCGTACGCCTCGCGCAGCGCCCCCATCGCCTCCCCGAGCGCCTCGAACGCGGCGAGAGGGTCCTCCCGGACGGCGCCGCGGTGCTCGACCACGTCCTCCCACCAGCGCTCCGGGTCGTCGTACCCGGCGGTCTCGGCCAGCACCGCGAGCGGGTCCGGCCGTACGGACCCGGCCTCTTCCGGGTCGGTGCCGGGCTGCGCGGCCAGCGTGTGCGCCGCCGGGAGGTCGATGAACCGGACCGCAACCGGCACCTCCTGCTGCTGCGCCCAGCGGATGGCGACCCACTCCGGCGAGAACGCGGCCAGCGGCCAGAACGCCGCCCTGCCCGGATCGTCGGCGGCGTGCGCGAACAGGGCGACGGGCGGCCGCATCCCCGGGTCGGCGGCCAGCGGCAGCAGCGCGTCCCCCTCCGGCGGACCCTCGATCAGCACGGCCGCCGGGCGGGCCGCGTCGAGGGCGGCCCGCACCGCGCGGGCCGAGCCGGGCCCGTGGTGCCGTACGCCCAGCAGCAGCGGCCCCCGCCGCCCGGCGGCCGGGCCGCTCGTACCGCTCATGCCGTCACCTCGCGGCAGGCGCGGTAGAAGTCCTTCCAGCCGTCCCGCTCGCGCACCACGGCCTCGAGGTACTCCTGCCAGACGATCTTGTCGGCGGCCGGGTCCCGGACCACCGCGCCGAGGATCCCGGCGGCCACGTCGGACGGGCGCAGGACGCCGTCCCCGAAGTGGGCGGCCAGGGCCAGGCCGCCGGTGACGACCGATATGGCCTCGGCGGTGGACAGGGTGCCGCTCGGCGACTTCACCTTCGTACGGCCGTCGCCGGTGACCCCGTCGCGCAGCTCGCGGAAGACGGTGACGACGCGGCGGATCTCCTCCAGGCCCTCGGGCACGGCCGGCAGGTCGAGGGCGCGGCCCATCTGGTCGACGCGGCGGGCGACGATGTCGACCTCGGCTTCGGCGGTGGCGGGCAGCGGCAGCACGACGGTGTTGAAGCGGCGGCGCAGCGCGCTGGAGAGCTCGTTGACCCCGCGGTCGCGGTCGTTGGCGGTGGCGATGAGGTTGAAGCCGCGCACGGCCTGCACCTCCTGGCCGAGCTCCGGTACGGGGAGCGTCTTCTCGGACAGGACGGTGATCAGGGTGTCCTGGACGTCGGCCGGGATACGGGTGAGCTCCTCGACGCGGGCGGTCATGCCCTCGGCCATGGCCCGCATGACGGGGCTCGGTACCAGGGCTTCGCGGCTGGGCCCGTGGGCGAGGAGGCGGGCGTAGTTCCAGCCGTACCGGATCGCCTCCTCGGGGGTGCCGGCGGTGCCCTGGACGAGGAGGGTGGAGTCCCCGCTCACGGCGGCGGCCAGGTGCTCGGACACCCACGTCTTGGCGGTGCCGGGGACGCCGAGCAGGAGCAGGGCGCGGTCGGTGGCGAGGGTGGTGACGGCGACCTCGACGATGCGGCGCGGGCCGACGTACTTGGGCGTGATGACCGTGCCGTCCTCCAGGGTGCCGCCCAGGAGGTAGGTCGCGACGGCCCACGGGGAGAGCTTCCAGCGCGTCGGGCGGGGCCGGTCGTCGGCGGCCGCGAGGGCTTTCAGTTCGTCCGCGAAGGCGTCTTCGGCGTGCGGCCGCAGCGCCTCGGCGCCCTTGTCGTTCTCGGGCATGGTCATGGTCCCCCTCCAATGCTCGGCAGCCGTTCCCGACTGCTGGAACAACCGTGCACCACGCCACTGACAACGCCCTTTGCTCACACCGTTGTTGCAGGTCAGGGCAATTGTCAGTGGGGGTCTCTACGGTGGGACACATGACTGAGCAGGCGGTCCGCTGGACGGCGGAACAGGTACTGGCCCTGGCTCCTGACGATGCGTCACGAAAGGCGGGGGCCAAGCTGGGCGGGGCGGGCTCGTGGTCGCATACCGGAGATTCCGCTTCCGCTTCTGTGTGGGGGTTGTGCAAGGGCAGCGGCAGTACGCCGTACCGGAC
The DNA here is from genome assembly GCF_042890265.1 of Streptomyces sp. NPDC002209. Classification (NCBI taxonomy): domain Bacteria; kingdom Bacillati; phylum Actinomycetota; class Actinomycetes; order Kitasatosporales; family Streptomycetaceae; genus Streptomyces; species Streptomyces sp. NPDC002209. The sequence continues at coordinate 219,397 of NZ_JBIARX010000011.1, read as the reverse complement.
GGTCGTGGACCTGAGGGGCCCGGCGTACACGTGCTCGTGCCCGAGCCGGAAGTTCCCGTGCAAGCACGCGCTCGGGCTCCTGCTGCTCTGGGCGGCGGAGGGGTTCGGCGAGCCCGGTGAGGCTCCGGACTGGGCCGCCGGGTGGCTGGCGGAGCGGGCGGCGAAGGCCGGGCGCCCCGCGGCCGCGGCGGGCGGACCGGTGGACGAGGAGGCGGCGAGGCGCCGGGCCGAACGGAGGGCGGCCCGGATCAGTGCGGGCGTCGGCGAACTGGAGCAGCGGCTCGAGGACGTGCTGCGCGGGGGCCTGGCCGGCCAGCAGCAGGCGGGGTACGCGCCCTGGGAGGAGACGGCCGCCCGGATGGTCGACGCCCAGGCTCCCGGACTGGCCGCGCGGGTGCGGGAGTTGGGGACGATACCCAGTTGCGGACCCGGATGGCCCGCCCGGATGCTGGAGGAGGGCGCGCTGCTGCACCTGCTGAACCGGGGTTGGCTCGGGCTGGCAGGCCTGCCGGAGCCGCTCGCCGCGACGGTCCGGAGCAGGGTGGGGCTTGCGGGTACCGCCGCGGAGGGGGAGGTCGTACGGGACCGCTGGCTGGTGCTGGCCCAGTACGACTCGGTGTCACCGGACGGCCGGCTCACCACCCGGCGGACTTGGCTGCGCGGGCTGGGGAGCGGGCGCCCGGCCCTGGTGCTGGACTTCGGTCCGCCCGGGCGGCCTCCGGGGCTGGCACTGCCCGTGGGGCTGGTTCTGGAGGCGCAGGCTCGCTTCCGGCCCGGTTCGGCGGGGCTGCGGGCGGATCTCGGGGAGAGGTCCGCGGCGGCCGAGCCGTGCGACCGGGTCCCGGCCGGGGTCGGTACGGGGGCGGCACTGGAGGCGTACGGGGCGGCGCTGCGGGAGGACCCGTGGCTCGACTCGTGGCCGGTGGTGCTGGGCCCGGTGATCCCGATACCGGGGGAATCGGGCTGGCAGCTGGCGGATGCGGAGGGCGACTGCGCGCTGCCGGTCGCGCTCGCCGGCGGCGGGTCGCGGTCCGGGCTGTGGCAGCTGGCCGCGCTCTCGGGCGGCGGCCCGGTCACGGTGTTCGGCGAATGCGGACACCGCGGATTCACTCCATTGACGGCATGGCATCCGGGCTGCCCGGAACCGGTCGCCCTGGGGTGACGGCGCCGGGGGCGGTGTAGGGGAGGGAGCGTTGGCGCGGGGGCGCCGGCGTGCACGAACGACGAAGCCGGGGGGCTTTTGTGAACGACAACCACGCAAGCTGAAGGGTCGGCGGACGGGGCGCGAAAGCTGCTCCGGTCCCGCGGAGGGGGCGGGACCGGAGCACTGCACGACGAGAGGGAGGGACGCGGTGACGGCCACGGTGACCACGGGCACGACGACAACCACGACGACAACGACGACAACCACCACGACGACGGGCACGACCGCGGACGCGGGTCACGGGGAGTGGGAGGAGCTGGTCGGGGCCGCGCTGTTGGGGACCGGGCGGAGGCAAGGCAGTCCGGCGGCGCTGCTCGACGCGGCGGCCGTGCAGACCGTACGGCGCCGGGCCGGGCTGCGGCCCGCCGAGGCGGGTCCGCGGCCGGATCCCGCGCCGCGGGATCCGCGCCCGGCCCCGCCGGAGCCGGCCCGGCGGCGGCTCGCCCAGCTGCTGGCCGGCCGGAGCGGCGCGGGCAGCGGCGGCGGGCGGCGCGGCGCCGCCCCGGATCTGACGGAGCTGCTGCCGCAGTGGCTGGCCGCCGCCGGGCGGCACGGCTACCGGGCGCCGGCCGCGCTGGTGCCGGCCCTGCTGGACGCGGCCCGGGCCCGTACGGATCTGCGCCCGCAGGCCCTGGCCCTGGCCGGGGCGCGGGGGCTGTGGCTGGCCCGGCTGAACCCGGACTGGCGGTTCGCCCTGCGCGGCGGGGCGGGCGGCGCGGGGGAACTGCCCGCCCCCGAGGACGGGGCCGGGGTGGAACGGCTGTGGCAGGAGGGGCTGTTCGCGGAGCGGGTGGCCCTGCTGGGGGCGGTACGGGCGCACGAGCCGGCAGCTGCGACGCGGCTGCTGTCGACGACTTGGGCCACGGAACGGGCCGAGGACCGGCTGATGTTCCTCGACTCGCTGCGGGTGGGACTGACGGCGGGGGACGAGCCGTTCCTGGAGGCGGCCCTGGGCGACCGGAGCCGCAACGTCCGGGCGACGGCCGCCGAGCTGCTGTCCGCGCTGCCGCAGTCCGCGCTGGCCGGGCGGATGGCGGAGCGCGCGCTGGCCTGCGTGGGGCCGGAGGGGGTTGCCCCGCCGGCCGAGTGCGATGCGGGGATGCTCCGGGACGGCGTGGTCGAACGGCCGCCGGCCGGGCGCGGGGAGCGGGCCTGGTGGCTGGGCCAACTGGTGGAGGCGGCGCCGCTGTCCTGCTGGCGGGAGCGGTTCGGCGGGCTCGGCCCGGCGGAGATCGTGGCGCTGCCGGTGGCCGGGGGCGAGAGCTGGCGGGAGGAGCTGCACGCGGCGTGGTGCCGGGCGGCGGTGCGCCAGCGTGATCCGGACTGGTCGAAGGCCCTGCTCGGCGCGGCCTCGGCGCCGCCCGCGACGGCCCCCGGCACGGCGTCGCTCGCGGAGCGGGCGAAGCTGCTGTCGATCCTGCCCGACGGGGAACGGGCGCAGTGGGTCGCGGAGTTCATACGGGCCCACGGCCTCTCGGAGGCCTTCCAGCTGCTCGGCGTGTGCGTGGTGCCGTGGGCGGGGACGCTGGGGCGGGCCGTGGTGGACGCGCTGGACGCCGCGCGGGAGGCGGGCAGCTACCCGTGGAGCTTCAGCGGGGTGATGGGCCTGGCGGAACGCTGCCTGGATCCCGCTGCGGCCGACCACCTGGAGTCCCTGACGACGGCGTCGGACGGCCCGCCGGACACGTCCCCGGGCGCGGCGGCGTACTGGGCCGAGGCCTTCCAACGCCTGGTCGCCACGCTGCGCCTGCGCGCCACGATGCTCGCGGAGCTGGCCCCGCGGCCCTGACCTGCCCGGGGTACCGCTGCGCGGCATCGACTCCGCGCAGCGGTGGCCCGGCGGCTACGCGCTACGGACGTTGGCGCGGACCCAGTCCACGATCGACGTCGTCGTTGCGCCCGGGGTGAAGATCTCGGCCACGCCCTTTTCCTTCAGGGGCGCGATGTCGTCGTCCGGGATGATGCCGCCGCCGAAGACCTTGATGTCCTCCGCGTCGCGCTCCTTGAGGAGTTCGAGGACGCGCGCGAACAGCGTGTTGTGGGCGCCGGAGAGGATCGAGAGGCCGATCGCGTCGGCGTCCTCCTGAATGGCGGTGTCCACGATCTGCTCGGGGGTCTGGTGGAGGCCGGTGTAGATGACCTCCATGCCGGCGTCCCGCAGCGCACGCGCGATCACCTTGGCCCCGCGGTCGTGGCCGTCGAGACCCGGCTTGGCCACCACCACACGGATCGGACCGGTCACACCCATCGCACTGCCTCCCGAGTGAACGAACGTTAAGTACAGCATCGCGCACACCCCCGTTTCACGGTCAACCACGAGGGGGAAATCACACGTGGGACGGCGTTGATTCACCGCCAGGGGAGCCGCACCGGGGGCGCCGCGCCACCGTACCGACAGCCGCACGGCACGGTGGCGCGGCCGGCCGCATCCCCAAGAGGCGCTGTCCCACAAGGCTGAGGGGGGCCGTCCATGGGGGTGTCCATACCCGTACCCGTGTCCGGGGCCGCGCTGCGGGCCGGGGTGCTCGAGGCGGTGGTCTTCGGCGGCCACCTGCTCCTCTACCCGACCGGGATACTCCAGGAGAAGCCCGCCGAGACCGGGAGAAAACACCTCGGGCGGACGCCCGCGCTGCTCCTGCACGGGTTCACCGACAACCGGTCCGTCTTCGTCCTGCTGCGCCGCACGCTCGCCGCGGGCGGACGGCGGCAGGTGGAGACGTACAACTACTCCCCCTTCACCCGCGACCTGCGCGTCACCGCCCGCCACCTCGCACGGCGCGTCGAGGAGCTGTGCGAGCGCAGCGGACAGGAGCAGGTGGACCTGGTCGGGCACAGCCTGGGCGGGCTGGTCGGGCGGTACTACGTCCAGCGCCTCGGCGGCGAGGCCCGCGTCCGCACGCTCGTCACGCTCGGCACCCCGCATTCCGGCACGCGCGTCGCCCCCTTCATGGACGCCCACCCGCTGGTCCGGCAGATGCGCCCGGATTCCGCGGTGATGGCCGAACTGCGGGCTCCCGCGCCCGGCTGCCGGACCCGATGCGTGGCGTTCTGGAGCGAGTTCGACGAGCTGATGGATCCGACCGAGACGGCCCGCATCGAGCATCCGGATCTCCGTGCGGAGAACGTGCAGGTCACCGGGATCGGACACCTCGCCCTGGCCGCCCATCCCGCGGTGACGGCGGCGGTCCGGCGCGCGCTCGACGGACCCGGTCCGGCCGCGGTCGAGAGCCTGGGAGATGCCGCTTCCGTCGCGTGAACACCAACCCACCCGGACTCGAACGGATTTCGAACTCAAGGCCAAGGCTCGGCCTTGCCACGACCGAAAGACGGCCGAATGCCCGGTTCCGGAAAGCCCGGGACCTCTCGAAGATTGTCGTTGCCAGTAACCGCCGGGTACAGTCACGCCACTGCTCTCCCCAGGGAACCTCGAGTTCCCTGGCCACCCAGGCCCCCACTGCCGAGGCGAAAGAGAAGTTGGTGAACGACCGCCCCTCGTCGGGCCTGTACCCCGATTCCGGGTACGACGGCCTTTCCGACACCACTTTCGCTGGTGACTCGGCCTATGTTTCCTACGAAACACAGGGCCAGGGGTACGACTACGCCTCTTACGCCTCTTACGAGACCGGCGCGTACGACTCCACCGCCTGGTCCGTCCAGGGCAGTTACCCGCAGGACGGCGGCTACCTGCCGACCGTCCCCGCCCAGGGCGGCGTCACCGAGGACGCCGGCACCGGGCAGTGGGATGCGAGCGCCTGGAACCAGCCGGGCAGCACGGACTACCAGGCCACCGCCTTCGGCTACGAGCAGACCGGGCAGGCCGCGCAGACCGGGCAGTGGGCGATGCCGGGTTACGGCACCACGGGCACCGAGACCGGCGCGTACGACGCCACCGCCTGGAACACCGTCCCGCAGCACGAGCAGCAGACCCAGACCTTCTCGTACGACTACCCGTACGAGTACCAGCAGCAGCACGAGGCGCAGCCGCAGCAGCACCAGGACGCGGCCTACTCCTACGAGGCGCCGGCCGCCCCCGCCGCCGGCGTCTACAGCGAGACCGCCGTCTTCGAGGTCCTCGGCAACGAAGCCCCCGAGCCGGACCACGACCTCGACCTCGAGCAGGACTTCGGGCCCGGTACCGATGCCGACCTCGCGGCGGCCCCGGTGCACGACCTGCCCACCCAGGCCATGCCGGTCACCCCGGCCGCCGCCCCCGTGCCGCGCGGCTCGCGCCGCGCCGGCGCCAAGACCAAGTCGGCGCCTTCGGCCGCTTCCCCGTCCGCAGGCGGCGGCAGCAGCCGGCGCCGCACCCCGGCGAAGCGTTCCGCCCTGCTGACCGTGGCCGTGCCCTCCGCCTGCGTGATGGGCGTCGCCGGTGTCGCGGCGGCCTCCGTCGGCGGACTCACCGCCGTGGACAAGCCCGCCGAGGACACCACCACGATGGCCGCGCCCGACCCGGCCTCGGTGAAGCCCGTCGCGGCGAACAGCAAGCTCGACACCCAGCTGACGGCGCTCAGCGCCGACGCGGGCGACTTCGCGGACCGCGCGAGCCGCACGCAGGAGCGCATCGACCTGCGCCAGCGCCAGGAAGACGAAAAGAAGAAGAAGGCGGAGGAGGAGGCGGCCAAGGAGGCCGCCCGTCCCAAGTTCGCGATCCCGGTCGAGCAGCACGGCCTCAGCGCCAGCTTCGGCCAGGCCGGCGGCATGTGGATGTCCGTGCACACCGGCATCGACTTCCCGGTCTCCTACGGCACCCCGGTCATGGCCGCCACCGACGGCACCGTGCGCACCCAGTGGAACAGCGCCTACGGCAACATGGCCATAGTGACCTCGCCCGACGGCACCGAGACCTGGTACTGCCACCTCAGCAGCACCAAGATCCGGTCCGGCAAGGTCAAGGCGGGCGACGTCATCGCCTACTCCGGCAACTCCGGCAACTCCACCGGCCCGCACCTCCACTTCGAGGTACGGCCCGGCGGCGGCTCGGCGATCGACCCCCTGCCCTGGCTCCGCAGCCACGGCCTGGACCCGACGTAGCAGGTGCGCGGCCGGGGAAACGATCCCCCGGCCCCCGGCTCCCCGAGCCCTCTCCTACAGCTTCTGCACCGGCGCGTAGCGCAGCAGCAGGCGCTTCGGCTTGTCGTCCCCGAAGTCGACGGTGGCCTGCGCGTCCGCGCCGGCGCCCCTGACCTCCATGACCGTGCCCAGCCCGAACTGGTCGTGCGTGACCCGGTCCCCGACCGCCAGCGCGATGACCGGCTTGTCGGCGGCCCGGCGCGTCGCGAACCCGGACGGCCCCGACTTCGTACGGGACGAGGACAAGAACGCCTCCGGCGAGGTCCCGAACGTGGCCTTCCCGCCGCCCGAGCCGGACGACCCGTATCCCGAGCCCGAACTGCGCATCGGGCCCGCGGGCTTCTGCGCGGCGCCCGTGCGCTTCCACTGCAGGTACTCCGCCGGGATCTCCTCGAGGAACCGCGACGGCGGGTTGTACGAGGGGGTGCCCCAAGCGCTGCGCATGCTCGACCGGGTCAGGTACAGGCGCTCGCGCGCCCGGGTGATGCCCACGTACGCGAGGCGGCGCTCCTCCTCCAGCTCCTTGGTCTGGCCCAGGGCCCGCATGTGCGGGAAGACCCCGTCCTCCATGCCGGTCAGGAAGACCACCGGGAACTCGAGGCCCTTGGCGGTGTGCAGGGTCATCAGCGTGATGACGCCCGAGCCGTCCTCGTCCTCGTCCGGGATCTGGTCGGAGTCGGCGACGAGCGCGACCTGCTCCAGGAACTCGGCCAGCGTCCCCGGGTTGTCCTCACCTCGGGCCTGTTCGAACTCCAGCGCCACGGCCGCGAGTTCCTGGAGGTTCTCGATCCGCGTCTCGTCCTGCGGGTCGGTCGAGGCCTGGAGCTCGGCGAGGTAGCCCGTGCGCTCCAGCACCGCCTCCAGGACCACCGCCGGGCCCGCGCCCGAGTCGACGATCGTGCGGAGCTCCTCCATCAGCACGTTGAACCGCTTCACCGCGTTGGTCGAGCGCGCGGCCATGCCGAAGGCCTCGTCCACGCGCCGCAGCGCCTGCGGGAAGGTGATCTTCTCGCGCATCGCGAGCGCGTCGACCATCGCTTCGGCGCGCTCGCCGATACCGCGCTTGGGCACGTTGAGGATCCGGCGCAGCGGGACGTTGTCCTCGGGGTTCGCGAGGACGCGCAGGTAGGCGAGGACGTCCCGGACCTCCTTGCGCTCGTAGAAGCGGACGCCGCCGACGACCTTGTACGGGAGTCCGACCCGGATGAAGATCTCCTCGAACACGCGCGACTGCGCGTTCGTCCGGTAGAAGATCGCCACGTCGCCCGCCTTGGCGTCGCCCGCGTCCGTCAGCCGGTCGATCTCGTCGGCGACGAACTGCGCCTCGTCGTGCTCGGTGTCCGCGACGTAGCCGGTGATGACGGCGCCGGTGCCGGCCTGGGTCCACAGGTTCTTGGCGCGGCGGTTCTCGTTGCGCTCGATGACCGCGTTGGCGGCGGAGAGGATCGTCTGCGTGGAGCGGTAGTTCTGCTCCAGCAGGATCGTCGTCGCGTCCTTGTAGTCCTCCTCGAACTGGAGGATGTTGCGGATGGTCGCGCCGCGGAAGGCGTAGATCGACTGGTCGGCGTCACCCACGACGCACAGCTCGGCCGGCGGCAGGTCCGGGTAGCCGGTGCCGACGAGCTCGCGCACGAGCGTGTACTGGGCGTGGTTGGTGTCCTGGTACTCGTCGACCAGGACGTGCCGGAAGCGGCGCCGGTAGTGCTCGGCGACGTCCGGGAACGCCTGGAGCAGGTGCACCGTGGTCATGATGATGTCGTCGAAGTCGAGCGCGTTGGCCTCGCGCAGCCGCCCCTGGTACATCGCGTACGCCTGGGCGAGCGTCTTCTCGAAGCCGTCGGCGGCCTGGCCGGCGAAGGCGTCCTCGTCGATGAGCTCGTTCTTGAGGTTCGAGATCTTGGCGTTGAAGGCCTTGGGCGGGAACTTCTTCGGGTCCAGGTCCAGGTCGCGGCAGACGAGCGCCATCAGGCGCTTCGAGTCGGCCGCGTCGTAGATCGAGAAGGACGAGGTGAAGCCGAGGCGCTTCGACTCGCGGCGCAGGATCCGCACGCAGGCGCTGTGGAAGGTGGACACCCACATGGCGTTGGCGCGCGGGCCGACCAGGCCCTCGACGCGCTCCTTCATCTCGCCGGCGGCCTTGTTGGTGAACGTGATCGCCAGGATCTGGCCGGGGTGGACGTTCCGCGCGGCCAGCAGGTGGCCGATGCGGTGGGTCAGCACCCGGGTCTTGCCGGAGCCGGCGCCGGCCACGATGAGCAGCGGGGTGCCCGCGTGCACCACGGCCGCGGCCTGCTGCTCGTTCAGCCCGTCCAGGAGGGTCGCGGGGTCGATGACGGGCTTCGGGGAGCCGTCCCGGTAGTACGCGTCACCGCTCCCCTCACTGCCGCCGGCAATGTCGAATCGGCCCCCGAAGAGATCGTCCGCACCCGGCTCGGGGGCGGCGTGCTCCTCGGGCGGCGGAGGGACCTCGTCGGAGGGGGTGAGGTCCGCCAGGAAACTGTCGTCAAAGAGGCTGCTCATCGCTTTCCGAGTCTAGGGGTCGGGACGGACACCCGGTCCCGACCGCGGAAAATCGGCCGCACCCGCCCCTGTGGTCCCCCTCACCCCGCCGGAGCACCAGCTCCAGCAGGCCCGGGAAGCGCAGCTCCAGGTCGTCCCGGCGCAGCGTGAGGTAGAGCCTGCGGCCCTGCGGGCGCCGGTGGATCACCCCGCCCTCGCGGAGCGTCTTCAGGTGGTGCGTGACGCTCGACCTGGGCAGGTCGGGGACCACCTCGCCGCAGAACGTCTCCTCGCCCGAGGCGAGCTTGCGGACGATCTCGAGGCGGACGGGGTGCCCGAGGGCCGCGAGCACCCCGGCCAGGTCGAGATCCTCGGTGCAGGGGTGGGCCGGCTCCTCGGCGCAGGGGCGGGTCGGCTCGGCGGCGGCAGGCATGGCGCCACTGTAGGACGGGCCGACCCGCTTCCCGGGCCGTCCGGGAGCCCCCGTACGCTCGGCGCCATGGACGTACTCATCAATGTCTTCGTGGGCCTGCACGTCATCGGCATCGCCGCCCTCCTGGGCGGCTTCCTGACCCAGATGAAGGCGATGAGCGCCGGCACCGCCCGCTTCGTGCCCGCGATGCTGCACGGCGCACTGACGATGCTCGTCACCGGCGTCCTGCTGGTCGGCTTCCGCGAGATGGACGGCGGCCACGTCAACAACATCAAGATCGGCGTGAAGCTCGCCGTCCTCTTCGTGGTCCTCGCCCTCGTCTACGTGAAGCGGGACGAGGAGCGGGTGGAGAAGGCGCTGTTCGGCGCGGTCGGCGGACTGACCGTGGTCAATATCTTCATCGCCGTCCTCTGGCGCTGATCCACGAGCGCCACATCCGGTCGCATCGGGTCACGTCAGGGCACTTGCGATCATCTCGTCATCCGACCGTTACCTTCAGGTCTAGCGTCCTCCTCCAAGCACCGAGCTCCCGAGCGAGGAAGGACGTGAGGCCCTCGTGGCCAGTCACCGAAAGCCCAGGCAGCGCCCGCTCCACCCGCTCTCCCGCGGCACCGTGCGGACCGCCGCGACGCTCGCCCTCGCGGGCGCTGCCACCGCCACCGCCTTCGAAGGCACCTCGCAGGCCGACCCCCAGCAGACGCCCTCCCAGGTGAAGTCGGAGGTGGACCGGCTCTACGAGGAGGCCGAGGCGGCGACCGAGCGGTACAACGGGGCGAAGGAGAAGGCCGACGAGGCGCAGCGCGCGCTCGACGGGCTGCGCGACGAGACCGCCCGCAAGACCGACCGGCTCAACACCGCCCGCATGGCGCTCGGCTCCCTGGCCGCCGGCCAGTACCGCAGCGGCGGCCTGGGGCCCGCCATGCAGCTGGCGCTGGCCGCGGACCCGCAGGAGTACCTGGACCGGGCCTCGTTCCTCACCCGGACCGGCGACCGCAGCGCCGCCGAGATCTCCTCGGTACGGCGCCAGCTCGACGAGGTCGGGCAGCTCAGGGACCAGGCCGCCGGACGGCTCGCCGACCTGCGCGCCCGCGAGGGCGAACTCGCCGGGCACAAGGCCACCGTCGAGGGCAAGCTCGCCGCCGCCAAGCGGCTGCTGGCCAAGCTCACCGCCGAGGAGCGGGCCGCGTACGAGGACCGGTCGGCCGGCGGGGCCCCGGCCGGTCCGAGCGCCACGCCCCCGCCGGCGCCTGCCGACGGTACGCGCGCCGCCCGCGCGGTGGCCTTCGCGTACGGGGCGATCGGCAAGCCGTACGTGTGGGGCGCGACGGGACCGGGCTCGTTCGACTGCTCCGGGCTGACCCAGGCGGCCTGGCGCTCGGCCGGGGTCTCCCTCCCGCGCACCACCTACACGCAGATCAACGCCGGACAGCGCGTCGCGCGCGATCAGCTGGCCCCCGGGGACCTGGTGTTCTTCTACTCCGGGGTCACCCACGTCGGCCTGTACATCGGCAACGGCCAGATGATCCACGCCCCCCGTCCCGGCTCGACGGTCCGCGTGGCCCCGATCGACTCGATGCCCTGGGCCGGCGCCTCCCGCCCGGCATGAGCGATCGCGCGGCGTGAGGATCGCCCGGCGGGCGGGGGCCTACGGCGCCTTGACCTGCGTGCTCAGCCAGCCGAAGGTCTGCGGGATCTGCTTCGACCACGAGTCGAGGTTGTGGCCGCCGACCACCTTCTCCGCGTGCACCGTGGTCGGGTTCTGCGCGATGGCCTTGAGGTCGGTGCCGGACAGGTAGCCGTCCTGCTCGGCCCCCGACATCCACAGCGCGACCACCGGCGGCGTGGGCGCGGCCTTGAGCAGGGCCTTCAGGTTGTGGGTGCGCCGCATCTCCGGGTCCTGGGCGACCAGCGAGGTGGGCTCCTGGCCCGGATCGTTGTATCCGGACAGGGAGACGGCCGCGCTGTAGCGGTCGGGGTGCAGGATGCCCAGCTTGGCGGCGCAGTACGCGCCCGCCGAGTAGCCGGCCACGCCCCAGGTGCGGGCCTCGTCCGACGCCCGGAAGTTGTCGGTGACCATCTTGCGGACGTCGACGCTGAACCAGCTGTCCGCGTTGACCTTGCCGGGGATGTTCGCGCAGCCGGTGTCGCCGTTGCCCAGCAGCATGGCGCGCGGCGAGACCAGGATGAACGGCTGCACCTTGCCGCTCTTCATCAGCGGCTCCAGCACCTCGTGCGCCTTGAGCCCCTGGAACCAGGACTTGCCCGTCCCCGGTATGCCCGGGATCAGCTCGACCACGGGGAACTTCTTGTTCTTGAACGCCGGGTCGTCGTACTGCGGCGGGAGCCACACCATGACCTCGCCCTTGACCCCGGAGATCTTGCCGTTGAGCTCGGTCTTCTTGACCTGGCCGCCGAGGCCGTCGACCGGCTGGAAGTCCTGGTGGACCTTCGGCTCGGCCTTGACCTCGGTGGCCTTCTTCCCGCCGAGCCCGTCCGGGCCCAGGTCGGGGGCGGCGGTGACGTACTTGCCGGTGCCGAGCAGATCGCCCCAGGAGTTGTAGAAGGTCTCCTGCCGGTTCACCGCGATGAACACCAGCGCAACGGCGGTGACCTGGGCGAACACCACCATCAGGGCACGGGTCGACACGCGTACGACGGCGGGACCGCGCACCTTGCTCCACACGGCCAGCGGCAGGACGACGGCGATCGCCGTGAGGGCGATCGCCGTCGCGAAGAGGGGGATCCCGGTCAAGCTCATCACGCCACCCAAGAGGGCCGCGTGACACCGCGCGGTTGCCCCCGCCGCCTGCGGCGTGGGTCACACGCGATCAGACCAGACGGCGCGCCGTCGCCCAGCGGGTCAGCTCGTGCCGGTTGGAGAGCTGGAGCTTCCTGAGCACCGCCGAGACGTGCGATTCGACGGTCTTCACCGAGATGAAGAGCTGCTTGGCGATCTCCTTGTACGCGTACCCGCGCGCGATCAGCCGCAGCACCTCGCGCTCGCGCTGCGTGAGGCGGTCCAGGTCCTCGTCGACCGGCGGCGCGTCCGTCGAGGCGAACGCGTCGAGCACGAAGCCCGCGAGCCGCGGAGAGAACACCGCGTCGCCCTCCTGCACCCGGAAGATCGAGTCCACCAGGTCCGTCCCGGTGATGGTCTTGGTGACGTACCCGCGCGCGCCGCCCCGGATGACCCCGATGACGTCCTCGGCCGCGTCCGACACCGACAGGGCCAGGAACCGCACCGGGTCCTCGGCCGCCGACATCAGCGGGGCGCAGCGCCGCAGCACCTCGACCCCGCCGCCGCCGGGCAGGTGCACGTCGAGCAGGACCACCTCGGGCCGGGTGGCGGTGATGACGGTGACGGCCTGGTCGACGTCGGCCGCCTCGCCGACGACCTCGACGCCGGTCCGGGCGGTCTCGCCGATCTCGGCCTGCACGCCCGTACGGAACATCCGGTGGTCGTCGACGAGCACCACCCGAACGTTCCTGGCCACTCCCCCGCTGCCGGTCTCTTCGGTCATGCTGCGTTCGCCGCCCTCTCCATCTCCAGCTCGACTTCCGTGCCGCCGTCGGGCGCGGACCGCAGCCGTGCGGTCCCGCCGTTGCGCTGCATCCGGCCGATGATCGATTCTCGTACGCCCATGCGGTCGTCCGGTACCGCGTCGATGTCGAAGCCCGGTCCGCGGTCCCGTACGGACACGAACACCGTCTGCCCCTCCACCTCGGCGTACACCTGCACCGGCCCTCCCTCGCCACCGTACTTGGCGGCGTTGACCATCGCCTCGCGCGCGGCCTGGATCTGTGCGGCGAGCTTCTCGTCCAGCGGGCAGTCGCCGACCACGACGACCTCGATCGGGACCCCGTGGTGGTCCTCCACCTCGGCGGCCGTCTTCTTGACGGCCTCCGCGAGGGTGGTCGGCTCCTCGGCCTCGTCCTTGCCGGTTCCCTCCGGCTTGTAGAGCCAGTTCCGCAGCTCCCGCTCCTGGGCCCGGGCGAGGCGGCGCACCTCGCCGACGTCCTCCGCGTTGCGCTGGATCAGGGTGAGCGTGTGCAGCACCGAGTCGTGCACGTGGGCGGCGACCTCGGCGCGCTCCTGGGCGCGGATGCGCATGAGGCGTTCCTCGGAGAGGTCCTGGGTCATCCGGATCAGCCAGGGCCCGGCCAGCAGGGCGATGCCGACGAGGACGGCGAGGGCCGCGGTCAGCACGTTGCCGAGCTGCGCCGCCGAGCCGCGTACGACGATGAAGACGGTCAGGCCCACGCCGACCAGCGCGACGCCGGCGAACCCGCGGGCCATCTGCAGGAGGCGGGCGTTGCGCCCGCCGGCGGCGCCCCAGTGGGCGCGGCGGGCGTTGTCGGCCTGCCGCCATACGAGGACCACACCGGCGCCGACCAGCAGCGTCGGCCACACGTAGCGCCCGGACGCGCCCCCGACCTGGACCTTGGCGATGAAGATCCCGGCGCCGATGCACAGGGCGATGAGCGCGGTGATCTGCCCCTTGTCGGGCTTGCGCAGGCGCCGGGTGCCGTCGGGGAGGGTCTCGAAGAATGAGCGGTGGCCGGTGCGCCCGCCGACGCCCAGCGGTACGAAGACCCAGAACGCGGCGTAGAGCAGTACGCCCAGCCCGTCGCCCCACATGAACAGGCCGAGGAAGGCGAGCCGTACCCAGATGACGGGCAGCCCGAGGTGCCCGGCGAGACCGCGCGCGACACCGCCGAGCATCCGGCCGTCGGCGCTGCGGTAGAGCCTGCGCTGCGACGGTTCGTCGGCTTCTGCTGCGTGCGGGGGACGGGGGGCGGCGGAAACGGGCATGTTCCTGATGGTCACACGCGCGCGCCGCGCGGGGCATCAGGGCATCCCCCCAGTTCTGTAGGGGGGATATCAGGGTTGTGCCAGGGTCGGGCCCGGTGCCGCGGGGCGCGGCGGCCCGTCACCATGGATCCATGACCAAGCACGACTCCCCGCCGTCGCCGGCGGCTGCCGGCGCGACACCGCCGCCGGGCGCCGCCGAACGGCCGCCCCTGCGCCGCAGCAAGCGCGACAAGGTCCTCGCGGGCGTGTGCGGCGGCCTCGGCCGGTATTTCGACCTGGACCCGGCGATCTTCCGGATCGTGCTCGGCGTCCTCGCGGTCACCGGCGGCGTCGGCCTGATCTTCTACGGCTTCGCCTGGCTGCTGCTGCCGGTGGAGGGCGAGGACGACAGCGAGGCGAAGAAGCTGCTGACGGGCCGGGTCGAGGGCGCCACCCTGGCCGCGGTGTTCGCGGCCCTGGTCGGCTGTGCGCTGTTCCTGTCGATGCTGGACAACGGCGGGCTGGCCGTCTTCTCCGTGCTGGTCATCCTGGCCCTCGGCGGTGCCTCGTACTGGTCGCAGCGCCGCCGCGCCGCCGCCCCTCCCGAGGCGGAGCCCCAGGCGGCCCACCGCCCGGGCCCGCCGGAGACCCAGGCTCCGCCCGTGCCCGGCGCCCCGTCCTGGTGGCGGGACCCGCTGGTCAAGGACGGCACCACCGGCCCCGTCGGGACCACCGGATACCTGTGGGGCCCGGACGACTCCGCCGAGGCCGCGGCGGACACCGCGGGCGGCAAGGCCTCGGCGGCGCCCGAGCGGGCCGCAGCCCCGAGAGCGCCACGGGGCGGCATCGGCGGCCGGGTGTTCGTCCTGGCCCTGCTGGCCGGGGGCGCCGCCACGGCCTCGGTCTGGCAGGGCAGCACCCTCTCGCACGCCCTGCAGATCGGGCTCGCCTCGGCCCTGGCGGTCTTCGGTCTCGGCCTCGCGGTCAGCTCGGTCAAGGGGCGCACCGGCTTCGGCACCGTCCTGCTCGCGATGATCACCGCCGGGCTGCTCGCCGGGGCATCCGCGCTGCCCCGCGAGATCGGCACCGACTGGAAGGCCGTGGCATGGCGGCCGGCCGCGGTGGCCGACGTCAAACCCCTGTACGCGGCGGGCACCGGGCTGGCCACGCTGGACCTGAGCCGGCTGGACGTGCCGAAGGGCACCACGCTGTCCGTGCGGGCCACGGCGCAGGCGGGCCGGCTCAAGGTGATCGTGCCCCGCGAGGTCACCGCGCAGGCCGACGTCTCGGTGAAGCTGGGCGACATCAGGCTGCCCGGGGACACGAGCCAGGACGTACGCATCAAGAGCGGCGGCGAGACCCAGCAGGCGACCCTCAGGCCGCCCGCCGGCACCGAGGCCGGGGGAACGATCGAGCTGCACCTGAACGCGGGTGTGGGACAGGTGGAGGTGGCCCGTGCGGCGTCATGAGTTCCAGCCCGGACGGCTGCTGGCCGGCCTGGTCCTGGTGGCCGCGGGCGTGCTGTACCTGCTCGACGCGACCGGGGAGGCGGACCTGCCCTGGTTCCTGGTCATCCCGATGACCATGGGCGGGCTCTGCCTCGCCGCGCTGGTCGGGGTGGTGACCTACGCCGTACGCCGGGACCGGCGCGACCGGATCACCGAGTCCAGCGACAGGTAGGGCGCACCGGCCAGGATCAGCGGGATCCAGGCCATCAGGTAGATCAGGTCGTTGCCGTAGTAGTACGGGGTCACCTGCCAGGACACCGTGAGCCACAGGCTGAGCGAGATCAGCGCTCCGCCGGTGGCCGCGATCCGGGTCAGCAGGCCGGCCAGGACGCCCAGGCCCACCAGGAGCTCCCCGACGGCGAGCACCACGGCGAAGCCGACGGGCGAGAGCAGGGCCCAGTCCACCAGGGCGGGGATCGCGGAGGTGTCGCGCACGCCATGCATCAGCTCGCCGATGGAGCCGGGGCCGGAGGCGGACAGGAACGCGGAGTCGGTCAGCTTGTCCAGGCCCGCGTAGACGAAGGTCACGCCGAGGAAGATCCGCAGCGGCAGCAGGGCGTACCGGGCGGCCTGTTCCCGCAGTCCGGTGGGGCCGGGGGAAGGGACATCAGTTCGGGTCACGCCCCATGTGTACCCCGATCACTCGGCCACGTCGATGGTGCAGCGGTTGGATTCCACTCCGGCGGCCGTGACCACCTGGACCTCGATGCGCCCGGGTTCCACTTCCGCCGGGACCGGCACCGTCAGGACCGAGTCCGAGGGGTTGGTGAACCCGCCCGCGACCGGCACCAGCGGCACGTGCACGTGCACCGCCCCGACCCGTACGACCAGCCGGGCCAGCATCTCCGGCGTCTGCGCCCCCGGCGGTACGAAGCCCACGCCGCGGATCTCGATGTCGTCGCCCGGCCGGATGGCCGCGTCGAGGTCGCCGGGTTCCCTTCTGCGCACCACCGACAGGATCAGCGGACGGGTCACCTCCGCGTACTTCGCCGCGAGGTACACCGCCGCCGACAGCGCCACCAGCACGGCCAGCGCCCACGGCAGCCGCGGCAGCCGGTCCGGGAAGCGGGCCATCGACACCGCCGCGTAGGCCAGCACCACCGTGGAGACCAGCACGTACTGCGCGTCCGGGAAGTTCCCGCGGCCCGCGTCGTCCGTCAGCAGGTCCACCCCGCGCGGCCGGTCCGCCGGCAGCTTCTGCATCCGCTGGCCCATGATCCGTACGGTGACCACCCGGCGCACCAGCACCGCCACGGCCGAGGTCAGCGCGACCACCGCCAGCAGCGGCAGCGCCCGCCCCAGCGCCAGCCCCGCGTACAGCGCCTGCCGCTCCGGCCCGGGCGAGGAGGCCGCCAGCCGCAGCGCGGGCAGCAGCGCGGCGAACGCCGTCACCACCACCCAGGCGCTGGGCACCGCCTTCGAGGTGGACAGCCGGTTGTCCTCCCCGACCAGCGGGGCGAGCAGACCGCCGCGCACCGACTGGGCCCGGGCGGCGACCGTGAGCAGCCCGGCCAGGACCACCGCCGCGAGCAGCCCGGCCGTACGCGCGGTGGACCAGCCGGTGCCGAGCGCGGTGCCGACCTGCACCAGCAGCAGCACTCCGGCGGCGATCCACACGGCGAGCACGGCCCGCCGCGAGAACAGGTACAGCCAGGAGTTGCCGGCCTCCCGGCCCCGGTCGGCGACCGTACGGGCCGACAGGGTGAGCTCGTCGGAGACCCACTGCCGGGACGCCCCGGCCGAACGGGCCACCGCCGCCGGCAGACCCTGGCCCGCGGCGAACTCGTCCCTCTTCTCCGTGAACGCGGCGACCGCGCGGCGGTGTCCCTCGCGTGCACAGTCGTCGCAGGCGCAGGCGGCGGTATGGGTACCTCGGGACATCTCTTGGACAGCCACGTGCGTGCCGCCTCTCTGAACTACGGTGCGATGCCAGCGAATTGTGCACCACTGCGGCAGTGCTCCGGATTGCGCACGATGTCAGAGCAGGTGATTAACGGTTCATGATGTTGACGCCACCCGCCCGGCCCGGTCCCGCGTCACGGGGCGACGGTCTGCCACAGGGGCTGGTAGCTGACCCAGGCGGCGAGATCCGTGCCGAACCGCTCCCGCGCCGCGAGCGCGCTGCGGTGGTCGATCGGCACCGGCTTCCCGGCGGCCCGCGCGATCAGCTGCACCTGCGCCGCACGCTCCGCCGCGACGAACCACCAGGCCGCCGCGTCCACGGAGTCGCCGACCGTCAGCAGCCCGCGGTTGCGCAGGACCAGCGCCTTGTACGGGCCCAGGGCGCGGGCGATCCTCCCCGAGTCCTCCGGCCCCGCGAACCCGTCGAGGAGCGCGTGGTCCTCGTAGAAGGCGCAGGCCTCCTCGCTGATCGGCGCGAGCAGCTCCCCGAGCGCGGCGAGCGCCCTGCCGTACGGGGCGTGCGTGTGCACCACGGCGACCGCTTCGGGGCGGGCCCGGTGCACGGCCGCGTGCACCGCGAAGGCCAACTCGTTGACGCGTCGGCCCCCTTGTCGCACGCGTCCCTCCCCGTCGACGAGGAGCAGGTCGTCGGCGGTGAGTGCGGACAGGGCCTGCCCGAACGGGTTCACCCAGTAGCAGTCCTCGAACTCCGGGTCGCGCGCGCTGGCATGACCGGCGACGCCTTCCTCGTACCCGAGCCGCCCGAACAGCCGCAGCGCCCCGGCCAGCCGCTCCTTGCGGTACGCGCGCTCCTCGGCCGCCCCGGTGTGCACGGGCGGCATCGCGAACCGCAGCCGGTCCACGGGTACGGGTGCGGGGGCGGGTGCGGGGGCGGGCTGCTGGGCCATGGGCGCTCCTTCGACGGCTCGGCGCGGCTCGCGGCGCAAGGTACCGGCGGCTCCCGCAACAGGCCATACCAACGGCGAAGCCGCCGCTCCCGGGGGGAACGGCGGCTTCGTCACGGGCGGCGCGTGGGGACTACTCCCACTCGATGGTGCCCGGGGGCTTGCTCGTGCAGTCGAGGACCACGCGGTTCACGTCCGGCACCTCGTTGGTGATGCGGGTGGAGATCCGGGCGAGCACCTCGTACGGCATGCGCGTCCAGTCCGCGGTCATGGCGTCCTCGGAGGAGACGGGGCGCAGCACGATCGGGTGGCCGTAGGTACGGCCGTCGCCCTGGACGCCGACGCTGCGGACGTCCGCGAGCAGGACGACCGGGCACTGCCAGATCTCGCGGTCCAGGCCGGCCGCGGTCAGCTCGTGGCGGGCGATGGCGTCGGCCTCGCGCAGCAGGTCGAGGCGCTCCTTGGTGACCTCGCCGACGATGCGGATGCCGAGGCCGGGGCCCGGGAAGGGCTGGCGCTGGACGATCTCGTCGGGCAGGCCGAGCTCCTGGCCGACCATCCGGACCTCGTCCTTGAACAGCTGGCGCAGCGGCTCGACGAGCTCGAACTCGATGTCGTCGGGGAGGCCGCCCACGTTGTGGTGCGACTTGATGTTCGCGGTGCCGGTGCCGCCGCCGGACTCGACGACGTCCGGGTACAGGGTGCCCTGGACCAGGAAGGACACCGCGGGGCCGTCCTCCTGGAGGATCTCCAGCTGGGCCTGCTCGAAGACGCGGATGAACTCGCGGCCGATGATCTTCCGCTTGGTCTCCGGGTCGGAGACGCCTGCGAGCGCGCTCAGGAAGCGCTCCTGCGCGTCGACGACCTTCAGCTGCACGCCGGTGGCGGCGACGAAGTCCTTCTCGACCTGCTCGGTCTCGCCCTTGCGCATCAGACCGTGGTCGACGTACACGCAGGTCAGCTGGGAGCCGATGGCCTTCTGGACGAGGGCCGCGGCGACCGCGGAGTCCACGCCGCCGGAGAGGCCGCAGATGGCGCGCTTGTCGCCGACCTGCTCGCGGATGGCCGCGATCTGCTCCTCGACGATGTTGCCGGTGGTCCAGGTGGGCTCGAGGCCGGCGCCGCGGTAGAGGAAGTGCTCCAGCACCTGCTGGCCGTGCGTGGAGTGCATCACCTCGGGGTGGTACTGCACGCCGTACAGCTTCTTCTCGTCGTTCTCGAAGGCCGCGACCGGGACGACGTTCGTCGACGCGGTGACGGTGAAGCCCTCGGGGGCGGCGGAGCAGGCGTCGCCGTGCGACATCCACACCGACTGGTTCTCGGGGGTGCCCTCGAACAGGGTCGAGCCGGCCTTGGAGACGGCGAGCGGCGTACGGCCGTACTCGCGGGCGCCGGTGTTGTCGACGGTGCCGCCGAGGGTGGTCGCCATCAGCTGGAAGCCGTAGCACATGCCGAAGACCGGGACCCCGGACTCGAACAGGGCGCGGGCCTCGTCCAGACGCGGGGCGCCCTCCTCGTAGACGGAGGACGGGCCGCCGGAGAGGATGATCGCCTTGGGGTTCTTGGCCAGCATCTCGGCCACGGGCATCGTGCTGGGCACGATCTCGCTGTAGACCCGTGCCTCGCGGACGCGGCGGGCGATGAGCTGGGCGTACTGGGCGCCGAAGTCGACGACGAGAACCGTGTCCGGGGCGCTGTCGTGGGCGGCGGAGGGTGCTTCTGGCACGGGGCGGCCTTCCGGCGGAAGAGGTGGCTGTTTTGTCGATTCTACCGGTGGCGCAGGCCGCCACTTTGTCGCACCATCCGAGGCCCACGTCACCGTGACACCCCGCGACCCCCTCGTCACAGCGCCCGCCGCGCCTCGCTGATCACCCGCTGAGCCTCGGCGCCGTACACGGCGGACTCGCGCAGCGTGTTCCAGACCCGGAGGTGGGTGGCGACACTGTCCGCGTCATCGAGCCACAGCTCGGCGTGCCAGGTCTCCACGATCACCAGCCGCTCGTCGTACATCCAGAAGCCGGTGGCGGGCGGGATCTTCAGCGCCGCGGCGAAGGGAACGATCCCGAGCTCCACGGTGTCGAGGCCGACCACCCCGAGCAGCCGGTCCAGCTGCGCGGCGAGCACGGCGGGCGGACAGATCCGCGCATGGAGCGCGGCCTCCCACATCAGGACGTGGAAGCGCTTGGCCGGGTCGTAGAGCGCCTCTTGTCGCCGCATGCGCGAGCGGACGGCTTCTTCCGTGTCCCGGGGCGACTGCTGGAGCTCTGCGTAGCGGGTGAAGATGGACCGCGCGTAGTCGGGCGTCTGCAGGATCCCCATGATCATGGACGTCTCCCACCCCCGGAGCACGGTGGCGTCGCCGTGCGCGGCAAGGTGCGTGTCCTGTACGCGCTTGTGCCCCGAGCTCAGCTGGCGCCGCCATGAGCGGATGTGGCTCTCGAAGCCGCGCAGCCGGGCCAGCAGTTCGTCGTACGCCTCCGGATGACCCGTCTCGTCGGCCCAGGCACGCAGGTCTTCGGGGGTCGCGGTCTGCCGACCGTTCTCCAGCTTGCTCACCTTGGGCTGGGGCCAGCCGAGCCGCCGGGCCAGCGCCGCACCGGTGAGCCGGCCACCAGCGGCCGCGAGACGGAGTTCGCGCAGCCGTATGCCGAGCGCTTCCCGCGCCTGCTGATAGTCCGTGCTCACCGGTACCCGCTCATTGCCGCTACTTGGCCTGGAACACCTCGTACGGCACAGCGTAGTGCGATGCAGCATCACGCACTTGGGCGTAGCGGAGCACCTCGGCAGGTTCCGTGATCAGCTCGACGTCGACGAAGTTGTCGTCCTCGTCGAAGTTCAGCAGCGCGACCGTCCGCGAGTCGAGGATCCAGAAGTCCTCGGTGGCTTCGTCCGATGCGTAGCGGCGCCGGGTCTCCAGCCGCCACGTCACGTGCTCGAACCGCGTGAACAGCCGGTCGAACTCGTCCAGGTCGATGATGTGCGGCACGCGGTCGACCTCCTTGGGGCCGAAATCGACGAGCAGCTCACGCGGGACCACGACGGGCACTTCTCCCGGCGACAGGTGCCGGAGCTGGGCAATGTCCTCTGGGTCGGTGAGCGGTGGTCCGTGGACGATGACCTCACCGCTGTCCAAGTCCTCGTGCACCGCCGGGCACCCGTTGACCCCGCTCCCGTTGCCGTTGAACCGCAGTCGACGCGCCATGGCATTGCCCCTCTCGTACGTGGCCGGTCGGCCCAGCTTCAGGGACCGCGCGCCCCTTCCCGCCATGGCTTCCAGGACACTGCGCGAGAATTTCCGGATATAGATTCCGACTGCGCGAGAATAGTCGCGAATGACCTCTCGCGCCCCCAACTCCCCTTGCCTAGCGTTCATTTCATGGCAACTCGGACCACCATGAGCCCGCCCGTCCACCTCTCCCCGCCCCGCGACTCCCCCAGACCGGCCGCCGGGTGTGACGTGTGTGCGGCGTTGGCCGGGCAGCGGTCGGAGGCGTACCGGCGGGGGGACCGCTCGGCGGTGTCGGACTGCAACGTCGAGATCGCCGCGCACCGCGGGCGCGGCCGGTGCTGAGCCCGCGGGCCGTGTTCCGGTACGTCGGGCACACCATCCGGCACGCACCCGAGGGCGGGATCACCTACGAGGCGTTCTGCGCCGCCTACCGGTGCGGGGCGGAGTCGGGGCCGCAGGACGAGCAGGAAGCCGCGCAGGACTGGGCGCTGCGGCACACCGGGCGGACCGGCCACGACCTGTTCCGCCGGGTGGTCACCGACCATGCCCGTGTCGTGCGCGCGGACGGGCCGTCTCACGATCCGGGCCGGGTTGGCCCGGGAGGGGGCGGGCGGCCATAATCCAGTCCATGCGCAAGCAGCTGAGCTTCCTCTTTACCTATGGCACCGGCCGGTCCGGTCGCCATGGGTCATCGTGATGCTCGCTTGAGCCGCTGACTTCCCAGAGCGCCCCGGTCCGACAGGACCGGGGCGCTCTGGCGTTTCCGCTCCTGCCGGAACTACCCACAGGAGTAAGAACATGACCGTGACCACCACCCCCGCGCAGCTCATCGCCGAGTCCCGTCAGCGCATCGACGCCATCGACGACCGGATCATCGGCCTGATCCAGGAGCGGATGGCCGTCTCGACCGTCATCCAGGAGGCCCGGATCTCCTCGGGCGGCCGCCGGGTGAACCTCTCGCGCGAGATGGAGGTGCTCGAGCACTGGCGCGATGCCCTCGGGAAGCCCGGGACCGCCCTCGCCATGACCCTGCTGGAGCTGTGCCGCGGCCGCGTCTGACGCCGCCCCACCCCTTGCCCACACCCCTTGCGCCCGCGCCCCTTACGCCTGTTCGTCACTCGTCCGGACCGTGACCGGCCCCGACGGGCTTCGTTGGTGTGGGTGGCCGCGTCAGCCAGGCGCGGGACCGAGCACCACGCGTGGCACCGCCGGAGCGATGAGACGCACGGCCCGTCGGGGACGTGCGCCGTGGGACCTCGCTCCTTCGCGTGACCGGACGGCAGGGGACAGCAGCCCGGTCACCCCGGAAAAGACGGCCGGCCCAGGGGACGCCCCGGGCCGGCCGTTCTCTGTCGTCCTGCGCTTACGCGTGCCCGCCGGACCGGCGGCGCACCCCCACGTACAGCGCACCGCCGACGACCACGGCCGCCAGCGCACCCAGCGCGACCGGACCGACGGAGCTGCCGGTCGAGGCCAGGTTGCCCCCCGTACCGCCGGCAGCGGTGGTGGAGGACGACGCGGACGGCGAGGCGGACGCCGAGGCGGACGCGGACGGCGACGGCGAGGCGGAGACCGAGGTGCTCGGGCTCGGGCTCGCGGCGCCCTTGACCTCGACCACGAACGCGGCCTGGGCGTTGCCCGCGACCGGGTCGAAGGCGAGCGGCTTGGTGCCGCCCGCGACCGGTTCGCCGACGGTGACCGAGCCCTTGGCACCCGCCACGGCCTTCTCTATCTTCATCGCGAACCGGCCGGCGTACGTACCCGGGACGTCCGCGAACAGCCCGCCGTCGCAGAAGTAGCGCGGCGCGCCCGGCTGCTCCGCGCGGTCGCTCCCGTCGGCGTTGACCGCGCGGCAGTTCCGGGGCACGTCCGTGACCTGCACGCCGGCCGGGATCACGATGTCGGTGCGGGCCACGCTCTGGCCCGAGCTCAGGTGGCTGATCACGGCCGGGCCCTTGTTGCGGAAGCCGAGCTCGGCCACGACCGTGTCGCCCACCTTGCCGGAGGGCGACGCGGTGACCGCCTCGAAGTCGGCCCGGGCGCCGTTGGCGGTGAACTCGAAGCTGCGCTCGTTGTCACCGGGGTTGAGGTCGGTGTTCTCGGCGCGCCTGGCGCTGCGCGGGTCCAGGTTGGAGTCCGTGACCGGCACCGCGGCCGACGCCTTGACCAGCTTCAGCTTCTTGCCGGCGGCCGGCTTGCCCTCGGGCGCGTCCTTGCTCGGCGCCGGGTCGGGGACGACCCCGTAGCGCAGCCGGTCCCGGTAGGCCCGCTCGGTCGTCTTGAGGTGCAGCGGGGAGTCGGGGGCGAGCTGGTAGGACTCTCCGGGCAGGAACTCGCCCTCGACGAGGCAGACCGTGGTGGCACCCATCCCGCCGTGGTCCTGCCGCCGGCAGTTGTCGTACGTCTCCGCCGGCTCCAGGCCGGCCGAGGCGTCCAGCTCCAGTGCCACCGACTTGGCGGGCAGCGTGCCCCGGTTCGCGAAGGCGAGCGGCAGGTCCTGCTGCTCGCCCGCCGTCACGTCGGCCTTGGGCTTCAGCTCGCCCAGGTGCAGGTCGGGGCCGCCGACGGTCAGCTTGGTGGTGACGGGCGTGACGCTCGCCCCGGCCACCTTGCCGGTGACGGCGATCTCACCGCTCGCGCCGTTCTTGCTGTCCTTGGCGGCGGAGACCAGCAGGTCGAAGGTGTTGGCGCCCGGGCTCCCGACCGACAGGCCCTGCTGCTTGCAGACGATCGCCGTGGCGCTCGTCGTGCAGTTCGGCCGGGGCTTGGCCGGGTCGAGCCGGACCGCGGCGACCCCGGCGACCTTGCTCAGGTCGACGGTGACGGTGAACTCGCCCGGGAAGCTGTTGCCGGGGCCCACGTAGTCCAGGTCGTAGCGAAGGCTCCGCTCCTTCGGGTCGCCCGAATCCGGGTACGGCTGGAGCACCTGGGCGGAGGGGCCGCCGAGCGGGAAGGCGGGTTCCGCGGCGAGCGCGGGGGCGGCCACGCCGAGGCTCAGCGTCGCCAACCCCGTAGCTGCCAAAAGGGAGATGCGCTTGTCCATGAAGGTCGAGACCGCCGAGGGCCGGTCACAGTTGCACACTTCGCGGCGTGACGGGCATCACATGCAACCATCCGGACTGATCACCTGTCACTTATGTACGCGGCGGCGGGTTCTGCGCTCGGAGGGGGAGCGCAGACCCTGCCGCCGCTACACGTGTCACGGCACCTCACGCCTTCTTCGGAACCTCCGGCACCGGCAGCAGCAAAGGCAGCCGCAACGCGCCGAACGCCTCCTTCGGGACCGCCGGACGGGCCGGTTCCACCGCCGCCAGCCGGACGTAGGCCCCGCCCTGCTCCGGCCGCGGGTCCCGCTCGCCGTTGTTCGGCCAGTACGACATCGCCCGCTCCGCCTGCGCCGTGATCGTCAGCGACGGGTTCACCCCGAGGTTCGCGGAGACCGCCGAGCCGTCCACCACCGAGATGCCCGGGTGCCCGTACAGCCGGTGGTACGGGTCCACCACGCCCTGCTCCGCGGAGGCGCCGATCGGGCAGCCGCCGAGGAAGTGCGCCGTCAGCGGGGTGCCCATCAGCTCGCCGATGTTGCTGCCCGGGAAGCCGTTGATCTCCTCGGCCAGCAGGGTGGCCGCCTCGGTGGCCTCCTTGATCTGCACCGGGTTCGGCGCGCCGTGCCCCTGGCGGGCGGTGAGCAGGCCCTTGCCGAGGCCGCCGGGCTTGCGGTACGTCGTCAGCGAGTTGTCCAGCGACTGCATGACCAGGCCGATGATCGTCCGCTCCGACCAGCGCCGGTTGGACAGCGAGCGCGCCAGCTGCACCGGGTGCTTCGCGGTCCGGGCGAACCAGGCCCGGACCCGGTGCCTGCCGAACGGCACCTGGAGGACGGTCATGAACCCCATGGCGTTGGAGCCCTTGCCGTAGCGGACGGGCTCGATGTGGGTGTCGGCGTCGGGATGCACGGACGAGGTGATCGCCACGCCCCGGGTGAAGTCCGCGCGCTGCCCCTTGCCGGGGCCGTCGCCGTGGCGCCGGCGGTAGCGGCGGTCGTCGGTCTGCGCGCCGACCAGGCCCTCCGAGTTGGTCCGGGTCAGCTCGCCGAGCCGGTCCGAGATCCGCGGGAGCAGCCCGTTGTCCTTCATGGTGTGCAGCAGGGTCTGGGTGCCGTACGTGCCCGCCGCGACGACCACGTACCGGGCGCGCAGCTCCTTGGCGATGCCCCTGCGGCGCTGGTCGGTGGGGACGGTGCGGATCCGGTAGCCGCCGCCCTGGTGCTCGGCGAGCGCGGTGACGGTGGTCATCGGGTGGATGACGGCGCCGGCGCGCTCGGCGAGGTGGAGGTAGTTCTCGTTCAGGGTGTTCTTCGCGCCGTGCCGGCAGCCGGTCATGCACTCGCCGCATTCGGTGCAGGCCTTGCGGGCGGGGCCTGCACCGCCGAAGTACGGGTCGGGGACCTCCTGGCCGGGGCGGGCCTCGCAGCCGCCCTCGGCGTCCGCGCCGTCGCCGAAGAAGACGCCGACCGGGGCCATGTGGAAGGAGTCCCCGACGCCCATCTTCTCGGCGGCGGCCTTCAGGTGGACGTCGGAGGGCGTCATCGTCGGGTTGAGTCGGACGCCGAGCATCCGCTTGGCCTGGTCGTAGTACGGGGCGAGCTCCTCGCGCCAGTCGGTGATGGCCGCCCACTGCCGGTCCTCGAAGAAGGCGGTGGGCGGCACGTACAGGGTGTTGGCGTAGTTGAGCGAGCCGCCGCCCACCCCGGCGCCCGCGAGCACCATCACGTTGCCGAGCAGGTGGATCCGCTGGATCCCGTACAGCCCGAGGGCCGGGGCCCACAGGTAGTTCCGCAGGTCCCAGCTGTTGCGGGGCAGGCTCTCGCGGGTGAACCGGCGCCCTGCCTCCAGGACGCCGACCCGGTAGCCCTTCTCGGTCAGCCGCAGCGCCGAGACCGACCCTCCGAAGCCCGATCCGATGACGATGACGTCGTAGTCGTAGTCGTGGTCGTACGACACTGCTTGTGCCTCCCGGTTGGGTCCTGGCGTGTCTAGCGCAGACGGAGAGCCTTCATGACCTTGAGGCTGCGGGTCATGAACGCCGCGTACTTCTCGTCGTCCATGCCCAGCGAGGGCGCCATCGGGAGCAGCCGCTGGTGGGCGACGGTCTGGGCCTCGGTGTACTTGAGGATGCCCTCGGAGCCGTGGCGGCGGCCGAGGCCGGAGTCCTTCATGCCGCCCATGGGCGCCTGGGCGCTGCCGTAGGCGGGGGCGTAGCCCTCGTTGATGTTGACCGTGCCGGTGCGCAGGCGGGCGGCGACGGCGTGGCCGCGGCGGGCGTCCTTGGTCCAGACGCTGGAGTTGAGCCCGTACGCGGTGGAGTTGGCCTGCGCGATCGCCTCGTCCTCGTCGGTGAACCGGTAGACGGAGACGACCGGGCCGAACGTCTCCTCGCCGCAGACCGCCATCGGCGCCTCGACGCCGTCGAGGATGGTGGGCTCGTAGAAGAGCGGGCCGATGTCGGGGCGGGCCGTGCCGCCCGCGACGAGGGTGGCGCCCTTGGCGACGGCCTCGTCCACGTGCCGCTGGACGGTCTCCAGCTGGCGCTCGCCGACCAGCGAGCCCATGTCCGCGCCGTACGCGAGGGAGGCGCCGAGCCGCATGGCCTTCGTGCGGGCGGCGAAGCGCTCGACGAACGCGTCGGCGATGGAGGCGTGGACGTACAGCCGCTCGATGGAGATGCAGAGCTGGCCGGCGGAGGAGAAGCAGGCGCGGACGGCGCCGGCGGCGGCCTTCTCGATGTCGGCGTCGTGCAGCACGAGCATGGCGTTCTTGCCGCCGAGCTCGAGCGAGACCCCGACGAGGCGGGCGGCTGCGCCCCGGGCGACCTCGCGGCCGGTGCGGGTGGAGCCGGTGAAGGAGACGTAGTCGGCGTGGCGGACCACCTCGGGGCCGACGACCGGGCCCTCGCCGAGGACGATCTGGAAGACCTCGGCGGGCAGCCCGGCCTCGATGAGCAGGTCGCGCGCCCACAGGGCGGTCAGGGCGGTCTCGGTGTCGGGCTTCATGACGAGGGCGTTGCCCGCCACGAAGGCGGGCAGGGCGTCGCCGACCGACAGCTCCAGGGGGTAGTTCCAGGGGGCGATCTGGCCGACGACCCCGCGCGGCTGGCGCAGCTCGGTGACCTTGGTGAGGGTGGGCATGGCGCCCGTGTGGCCCTTGGGGCGCAGGTACGAGGGGGCCTTGCGGCCGTAGTGGCGGGCGGCGACGGCGACCGCCTGGACCTCCTCGTGGGCGTGCAGGCGGGCCTTGCCGGTCTCCAGCTGGATCAGGTCGAGGACCTCGGCCTGCCGGTCCAGGACCAGGTCGTGGAAGCGCAGGAGCACGGCCGCCCGCTTGGCGACGGGGACGGCCGCCCAGGCGCCCTGGGCGGCGCGGGCCCGGTCGAAGGCCTCGGCGACGTCCTCGGGGGTGGCCTCGGGGAGGTCCGCCAGCTTGGCCCCGGTGAACGGGGTGTGGTTGGCGGTCCGGCCGGAGCCGATCACTCCGCGGGTCAGCCGGGTGACCAGGTCGGGGGTCACCACGTCGGCGGCGGTGCGGGCACCGGCCGGGGCGGGGGCGACCGGGTTGGTGGGCTGCGGTGCGCTGCGGAGGGGGGCCGGGGCCTGCGAGTCCGTCATGGCGGTGAGCGTATTCCGCCTGCGGAGCTTTGGGTACCCGTCGGTAACCGGATTTTGCCATTTCTGCCAGCGATCGCTGGCAGGATGCCGGGATCAGGGCTTCGCCGGCGGCTTCCAGCCGCTGAGCACGACGTCGAACTGCTGCTCGGTCGTGGCCCAGTCGGCGACCGGGCTCGACATGTAGACCGCGTACTCCGTGCCGTCCGGGGCGATGTACATCTGCTCCTTCGCCCGGCGCGGACCCGGGTGGGTCTGCTTCTCCGTGTAGGTGAAGTCCCAGAGCGCGGCCCGGGTGCTGTCCCGGAAGGTGTTCTGGTTCAGCCGCACCTTCTTGTAGTCCGTCCGCTTCGCCACCTGCGTCTCCAGGTCGAGCAGGTGCGCGTACGGGTCCCGGTAGTCCGGGGTGGGGTCGGAGGCGATGCGGATGAAGTGCTTCCCGTCGTCGGGGGTGTAGTCGATCTGGTCGCCGTTCGCCTTGCGCGTCCAGCCTTCCGGGACGAACAGCGTGAAGCCGGCCAGGGGGTCGACGACCTTGGTGTACCCGGCGGGCGGGGCGGCGTCGGCGACCCCGTCCTGCCGGTCGGGGGCGCTCGCGTTCTTGTCGGAACCGCCGTCCCCCGCGTCGTCCCCGGTGAACTTCAGGACGCCGAAGACGGCGCCGCCGCCGACCAGCGCCGCCACGAGGGCGATGGCGGCGGCCCGCTTGATCCACCCTCCGCCCGGGGCCGCGGGTGCGGGGCCGGGGCCGGACTGTTCGGGCAGGGCGGCGGTGCGAACCTGGTCGGGGGCCGGGGCGGGCGCCGCCTGCGGCTCCGCCTCCTCGGCGTCGGAGGCGTCGGCGAGCTCCTCGGGGGTCACCGCGCGGGTGGGCACGTACGCGTGCGCCGCCTTCGGCTCCCGGCCCTCCATCGCCTCGATCAGCATCCGCTCGGTCTCCTGGGCCGAGGGCCGCTCGTCCGGATCCTTGCGCAGCAGGGCGGTGATGACCGGCCCCAGGGCCCCCGACTGCCGCAGCGCCGGCGGCTCGTCGTTGACCACGGCCTGCAGGCTGGAGATGGGCGAGGTGCGGCGGAAGGGCGAACGGGCCTCGACGGCCGTGTACAGGGTCGCGCCCAGCGACCACAGGTCGGAGGCCGTGCCGGGGGTCCCGCCGGTGACCCGCTCCGGGGCCAGGTAGTCGATGGAGCCGACGATCTCGCCGGTCCGCGTGATGGAGGAGTCGCCCTCGATCGCGGCGATCCCGAAGTCCGTGAGCAGGACCCGCCCGTCCTTGGCGAGCAGCACGTTGCCGGGCTTCACGTCCCGGTGCAGGACGCCGACCGCGTGCGCGGCGCGCAGCGCGCCCAGTACGTGCAGCCCGATCCGGGCCGCCTCGGTGGGCTCGATCCGGCCGGCCGACTTGGCCGCGTCCGCGAGGGAGGGGCCGTCGATGTACTCCATGACGATCCACGGCCGGTCGTCGTGCTCCAGCACGTCGTGGACGACGACGACCGCCGGGTGCTGGATCCGGGCCGCGGCCCGGGCCTCCTTCTGGGTCCGGGCGTGCAGGACCTCCCGGTCGGCCTGGGCGACGTACAGACCCGCCGTCAGTTCCTTGACGGCGACGGTCCTGTGCAGCAGCTCGTCATGCGCGCGCCACACCTTGCCCATGCCGCCGCTGCCGATGGGCTCCACGAGCCGGTACCGGCCTGCGAGCACCGCACCCGCACCTGTCTGCTGTTCCACGAAACCCCGCCACTCTGTGCACTTCGGGCCAGATTACGGAGCCCTCGGGGCTGCCGGAACCGTGAAGGCACGGTTCCGGCAGCACTGTGACGCAATCGCCGTACTGAGTCACCGTCAGTCGGCCTCAGCCGCCTGATTTGTAACTCCCCGTGGCCTTTTCGAAGACTTCGGTGACCTTGCCCTCCCCGTCCTGCGGACCCGTGACCATGACGACGTGGTAGCTGCCGCCGAGCGCCACGACGAAATTGCGGGCGACGACGCTGCGGCCGTTGCCGTCGATCCACGTGTACCGGCCGGTGACGCGCAGCTGGTTGCCGACCTTCGTGGTCTTGACGTCGCCGCCGCTGGCCCAGGTGGACGACCGGTACGGGGCCAGCTCCGGCTCCTTGTCCTTCTGGTACGTCGCCGGGTCCGGATTGCCGTCGACCTTGTCCCGGCCGGGGACGACCGTCAGGACGTACTCCCCGTCGGTGTAACGGACCTGCCCGGCCTCGTTCATGCCGCGCCGCTCCCAGCCGCCCGGGACGGCGATCTCGAAGTGCTCGGGGTCCTGCTGGGTGGTGTAGCCGGGCGGGGCGGGGGCGGGGACCCCGGTCTGCGGGGTCTGGGGCGTCTGGCTCTGCTTCGGCGAAGGCGAAACCGGAGCGGAGGGCGACGGGGACTGCTGCGCCACCGGGGTCTTGTCGTCGCCATCCCCCTGGTCCCCGGCCCCGGGCAGGAAGAGCACGGCGTAGGCCACGGCCCCGGCGAGCAGGGCGAGGACGCCGACGAGCAGGGTCCTCCCCAGGGAGCGCGGCCTGCGGGAGGGGGCGGGATTGCGGTGCCGGCCGTGCAGGTCGCCCCGACGGCGTACGACGGGCAGCCGCGCGGGATCCGGCTCGGGCATCGGGAGCGCGCCGAGGCCCCCGTCCGGCTCGGGGGCGGACCGTACGAGCGAGCGCAGCCAGCCGCGGAGCTCCTCGAAGTCGGGGCGCTCGGTGGGGTCCTGGCGCAGCAGCGACTCCACGACCGGGCGCAGCGGGCCGCACTCCTCGGCGAAGGCCGGGGATTCGGCGCAGACCATCTCGACGAGCTCGGTGACGCTGTCCTCGGGGTACGGGGCATGGCCCTGGACGGCGCGGTACAGCAGCGCCCCGAGCGCCCAGAGGTCGGTGGCGGGTCCGACGGGGGCGGCCAGCTGCCAGGGCCCCGCGACGGGCCCGGCCTGCTCGGGGGCCCACCGCTCCGTGACGGCCCCGACGACGGCCATCCGCGTCTGCCGCGCCCGCTCGGCATCCAGCCCGCTCCGGATCCCGCCACCACCCCATCCCCCGCCGTGGCCGGGCCGGCTGGGCGGGCCGGGGAGCGGGTGTGCGGCCGCGGCATCCGAACCCCCGGGCCCCTGCGGCCCCGTCTGGCCGGGGTACGGATTCAGGCGCGCATCCGGAACCTCGCCCTCCGCGGGCGGGAGCAGGGCGGCCGGCTCGCCGGGGATCGCGTACGAGCCCGTGGCCGGGCCCGCGGACCCGTTCCGGCGGACGGGGCCGGGCTCGCCCGGGGGCACGTACGAGGCCATGTTGGGGCCCTCGGCGCCCTGCGGCGAGGCCGGGGGCGGGGGGTCGGCCTGGTGGTAGCCCTGGGGCAGGGCGAGTGGGGCGGGCAGCGCGGGGCGGGGCGGCGCCGGGTCGGGCCGCGACCCGGGCTCGGTCGCCGACTCCGGCCCCGACTCCGGCCCCGGCTCCGGCTGCTCGGCGGGCGGAAGGGCGGCCTGCCGGCGCGGGGTGGCCCCGTGCCACGGCGCGCTCGCAGCGCTCTCCGGGCCGCCGTACGGGTACGAGTACCCCTGCGGGAGGTTCGACCCCTGCGGCCTCGGCTCCGGCGCGGGCCCGGATCCGCCCTTGCGCTGCTCGGTGACCCGCGCGGCGGCGGCCTGTGCGCCCGCCCGGTACGCGGCGATGGCCCCGGCGCGGGCGGCCGCCCTGAGGTCGGGCCGCTCCTGGGCCGCCCCGGGGGTGATGTGGTCGGAGTACCGCGGTCCGGTGTCGTACCCGGGCGCCACGAGGGGGGCGTAACCGCCCGCACCCGGACCGGAGTCCCGCCCGTCGCCCGCCGGCCCGTACGGGTCCCCGCCCTGGGACCCCCGTACGGAGAGCCCCGCGCCGGGCCCCGCGGAGTCCGTCCCCGTGCCGGGCGGCATGCCCCGGTCGCGGTCCCCGGCGGCTAAGGCGCCCGTGTCCGGCTGCGCCGACGCCGGGGGCGGTGTGCTCGGGGCCCGGGTGGCGGAGTCCGGGCCGGGACCCGCGCCGGGGTTCGGGGAGGCCGCGCGGGGCGTGCCCCAGCCCAGGGGCGGGGCAGGGGCCGGCGGCGCGGCGGGCGGGGCCCAGCCGTCGGCTCCGCCGGGGTTCGGCGGGACCGGGTCGTAGCCGCACAGGGCGTCCTCGGCGGCACCCGCCGCCAGCCCCGTCAGCACGACCCTCCCGTCCTCGCATATCAACACGGTCCGGACCGTGATGTTCCGGTGCGTCCAGCCGTGCGCGTGCAGCACCCGCAACGCGGTCAGCACGTCCGCAGCGACCTCCGCCGCCCGGTAGGGGCTCAGCGGTTCATCGGCGATGAGTGCGGCCAGCGGACGCGCCGGCACCAACTCGCTCACTATCCACAGCGACCCGCCCTCGGCGAACACGTCGAAGACCTGGTCCAGCCGCGGATGGTCCGGCACGGACGCAGCCGCCTGCGCAGCGGCGATGGCCCTCCGCACGGCCGGCAGATCCCCCGCCGCCCGGCGCCCGGACGCCATCGGGGCCCGCGCCCCGGCCTCGGCCGCCGCGTCCCCGTCCAGCAGCTCGGCGTCCACGAGCTCCGGCAACGGCACCTGCCGTACCAGGACTTCCTGCCCGCTGCGCGTGTCGAAGGCGCGGGTCTCGACCAGCTCGTACTCGTCCGACGGCGGCAGCGGCAGACGGTAGCGGTCGGCCAGGATCCGGCCCGCGTAGTCCTCCACTCCGCCTCCCCCGAGTCCTGGGGGCGCACGTGTCCCATGGCCCCGCTGCCACGATACGTCGCGCAGGGCGCCCGCGTCCCGGGCCTGGAAAGGCTCGTGGCGAGCGGCTGTTCAGCCGAGCGGCTGGAAGGTCGCGAACGCCGTGTTGCGCATCGTGGTGCACTCCGCGCCGTCCCACTGGTCCGCCGCGCAGCTGATCATGATGGCGTAGCCGTGCTTCGCGTCCACCTTGAAGCCGCGGTTGAGCACCCGGACCTTGATGCCCTTCTGCTCCCGCTCGAACTCCCAGTCGGCGACGGTCGGGTAGCCGTTGTACTCCGTGGCGTCGATCCGGATCGTCCGGTAGTTCGTGCTGGAGCTCGCCGTTCCGGCGACCGCTTCCGCCCACGCGGCGCGGGCGTCGTTGCCGGGGCTGTTGGTGTAGTCGACCTGGATGCGCGGGAAGCCGCCGTCGCGGCTGTATATCGCTCCGGAGTTCTCGCCGGCTATGCCCGTCACCTTGAAGCCGGACGGCATCACCATGGAGAAGTGGAACCCGGGGTCCGTCACCTTGGCGTAGCCCTCGGGAAGTCCGCCTCCGGGGCTGCCCGGCGAGGCGCCCTGACCCTGGCTCTGGCCCTGGCCCTGACTCTGGCCCTGGCCCTGGCCCTGCTGCCCGCCCGGGGACTGCGCCTGGCCGGGCTCGGTGCCGCCGGTGGCGGCGGCGCTGCCGCTGCCACCCTTGCCTGCGGTGGCGTTGGTCTCTCCGGTCTTGGCGGACGCGCTGGGGTTCGGCGTGCCCGAAGCCGTCGCACCCGGGCCGCCCTTGCCCTCGTCCTTCTTGCCGGACGGGTCGTCACCGCTGACCACGTACGCGATCAGGGATCCGATGGCGGCGAGCGCGACGACCACGCCCGCTATCGCGAGGGCGATGGTGCGGCGGGACATGACGTCGGTGAGCGGCGCCGCGACCGGCGAGGGCCTGCCCGTCGCCGGGGGCTCGGCCGCCGAGGCCGCCGTCGCCGCCGTCGCCGCCGCTGCGGCCGCCGCGGCCTTGCGGGTCGCCTTCAGCGCCGCGCGGGCCCGTTCGCGCTGCTCGCGCTCGAGCCGCTCGCGCTCCTTCTTCTCCGCCTTCTCGGCGGCCTTCTCCGCAGCCTTTTCGGCGGTGACCTTGGCCGCTGCCTCCTTGGCGTCGGCCAGCGAGATCTGCCGGGTCTCCTCGACGGCCGGGGCGAGGACGGGGGCGGGGGCCGGCTCCGGCGCGTTGACGACGGCGGTGAGCATCGCCCGGGCGCGCTCCTCGTCGAGGCGGCGGGCCGGGTCCTTGGCCAGCAGGCCGTAGATGACCTCGGTCAGCGGACCCGCGTTCTTGGGCGGCTCCACCGGCTCGGTCATCACGGCGGTGAGGGTGGCGAGCGCGGACCCCTTGTCGTACGGGGGGACGCCCTCGACGGCGGCGTAGAGCAGTCCGCCGAGGGACCACATGTCGGCGGGCGGGCCGGGCTTCTGGCCGCGGGCGCGCTCGGGGGAGATGTACGAGGGGGCGCCGACGAGCATGCCGGTGGAGGTGACGGAGGGGTCGCCCTCGACCTGGGCGATGCCGAAGTCGGTGAGGACGACGCGGCCGGTGCGGGCGATGAGCACGTTGGACGGCTTCACGTCGCGGTGCAGGATGCCCTGGCCGTGCGCGGCGCGGAGCACGTCGAGCACGGCGAGGCCGACCTCGGCGGCGCGGTGGGGAGTCAGGGCGCCGTGTTCACGGATGAACTCGGCGAGGGAGGGACCCTCGATGAGCTCCATGACGATCCACGGGCGCTCGTCCTCGTCCACGACGTCGAAGACGGTGACGGCGCCGCCGCTGCGGATCCGGGCAATGGCCTTGGCCTCGCGCAGCGTACGGGTGATGAGGCGGCGCTTCTCGTCCTCGTCGACGCCGCTGCTGAAGCGGAGTTCCTTGACGGCGACCGTCCGGCCGAGGGTCTCGTCCTCGGCGCGCCAGACGGTGCCCATGCCGCCCTTGCCGAGCACTTCGCGCAGCCGGTAGCGGCGTGCGAGCAGCCGCCCCTCGGCTCCCGCGCCCTCGGCGGCCTTGGCGGCAGCCGCCTTGACCGCAGCCGCAACGGCATCGGCCTTCTCGACGACGGGATTCCCCGCCGCGGGCTTCGCCGCACCGGCGGACTTCTTGTCCTCGGGCTCGGCCACCGCGCCCGCCGGCTTCGCCGACCCGTCAGACGCCGCGGCAGGCTTGGCCGCGGGCTTGTTCAGGTCGGCCTTCGCCGGAGCAGGCTCATCGGCCTCCGGCTTCGCCGCCCCGGCGGCAGCCGCAGGCTCGGCCACGCCCGGCTCCGCCGCAGGCGGGGCGGCAGGCTTCGCGGCGTCAGGCTCCGCAGCCTGCGGTGCGCCAGGCTTCGCCGCAGGCGACTTCGGCTCCGCCGACACAGGCTTCGCCCGGTCCTGCTTCGCCGCAGGCGACTCGGCGGGCGACTCGGTGTGCTCCGGCTTCGACATGCGTCCCCTCTGCGATCGTGCCGCCTGCTCAGGCTGCTCCGGCAGCCTCCGGGGTCCCCGGTGGCCCGCCCCGGCAGAACCCGTGCGGTAACCCGCCCCGGCAGAACCCTCATTGTTCCTCACTCCGCAACGGACGGGCGCCCCGGGTCCGCGGTTCCCCCCTCCGCATCCCGGAGTTACAACGGAACGATGTCGGGAGCCCCCAACCGCGCCGCATCCGCCGTCTGGTCGTCCGGCTGACGTTGCGATTCCCGTTCCGCCTGTACCCGCTTCTCGTAGTGTTCCACTTCCTTCTCGATCTGCTGCTTGTCCCACCCCAGGACCGGGGCCATCAGCTCGGCGCACTCCCTCGCCGACCGCGTCCCCCGGTCGAACGTCTCGATCGAGATCCGCGTCCGCCGCGTCAGCACGTCGTCCAGGTGCCGCGCCCCCTCGTGCGAGGCCGCGTACACCACCTCCGCCCGGAGGTAGTCGTCCGCCCCGCCCAGCGGCTGCCCCAGACCGGGGTCCGCCGCGATCAGGTCCAGCAGTTCGTCCGTCATCGAGCCGTACCGGTTCAACAGGTGCTCCACCCGCACCACATGAAGGCCGGTCCGGGCCGCCGTCCCGGCCCGCCCGTTCCACAGCGCCCGGTACCCCTCGGCCCCGACCAGCGGCACGTCCTCCGTCACGCATTCGGCGACCCGCTGGTCCAGCCCGTGCACCGCCTCGTCGACGGCGTCCTTCGCCATGACCCGGTACGTCGTGTACTTGCCGCCCGCGACCACCACCAGCCCCGGTACGGGATGCGCCACCGTGTGCTCGCGCGAGAGCTTGCTCGTCGCGTCCGACTCCCCGGCCAGCAGCGGCCGCAGGCCCGCGTACACCCCCTGTACGTCGTCCCGCGTCAGCGGTACCGCCAGCACCGAGTTCACGTGCTCGAGCAGGTAGTCGATGTCCGCGCTGGACGCCGCCGGATGCGCCTTGTCCAGGTCCCAGTCCGTGTCCGTCGTCCCCACGATCCAGCTCCGCCCCCAGGGGATGACGAACAGCACGGACTTCTCCGTCCGCAGGATCAGGCCCGTCGAGGAGTGGATCCGGTCCTTCGGGACGACCAGGTGGATGCCCTTCGAGGCCCGGACGTGGAACTGCCCCCGCTCCCCGATCAGCGCCTGCGTGTCGTCCGTCCACACCCCCGTCGCGTTCACGATCTGGCGCGCGCGGATCTCGTACTCGCCGCCGCCCTCCACGTCCTGCACGCGCGCCCCGACGACCCGCTCGCCCTCGCGCAGGAAGTCGACCACCCTCGCCCGGTTGGCGCACTGCGCCCCGTACGCCGCGGCCGTCCGCACCAGCGTGGCCACGTACCGCGCATCGTCCATCTGGGCGTCGTAGTACTGCAGGGCGCCCACCAGCGCGTCCTTGCGCAGCGCCGGAGCGACCCGCAGCGCGCGCTTGCGCGACAGGTGCCGGTGCACCGGCAGCCCCCGGCCGTGCCCGCTCGAGACCGACATCGCGTCGTACAGCGCGACCCCCGATCCGGCGTAGAACCGCTCCCAGCCCTTGTGCTGCAGCGGGTACAGGAACGGCACGGGCTTGACCAGGTGCGGAGCCAGCCGCTCCAGCAGCAGGCCGCGCTCCTTCAGGGCCTCCCGCACGAGGGCGAAGTCCAGCATCTCCAGGTACCGCAAGCCGCCGTGGATCAGCTTGCTCGACCGGCTGGAGGTGCCGGACGCCCAGTCCCGGGCCTCCACCAGCCCCGTCGAGAGGCCTCTGGTCGCGGCGTCGAGGGCGGTGCCGGCGCCCACCACGCCCGCGCCCACCACCAGCACGTCCAGTTCCCGCTCGGCCATCCGGGCGAGCGCCTCTTCGCGCTGGACCGGCCCCAGTGTCGCTGTCCTCACGGCTGCCTCCCGTTCGGTGCGGGTGTTCCCCGCTCGGTGCGGGTGATCCCGCTCACATCCCCCGCCCTCGATTCTGACCCGCCGCACCCACATCAGCCACCGCCTGTGGACAACACAACGGCGACCATCACCCCGTAATACGACACATCGGTCATATATACGCCTAGTCTGACATCGCGCCAGCTCCACACCTGGACCCGCACGGTCCACAGGACTTGCGCACCCAGCCCCCTCATGCATGCCAGGGAAGGGACGGCACCCCATGCCCGCAGATCTCGCCGTCATCGGACTCGGCCACCTCGGCCTCCCGCTGGCCCAGGCGGCCGTCGCCGCCGGAATCGAGACGGTCGGCTACGACAGCGGTCCGGCCACGGACTCCACCCTCACCGCCGCCGAGATCCGCCGCATGTCGGCCGCCGGCTTCCGGGTCACCACCAACCCCGCCGAACTCGGCAGGGTCCGCACCGCCGTCATCTGCGCCCCCACCCAGCTCGGCGCCGACCGCGCGCTCGACCTCTCCGCCGTCGGCGAGGCGGGCCGCACGCTCGCCGCCCGGCTGCGCCCGCACACCACCGTCATCCTCGAATCCGCCGCCCACCCGGGCGTCACCGAGGACTACCTGCGCCCGATCCTCGAGGAGGGCTCCGGACTGCGCGCCGGCCGGGACTTCCACCTCGCCTACTCCCCCAGCCGCCTCGACCCGGGCAACCGCACCCACGGCGTCGCCAACACCCCCAAGGTGATCGGCGGCCTCACCCCCGCGTGCACCGAGTCCGCGCACGCCTTCTACGCCCGCCTCACCGAGAAGGTGGTCCGCGCGCGCGGCCTGCGCGAGGCCGAGACCGTCCAGCTGCTGGAGACCAACTACCGGCACGTCAACATCGCCCTCATGAACGAGATGGCGGTGCTCTGCCACGACCTCGGCGTCGACCTGTGGGACGTCATCCGCTGCGCCGAGACCAAGCCGTACGGATTCCAGGCCTTCCGGCCCGGCCCGGGGGTCGGCGGCCACAGCGTCCCCCTCGACCCCAACTACCTCCCCCACACCACCCGCACCCCGGGCCACCCCCTGCGCATGGTCGGGCTGGCGCAGGAGATCAACAGCCGGATGCCCCAGTACGTGATCCAGCGTTCCGCCACCTTGCTGAACGAGCACGGGAAGTCGGCCCGCGGGGCCCGGGTCCTGCTGCTCGGCGTCACGTACAAACCCGATCTGGGCGACCAGGAGGGCTCGCCGGCCTGCGAGATCGCCAGCCGCCTCCTCGACCTCGGCGCACTGATCAGCTACCACGACCCCTACATCGCCGGATGGCGCGTCAGGGACCAGCCCGTCCCCCGCGCCGAATCCCTGTACGAGGCCGCCGCGAACGCCGATCTGACGATCCTGCTCCAGCACCACCGCACGTACGACCTCCAAGGTCTGGCGGTGAAGGCACAGTTGCTGCTGGACACCCGCGGCGCCAGCCCGGCGGGTGCGGCGCACCGGCTCTGACCACGCCGCAAATCCCTTCTCCGGATGTCGGATCCGGCTGCTAGCCTGCGGCGACTTATCTCGCACATACGTCCTCGGCGCCCCATGTCTCCTGCCCGCGCCCGCACGTATGCCCGAATCCCTGGGGGGGATTTCTTCATGAGCCAGCACATCCAGCCGCCCGCGCCCGACTCCGCGACCCCGGCCGTCCCGTACCCGGCCGAGCCCGCCCGGACCGGCAACATCGGCCTCGGCATCGCCGCGGCCGTGGTCGCCGCCCTGGCCGCGGCCGCCGCGTACGGCGGGATCATGAACGCGATCGACCGCCAGGTCGGCTACGCGGCGGTCGGCGTCGGCATCCTGGTCGGCTTCGCCGCCGGAAAGCTCGGCGGCAAGAACCCCGTGCTCCCCGTGGTCGGGGCGATCCTCTCGATCGGCGCCGTCTACCTCGGCCAGCTGTTCTACATCGCGCTCGCGCTGGCCGACCTCGGCAACGTCGGCCTCGGCGACGTCCTGAGCAACGTGGGCGTCAGCGGTCTGGGCGACTACTGGCAGAAGGGCGCCGAGGCGATGGACTACGTCTTCCTCGTCATCGGCGGCTTCGTCGCCTTCGGCACGGCCAAGAAGGCCAGCGACTGATCCAAGGGCCCCTCCGAGCAGGCACGTTCGACAGACTTCCCTGTCGACGGTCCGTCCGGCGGCCATATGGTCCGCGCGTGTCCGCTCGCCCCCGCCCGGCCCGCCCGTCTTCGCGCCCGCCGACCGCATCCGCGCCCCCGGCGGCATCGACCACGAGGCCGGGTCCACCCGCCACCGCAAGACCGCCCTCGTGAAGGGCTGACGGGGACACCATGGACACCACCGACGCCGACGGCATCATCACCACCACCGTGGACGGCATCCGCACCCTCCTCGCCCCCCGCTCGGGGCTCCTCACCGCCGGGCTCCTCTTCCGCGTCGGACGCGCCGACGAGACCCTCGCCACCAGCGGCATCACCCATCTGGTCGAGCACCTCGCCCTGCACCGGCACGGCCCCGGCGACCTGCACCACAACGGCGCCACCGCCGCCGCGTACACCCACTTCCAGGTCACCGGCACGCACGCCGAGGTGGTCGCGTACCTCAACGGCGTGTGCGCGGCGCTGCGCGACCTCCCGACGGACCGGCTGGAGACCGAGAAGGAGATCCTGCGCACCGAGGCCGCCGGCCAGGGCCACGGCCCGGCGCACGCCGCCACCCTGTGGCGCTACGGCTCCCGCTCGTACGGACTCACCGGCTACGCCGAGACAGGGCTGTACCGCCTGACCGCGGACGACGTCCGTGCGTGGGCGCAGACCCGGTTCACCGCCGGGAACGCCGTCCTGTGGATCACCGGCGACACCGTCCCCGAGGGCCTCGACCTGACCCTGCCGAGCGGCGCGTGGCACCCGGCCCCGGCGGCCACCTCGGCGCTGCCCGCCACCCCGGCCTACTTCACGGGCAACGAGCGGGGCGTCGTCCTGACCGCGGTCGTGCCCCGTTCCACCGAAGCGGGCCTGTTCGCCGAGGTCCTGGGCAAGGAGCTGTTCCGCGAGCTGCGCCAGAACGGCGGCTACTCCTCCACCGCGACCGGCGACTACGCGCCGCGCGACGCCGACTCCGCGACCGTCACCGCGTACGCCGACGCCCTCCCGCAGAAGCAGGACGCCCTGGTCGGCGCCTTCCTGGACGTCTTCGCGAAGCTGCGGGCCGGCCGGATCGAACAAGCCGACCTGGACGCCGTACGGGCATCCGCGCTGGCCCGGTTCGACACGCCGGAGCTCGCCGGCCGCCTGCTCCCCGGGCACGCCGTGAACCTGCTGCTGGGCCACCGCAACCTCACCGTCGCCGAGGCGAAGGCCGAGATCG
This sequence comes from Streptomyces sp. NPDC002209, assembly GCF_042890265.1. Taxonomy (NCBI): domain Bacteria; kingdom Bacillati; phylum Actinomycetota; class Actinomycetes; order Kitasatosporales; family Streptomycetaceae; genus Streptomyces; species Streptomyces sp. NPDC002209. Next base: position 178,755 of record NZ_JBIARX010000011.1, on the reverse strand, counting down.
GGGCGGTCACCGTCGCCGACCTCCACCGGGTCGCCCGCGCCGTGTGGGACGACGCCCTGGTGCAGGTGCCCGGCCGGGGCGTGGACCTGGCGGGACTGGCGGCCGCGCCCACCGATTCCCCGGAGATCGTCGGCGGCCGGCGCCACCCGGCGGTGGCGGACCCGGGCGTCTTCCTGAGCCTGGCCGAGGACGGCGTCAGCCGGGTCTCGCCGGGCCAGCGGGTCACCGTCCGGTACGCCGAGTGCTCCCTGATGCAGGTCTACCCGGACGGCGCGCGTCACCTCGTCGGCCACGACGGCTTCACCGTCACCGTCGAGCCGACCCTCTACCACCGGATCACCCCTGCCGAACTGGCGGTGATCGACGCGGCCGTCCCGCCCTCGGCTGTGGTCGCGATGCCGCCCCGCCACCCGTCGCGGATCCCGCAGCCGGCCGGGCCCGGACCGGCGCCCGCGCCCGCGCCCGCGCCCGCCGTGCGTTCCGTCTGGTTCACCGCGCTGCTGTGGGTGCTCGGTGTGCCCGGGCTGCTCATCGGCGGGTCGGCGCTCCTGCTGGCCCTCGCCCTGGGCGACGATCACGACCGGATACCCCGGGCCACCGCGCAGGAACTGCTCGGGTGGATGATCCTCGCGGGCGTCTTCCTGATCCCGTGGGGCGTCTGCCTGGACCGCCGGATCAAGGGCAAGAACTGACCGGCCGTACGCCGAAGGGCCGGCTCCCCCTCCGGGGAGCCGGCCCTTGGCGCGTACGGGTCAGCGGCGGTGCTGCGAGTCCGCGACGGTGACCTCGACCCGCTGGAACTCCTTGAGCTCGCTGTAGCCGGTGGTGGCCATCGAGCGGCGCAGCGCGCCGAAGAGGTTCATCGAGCCGTCCGAGATGTGCGACGGACCGGTGAGGATCTCCTCGGTGGTGCCGACCGTGCCCAGGTCGACCTTCTTGCCGCGCGGCACGTCCTCGTGGACGGCCTCCATGCCCCAGTGGTGGCCCTTGCCGGGCGCGTCGGTGGCGCGGGCGAGCGGGGAGCCCATCATCACGGCGTCGGCGCCGCAGGCGACGGCCTTCGGGATGTCGCCGGACCAGCCCACGCCGCCGTCGGCGATGACGTGCACGTAGCGGCCGCCGGACTCGTCCATGTAGTCGCGGCGGGCCGCGGCCACGTCCGCGACGGCGGTGGCCATCGGGACCTGGATGCCGAGCACGTTGCGCGTGGTGTGCGCGGCGCCGCCGCCGAAGCCGACCAGGACGCCCGCGGCGCCGGTGCGCATCAGGTGCAGGGCCGCGGTGTACGTGGCGCAGCCGCCGACGATGACCGGGACGTCGAGCTCGTAGATGAACTGCTTGAGGTTCAGCGGCTCGGCGGCGCCGGAGACGTGCTCCGCGGACACGGTGGTGCCGCGGATCACGAAGATGTCCACACCGGCGTCGACGACGGCCTTGGAGAACTCGGCGGTGCGCTGCGGGGAGAGCGCGGCGGCGGTGACGACGCCCGAGTCGCGCACCTCCTTGATCCGCTGCCGGATCAGGTCCGCCTGGATGGGCGCGGAGTAGATCTCCTGGAGACGGCGCGTGGCGGCGTCCTCGTCCAGCTCCGTGATCTCGTCGAGCAGCGGCTGCGGGTCCTCGTACCGGGTCCACAGGCCTTCGAGGTTCAGCACGCCGAGGCCGCCGAGCTCGCCGATGCGGATGGCGGTCTGCGGGGAGACGACCGAGTCCATGGGGGCGGCGAGGAACGGGAGCTCGAAGCGGTAGGCGTCGATCTGCCAGGCGATCGAGACCTCCTTCGGGTCCCGCGTACGCCGGCTCGGGACGATGGCGATGTCGTCGAACGCGTACGCCCTGCGGCCGCGCTTGCCGCGCCCGATCTCGATCTCAGTCACGTGTGGTGGCCTTTCCTCTGGGTCTGCCCGTCCAGTATCCCCGAACCCCGGCGCCCCGCGTTCCGGTGACCGCTGTACGGACGCAACGTCAAGGGGGCGGGTCCGGATGGACCCGCCCCCTTCATGCGCTGTCGGTTCAGCCCTTGCGGCTGTAGTTCGGCGCCTCGACCGTCATCTGGATGTCGTGCGGGTGGCTCTCCTTGAGGCCCGCCGAGGTGATGCGGACGAAGCGGCCGCGGTCCTGGAGCTCCGGCACCGTACGGCCGCCGACGTAGAACATCGACTGGCGCAGGCCGCCGACGAGCTGGTGCACGACCGCGGAGAGCGGGCCGCGGTACGGGACCTGGCCCTCGATGCCCTCGGGGATGAGCTTGTCGTCGCCGCCCACGCCCTCCTGGAAGTAGCGGTCCTTGGAGAAGGAGCGCTGGTCGCCGCGGGACTGCATCGCGCCGAGCGAGCCCATGCCGCGGTACGACTTGAACTGCTTGCCGTTGATGAAGAGCAGCTCGCCCGGGGACTCCTCGCAGCCCGCGAGCAGCGAGCCGAGCATCACCGTGTCGGCGCCGGCGACGAGCGCCTTCGCGATGTCGCCGGAGTACTGCAGGCCGCCGTCGCCGATGACCGGGACGCCGGCCGCCTTGGCGGCGAGCGAGGCCTCGTAGATGGCGGTGACCTGCGGGACGCCGATGCCGGCGACGACGCGGGTGGTGCAGATGGAGCCGGGGCCGACCCCGACCTTGATGCCGTCGCAGCCGGCGTCGATCAGCGCCTGGGCGCCGTCGCGGGTGGCCACGTTGCCGCCGATGACGTCGACGGACGCGTTCGACTTGATCTTGGCGACCATGTCGCCGACCAGGCGGGAGTGGCCGTGGGCGGTGTCGACGACGATGAAGTCGGCGCCGGCCTCGATCAGGGCCTGGGCGCGGTCGTACGCGTCGCCGGCGACGCCGACCGCGGCGCCGACCAGGAGGCGGCCGTCCTTGTCCTTGGCGGCGTTCGGGTACTTCTCGGCCTTGACGAAGTCCTTGACCGTGATGAGGCCCTTGAGGATGCCCGCGTCGTCGACCAGCGGAAGCTTCTCGATCTTGTGGCGGCGCAGCAGCTCCATGGCGTCGACGCCGGAGATGCCGACCTTGCCCGTGACGAGCGGCATCGGCGTCATGACCTCGCGCACCTGGCGGCTGCGGTCCGACTCGAAGGCCATGTCGCGGTTGGTCACGATGCCGAGCAGCTTGCCCGCCGAGTCGGTGACCGGGACGCCGGAGATGCGGAACTTCGCGCAGAGCTCGTCGGCCTCGCGCAGCGTCGCGTCGGGGTGCACCGTGATCGGGTCGGTGACCATGCCGGACTCGGAGCGCTTGACCAGGTCCACCTGGTTCGCCTGGTCGGCGATCGACAGGTTGCGGTGCAGTACGCCGACGCCGCCCTGGCGGGCCATCGCGATGGCCATGCGGGCCTCGGTGACCTTGTCCATGGCGGCGGACAGCAGCGGAACGTTGACGCGCACGTTCCGGGAGATGAGGGAGGAGGTGTCGATCTCGTCCGGCGCCATGTCGGACGCGCCCGGCAGCAGCAGGACGTCGTCATACGTGAGGCCGAGTGTGGCGAATTTGTCGGGCACTCCGTCGGCGTTCACAGTCATGACACCTTCCCAATGGTCTTGCTCAGCGCGGATCTCCATGCTAACGGGATCGCGACGCGTCTCATTCCACGAGCCGGGTCGAGCCCAAGTTTCGTGGCTTCCTCCTATTGATCGTCGACGAAGAATCGTCGACGGGATTCGGCCGCCGCCCGGCCGTTGCCCGCCTACTGCTCCGCGAGCGCGCGCAGCCGGCTGAGGGCACGGTGCTGGGCCACCCGCACCGCGCCGGGGGACATCCCGAGCATCTGCCCGGTCTCCTCTGCCGTCAGCCCGACCGCCACCCGCAGTACGAGGAGCTCGCGCTGGTTCTCCGGAAGGTTGGCCAGCAGCTTCTTGGCCCAGGCGGCGTCGCTGCTCAGCAGCGCCCGCTCCTCCGGGCCCAGCGAGTCGTCCGGCCGCTCGGGCATCTCGTCGGATGGCACGGCCGTGCTGCCCGGGTGCCGCATGGCGGCCCGCTGCAGGTCGGCGACCTTGTGCGCGGCGATGGCGAAGACGAAGGCCTCGAAGGGGCGGCCGGTGTCCCGGTACCGCGGGAGCGCCATCAGGACGGCGACGCACACCTCCTGCGCCAGGTCCTCCACGAAGTGGCGGGCGTCGCCCGGAAGGCGCGAGAGCCGGGCGCGGCAGTAGCGGATGGCCAGCGGGTGCACGAAGGCGAGCAGGTCGTGCGTCGCCTGCTCGTCACCCTCCACGGCACGGCGTACGAGCGCGCTGACAGCCCCGGCGCTGCCGCTCTTGGCGGCGCCGGTGGAGCCTGTGGCCGCGGGTGACCCCGGGGCCTCGTCGTCGCGCATCAATCCATGGTGCCTTGGCGCCGGAGCATTCGCGCCGCCACGGCCCGTGTTGTGCGTCGAAGCGTTATGAGCGGGTGCGCCCGAACCCATCACTGCGCCCTCCCCTCCCGCTCGACCGAGTACTCCCCGAGGCCCCATCCCAGAAAATGCGCCACACCTCAAGCATGCGGCATCGCGCGCGAAGCGACACGTCCCCCGGATTGTGCCCCGCCGACCCCCCGGTACGCACCGGGTGCGACGGGACGGAAACAGGCGGGACGGTGCTCCGGACGGACCGTACGGGACACGGGGCCGGACAGGACCGGACGGGACCGGCCGCGGTCGGGCCCGATCGGCGGGCACTCACCCGATCGGCGGCACGCGGCGCGCCGCCCCGCCCGCCGATGGCGGACGGGACCGCTCTCAGCGTCCGGCCTGCGGGCTCGCGGTCAGCGGACCAGGCCCCAGCGGAACCCGAGCGCCACGGCGTGCGCCCGGTCCGAGGCGCCCAGCTTCTTGAACAGCCGGCGGGCGTGCGTCTTGACCGTGTCCTCGGAGAGGAAGAGCTCGCGCCCGATCTCCGCGTTGGACCGGCCGTGGCTCATGCCCTCCAGGACCTGGATCTCGCGCGCGGTGAGCGTGGGCGCGGCGCCCATCTCGGCCGAGCGGAGCCGGCGCGGGGCCAGTCGCCAGGTCGGGTCGGCGAGTGCCTGGGTGACCGTGGCCCGCAGTTCGGCGCGCGAGGCGTCCTTGTGCAGGTAGCCCCGGGCACCGGCCGCGACCGCGAGGGCCACGCCGTCCAGGTCCTCGGCGACCGTCAGCATGATGATGCGGGCGCCCGGATCGGCCGAGAGCAGCCGGCGCACCGTCTCCACACCGCCGAGCCCGGGCATCCGTACATCCATCAGAATCAGGTCGGAGCGGTCGGCACCCCAGCGGCGGAGGACTTCCTCGCCGTTGGCAGCCGTCGTCACACGCTCGACGCCGGGCACGGTGGCAACCGCGCGACGGAGCGCCTCTCGGGCAAGCGGGGAGTCGTCGCAGACGAGGACGGAAGTCATGACCGCCCTCCGCAGCTGCTGATGCGCGTCACCTTGAGCCTCCAGGCTGGTACGTATCGTCACCTGTGCGGTCGATGCCCTCGGACACCTGTCCGGGAACTTCTTGGTTCAACCGCCTTCGCACTCTCAACGATGGTCACTCGAAAGAGTTACGGGTCGGACGGACACCTTCGGCACTCTACGTGAGGAAGCCATCACGATGCGGGTGCCACTCGCCGCGTGTCCTCCATCTGGAGCTATGCCCTATTTGGCGGCTTTTCTTCCGTTTGGCACGTGTCTGAGGCTAGATTCCCAATGAGTCATATTTACATCTACTCCGACAGTAGGTGTGGAGACTTGGACCGTATCCGTCTCAGTACCGGCACCAAGAGGACTACCCATGGCAGATTTCTCCCGCCTCCCCGGACCGAACGCCGACCTCTGGGACTGGCAGCTGCTGGCCGCCTGCCGAGGGGTCGACAGCTCCCTCTTCTTCCACCCGGAAGGCGAGCGGGGCGCGGCGAGGAGTGCGCGCGAGGCCTCGGCTAAAGAGGTCTGCATGAGATGCCCGGTGCGCTCGGAATGCGCCGCGCACGCACTGGCCGTCCGCGAGCCCTACGGGGTGTGGGGCGGGCTCACCGAAGACGAACGCGAAGAGCTCATGGGGCGCGCACGCCATCGTCTGATCCCCGCGTCGAGCACGATCGGCCCCATCCCCCCGCACTGATCCACGAGCTCGCCGAAACGTACGAAGGAACGTTTCTGCGACCCGCACGCGAACCGGAACGCCACGCGTTCGGCCGTACCGCCGTACCGCCGTACGGTCACGGTCAGCGCGTGGCGGCCCGCTCCAGCTCGGCCAGGGTCGCCGCCACGGCCGGCACCCGCGCCAGGTCGGGCAGGGTCAGCGCCACGACCTCCCGCTCCACGGCCGGTTCCACGGCCACCGTGCTCACGCCCTTGGCGCGTACGGACTCCACCGCGAGCTCCGGCAGCACCGCGACGCCCAGCCCGGCGCCGACCAGGCCGACCACGGCCGGGTAGTCGTCGGTCGCGAAGTCGATGCGCGGGGTGAAGCCCACCTCCTCGCACACCTCCACCAGGTGGCGGCGGCAGCGCGGACAGCCCGCGATCCAGGGCTCGTCGGCGAGGTCCGCCATGCCCACCCGCTCCGCCCCGGCCAGCCGGTGCCCGTCCGGGACCAGCCCGACGAGCCGGTCCGTCAGCAGCGGCCGCACCACGAGGTCCTCCCACTCGGCGGCCGACCCGGCGGCCCCGCCGTACCGGAAGGCCAGCGCCAGGTCGCAGTCGCCCTCGCGCAGCATCTCCACCGACCGCGGCGGCTCCGCCTCGACCAGGGAGATCCGCGTACCGGGGTGCTCGGCGCGCATCGCGGCCAGCGCGGTCGGCACCAGGGTGGAACTGCCGCTGGGGAAGGACACCAGCCGGACCCGGCCCGCGCGCAGCCCGGCGATCGCCGCGACCTCCTCCTCGGCGGCGGTCAGCCCGGCGAGGATCCCTGCGGCGTGCCGCACCAGGGCCGTACCGGCCTGGGTCAGCCGCATCTCGCGGCCGGCCCGGATCAGCAGCGGGGTGCCGGCCGACTGTTCCAGCGCCTTCATCTGCTGGGAGACGGCGGGCTGGGTGCACCCGAGCTCACGGGCGGCGGCGGAGAAGGACCCGGTGCCGGCCACGGCGCGCAGCACCCGGAGATGACGTGCCTCGATCATCCTTCGAGCATAAGCCCAGCTTTGAGCACACCGCGAATACGCCCGTGCCTCTTTGAGGAAGCTGGACTACCGTGGCCCCATGGCCTTCATCGCCCCCCATTCCCCCCTGCGCGTCCTCTCCGTGAACCTCGGCCGTGCGACGGCCGTCGACTACACAGACGCGGCGGCCGGAGTCACCGGCATCGGCAAGCGCCCCGTCCCCGGCCCGGTCCGGGTGTCCGCCCCGGGGCCCAAGGGCGTCGGCGGCAGCGGCCTCGAGGGCGACGCCGTCTGCGACCTGCGCCACCACGGCGGTGACCACCAGGCCGTCTACGCCTACGCGCGCGAGGACCTGGACTGGTGGGAGGGCGAGCTGGACCGCGAACTGCCCGCCGGAATCTTCGGCGAGAACCTCACCACCTCCGGCATCGACGTGACCGGTGCACTGCTCGGGGAGCGCTGGCGGATCGGCGCGGGCCTCGTCCTCGAGGTGGCCTCGGCCCGCATCCCGTGCCGGACCTTCCAGGGCGCCCTCGGCGAGAAGGCCTGGGTCAAGCGGTACACGCAGGCCGTGCGGCCGGGTGCGTACCTGCGCGTGGTCCAGGAGGGCACGGTCTCCCCCGGCGACGGCATCGAGGTCGTCCACCGGCCGGACCACGACGTGACGGTGGGGCTCTGGTTCCGGGCGTTCACCACGGACCGCTCGCTGCTGCCGCGGACGCTGGCGGCGGGCGGGGCGATGGAGCCGCAGGCGCACGAGACGGTCCGCGCGTACATGGAGAAGTACGGGTCTCAGTACGGGAAGTAGCCCGCCGCGCGGCTCGGCGCGCGCCCGGGAGCTGGGCGAATGTAGCCGGAAGTAGCGGTTCCGCAGCGGGAAGCGACGGCGGGCGGCAGGAACCGTCACGAAGGGGTACCGCCCGGCGGGCTCCCCTTGAGCTGTCACCCAGGACGGCTAGGTTGCGCCTATGACGACTGCGTTGATTACGGGATCCACGGCGGGCATCGGCGCCGCATTCGCCCGGCGGCTGGCCGCCCAGGGCCACAACCTCGTACTGGTGGCCCGCGACACGAAGCGGCTCGGCGAGCAGGCCACCGAGCTGCACGACCGGCACGGCATCGAGGCCGAGGTGCTGACCGCCGACCTGTCCACCGACGAGGGCATCGCGGCGGTCGAACAGCGCCTGGGCGACCGTACGCACCCGGTGGACCTGCTGGTCAACAACGCGGGCTTCGGCAACAAGGGCCGCTACCTCGAGGTCTCCATGGCCGACGAGCTGACCATGCTGAAGGTGCACATCGAGGCCGTTCTGCGGCTGACCTCGGCGGCCACCGCTTCGATGCGTTCGCGCGGCCGCGGCGGCGTCATCAACGTGGCCTCGGTGGCGGCCTTCGTGCCGCGCGGCACGTACGGGGCCAGCAAGGCCTGGGTCGTGCAGTTCACCCAGGGCGCGGCGAGGGACCTGGCGGGATCCGGCGTACGGCTGATGGCGCTGTGCCCCGGATTCGTACGGACGGAGTTCCACCAGCGCGCCGGCATGGGCACGGACAACATCCCCAACTGGATGTGGCTGGACGCGGACAAGCTGGTGGCCTCGGCCCTGGACGACCTGGCGCGCGGCAAGACCGTCTCGATCCCGGACCCGCGGTACAAGGCGCTGATGGGCCTGGTGAAGCTGACGCCGCGCGGGCTGCTGGGCGGGGTGTCCTCGCGTACGGGCCGCAAGTACGGCCCCCAGTAGTCCGAGTGACCGCCGAGTGACTTACGGGTAGGCCGGTCCGGAAAACCGGCCGACCGGGTGAAATCTCCCTAAACTGGACGTGTCCGATCCAGCCCGGGAGACGCCATGACATTCGTACAAATAGTCGATTACGAGACCAGCAGGCCCGAGGCCGTCAACGAGGTCTTCGACCGGTACCTGGCGCAGACGCAGGGCAAGCGCACCGTGTCCCACACCATGGTGGGCAGGGACCGCGAATCCGACACGCACTTCGTCGACGTCGTCGAATTCCCGTCGTACGAAGAGGCCATGAAGAACTCTCATCTCCAGGAGACGGACAAGATGTTCCAGGAGATGGTGGCCCTCTGCGACGGGATGCCCCGGTTCACCAACCTTGACGTCATCCGCGACGAGCACCTCAACACCCTGATCGCGAACCGCATGTTCGACGAGCTCGCGATGAAGGGCGACCTGTCCACCGCCGACGAGATCTTCGCGTCGGACTACCACGACCACGACATCTCCAACCCCACGGACAAGATGGGCCCCGAAGGCATGCGCGAGGACGTGCAGATGTGGCGCAGCGCCTTCGACTTCACCTTCACGCGGGACGCCCAGATGGCGCAGGACGACTACATCACCACCCTGTGGACCTGGACCGGTACGCACAAGGGCGAGTTCATGGGGATCGCCCCGACCGGCAAGACCTGCACGATGACCGGTACGACGGTCTTCCGCTGCGAGGGCGGAAAGATCAAGGAAGGCTGGTGGCACTACGACGCCATGCGCCTGATGAAGGATCTCGGCGCGATGTAGTGGCCCCCGGTCACGGAAAAGGCCCCGGTCACCGCCGCGTTGACGGCGGGACCGGGGCCTTTTCGCTGGCTACTCAGCGCGTCAGTGGCTGTGGCCGTGACCGTGACCGTGACCGGCGTCGCCCTCGTCCTCGGCCGGCTTCTCGACGACCAGGGTCTCGGTCGTGAGCAGCAGGGAGGCGATGGAAGCGGCGTTCTCCAGCGCGGAGCGCGTGACCTTGACCGGGTCGATGACGCCGGCCTTGACCAGGTCGCCGTACTCGCCGGTGGCGGCGTTGAAGCCCTGGCCCTTGTCGAGCTCGGCGACCTTCGAGGTGATGACGTAGCCCTCGAGGCCGGCGTTCTCGGCGATCCAGCGCAGCGGCTCGACGGCGGCGCGGCGGACGACCGCGACACCCGTGCCCTCGTCGCCGGTCAGACCCAGGTTGTCCTCGAGCACCTTCACGGCGTGGACGAGCGCGGAGCCACCGCCGGAGACGATGCCCTCCTCGACCGCGGCGCGGGTCGCCGAGATGGCGTCCTCGAGACGGTGCTTCTTCTCCTTGAGCTCCACCTCGGTGGCGGCGCCGACCTTGATGACGCAGACGCCGCCGGCGAGCTTCGCCAGGCGCTCCTGCAGCTTCTCGCGGTCCCAGTCCGAGTCCGTGGACTCGATCTCGGCCTTGATCTGGTTGACGCGGCCGAGGACCTCGTCGGAGCTGCCGGCACCGTCGACGATCGTGGTGTCGTCCTTGGAGATGGTCACGCGGCGCGCGGAACCGAGGACGTCCAGACCGGCCTGGTCGAGCTTGAGGCCGACCTCCTCGGCGATGACGGTGGCACCGGTGAGGGTGGCCATGTCCTGGAGCATCGCCTTGCGGCGGTCACCGAAGCCGGGGGCCTTGACGGCGACCGCGTTGAAGGTGCCGCGGATCTTGTTGACGACGAGGGTGGAGAGCGCCTCGCCCTCGACGTCCTCGGCGATGATCAGCAGCGGGCGGGAGCCGCCGGCCTGGATGACCTTCTCGAGCAGGGGCAGGAGGTCCTGGATGGACGAGATCTTGCCCTGGTTGATCAGGATGTACGGGTCGTCGAGGACGGCCTCCATACGCTCCTGGTCGGTGACCATGTACGGCGAGAGGTAGCCCTTGTCGAAGGCCATGCCCTCGGTGAACTCCAGCTCCAGGCCGAAGGCGTTGGACTCCTCGACGGTGATGACACCGTCCTTGCCGACCTTGTCCATCGCCTCGGCGATGAGCTCGCCGACCTGCTGGTCCTGCGCGGAGAGCGCGGCCACGGCGGCGATGTCGGACTTGTCCTCGATCGGGCGGGCGGTCGCGAGGAGCTCCTCGGACACGGCCTTGACCGCGGCGTCGATGCCCTTCTTCAGGGCGGCCGGGGAGGCACCCGCGGCGACGTTGCGCAGACCCTCGCGGACCAGCGCCTGGGCCAGCACGGTGGCGGTGGTGGTGCCGTCACCCGCGATGTCGTTGGTCTTGGTCGCCACCTCCTTCACGAGCTGCGCGCCCAGGTTCTCGTACGGGTCGTCCAGCTCGACCTCGCGGGCGATGGTGACACCGTCGTTGGTGATGGTGGGGGCGCCGAACTTCTTGTCGATGACGACGTTGCGGCCCTTGGGGCCGATCGTCACCTTGACCGTGTCGGCAAGCTTGTTGACGCCGCGCTCGAGGGCGCGACGGGCGTCCTCGTCGAACTTCAGGATCTTCGCCATGGGAGCGGTTCAGCCCTCTCGAAAACTCGGGTTTAACGAACTACGCCCCTTGCCGCCCGGCAATCAGCGGGGTGACCAGGGGCGCAGCTCAAAGCAATGCTTCGGTGAATTACTTCTCGATGATCGCGAGCACGTCGCGAGCCGAGAGGACGAGGTACTCCTCGCCGCTGTACTTCACTTCGGTGCCGCCGTACTTGCTGTACAGCACGATGTCGCCGACGCTGACGTCCAGCGGGAGACGCTGGCCGTCCTCGAAGCGACCCGGGCCCACGGCGAGGACGACGCCCTCCTGGGGCTTCTCCTTCGCGGTGTCCGGGATGACCAGGCCGGAAGCCGTGGTCTGCTCGGCGTCGAGCGGCTGGACCACGATGCGGTCCTCGAGCGGCTTGATGGCAACCTTGGAGCTGGTGGTCGTCACGATCCGACCTCCCCCTTCGGAGATCTCACGGGGCTAACTGTCTGAGGTGGCGACCAGGTGGATCCGTCGTCGCGGGTGCCGGACCTGCCCGTCGCTGTGTTGGCACTCACCGGTGGCGAGTGCCAGGTGCGAGACTATTCCGGCGATTAGCACTCGGTCAAGCGGAGTGCCAATTCAGCCTCCGCGCGGCGTCACCGTCCGGCCGGGCCGCATCGCGGGATGCGGGGCCCGGGCATGAGTACCCGTACTCAGGTGCAGGCTGTGCCCCCGGGGCGACACTGCGGCCATGACGACACCCACACGCGACAGGCGCACCGGATCCGACTGGGGCGCGGACATCGCCACGGCCCTGCTGCTGACCGTACTGGAGGCCTTCGCCCTCGCCATCGGCCTCTACGTGGCGGTGATGGCCGCCTGGGACGCCGAGGGCAACGGCGGCGGCGACCATACGGCCCTGACCGTGCTGCTGGGCGGACTCCTCCTGGCCGCCTTGGCCATCGGGGTCGTCTCGGGCCGCGCCTTCCGCCGCAGCGCGCCCGTCACCGGATGCGTCCAGGCACTGGCGTGTGCGGCCGTGCTCGTGGGCGCCGCCGCCCTGGCCTACCAGGGCCGCGCCGAGCTACGGCCGGATCCGCCCGCGCCCTCGTCCCCGTACAGCGGCACGTACGGGCAGTGCTTCAGCGGCGGCGACAACCACGAGTGCCCGGCCGGTTGACGTGGCCGGTATGTGACGCTTGGGGCGTGCGCATCCTCGTGGTCGAAGACGAAGAAGGCCTCGCCGAGTCCCTGCGGCGCGGCCTGTGTGCCGACGGCCACTGGGTCGACACCGCCCACGACGGCCACCGCGGCCTGGAGCTCGCCCGCACCCGCTCGTACGACGCCGTCCTGCTCGACCTGATGCTGCCCGGCCTCAGCGGCTACGAGATCTGCTCCCGCATACGGGCCGACGGCGACCTCACGCCCGTCCTCATGCTGACCGCCAAGGACGGCGAGTACGACGAGGCCGAAGGCCTCGACTCCGGCGCCGACGACTACCTCACCAAGCCGTTCTCGTTCGTGGTCCTGGCCGCCCGCCTGCGCGCCCTCGCCCGACGCGCGGCCACGGCAACGGCCTCCGCCGGGGGCGCCGGCACGCTCCAGGCCGGCGACCTCGTCCTCGACCCCGCCGGCCGCCGCTGCCGCCGCGGTGCGCAGGACATCGAGCTCACCGCCCGCGAGATCGGCGTGCTCGCCTGCCTGATGGAGCAGCCAGGTCTGGCCGTCGCCAAGCAGGACATCCTGGACCAGGTCTGGGACACCCCGCACGCCATCGACCCGAACATCGTCGAGGTGTACGTCTCCTCGCTGCGCAAGAAGATCGACGCCCCGTTCGGCCGCCGCTCGATCCGCACCGTCCACCGCACCGGCTACCGGATGGCACCGGACGGTGGCTAGGACCGGCCCTTCGAAGAGGACCGGTCCCGGGCCGCTCCGGCGCCGCGCCGCCGCGGCCGCCGCCCTCGCGATGGCCGCGGTCCTGGCCGTCGGCGGGCTGTGGCTGTACACCCTGCTGCGGACCAACCTCCTCGACAACACCACCAACCGCACCGAGCTGGCCGCCCGCAAGGCCGCCGCCCAGCTCGACGGCCGCGCCCCGCCGCCCGGCGGCCGGCTGCCCGCGCCGGAGAGCGGGGTGGACCTGGTCCTCGTACGGGACGCGCAGGGGCGGACCGTCGCCTCCACCGGGGACCTCGGGGACACCCCCGACCTCGGCGGCCTGCGCCCGCCGGCATCGGGGGCATCGGGTGCATCCGGTGAGGACTCCCGGTCGGCGGTGCTCCCGCCCGCGCGCCCCGGCGCGGAACGGCGCGCGGTGGTCGTGGTGGATGCGCCGGGCGGGCACGAGGTGTACGCCGTCACCGTGCTCGGCGACGTGGACGACGCGACCCGGGCCATCGCCCTCGGCCTGCTGGCCGGCGCGCCCCCGCTGATCGGCTTCGCGGCGGCCCTGGCCTGGTGGGTGACGGGCCATGCGCTGCGGCCGGTCGCCGCGATCCGGACCGGGCTGGCGGCGGTCACGGCCAGCGAGCTGGACCGGCGGGTTCCGGATCCGGGCGGGGCGGACGAGATCGCGGAGCTGGCCCGGACCGTCAACGACACGCTCGACCGGCTGGAGCGGTCCGACGCGCGGCAGCGGCAGTTCACCGCCGACGCCTCGCACGAGCTGCGCAATCCGCTGGCCGCGGTCCGGTCCCGGCTGGAGGTGGCCCTGGAGCGCCCCGACCGGGAGTCGGTCGCGGCCGCGCTGGCCGACACCGAGCGGCTCCAGCGCATCGCCGCGGACCTGTTGCTGCTGGCCCGCCTGGACGGCAGCCCGGTGCCGGCACCGCGGAGCGAGCCCGTGGACCTGGCCCTGCTGGCCGCGGAGGACCTGGCCCGGCGGCCGTCCCCGCGGGTTCCGCTCCGGCTGGACGCGCCGGCGCCCGTACCGGCGGCCGGCGACCCGGCGCGCCTCGAGCGGGCGCTGGCCAACCTCGTGGACAACGCGCTGCGGCATGCCCGTACGGAGGTCGTCGTACGGGCGGCCGCCGAGTCCGCGCAGTGCGCGGGCGGCGGCGGCTGGACGGTGCTGGAGGTCGAGGACGACGGCGCGGGCATCCCGGAGGCGGACCGGGACCGGGTCTTCGAGCGGTTCGTACGCCTCGACGCGGACCGCGGCCGGGCCGGCGGAGGCACGGGCCTCGGCCTGTCGATCGTCCGCGAGATCGCCCGCGCCCACGGCGGCGAGGCGCGCGCCCTGCCCTCGCGCGCGGGCGGCCCCGGCATCCGCCTGGTCCTGCGCCTGCCGGCCGGGGGGCCCGGATCGGCGACGCCGTCCCGGTCCCGGTCGCGAGAGTCCTGAACGCCCTTCAGGACCCTCAGGAATCCTTCAGCACCCCTCCTCCACCATCGACTGCCATGAGCGCGCACCGGAGGAAGACCAGCCATCCCGCCCGCCGGCCCCGTCGCGGGCCCGCACGACGCCGCCCCCGCCGCATCGCCCGCACCCTGCTCGCCACCGCCTGCGCGCTGGCCGTCACGGCCGCCGCCGGCGCCTGGTACGCGTACCGGGACCTCGCCGGCAGCATCGGCAGCTCCAAGGCGCTGGAGGGCGCCGAGAAGTCGAGGTACGGGGACACCAACATCCTGCTGATGGGCCTGGACAGCCGCCGCGACCGGAACGGCGAGAAGCTGCCGGAGGAGGTCCTCGACAAGCTGCACGCCGGCAGCTCCGACATCGGCGGCTACAACGCGAACACCCTGATCCTGCTCCACGTGCCCGGCGACGGCAGCCGGGCGAAGGCCTTCTCGGTCCCGCGCGACGACTTCGTCGACATACCGAGCCAGGGCAAGGACAAGATCAAGAAGGCGTACGGGCTGGCGAAGGCGAAGGAGGAGGAGCGGCTTGCGGGCCAGGGGGTCACGGACCGGCGCCGACTGGAGCGCGAGGGGCGGGAGGCCGGGCGCAAGGCCCAGATCAAGACGGTGCGGAACTTCCTGGGCGTCCCGGTCGATCACTTCGCCGAACTGAACCTGGCCGGTTTCTACCACCTGGCGGATGCGCTGGGCGGCGTACCGGTGTGCCTGAAGAAGCCGGTACGGGACACGTACTCGGGCGCCGACTTCCCGGCGGGCCTCCAGACCCTGAACGGTCGGCAGTCCCTGGCCTTCGTACGCCAGCGGCACGGCCTGGACATGGGCGATCTGGACCGGACGAAGCGGCAGCAGGCCTTCCTGGCGGGCGCCACGCAGAAGCTGGACTCGGCCGGGACCTTCACCGATCCGGTCAAGCTGATGAAGCTGATCGACGCCACGAAACAGGACGTGGTGACGGACGAGGGCTGGGACCTGCTGTCATTCGTGAAGCAGGCGAAGAACCTGTCCGGCGGGAAAGTGGTGTTCACGACGCTGCCCGTCGAGCGGTTCGGAAGGAACCATGGCGAGGACATAAACGTCGTAGACGATATGAAGATAAAGCGCCTCATTGCCGAGCAGATCGGACCGGGGGCTTCCGCCTCTGCGGCCGCTCCGAGCCCGAGCGACGCACCGGGGGCGCCTCCGGGACCGGCTGCCGCCGCCCCGGCCCCGACCGCGAGCGGCAGCCCCGCCATCGACGGTGGCGGCATCCCGTGCGTGGACTGAGGCCCCTCACGACGGCGGGCGCGCGCCGCCGTACCGAGGCGCTGCTCCTCGTCTTCGTCGTCGCCCTCACCGTCTTCGGGCATGCGAGCGCCGGCCTGGCGATGAACGGCGAGCTGCCCGCCAGCCTCACCGGTTTCACGATCAGCATGACGCTGCTGGCGCTGGTGGGGCACCTGGGCGTGCGCCGGTTCGCGGCGTACGCGGATCCGCTGATCTTCCCGCTCGCCATGCTGCTGTCCGGGCTGGGGCTGGTGCTGCTGCACCGGCTCGACCAGTCGTACATCGCGCGCTACGGCGGCGAGGCGAACGCGCCCGGGCAGCTGCAGTGGACGGTCATCGGCGTGGCCGCGTGCCTGGCGGTGGTGGCGCTGCTGCGCGACCACCGGCTGCTGCAGCGGTTCATCTACATCACGATGGCGGTCGCGCTGGTGCTGCTGATCGCGCCGGCGTTCTTCGGCGCGGACACGTACGGCGCGAAGCGCTGGATCATCCTGTTCGGGTTCTCGCTCCAGCCCGGCGAGTTCGTGAAGATCATGATCTCGGTCTTCTTCGCGGGCTATCTGGTCATCCACCGCGATTCGCTGGCCCTGACGGGCCGGAAGTTCCTGGGGATGCGGCTGCCGCCGATGCGCCAGCTCGGGCCGATCATCACGGTGTGGATCGTGTCGCTGCTGGTGCTGGTCTTCGAGCGGGACCTGGGCACGTCGCTGATCTTCTTCGGTGTCTTCGTGGTGATGCTGTACGTCGCCACCGAGCGCACCAGCTGGATCGTGACGGGCCTGCTCATGGCGGGGGCCGGCGCCTTCGTGGTGGGCTCGACGGAACCGCACGTCAAGGGGCGCGTGGCCGCGTGGCTGGAGCCGCTGTCGTACTACTGGAAGGAGCGGCCGCCGGGGGTCATCTCGGACCAGTCCGCGCAGGCGCTGTTCAGCTTCGGGACCGGCGGCATGTCGGGCACGGGGCTGGGGAAGGGCCACCCGGAGCTGATCGGCTTCGCGGGGCGCAGCGACTTCATCCTGACCACGGTGGGCGAGGAGCTCGGGCTGGCCGGGGTCATGGCGGTGCTGCTCCTGTACGCGCTGCTGGTCCAGCGGGGGCTGCGGATGGCGCTGGGCGCCCGCGACCCGTTCGGGAAGCTGCTGGCGGTGGGCCTGTCGGCGGCGCTGGCGCTCCAGGTCTTCGTGGTGGCGGGCGGCGTGACGGGCCTGATCCCGCTGACCGGCAAGGCGCTGCCGTTCCTGGCGAAGGGCGGCTCGTCCCTCCTGGCCAACTGGATCATGATCGCCCTGCTCCTGCGCATCAGCGACAGCGCGGAACGCCAGCGCGAGGCGGACGCCCTGGGCCCGGCGGAAACGACGATCACGCCGGTGGTGGCGGCGGCGCACGGCGGGTCCGGTCAGAGGTAGTCCTCCAGGCGGCCCACGCGGTAGCCCTGCTCCTGGATGCGCTGGAGCATGCGGGTCGTCATCTGGACCTCTGTCGAGCCCTTGAGTTCCGACGGTCCGCGGAAGTGGGCCAGGATGATGTCGCCCGGTTTGAGGGCGGAGCCCTCGGCGTACTGGAAGTTGTTGATCTGCATCGACACGCGCCACAGGACCATCTGCGAGATGCCGCATTCGGCGGCGGCCTTGAGGGTGTCGTCGTTGTAGTTGCCGTACGGCGGCCGGAAGCGGACCGGCTTCGTACCGAAACGTTTCTCCAGGTGCTCCTGCTGGCCGCAGATCTCCTTCTTCTGCGCCGCGAGGGGCAGGGTCCGGAGGTTCGGGTGCGTCAGGGTGTGGTTGTTGATCGTGCTGCCGGAGCCGTTGTCGCGGAGCTTCTCGAAGTACCCGTAGTCCGACGAGGCGATGTTGTCCGTCAGGAACATGCTGATCGGCAGCTTGAGGTCGGCCGCCATCTTCAGGAACTCGGGGTCCTTCTCCGCGCCGTCGTCGAAGGTCAGGAAGACGACCTTGTCCGTGGGCGGGACGGGTATTCGGTCCACCACCTGGGGCTTGCCCGGGGCGGCCGGCGGGAGGGCGGGCTTCTGGGCCGGCTTCGGGGCGAACTCCAGGGGGGACTTCAAGCCCCACTTCTTGTACGCCTCGTCCCCGGGCACGGCAGCAGTCGCCGACTGCGACGGAGTCGCCGTCGGCGACTGCTGCGCCTCCGTCGTCTTGCGGCCCAGTCTTTCGATCGGGTCCACGCTGTTCCCGCACCCCGTCAGGGACAGCGCGAGCGCGCCGGCCGCCAGCGTTCCGGCTGTCAACCGGCGCGCGTACCTCACAAGTAGTCCTCCAGGCGAGCCACGGCATACCCCTTGTCCGTGACGGTCTTCATGACATGACGGATCATGTCAGGCATCGACCCCTTCCAGTCCTCCCGCCCTCGGAAATGAGTCAGGATGATGTCGCCGGGGTGGAGGTCGCGGTCCCACTCCCGCCAGTCCATGCGGTTCGGGAAGGCCTCGGCGTTCCAGAGCGGGACCGCCTTGATGCCGCAGGACTTCGCCGCGCGCAGCGTGTCCTCGTTGTAGTTGCCGTACGGCGGCCGGAAGAGCGTCGGTCGTTTGCCGAACTGCTTCTGGATCGTGTCCTGCTGGCCGCAGATCTCCTCGTGCTGCTCCTCGTACGAGAGGGCCGGCATGTACCGGTGGTTGAGCGTGTGGTTGTTCAAGGTGACGCCGGCGGCCTGCATCTCCTTGAAGTAGGGGTAGTTGTCGCGGACGAGGTAGTCGCTGAGGAACGCCGTGTACGGGATCTTCAGCTCCTGCATCATCTTCAGGAACTCGGGGTCCTTCTCCGCGCCGTCGTCGATCGTCAGGAAGACGACCTTGTCCTCCGTGGGGACGGTGGTGAAGACGGGCGGGAGGTCGTCCTGCCCCTCGACCTCGAAGCCCTCGCGGGTGCTGATCTCCGGCTTCGTCTTCGGGGCGGCCGGCGCGGTCAGCGGCGGCTTGGCCAGCTTCCACTTCTTCGCCGCGGCGATCCGGGCCTGCTGGGCGGCCTTCAGCTGCTCGGCCGTGCCGGCGACCGCGCCCGCCGCGCCCGCCGCCTCGGCACCCTTGCCGGCTTTGCCGGCCTTGGCGGGCGTCCCGGAGTCCACGGAGGAGCCGCAGCCGGTTCCGAGGGCGGCGACCAGCAGTGCGGCCAGTGCCACCCCGACGCGGCCGCGCGGACCCACCGCGGACCGGTGACCATGGAGCGTCTTATGTTCCTTTTGTCTGACTAGCTGCATAGCAGCGCATCCTGGCATCCGACCCGCACGCCGCCCCGCCGACACCGCGAACGGAAGACGACCTTCCATCGAGTGGCCCACACTGACCGACAATGAACCGGTGACCCCCGAAGACTTCAGCGCGCTCCTCACCCCCGAGGGCCGCGCCCTCCTCGACTCCCTGCGCGACTACGACCCGTCCCAGGAGATCGCCGTCGCCACCCGGCTGCGCCGCGAGCACCCCGCCGCGCTGGTCTCCGCCGCGCTCGGGCAGGCCCGGCTGCGGCAGCGCGCGGTGGCGAAGTTCGGTGCCGAGGACGCGTTCCGGATGTACTTCACGCCCGGCGGCGTCGAGATGGCCACCCGCGCCCCGGTGGCCTCGTACCGCGCCGAGCGGCTCGCGGAACTCGGCGTGCGCAGCGTCGCCGACCTGTGCTGCGGCATCGGCGGCGACGCCCTGGCCCTGGCCCGGCTCGGCATCCGCGTGCTGGCCGTGGACCACGACCCGCTGACCGTCGCCGTCGCCCGCGCCAACGCCGAGGCCCTGGGGCTGGCGGAGCTCGTCGAGGTCCGCGAGGCGGACGTGACCGACGTCGACACCTCCGGGTGCGACGCCGTCTTCCTCGACCCGGCCCGGCGAGGGGGCCGCGGCAGGACCTTCGACCCGGAGAGCTACTCGCCGCCTCTGTCGTGGGCCGTCGAGGCCGCCCGTACGGCCAAGTACGCCGCCGTCAAGATCGCTCCCGGGATCCCGCACGAGGCCGTCCCGCAGGAGGCGGAGGCCGAGTGGATCTCGGACCACGGCGACGTGAAGGAGGCCGTGCTGTGGTTCGGGACCGCGCCCGGCACCGTCCGCGCCACCCTGCTGCCCGGCCCGCGCACCCTGCACACCGTCGATCCGCTGCCCGATCCCGAGGCCGGGCCGGTCGGCCGCTACCTCTACGAGCCCGACGGCGCCGTGATCCGCGCCCACCTCGTCGCCGAGGTCGCCGCGCAGCTGGCCGGCCGGCTGATCGACCCGACCATCGCGTACGTCACCGCGGACGAGCTGCGTGCGACGCCGTACGCCACCGCGTACGAGATCACCGACGTGCTTCCCTTCGGCCTCAAGAAGCTCAAGGCGCTGCTGCGCGAGCGCGAGGTGGGCATCCTGACCGTGAAGAAGCGCGGTTCGGCCATCGAACCCGAGGAACTGCGCAAGAAGGTCAAGCCGCAGGGGCCGCACTCCGCGACCGTCTTCCTCACCCGGGTCGCGGGCGCCCCCTCGATGCTGATCGGCTCGCCGGTCAGCGCACCGCAGTAGCGCCGCCGCGGAAGGCGCGCATCGCCCACCGGTAGTGCGCGCCCGCCTTGCCGAGGCCCAGCAGGCCCGTGATCCACAGGATCATGCCGAGGCCGATGAAGTACGTGACCTCGCCGTACGTCGCCTCGCCCGGGCGGGCCGACGCCGCGGACCCGAAGCTCACGTACAGCCCGAACGCGCCCAGCGCGAAGGAGGCCAGCAGCCAGGCCAGGCTCAGCCCGGGGGCGCGCAGCCGCGCGTCGGCGGCCGGATCCCGGTCCGACTCCGCCCATGCGCACAGCAGTTGGCGCACCCGGCGGTCCCGTTTGGCGCCGTGGGCGAACCAGAACCCGGCCGGGATCAGCACGCCCGCGCCGAGCAGGGCGAAGATGAGGCCGAAAACGTACGCGAACGGATCGCCTGGCACCTCGAAGGACATCAGGGCCATGCCGACGAAGGACCAGCCGAGCGCGAAGACCGCGGCGACGGTCCACAGCAGCAGCAACCGCCCCAGGCCCAGGCTGCGTCGGCGCAGGTCCTGCAGGAACCGCGCCCGGTCGGCCCGTACGGTGCCCTCGTCCAGCCAGGCGCGCAGATGGGCGGGAGGCGGCGGGGGCGGCAGGTCACGACGAGGCATGCACATGACGATATCGGCATCCGGCCACAAGCCCGCTCCGGAGCCGCTCGAGAGACCCCGGTGCGTCAACTGCCGGTGGCCTCCACCGACTCGAACCGCCAGCGGTGCACCGGACGGGTGATCAGATCGGCGGCGGGCTCCGGGAGTTCGGGCAGCTCCGCCGCCAGGCCCTCCGGGGCCTCCCACCACGTGACGACCAGCACCCGGTCCTGCGGGGCCCGCAGCAGCTCGCGGCGCACCGGCTCGCGCACCAGGACCTGCGAACGGGCCCACTCCAGCAGCTCGTTGCCCCGACCGGCGGCGGCCCGGGCCTCCCACATCAGCGCGACGGTGCCCATCAGTACAGGTTGTCCTTGCTCAACTCGTGCACGTGGTCGTGGTCGTGGCCGTGAGCGTGGGAGTGCGCGTGAGCGACGCCCGGGACGTGCGGGTCCGTCACCGGCAGCGAGGAGTCCGCCGAAAGGTCCCAGTCCGAGGCCGGCCGGTTCCGCTTGACCATCTCCGCGCCCAGCGCCGCCACCATCGCACCGTTGTCCGTGCACAGCTTCGGGCGCGGCACGCGCAGGATGATCCCCGCATCGTCGCACCGCTCCTGCGCCAGCGACCGCAGCCGGGAATTGGCCGCCACACCGCCGCCGATCATCAGGTGGTCGACGCCCTCGTCCTTGCACGCGCGGATCGCCTTGCGGGTCAGCACGTCCACCACGGCCTCCTGGAAGGACGCCGCCACATCGCGCACCGGCACCTCCTCGCCCGCGTTCCGCTTCGCCTCGATCCAACGCGCGACCGCCGTCTTGAGCCCGGAGAAGGAGAAGTCGTACGCCGCGTCGCGCGGCCCCGTCAGCCCGCGCGGGAAGTTGATCGCCTTCGGGTCGCCCTCCCGCGCGAGCCGGTCGATGACCGGGCCGCCGGGGAAGCCCAGCTGCAGCACGCGCGCGATCTTGTCGAAGGCCTCGCCCGCCGCGTCGTCGATGGTCGCGCCCAGCGGCCGTACGTCGGAGGTGATGTCCGGGGCCAGGAGCAGCGAGGAGTGTCCGCCGGACACCAGCAGCGCCATGGTCGGCTCCGGCAGCGGCCCGTGCTCCAGCTGGTCGACGCAGATGTGCGAGGCCAGGTGGTTCACCCCGTACAGCGGCTTGCCGAGCGCGTACGCGTACGCCTTGGCCGCCGAGACGCCCACCAGCAGCGCCCCCGCGAGGCCGGGACCCGCGGTGACGGCGATGCCGTCGAGGTCGCGGGCGCTGACCCCGGCCTCCTTCAGGGCGCGCTCGATGGTGGGGACCATCGCCTCCAGGTGCGCCCGGGAGGCCACCTCGGGCACGACGCCGCCGAAGCGCGCGTGCTCGTCGACGCTGGACGCGATCGCGTCCGCCAGCAGGGTGGTGCCGCGGACGACGCCGACGCCGGTCTCGTCGCAGGAGGTCTCGATGCCGAGGACGAGCGGTTCGTCAGCCATTGCTCTCACTGCTCTCAGTGCTCTCAGTCGTTGCTTGTGCGGGGTCGGTCAGGCGCATCACGAGCGCGTCCACGTTGCCGGGCTGGTAGTAGCCCCGCCGGAAGCCGATCGGCTCGAAGCCGAAGCGCTCGT
Source organism: Streptomyces sp. NPDC002209 (assembly GCF_042890265.1). Lineage (NCBI taxonomy): Bacteria > Bacillati > Actinomycetota > Actinomycetes > Kitasatosporales > Streptomycetaceae > Streptomyces > Streptomyces sp. NPDC002209. The sequence continues at coordinate 156,186 of NZ_JBIARX010000011.1, read as the reverse complement.
AGAGCTTCTGGGCCCGGGTGTTGTCCACCCGTACCTCCAGCAGCACCTCGGCGCACTCGAACGCGGTCGCGGCGCGCAGCAGGTCGGTGAGGAGCCGGGCGCCGAGCCCGGTCCCCCATTGGTCGCGCGCGGCCGCGATGGTCTGTACGTCGGCCAGGTCGCCGGCGGCGGCCAGCCCGGCGTAGCCGACGAGGCGGCCGGAGCCGCTGTCGGACGGGATTTCGGCGACCACGTAGCGGCGGGTGGCGTGCGGGCCGCGGGCGTGGGCGAGCTCGGACCAGAACATGCCCGCGGACCAGGCGTCCTCGGGGAACAGCTCGTGCTCCAGTTCCAGCACCGGCTCGATGTCCCACCAGCGCATCTCGCGCAGTACTGCGGTGGCTGCCGTCACTGCGGGGTGACCACCTTGTAGTTCTTCGGCACCTGCGCGTCGGGCCGGCGCAGGTACAGCGGCGTCGGGGGCAGGAACTCCTCCCCCGCCGCGAGCCGTTCCACCGCCAGGGCGGCCAGCGCGGCGGCGCTCTGGTGCTCGGGGGCCCGCGCGTCGGTGAAGACCTCCGGGTACAGCAGCGCGCCCTGGCCCACCGCGGGCAGGCCGGCGACCTGCTCGGCGATGTCCGCCGGGCGGTCCACCGCGGGCTCGCCGACGCGGGTGCGCGGGTCCTCGTACCGGGCCCAGTAGACCTCCTTGCGCCGCGCGTCGGTGGCCACGGTGAAGGGGCCCTCGATCCCGGCGGCGCCCGCGGCGTACGCGAGGCCGTCGAGGGTGCACAGGCCGTGCACGGGGATGCCGAGCACGGTGGCGAAGGTGGAGGCGGTGACGAGGCCGACGCGCAGCCCGGTGTAGGGGCCGGGGCCGACGCCGACGACGATGCCCGTGAGGGCGTCGAGCTTCAGCCCGGCCTCGGCGAGGACCTTGTCGACGGAGGGCAGCAGGAGCTCCCCGTGGCGGCGGGCGTCGACCTGGTTCGACTCGGCGAGGACGGACTCGCCGTCGTGCAGGGCGACGGTGACGGCGGGCGTGGCGGTATCTACAGCGAGCAAGAGCACGCGAACAGCCTACGACTCCGGGGCCCCGGCCCCTCGCGGCCGGTCACGGGGCACCCCGGCTGCTACCTTCGACCCAGGTATCGGCCGAGGTCCGAGCCGGGGCGCGGCGCGCCCGGCCGGCGCTGCGGCACAGGGGAAGCACGGGAGAGGTGGAGCAAGGTGGCACGCAGCAGCTCGGGAATCGTGGCCGGGCTCACCGTGGCGGCGCTCGCCGCCGTCGGCTTCCTCGGTTACCAGGCCTCTGCCAGCGCGCCCGCGCACCCCGCGCAGGCCGCCCCGCCGGCCACGGCGCCCTCCCCCGTCCCGTCCGCCCACGCGCCCGAGGCGGCGAAGCCGGTGGCCGTGCCGGCCGAATCGGGTACGGGCTCGCGCGTCGTGTACTCGGTGGGCCTGAAGCGGGTGTGGCTGGTCGCAGAGAGCGGGCAGGAGCCGAAGTCGTTCGCGGTCAAGCCGAGCACGGCGCACCCGAAGCCGGGCACGTACCTGGTGAACTCGCGCTCGGGCGCGGTCACCGGCTCGGACGGGGTGCCGATCGAGCACGTCGTGCGGTTCGCCACGGCGGACGGCGTCGTGGTCGGGTTCAGCTCCCGGGTGGACGGCGAGATGCCGGAGCCCGACCCGAACAAGAAGACCGGCGGCATCCGCATGACGCGGGCCGACGGCGATGCGATGTGGGCCTTCGCGACGATCAACTCGAAGGTCGTCGTCGTCCCCTGACGCCCTGCCCCCTGGCCGGGGCAGCCCGCCGCGGATTCACCCGCACGGGCTACGGGACGTGCGGGCCATCGCGCACTGCGGACCTCTCAGGCCGCCTCGGACTCCGGGGCGGCCTGTTCGCGTACGTCGGCCGCGCTGCGCACGTCGGCCCCGGTGCCTTCGGGCGCGTCCGGGGCGTGCTCCCGCGCGGGTGGCGTCGAGACCGCCGTGGCCGCCGCGCCCGCGGCGAGCAGCGCCCCCATGGACACGACGGACGAGCGGGGGTCGCGCTGCACTCCTGCTGCGGACATGGCTGCCTCCTGGCCCGGGCCGGCCCGTACTTAGGCAGGCCTAACCAGCCCTCGGTACCATGTCACCACGCGCGACTCCATCGGCGCAATATCTTGCCGACGAGTTGTCGGTACGTTTTCCCGCGGAGCCCCTCGGCCACCCGCCCTGCCCCTGCGCTAGCGAACCGGGGCCAGCTCCGCCAGTGCGCCCGGCCCGGACCAGCGCGACCCGATCCCGCGCACCGAGACCTCCCGCACGTCGTCCAGGACCTCCTCGTGACCGACCGCCCGGGCGATCACCACGTGCAGCCGGTCGTCGGAGAGCTCCTCGACCTTGCCGTCGCCCCACTCCACGACGACCACGGAATCGGGCAGCGAGACGTCGAGGTCCAGGTCCTCCATCTCGTCCAGCCCGCCGCCGAGCCGGTACGCGTCCACGTGCACCAGCGCCGGCCCGCCGCGCAGCGAGGGGTGCACCCGGGCGATCACGAAGGTCGGCGAGGTCACGGCGCCCCGGACGCCCAGCCCCTCGCCCAGGCCCCGGGTCAGCGTGGTCTTGCCCGCGCCGAGCTCCCCGGTCAGCAGGACGAGGTCGCCGGGGCGGAGCAGGCCGGCGAGGCTGCGGCCCAGCTCCTGCATGGCCTCGGGCGAGTCGACGGTGATGCGCGCCTCGGCGGCGGCCGCCTCAGTTGCCTGCTGCGGTGCCTGACGGTGCAGTGCTCGTGGCGCTTCCAGCGGTACTTCTTCCATGCCCGCCAACGTTAGTCGCTGCCGGCACCGCACCGGTGCGCGCCAGCAGGTCGGTGAGCAGCCCGGTCACCGTTTCGGGGTACTCGAGCATCATGAGGTGCCCGGCGGACTCCAGGACCACGAGCTCCGCGGCCGGCAGCGCGTCCTTGATGGCCTGGCTGTGCGCGGCCGGGGTGACCATGTCGCGGTCGCCGGCGATGACGGTGACGGGGATGTCGGCGAACCGCTGGAGGGCGGCGCTCTTGTCGTGGATCTGGAAGGCCGGGTAGAACTCGGCGACCACGTCGATAGGGGTGGCCTCGATCAGCCGCTCGGCGAAGCGCGCGACACCCGGGTCCACCTCGCGGGGGGCGCCGAACGAGTACATCTTGATCATGCCCGCGAAGAGGTCGGCGGTGGCCCGGCGACCCTTCTCCACGAGCTCCACCTGCGAGCCGAGCGCCCGCAGCACGGGCGGCAGGATGCGGCGCACGGCGCCCATGCCGACCGAGGGCAGCCCGTACGTCACCTGGTCGAGGTGCCCGCTGGAGGTGCCGACGAGGGCGACGCCGATCACCCGGTCGCGGATGAGCTCGGGGAACTGCTCGGCCAGCGCCATGATCGTCATGCCGCCCATCGAGTGGCCCACGAGGACCAGCGGGCCCTCGGGCGCGGCGGCGTCGATGACGGTCTTCAGGTCGCGGCCGAGCTGGTCGATGGTCACGCGCTCGCCGTCGGCCTGGGAGAACCCGCGCGCGCTGCGGCCGTGGCTGCGCTGGTCCCAGTACACCGCACGCACCAGTCCGCGCAGGGCGGCGCGCTGGAAGTGCCAGGAGTCCTGGCCGAGGCAGTAGCCGTGGCAGAACACGACGGTCGGGGCGGCCGGTTCCTTGCGGCGCAGCCGAGGCCGCTTCTTCGGGCCTTCGGACGGCTCGTCGACCTCGTAGTAGAGCTCTGTGCCGTCCTCGGCGTAGCAGGCTCCGGCGGTGCCGCGCAGGGAGCCGTAGTCCCCGGTGGCGTCGAGCGCGAGGCGCGCCTTGCGGCGCATGCCGCGCCCGACCGTGATCCGTTCGACCGCAACGCCGGCCGCCGCGCCTGCGGCTATCACGCCGATCGCGGCGCCGGCCCAGCCGGCTTTGCGCCAGTTCTCGCTCACGCCGTCCTCACGCTCACGCCGTCCTCACTCAGCCTCAGCCGTTGCGGTACACCCGAGGAACGCGCACCCCGATACGGGTGACGATCTCATAGGCGATGGTGTGTGCCGCCTGGGCCCAGTCCTCGGCGGTGGGCTCGCCGTGCTCGCCGCTGCCGAAGATGACGGCCTCGTCACCGGCCCGTACCAGGTCATTGCCCAGGTCGACGACGAACTGGTCCATGGCGACGCGCCCGGCGACGCGGCGGACCTTCCCGCCGACGGAGACCGGCCCGCGGCCGGAGGCGTGCCGGGGGATGCCGTCGGCGTACCCGGCGGGGATGAGGGCGAGGTTCGTCTCGGCCTCGGTGACGTAGTGGTGCCCGTAGCTCACCCCGTGGCCCGGGGGCACGGCCTTGACCAGTGCCACGGAGGCCTTGAGGGTCATGGCGGGCCGCAGGCCCAGCTCCTGGGAGGTCCCGAGCTCGGGGGCCGGGGACACGCCGTAGACGGCGAGGCCGCAGCGCACGAGGTCGTAGTGGCTCTCGGGCAGCGTCAGCGTCGCGGGCGAGTTGGCGATGTGCCGGACCTCGGGCTCCACGCCCTCCTTCTCGGCGTACGCCAGCATGTCGCGGAACGCCGCCAGCTGGAGCGCGATGGAGGGGTGGCCGGGTTCGTCGGCGCAGGCGAAGTGGGACCAGACGCCGGTGATCTTGACGGTACCCTCGGCCTGGGCCGCGACGGCCGCCCCGACGAGCTCCGCCCAGTCGGCGGGCTGGCAGCCGTTGCGGCCGAGGCCGGTGTCGGCCTTGAGCTGGATCCTGGCCCGGCGTCCGGCGGCGTGCGCGGCCTTGCGCACCTCGTCGAGGGCCCACATCCCGCTGACGGAGATGTCCAGGTCGGCCTCGACGGCCGCCTGCCAGGGCCCGCCGGGGGTCCACAGCCAGCACATGAGCGGCCCGCCGATCCCGGCGGCGCGCAGCGCGAGCGCCTCCTCGGGGGTGGCGGTTCCGAGCCAGGTGGCACCGGCCTCCTGGGCCGCGCGGGCGCAGGGGATCGCGCCGTGGCCATAGGCGTCCGCCTTGACGACGGCCATCAACTCGGCCCCGGGTGCCCGCTCGCGCAGTGCGCGTACGTTCGCCCGTACGGCGTCAAGATCGATCTCGGCGTACACGCGCGTCGGTGTCTCGTTCATCGCCCCCAGTCTCTCAGAGCCCGGCCCTGGCCTGCGCGACCGCCGTCCCGACGCCGCATACCGGGATGTTCCACCCCCGTTGGGACCACTCCGCGGGTGCCGGGGGCCGAATACGGACCCCCGGCGGGGCCGTTACGGGTTCTGGATGTCGCGCCAGGCCTCCGGGAGGGACTGCGCGATCTGCTGGGCCAGGAGCGGGGCTCCGGAGGCGGCCCGGCGCCCCGCCAGGCCGTGGAGGTACGCCGCGACCGAAGCGGCGTCGAGTGCCGGCAGGCCCGAGGCCAGCAGGGAGCCGGCCAGGCCCGACAGGACGTCGCCGCTGCCGGCCGTCGCCAGCCAGGCGGTTCCCGTCGGGTTGACGCGGACCGGGCCGCCGCCGCGGGACACGAGCGTCGTCGAGCCCTTCAGCAGGGCCGTCGCCCCGTACCGCACGGCCAGCGACCGCACGGACGACAGCCGGGCCGACTCCACCGACTCCCGGGACACCCCCAGCAGCGCCGCCGCCTCCCCGGCGTGCGGGGTCAGCAGCGTCTCGGCCGGCCGGGCCCGCAGCACCTCCGGGTCCAGCCCGCGCAGCCCGTCCGCGTCCACCAGCACCGGCACCGGGTCCGCCAGGACCTGCGCGACCTCCGCCGCCCGGCCCTCCCCCAGCCCCGGACCGACCACCCACGCCTGCACCCGGCCCCGCCCGATCAGCGTCTCGGGGTACCGCGCCAGCACCGCGTCCGCCGCCGGCCCGACGTACCGCACGGCGCCCGCGCCGCCCCGCAGCGCCCCGGCGACGGCGAGCACCGCCGCGCCCGGGTACTGCGCCGACCCGGCGACGATGCCGACCACGCCCCGGCGGTACTTGTCGCTCGACGCCGTCGGAGCCGGCAGCAGCGCCGCGACATCGGCGTGCTGCAAGGCCTCCGCGTCCGGCTCCGGCAGCGACAGCCCGATGTCCACCAGGCGCGGCGCGCCCGTGCGCGAAGCCCCCGGGTCGATGAGCAGCCCCGGCTTGTACGCCCCGAAGGTCACCGTGACATCGGCCCGGACGGCCGGCCCCGCCACCTCCCCGGTGTCCGCGTCGACCCCGCTCGGCAGGTCCACCGCGACCACGACCGCACCGGCCGGGATCTGCTCCACCAGCTCCGCCGCGGCCGGCCGCAGCCCGCCGCGCCCGCCGATGCCGACGAGCCCGTCCAGTACGAGGTCCGCCCGGCCGGGGACGGCCCGCGCGACCCGGCCCCCGGCGGCCAGCAGCGCCCGCAGCCCGCCCGCGTGCACCCGCTCCGGATCCATCGGCACCGCCGTCACCCCGGCGCCGCGCCGGGCCAGCCGGGCGCCCGCGTACAGCGCGTCGCCGCCGTTGTCCCCGGGCCCGACGAGCAGGACGACGCGCGCCCCGTACACCCGGCGCAGCAGGCCCGCGCACACGGCGGCCAGCCCGGCCGCCGCCCGCTGCATCAGGGCGCCCTCCGGCAGCCGGGCCATCAGCTCCCGCTCGGCGGCCCGTACGGTCTCCACGCTGTAAGCAGTACGCATGGCACCAGCGTGCCCGAACCCCGAGGAGTCGGCCCTATCCTTCGGCGATCACCACGGCGGAGGCGACACCCGCGTCGTGGCTCAGGGAGATGTGCCAGGACTTGACGCCCAGCGCCAGCGCCCTGGCCTCGACCGTCCCCGACACCCGCAGCCGCGGCTGCCCGGTCTCCTCCACGTACACCTCGGCATCGGTCCACAGCATCCCGCCGGGCGCGCCGAGCGCCTTGGCGAGGGCCTCCTTGGCCGCGAACCGGGCGGCGAGCGAGGCGATCCCGCGCCGCTCGCCGCTCGGCAGCGTCAACTCGGAGTCGGTGAACAGCCGCCCGGCCATGTTCGGGGTGCGCGCCAGCGCCTCACCGAACCGCTCGATCTCGGCAACGTCGATCCCCACACCGATAATCACAACGCCAACTCGCTTCGCTCACTCCACCGTCACGGACTTCGCGAGGTTACGCGGCTGGTCCACCTCGTTCCCCCGCGCCGTCGCGAGCTCGCAGGCGAAGACCTGCAGCGGCACCGTCGCCACCAGCGGCTGCAGCAGCGTCGGCGTCGCCGGGATCCGGATCAGGTGGTCGGCGTAGGGGACGACCGCCTCGTCGCCCTCCTCCGCGATCACGATGGTCCGCGCCCCGCGCGCCCGGATCTCCTGGATGTTCGACACGATCTTGTCGTGCAGCACCGAGCGCCCGCGCGGCGACGGCACGACCACCACCACCGGCAGGTCCTCCTCGATCAGCGCGATCGGGCCGTGCTTGAGCTCGCCCGCCGCGAAGCCCTCGGCGTGCATGTACGCCAGCTCCTTGAGCTTGAGCGCGCCCTCCAGGGCCACCGGGTACCCGACGTGCCGCCCGAGGAACAGCACGGTGTCCTTGTCCGCCAGCGACCGCGCCAGCTCCCGTACCGGCTCCATGGTCTCCAGTACGGTGTCCACGGCCGCGGCGATGTCGGACAGCTCGCGGATCACCGCCTCGATCTCGTCGCCCCACTTCGTACCCCGCACCTGCCCGAGGTACAGCGCGACCAGGTAGCAGGCCACCAGCTGCGTCAGGAACGCCTTGGTCGAGGCGACGGCCACCTCGGGACCGGCGTGCGTGTACAGCACCGCATCGGATTCGCGCGGGATGGTCGACCCGTTCGTGTTGCAGATGGCCAGCACCCTGGCGCCCTGCTCGCGCGCGTGCCGCAGCGCCATCAGGGTGTCCATGGTCTCGCCGCTCTGCGAGATCGCGACGACCAGCGTCCGCTGGTCCAGGATCGGGTCGCGGTAGCGGAACTCGCTCGCCAGCTCCGTCTCGCACGGGATGCGGGTCCAGTGCTCGATGGCCAGCTTCGCGATCATGCCCGCGTGGTAGGCCGTACCGCACGCCACGATGACGACCTTGTCCACCTCCCTGAGCACCGAGACGGGGATGCGCACCTCGTCCAGGGTCAGCGAGCCGCTCGCGTCGATCCTGCCCAGGAGGGTGTCGGCGACGGCCTTCGGCTGCTCGGCGATCTCCTTGAGCATGAAGTAGTCATAGCCCCCCTTCTCGGCCGCCGAGGCGTCCCAGTCCACGTGGTACGCCCGCACGGACGCGGGCGCACCGGCGAAGTCGGTCACCGTGACCCCGTCGCGGCGGAGCTCGACGACCTGGTCCTGCCCCAGCTCGATCGCGGACCGGGTGTGGGCGATGAACGCGGCCACGTCAGAGGCGAGGAAGTTCTCCCCTTCCCCAACGCCCACCACCAGGGGGGAGTTCCGGCGCGCCCCGACCACCACGTCCGGCGCGTCGGCGTGCACCGCGACCAGCGTGAACGCGCCCTCCAGCCGCCGGCACACCTGCCGCATGGCCTCCGCGAGGTCCCCGCAGGCGTCGAAACGCTCGGCCAGCAGGTGGGCGACGACCTCGGTGTCCGTCTCGGACTCCAGCCGGTGCCCCCGCTCGGCCAGTTCGGCGCGCAGCGCGGCGAAGTTCTCGATGATGCCGTTGTGCACGACGGCCACCCGGCCCGCGTTGTCCAGGTGCGGGTGGGCGTTGACGTCGGTGGGCCCGCCGTGGGTGGCCCAGCGGGTGTGCCCCAGTCCCGTCGAACCGGCCGGCAGCGGGTGCCCGACCAGCTCCTTCTCCAGATTGACGAGCTTGCCGGCCTTCTTGGCGGCGATGAGCCCCCCGTCGGCGAGCACGGCGACGCCCGCCGAGTCGTAGCCGCGGTACTCGAGCCGCTTGAGTCCGGCGATGACCACATCGAGCGCCGACTGCGCTCCCACGTAACCCACAATTCCGCACATACGGCGCAGCGTACGCGGATGTCGGCTCCGTGCCCCGTACCTGAACAAGACGAAAAACCCGCCCCGGCGAATACGCCGGAGCGGGTTGACGCATGTTTCGAACGGTCAGCCGAGCTTCTTGGCCTGGATCTCGACGACGGCCTTCGGCTGCTCGGCGGAGCCACTCGGGCTCACGGCCGAGAAGGTGGCGATGATGTTGCCCTTGCGCACGACCACGAGCTCCGTGGACGCCTTCTCGCCGTCCACGTCGGCCACCGCGGTGTAGGCGAGCGCCTCGTCGCCCGCGGTGATCGGGGCGCCCGGGACCACCTTGGAGATCTTGAGGGAGTCGCCGGACTGGCTGCCCGTGTAACCGCCGGCGCAGGCCGTGGCCGCAGCCTTGACCGAGGCGAAGGCCGCGTCGGCGCCCTTGCCCTCGTACGAGGCGAGGGCGATGGACGTGACGGTGGCGCCCAGGACCTCGCCGGCGGACTTCGGCACGGCGACCGCCTTGGTGCCCGCCCTGCCCACCGGGGTGCCGACCGGGGCCGTGGACTGCGCCTTGACCAGCGGCAGGCACTCGGGCTTGTCGCTCCCGGCGCTGGCCGCCGCCGCGAGTTCGGCCGGGGTGGCCGCCCGGACCGCGTGGGTCGGCAGCTCGGTCTGCGTCACCAGCAGCGCGACCAGCTCGGCGTCGGTCTTCGCCTTCGCCGCCGGCGCCGCCGCCGCCGCCGACGCTGCGCCGGAGGGGGTCGGCGTGGCGCCGCCCACCTTGTCGTCCGCCTTGTCGGAACCGCAGGCGGTGGACAGCAGGGCCAGGGACACCGCGGAGGCGGTCAGGACGGTACGGCGGACAAGGGTGCTACGCACGAAGGATCTCCCCCAGAAACACAACAACGACAACGGCGGCAGCAGAAGGAGCGCCGCGATGATCAACAAATCTACGGGGGGATCCGATCACGACCGGTCCATTTTCCGCCGGGTACGGCCAATCGTGACCGGGGTGAGATCCGGTACCCCGGCTCCGGCCCCGGCCCGACCCGGCCCCCCGATCCGAGCCCCGGCACGAGCCCCGGCCCAGCCCGGCTCGCAGCCGGCTCGCGACCGGCACGCGAACCACTGCACGACACCCCGCAGGCACCGCCGCGACGGCCCCGGGCACCGGCACGTGACCGACCACACCACCCACAACCGCCCCCGAGCCACGACAATGGCCCTGTGATCACTTCGCCGCCACGAAGCACGCCGGACAGCGCGATGGAGCGCCCCGACCGTCCCGAGCGACCTCACCGCCGGGCCGAGGTCTCTCCCTACGTCGACCTCACCCGGGCCGAGTGGAGCGCCCTGCGCGAGCGCACCCCGCTCCCCCTCACCGCCGACGAGGTCGAGCGGCTGCGCGGTCTCGGCGACGTCATCGACCTCGACGAGGTCCGGGACGTCTACCTCCCGCTCTCCCGCCTCCTCAACCTCTACGTCGGCGCCACGAGCAACCTCCGCGGCACCCTCAACACCTTCCTCGGCGACGCCGGCAACGGCCACGGCGCGCAGCAGGGCACCCCGTTCGTCATAGGGGTCGCCGGCTCCGTCGCCGTCGGCAAGTCGACCGTGGCCCGTCTGCTCCAGGCCCTGCTGGCCCGCTGGCCCGAGCACCCCCGTGTCGAGCTGGTCACCACCGACGGCTTCCTGTACCCCATGAAGGAGCTCCAGCGCCGGGGGCTCACCTCCCGCAAGGGCTTCCCGGAGTCGTACGACCGCCGCGCGCTCACCCGCTTCGTCGCGGACATCAAGGCCGGCAAGGACGAGGTGACGGCCCCGGTCTACTCGCACCTGATCTACGACATCGTCCCGGGCGAGCAGCTCGTCGTACGCCGCCCGGACATCCTGATCGTCGAGGGGCTCAACGTCCTCCAGCCGGCCCTGCCCGGCAAGGACGGCCGCACGCGCGTCGGCCTCGCCGACTACTTCGACTTCAGCGTGTACGTGGACGCCCGCCCCGAGGACATCGAGCGCTGGTACCTCAACCGGTTCCGGAAGCTGCGCGAGACCGCCTTCCAGAATCCTTTCTCCTACTTCCGCAAGTACACCCAGGTCTCCGAGGAGGAGGCGATGGAGTACGCGCAGACCATGTGGCGCACCATCAACAAGCCCAACCTCCTGGAGAACGTGGCTCCCACCCGCGGCCGCGCGACCCTCGTCGTGCGCAAGGGCCCGGACCACAAGGTGCAAAAGCTCAGCCTCCGCAAGCTCTGACCTCGTCACCCACTAGGGTGCGGCCATGCTGCACCTGCGGTTGATCACCCCGCCCGACCGGACCGATGCCGTGGTCTCGGCCATCGAATCGACGGTCGGCACCACCCATCTGGTCGTACTGCCGGGCGTCGCCCGCGAGCCCCGGGGCGACGTCGTGATGTGCGACGTCGCCCGCGAGGCGGGGGACGAGCTGCTGAACGAACTCCGGGAGCTGGGCGTCGAGCGGGACGGCTCGATCGCCGTCGAGAACATCGACCTGTCGCTGTCCCGGCGGGCCGACGCGGCCGAGGAGGAGGCCCCGGGCGAGGCCGCCGACGCCGTGCTGTGGGAGCAGCTGACGGAGGCCACCCACGAGGAGTCCACGCTCACCATCACGTACCTCGCGTTCATGATCCTGGCGACCATGATCGCGGCATGCGGTGTCGTACTCGACAACGCCATCCTGATCGTGGGAGCCATGGCGGTCGGTCCGGAGTTCGGTCCTCTCGCGGGCGTCTGCACCGCGGTGGTGCAGCGGGAGCCGCGGCTCGCCCTGCGGTCCCTCGGCGCACTGCTGATCGGCTTCGCCGCCGCGATCGCCGCCACGACCGTCTTCAGCCTGGGGATGGACGCGATCGGGCAGTTCCAGGAGGGGATGCTGGAGCGGCCCCGCCCGAACACCGGCTTCATCTGGCAGCCGGACCCGTTCTCCTTCGTGGTGTCGCTGCTCGCGGGCGTGGCGGGGGTGCTGTCCCTGACCTCCGCCAAGTCCGGGGCGCTGGTGGGCGTCGCGATCTCCGTGACCACCGTCCCGGCCGGTGCGAACGCCGCCGTGGCCCTCAGCTACGGCGACCTCGCCCAGATGTGGGGTTCGGCGGAGCAGCTGCTGCTGAACCTGGGCGGGATCATGCTGGCGGGCATCTTGACCCTCTACGGGCAGAAAGCGCTCTGGCGGACCCAGCGCGGCCGCTGGGTCCGCCGGCCGAAGAGCTGAACGGTCCGGTGACGCCGTCGGCCCCGCCCTCCGCAATCGCGGAACGGCGGGGCCGACGCTACTTCGACGACGCTCCCTAGCCGAGCGCCGACTTCACGACGTCCGCGAGCCGCCCGGCGACCGCGCGGGCCTGCTCGATGTCGGCGGCTTCGACCATCACCCGGACGAGCGGTTCGGTACCCGACGGACGGAGCAGCACCCGGCCGGTGGTGCCCAGCTCGCGCTCGGCGTCGGCGACGGCCGCGGCCAGCTCGGCGGAGGTCTTGACCCGGGACTTGTCCACGTCGGGGACGTTGATCAGCACCTGCGGCAGCCGCTGCATGACGCCCGCCAGGTCGGCCAGCGACCGGCCGGTGGCCGCGACGCGCGCCGCCAGCATCAGGCCGGTGAGCGTGCCGTCGCCGGTCGTGGCGTGGTCGAGGATGATCACGTGGCCGGACTGCTCGCCGCCCAGGGCGTAGCCGTGCTCCTTCATCGACTCGAGCACGTACCGGTCGCCGACGCCGGTCTGCACCACCTGGATGCCCTCGCCCTCCATGGCCAGCTTGAAGCCGAGGTTGGACATCACGGTGCCGACGACGGTGTTGCCGCGCAGCTGGCCGGCCTCGCGCATGGCCAGCGCCAGCACCGCGAGGATCTGGTCGCCGTCGATCTCCGCGCCGGAGCCGTCGACCGCGAGGCAGCGGTCCGCGTCGCCGTCGTGCGCGATGCCGAAGTCGGCGCCGTGCTCGACCACGGCCTGCTTGAGGAGCCCCAGGTGGGTGGAGCCGCAGCCGTCGTTGATGTTGAGGCCGTCCGGCTCGGCGCCGATGGTGACGACCTCGGCACCCGCCCGGGTGAAGGCCTCGGGCGAGACGCGGGCGGCGGCGCCGTGCGCCTCGTCCAGGACGATCTTGAGCCCGTCCAGGCGGTTGGGCAGGACCGCGATGAGGTGCGCGACGTACTTGTCGAAGCCCTCGTCGTAGTCGGAGACCCGGCCGACGCCGGCGCCGGTGGGCCGGTCCCAGGGAGCGCCCGTGCGGTGCTCGTCGTAGACGGCCTCGATGCGGTCCTCGAGCTCGTCGGCGAGCTTGTGGCCGCCGCGGGCGAAGAACTTGATGCCGTTGTCGGGCATCGCATTGTGGCTGGCCGAGAGCATCACGCCGAGGTCGGCACCCAGCGCACCGGTGAGATACGCCACCGCCGGGGTGGGCAGCACACCGACGCGCAGGACGTCCACGCCCGCGCTCGCGAGGCCCGCGACGACCGCGGCCTCCAGGAATTCGCCCGAGGCGCGGGGGTCGCGGCCGACGACCGCGGTCGCCCGGTGGCCCGCGAAGGTGCCCGCCTCGGCGAGTACGTGGGCAGCTGCCACGGAGAGACCGAGCGCGAGCTCAGCCGTCAGATCCGCGTTGGCGACGCCGCGTACACCGTCCGTCCCGAAGAGTTGTCCCACTGTTGTCCTCCCGAGTTCACGCTTCGTTTGTGACCGCTTGTGACATGTATTTGCCGCTTGTGGCGGTAAACGAACCGCCCCGGCAGCACGGAGAGTGCTGCCGGGGCGGTTGTTGCTGAACAGCAGGCGCAGATTAACGCTTGCTGTACTGCGGGGCCTTACGGGCCTTCTTGAGACCGGCCTTCTTGCGCTCGACCGCACGGTCGTCGCGGGAGAGGAAGCCGGCCTTCTTCAGCGCCGGGCGGTTGTTGTCGACGTCGGCCTCGTTCAGGGCGCGGGCCACACCGAGGCGCAGGGCGCCGGCCTGACCGGAGACGCCGCCACCCGCGATGCGGGCGATGACGTCGTAGCGACCGTCGAGCTCGAGCAGCTTGAACGGCTCGTTGACTTCCTGCTGGTGCACCTTGTTGGGGAAGTAGTCCTCAAGGGTGCGACCGTTGATCTTCCACTTGCCGGTGCCCGGAACGATCCGGACGCGGGCGATGGCGTTCTTGCGACGGCCCAGGCCGGCGGCCGGCTGCGGGTCGCCGAAGCGGCCGGCGAGGGACTCGGAGGTGTAGTCGCCCTCGACGACGACCTCAGACTCGGTGGTGTACTCCTCGACGCCCTCGAACTCTTCGACGGGGGTCTCGGCGGTGGTCTCGGCCACGATGCTCCTCAGAATTTTCTACGTCTTAGGGGGTGGCCGGAACTACTGCGCGACCTGGGTGATCTCGAACGGCACCGGCTGCTGGGCAGCGTGCGGGTGCTGGTCGCCCGAGTAGACCTTCAGCTTCGAGAGCATCTGACGGCCCAGGGTGTTCTTGGGGAGCATGCCCTTGACGGCCTTCTCGACGGCCTTCTCCGGGTTGTTCGCCAGGAGGTCGTCGTAGCGCACGGAACGCAGACCGCCCGGGAAACCGGAGTGGCGGTAGGCCATCTTCTGGGAGGCCTTGTTGCCGGACAGGTGAACCTTGTCGGCGTTGATGATGACGACGAAGTCGCCCATGTCCATGTGAGGCGCATAGGTCGGCTTGTGCTTGCCCCGCAGGAGGGCAGCGGCCTGGGTCGCCAGACGGCCGAGGACAACGTCCTGGGCGTCGATGACGAGCCACTGGCGCGAGATGTCGCCGGGCTTGGGGCTGAACGTACGCACGCGTATGCCTTCGCTTCTTCAGTGGTGGTATCCCACGGGCGCAAGCCCCACGGGAAGGTCCTGACAGGGTCACCACGGACGATCACGACAGCCCTCATTCACAACGGGGACGCAACCCGCGTGAACTGCTGGTCATCGGTCCGGTGGACCGGCGTAAGGCCCTTTCACGTGAGAATGAGAAAGCCAATACGCATAACAAACCAGCAGGATACCCAAGCAGACCCGTACGGGTCAAAACGCGGTCCGCGATGCCGATTCTGCTGGCGTCGCGGCGCACTCCGGTTCGGTCCTGGGTGGGGACCCCGCAGTTGTTACGGGCTCCAGAATAACCCGACCGGAGAGCAGTGCACGACGCGCCAGCACGAACGCGAGTCCGCACAGGGTGGCGCAGTCCTTGAAGGCACGCCTCTTGTGGGCCAGCTCCGAGGGCCACGGGACCAGGGCCACCTGGGGCGCCAGGGCCAGCCAGAACCAGGGCGAGCGGGGCATCGAGCCGGGCCGCACCCCCGAGGCCAGCAGCAGCGGCAGCACCACCAGGAGGTAGTGGTCGAAGGAGGGACGGGAGACCAGGAATGCGGCGAGCATCACCATGCAGGCCGTCTCCACCAGCCGCAGCTGCCCCTGGTCACCCCCCTCACCGGAGTCCGGCCGCCGCCAGCGCCGCCAGGCGCCCCACAGCCCGGCTCCGGCTCCCGCGAAGGCCACGGCCACCGCCACCGGCTCCGGCACCCCCAGCCGCGGCAGCACCGCGATCGGCGAGGCGTCCCAGGGCAGCGCGTAGGCGTCCTGCCCCTGGAAGAGGAACGGCAGGGTCTTGGTGAAGAACAGCGACGGGCTCGGCATCAGCAGCGCCCCCACCAGCGAGGCCCCCAGCGGCACCAGCACGGCTGCGGCCAGCCCCCGCCACTGCCGGGCCAGCAGGAACAGCAGCCCGATCGGCACCAGCATCGGCTTGCAGGCGATCGCCAGCCCGACCACCAGGCCGGCCGCCCCCCACGCCCTGCGGTGCGCGAGCAGCAGCGCCACCGGCAGCGCGGCCGCCGATATGGCCGTCCAGTTGCCGATCAGCACGAGGTTCACGTACGGCTTGTAGGCCAGGGCCAGCACCGCGAAGCCGCCGACCGCCAGCCGCGAGCGCAGCGGCACCGAGAACAGCCGCAGCGCGGCCAGCCAGCCCGCGGCCAGCAGCCCCGACATCCCCACCGGGAGCAGCCAGCGCAGCACCGTCTGCGGCAGCAGCGCCTCCGGCACCGCCATCAGCACGGCGCTCGGCAGGTACAGGAACCGCTTGTCCTCGTACGGGGAGCCGCCGTCCAGCAGCGTCCGCGCGGCCTTGACCACGAAGGCGTTGTCCGAGCCCCAGTTCGCCCGCAGGCTCGTGGAGACCGCGATGCCGAGCACCACGGCCAGGGCCACGGCCCGCCAGGACCCGGACGCCGGCCGGAGCAGCCAGGCCACCAGCCGGTGCCCGAACGCCGGATCCCTCACGGCGTCCCATCTCCTGAGCCAGGTGCCATGCCGCAGCCGCACAACGCCTCCCGATCGACCCGCTCGGAGGCGGTCTCCCCCCAGCGCTTCCGCTCGACCCTACGTTCGGCGGCGCTCGACGCGCCGCTCGTCCCACACGGGTTCCTGAGTCTCTCGTACAACACCGTCCGAGCCGAAGACCAGGAAACGGTCAAATGTGCGCGCGAACCAGCGGTCGTGCGTGACGCACAGCACAGTGCCCTCATACGACTCCAGGCCGTCCTGCAGCGCCTCCGCGGACTCCAGGTCCAGGTTGTCCGTCGGCTCGTCCAGCAGCAGGGCCGTGGTGCCCGCCAGCTCCAGGAGCAGGATCTGGAAACGCGCCTGCTGGCCGCCCGACAGCTTCTCGAACGGCTGCTCCGCCTGGCGCTCCAGCTCGTAGCGGCGCAGGACGCCCATCGCGGCGCCGAGCGGCTTCGCGGCCTCCGTCCACAGGATGTCGACCAGGGTGCGGCCGAACAGCTCGGGGTGGGCGTGGGTCTGCGCGAAGTGTCCGGGGACCACCCGGGCGCCCAGCTTGAAATCACCGGTGTGCTTGACGTCCTCGCCCGCCAGCAGCCGCAGGAAGTGCGACTTCCCGGAGCCGTTCGAGCCGAGCACCGCGACCCGCTCCCCGTAGAAGACCTCCAGCGAGAACGGCTTCATCAGGCCCGTGAGCTCGAGGTTCTCCACGGTCAGCGCGCGCACGCCCGTACGCCCGCCCTTGAGCCGCATCTTGATGTCCTGCTCCCGCGGCGGCTCCGGCGGCGGGCCGGCCTCCTCGAACTTCTTGAAGCGGGTCTGCATCGCGTGGTACCGCGAGGCCATGTCCGGGCTGATCGCGGCCTGGTTGCGCAGCCGCAGGACCAGCGCCTTCAGACGGGCGTGCTCCTCGTCCCAGCGCCGCTTGAGCTCCTCGAAGCGCGCGAAGCGCTCCTTGCGGGCCTCGTGGTACGTGCCGAAGCCCGAGCCGTGCACCCACACGTCCGTGCCCATCGGGCTCGGCTCCAGGCTGATGATCTTCTCGGCGGCCGTGGACAGCAGCTCCCGGTCGTGCGACACGAAGAGCACGGTCTTGCGGGTGGTCTTGAGCTTCTCCTCCAGCCACCGCTTGCCCGGGACGTCCAGGTAGTTGTCCGGCTCGTCGAGCAGCAGCACCTCGTCGGGCCCGCGCAGCAGGGCCTCGAGGACCAGCCGCTTCTGCTCACCGCCCGACAGCGTGCGCACCTCGCGGAACTGTGCGGTGTCGTACGGGATGGCCAGCGCGGCCATGGTGCAGACGTCCCACAGGGTCTCCGCCTCGTAGCCCTGTACGTCGGCCCAGTCGCTGAGCGCCTGCGCGTACGCCATCTGGGCGGCTTCGTCGTCCACCGTCATGATCAGGTGCTCGGCGTGGTCGACGGCCTTCGCGGCCGCCCGGATCCGCGGCTGGGCCACCGAGACCAGCAGGTCCCGCACGGTCGTCTCGTCCCGTACGGAGCCCACGAACTGCGACATCACGCCGAGGCCGCCGCTGACGGTGACCCCGCCGCCGTGCGGCTGGAGGTCACCGGAGATCAGCTTCAGCAGGGTGGTCTTGCCGGCCCCGTTCGCCCCGACGAGGGCGACGACCGACCCCTCCCCCACGCGGAAGGAGACGTCGGGGAGCAGGACCCGCCCGTCGGGAAGGTAGTACTCCAGGTGGCTGGCTTCGAGATGTCCCATGCCGGGCATTGTCCAGGCCCGGCGCCGATCCGCCCAAACGAATTCGGCGGGGGCCGCCGCGGGTCAGCAGCAGCCGGCGCCCGGGAGGGTGCGCACGTTGCGCGCTTCCTTGCTGCGGGCGGCCAGCAGCTCGTCCGCCGGGTAGCCGACCTCCTCCAGGGTGAGCCCGTGCGGCTTCACGACGTGCACCGAGGAGTCCCGTACGGCGGCCCGCAGGACCTTGCCGGGCCAGTCGGTCGGCCGGTGCCCGTCACCGACGTGCAGCAGTGCGCCGACCAGCGAGCGGACCATGTTGTGGCAGAACGCGTCGGCGCGGACGGTCGCCGTGACGATGCCGTCCTCGGCGCGCTCCCAGCTGAGCTGCTGGAGGGTGCGGATGGTGGTGGCGCCCTCGCGCTTCTTGCAGTACGCGGCGAAGTCGTGCTCGCCCAGCAGCGGGGCGGCGGCCTCGTTCATGGCGTCCACGTCCAGGGGCCACTGGTGCCACAGCACGTGCCCGCGGCGCAGCGGGTCGACGCCGCCCTGGTGGTCGCCGACGCGGTAGGCGTAGCGGCGCCAGATGGCCGAGAACCGGGCGTTGAACCCCTCCGGCGCCTCGGCGGCCTTCCACACCCGTACGTCGTGCGGCAGCCGGCCCGCGAGGCGGCGCAGCAGCTTGTCGTGGTGCTCGGCCCACACCTCCTCGGCCAGGTCGAACTGGGCGACCTGCCCGCGCGCGTGCACGCCGGCGTCGGTCCGCCCTGCCACGGTCAGCTCGACCGGGTCCGGCAGCCGCATCACGGTCTGCAGGGCCGACTCCAGCTCGCCCTGCACGGTCCGCAGCACGCGCTGCTTCGCCCAGCCGGAGAAGTCCTTGCCGTCGTAGCTCAGGTCCAGCCGCACCCGGACGTGCCCGGGCTCCACCTCGTCACTCACGTGACAGATCCTCTCAGAAGCTGCAAGAACGTCGGACAACGCAGAACGGGCCCGCCCCGGGAAGGGGCGGGCCCGTTCAGAGCCGATCAAGCAAGCGTGATCCCGGGGGATCAGGCCTCCTTGGTCTCCTCGGCGGGGGTCTCGACAGCCTCCGCCTCCTTGACCGCACGCTTGGTGGCGGCCTCGGCCTCACCGGTGGCCTGCTGGGCGACCGTAAGGGCCTCGACCAGCTCGATCACGGCCATCGGGGCGTTGTCGCCACGACGGTTGCCGATCTTGGTGATGCGCGTGTAACCACCGGGGCGGTTCTCGTAGCGCGGGGCGATCTCGGTGAACAGCGTGTGCACGATGCTCTTGTCCGTGATCGTCTGCAGCACCAGGCGACGGTTGTGGATGTCGCCCTTCTTGGCCTTGGTGACCAGACGCTCGGCGTAGGGACGCAGGCGGCGGGCCTTGGCCTCGGTGGTGGTGATGCGGCCGTGCTCGAAGAGCGCCTTCGCGAGGTTCGCGAGAAGGTGCTTCTCGTGCGCGGCGCTGCCGCCCAGACGGGCACCCTTTGCGGGACGCGGCATGGTGTTACTCCTTCATATCTGCACCGGCCGTGTCAGGTACCGGTGTCAGTTCCCCCGGGGCGGATGCCCCGGGAAAGTCTTCTTTAGTACTGCTCGGTCTCGACGAAACCGGCGTCCGCGTCGTCGTCGGCGCCGAAGGCGTCGGCGGCGGCGGTCGGGTCGAATCCGGGCGGGCTGTCCTTGAGGGCCAGGCCCATGCCGGCCAGCTTCGCCTTGACCTCGTCGATCGACTTCGCACCGAAGTTGCGGATGTCGAGCAGGTCGGCCTCGGAGCGGGCGACGAGCTCACCCACGGAGTGGATGCCCTCGCGCTTGAGGCAGTTGTACGACCGGACGGTGAGCTCGAGCTCCTCGATCGGCAGCGCCAGGTCGGCGGCCAGGGCGGCGTCCGTCGGGGACGGGCCCATGTCGATGCCCTCGGCGTCGATGTTGAGCTCGCGCGCCAGACCGAACAGCTCGACCAGGGTCTTGCCGGCGGACGCCATGGCGTCGCGCGGGCGCATGGCCTGCTTGGTCTCGACGTCGACGATCAGCTTGTCGAAGTCGGTGCGCTGCTCGACTCGGGTCGCCTCGACCTTGTAGGTGACCTTGAGGACCGGGCTGTAGATGGAGTCGACCGGGATGCGGCCGATCTCCTGGCCCAGCTGCTTGTTCTGGACGGCGGAGACGTAGCCGCGACCGCGCTCGACGGTCAGCTCCATCTCCAGCTTGCCCTTGCCGTTGAGCGTGGCGAGGACCAGGTCCGGGTTGTGCACCTCGACACCGGCCGGGGGCGCGATGTCGGCAGCGGTGACCAGGCCGGGACCCTGCTTGCGCAGGTACATCACGACCGGCTCGTCGTGCTCCGAGGAGACGACCAGCTGCTTGATGTTGAGGATGATGTCGGTGACGTCTTCCTTGACACCGGGCACGGTGGTGAACTCGTGCAGGACGCCGTCCACGCGGATGCTGGTGACAGCGGCACCCGGGATCGAGGACAGGAGCGTGCGGCGCAGCGAGTTGCCGAGGGTGTAGCCGAAGCCCGGCTCGAGCGGCTCGATCACGAACCGCGAGCGGTACTCGTCGACGACCTCTTCGGTCAGCGAAGGACGCTGAGCGATAAGCATGTCTGTGTTCCTTCAGTCGTGGACGCCCACTATTTGACGCCCGACATGTACTGCTGGGTACTGCAAGGGTACGGGCGGCACGGCCCCCGAAGGGGTCGTACCGCCCGGACACTCAAAGACGCACAGGCGTCGCTGCGTCAGACGCGGCGGCGCTTCGGCGGGCGGCAGCCGTTGTGCGGGGTGGGGGTGACGTCCTGGATCGAGCCGACCTCGAGGCCGGTGGCCTGGAGGGAGCGGATCGCGGTCTCACGGCCGGAGCCGGGACCCTTGACGAAGACGTCGACCTTGCGCATGCCGTGCTCCTGCGCGCGGCGGGCGGCCGACTCGGCGGCCATCTGCGCGGCGAAGGGGGTGGACTTGCGCGAGCCCTTGAAGCCGACGTGGCCGGCGGAGGCCCAGGAGATCACGTTGCCCGAGGGGTCCGTGATCGAGACGATCGTGTTGTTGAACGTGCTCTTGATGTGGGCGTGCCCGTGAGCGACGTTCTTCTTTTCCTTGCGGCGCACCTTCTTGGCAGCGCCCTGACGACCCTTGGGGGGCATCTAAATCTCCTACGGGAGGTGGTCGGTCCTACAGCGCAAGACCGCTGAACAGGACTACTTCTTGCCCGGCTTCTTCTTACCGGCGATCGCGCGACGCGGGCCCTTGCGGGTACGCGCGTTCGTGCTGGTGCGCTGACCGTGCACCGGCAGGCCACGACGGTGGCGGATGCCCTGGTAGCACTGGATCTCGATCTTGCGGCGGATGTCGCCCTGGATCTCGCGGCGGAGGTCACCCTCGGTACGGAGGTTGGCGTCCACGTACTCGCGGATCTTGACGAGGTCCTCTTCGGCCAGGTCACGAACGCGGGTGTTCGGGTTCACGCCGGTGGAGGCGAGGATCTCCTTGGACCGGGTGCGCCCGATACCGAAGACGTAGGTGAGTGCGATCTCCACACGCTTTTCGCGCGGGATGTCAACACCGGAAACGCGTGCCATTCAATGGCTCCTGTGTGTTCGGGGGTCTTCCGCAGAACCACTCCCGACCGCCGACCACACCTGCATGGGTGGTGGTACGTCCGGGTCCCCGGCCCCCGCCGGAGGTGCCGCCGGCCCTTCTCAGGGCTGGGCGGATTCTGCGTATGTACGTTTTCTTACGTCGCGCGAAGAACTGCGTAGTGCAGGTCGGTCGGCGTGCGTCAGCCCTGGCGCTGCTTGTGGCGCAGGTTGTCGCAGATGACCATGACCCGACCGTGACGGCGGATCACCTTGCACTTGTCGCAGATCTTCTTGACGCTCGGCTTGACCTTCATGTTGGTGAGGTTCTCCGGGTCAGTGCCACCACCCGCACCGGGACGTGCGCCCAGGCAGGAGTGAGGACAAGATCTACTTGTATCGGTAGACGATCCGGCCACGCGTCAGGTCGTACGGAGACAGCTCCACAACGACCCGGTCATCCGGGAGGATGCGGATGTAGTGCATACGCATCTTGCCGCTGATGTGCGCGAGGACCTTGTGACCGTTCTGCAGTTCCACCTTGAACATCGCGTTCGGGAGGGACTCGATCACGGTGCCCTCGATTTCGATGGCACCTTGCTTCTTGGCCACGCTTCGCCTTTCGAATCGGCTACCTTGATCAGCTCCCTGCCTCACATGCGGACATGCGGGTGCAAAGGAGCCGACGAGTCAGTCTACGTCAGGGCACCCAGAAAGACGAATCCGGAAAGTTTGCCCCACAGACTAGATCATTAACCCGTGGGGTCTCCCCAGGGCCGTCAGGCATGAGGGGACGGGTCGGGCGCCGTCGTCACGCCGTACTCCGCCAGCTTCGCCTTGCCGCAGTCCGGGCTGGTCAGGACGATGGGCCCGGCCTCCGTCAGGGCGATGGAGTGCTCCCAGTGCGAGGACCAGGTGCCGTCCGTCGTGATGACCGTCCAGTCGTCCGCCAGGACCTCCGTCTGGGCGGTGCCCAGGGAGACCATCGGCTCGATCGCCAGGCAGACGCCCGGGACCAGCTTGATGCCCTTGCCCCGCTTGCGCGAGACGTAGTTCAGCAGGTGGGGGTCCATGTGCATCTCGGACCCGATGCCGTGGCCGCCGTAGTCCTCGATGATCCCGAACTTGCCGAGGCTGTGGTCGCCGGTGCTCGGGCGGGGCTGGCGCTTGATGTACGTCTCGATCGCCTTCGAGATGTCCACGAGGCGGTTGCCGAGCTTCATGGCGGCGATGCCGGCCCACATGGACTCCTCGGTCACCCGGGAGAGCTCGACGAGCTCCGGAGCGTGACCGGTGCCCACGAAGGCCGTGTACGCGGCGTCGCCGTGCCAGCCGTCCACGATCGCGCCGGCGTCGATCGAGATGATGTCGCCGTCCTTGAGGACCGTCTTGTCGTCCGGGATGCCGTGGACGACGACCTCGTTCACCGAGGTGCAGATCGTCGCGGGGAAGCCGCCGTAGCCGAGGAAGTTCGACTTGGCCCCGGCATCCGCGATGACCTTGCGGGCCACCATGTCCAGATCCCGCGTCGTGGCGCCCGGCACGGCCGCCTCACGGGTCGCCGCGTGGATCGCGGCGACGACCAGCCCCGCCTCGCGCATTTTCGCGATCTGCTCGGGGGTCTTGATCTGGACCATGGGAAGTGCCTTCCACCTTCGGATCTGCGTGTTCGGGTCGTCTCAACAGTACGGCCGCGGGGTCCTGGGGACACCGCGGCCGTACTGCACGAAACAGGGGTACTACTTCTGGAGCGCGTCCATCGCGCGCTGCGTGACGTCCGCGACCTCACCGAGGGCCGGGATGGTCACCAGCAGGCCCTGGGCCTTGTAGTAGTCGATGATCGGCTCGGTCTGCGTGTGGTAGACCTCGAGCCGGTTGCGGACCGTGGCCTCGGAGTCGTCGTCGCGCTGGTACAGCTCGCCACCGCAGGAGTCGCAGACGCCCTCGGCCTTCGGCGCCGCGTACACGACGTGGAAGACGTGCGCGGAGTTGTTGCGGCAGATCCGGCGGCCGGCGATGCGCTTGACCACCTCGTCCTCCTCGACCTCGAGGTCGAGGACGGCGTCGAGCTTCATGCCCGCCGTCTGCAGCATCTCGTCCAGCGCCTCGGCCTGCGAGACGTTGCGCGGGAAGCCGTCCAGCAGGAAGCCGTTCACGGCGTCCGGCTGCTCCATCCGGTCCTTGGCCATGCCGATGGTGATCTCGTCGGGGACGAGGTCACCGGCGTCCATGAACGCCTTCGCGCGCTGGCCCAGCTCGGTGTTCTGGCTGATGTTGGCGCGGAAGAGGTCGCCCGTGGAGATGTGCGGGATCGACAGGTTCTTCGCAAGGAACGCGGCCTGCGTTCCCTTGCCCGCACCGGGCGGTCCGACGAGGACGATTCGCATCAGCGGAGGAACCCTTCGTAATTGCGCTGCTGGAGCTGGCTCTCGATCTGCTTCACGGTTTCCAGACCCACACCCACGATGATGAGGATGCTCGTCCCGCCGAACGGGAAGTTCTGGTTCGCTCCGAAGCCGGCCAACGCCATCGTCGGCACAAGAGCGATGAGACCCAGGTACAGCGACCCCGGCCAGGTGATCCGGTTGAGCACGTAGCTCAGGTACTCGGCGGTGGGTCGACCGGCACGGATACCCGGGATGAACCCACCATACTTCTTCATGTTGTCTGCAACTTCCTCGGGGTTGAACGAAATCGCCACGTAGAAGAACGCGAAGAAGACGATCAGGAGGAAGTAGGCGGCGATGTAGTACGGGTGGTCGCCCTTGACGAAGTGCTTCTGGATCCAGGTGGCCCAGCCGGCGGTCGAACCGCTGAACTGCACGATCAGCGCCGGGATGTACAGCAGCGACGAGGCGAAGATGACCGGGATGACACCGGCCTGGTTCACCTTGAGCGGGATGTACGTCGAGGTGCCCCCGTATGCACGGCGGCCGATCATGCGCTTCGCGTACTGGACCGGAATCCGTCGCTGCGCCTGCTCGACGAAGACCACCAGGGCGACCATCGCCAGGCCGACGAGGATGACCACGCCGAACTCGACCCAGCCGTCGGCGATCTTGCCCTGGAGCTTGATCTGCCACAGGGCGCCGATGAAGCCGGCGGCGATGGAGATGAACATCAGGATGGACATGCCGTTGCCGATGCCGCGGTCGGTGACGAGCTCACCGAGCCACATGACGACGCAGGTACCCGCGGTCATGGTGACGACCATGACGATGGTGGTGAAGATCGACCGGTTCGGGACGATCTGGCTGGCGACCTGGCAGCCCTGGAACAGGGCACCAGTGCGGGCAGTGGCGACGAGGCCGGTGCCCTGCAGGATCGCGAGTGCGACCGTCAGATAGCGCGTGTACTGAGTGATCTTCGCGGTGCCGGACTGACCCTCTTTTTTGAGGTTCTCCAGCTTCGGGATGACCACGGTCAGCAGCTGCAGGATGATGCTCGCCGTGATGTACGGCATGATGCCGAGCGCGAAGATCGTGATCTGCAGCAGCGCACCGCCGCTGAACATGTTGACGAGACCGAAGAGGCTGTTGCTGCTTCCGGCCTGGTCGACACAGATCTGAACGTTCTTGTAGCTCACGCCGGGTACCGGGATGTGGGACCCGAGCCGGAACAGCACGATGATGCCGAGCGTGAAGAGCAGCTTCTTGCGCAGGTCGGGCGTCTTGAACGCCCGGGCGAACGCGGTGAGCACGGTGCCTCCTGCGACCCCCGCGCTACTGCGTCAGAGGTGACGGTCTGAGGGATCGGTGAATACGTACATGCAAAGGTGCAGGCCACCTTACCGGCGACTGCGCCCCCCGTGGAACGACCAACCGGGGATGCCCCATATGTGAGGCATCCCCGGTCAGGTTTCTAGCTATTTGTCACAAGAGTTCGTCTTAGACGAGCTCGGTGACGGTGCCGCCGGCAGCGGCAATCTTCTCCTTGGCGGAGGCGGAGACGGCGTCAACCGAAACCGTCAGCGCCACGGAG
This sequence comes from Streptomyces sp. NPDC002209, assembly GCF_042890265.1. Lineage (NCBI taxonomy): Bacteria > Bacillati > Actinomycetota > Actinomycetes > Kitasatosporales > Streptomycetaceae > Streptomyces > Streptomyces sp. NPDC002209. The sequence continues at coordinate 130,768 of NZ_JBIARX010000011.1, read as the reverse complement.
ATCTCGCCCTGGCCCAGGACCTTGACGAGGCTGTTCTTGCGAACCGCGCCCTTGGCGACCAGGTCGGCCACCGTGACCTCTCCACCCTCGGGGTAGAGAGCGCCGAGCTTGTCCAGGTTCACGACCTGGAACTCGGTGCGGAACGGGTTCTTGAAGCCCTTGAGCTTCGGCAGGCGCATGTGGAGGGGCATCTGCCCACCCTCGAAGCGCTGCGGGATCTGGTAGCGGGCCTTCTGGCCCTTCGTACCACGACCGGCCGTCTTACCCTTCGACGCCTCACCACGACCGACACGGGTCTTCGCGGTCTTGGCGCCGGGGGCGGGACGGAGGTTGTGGGCCTTCAGCGGGCTGTTCTCAGCCATGATTAGTCAACCTCCTCAACCGTCACGAGGTGGCGGACGGTGTGAACCATTCCGCGGAACTCGGGGCGGTCCTCCTTGACGACGACGTCGTTCAGGCGCTTGAGCCCGAGCGAACGCAGCGTGTCGCGGTGGTTCTGCTTGCTGCCGATGTACGACTTCGTCTGCGTGATCTTGAGGCGAGCCATTACGCACCCGCCCCAGCACGCGCACGGAGCAGAGCCGCGGGGGCGACGTCCTCGAGGGGCAGACCACGGCGAGCCGCGATCTCCTCGGGACGCTGCAGGCCCTTGAGGGCCGCCACGGTCGCGTGCACGATGTTGATCGCGTTGTCGGAGCCGAGCGACTTCGACAGGATGTCGTGAACGCCGGCGCACTCCAGAACGGCGCGCACCGGGCCACCGGCGATAACACCGGTACCGGGGGAAGCAGGCTTCAGCAGGACAACGCCGGCCGCCTTCTCGCCCTGGATCGGGTGCGGGATGGTGCCCTGGATACGGGGAACCTTGAAGAAGTTCTTCTTGGCTTCCTCGACACCCTTGGCGATGGCCGCGGGAACTTCCTTGGCCTTGCCGTAACCGACACCTACAGTGCCGTCACCGTCGCCCACCACGACCAGCGCGGTGAAGCTGAAGCGGCGACCACCCTTGACAACCTTGGCGACGCGGTTGATCGCGACAACGCGCTCAACGTAAGCGGTCTTCTCGGCGGCAGGGCCACCGTCGCGACCCTTCCGGTCCCGCCGCTCGCCGCCACCGGCACCGCTTCCGCGGCGCTGGGGTCCAGCCATTGGATTACCTCTCTCTGTTACGTCCGTGAGTCCCGGAACCGGGGCTTAGAACTTCAGCCCGGCTTCGCGGGCGGCGTCAGCCAGAGCGGCAATGCGCCCGGCGTATCGGTTGCCACCGCGGTCGAACACGACGGTCTCGACACCCGCAGCCTTGGCACGCTCGGCGACGAGCGCGCCGACAGCCTGGGCCTGCGAGCTCTTGTCGCCTTCGCCACCGCGGATCGAAGCGTCCAGGGTCGACGCGGACGCCAGGGTGTGACCCTGGAGGTCGTCGATGACCTGAGCAACGATGTTGCGGTTGGAACGCGTCACGACGAGGCGCGGACGCTCCGCCGTACCCGAGACGTTCTTGCGGATGCGGATGTGGCGGCGAGCCTTGGCAGCGCGCTTGTACGCGTCGCCCTTGGCGATCTTCACACCGTATGCCATGGCTACTTACCAGCCTTTCCGACCTTGCGGCGGATGACCTCGCCGGCGTACTTGACACCCTTGGCCTTGTACGGGTCGGGCTTCCGCAGCTTGCGGATGTTGGCGGCGACCTCGCCGACCTTCTGCTTGTCGATGCCCTCGACCGAGAACTTGGTGGGCGACTCGACCTTGAAGGAGATGCCCTCGGGCGCCTCGATCAGGATCGGGTGGCTGTAACCAAGCTGGAACTCCAGAGCGGAGCCCTTCGCGGCGACGCGGTAACCGACACCGCTGATCTCGAGAGCCTTGACGTATCCCGTGGTCACGCCGGTGATCATGTTCGCCACCAGCGTGCGGGACAGGCCGTGCAGGGCCTTGTTCTGACGCTCGTCGTTGGGGCGGGTGACGTTCAGGACGCCGTCCTCACCCTTGACGATCTCGATCGGCGCGGCGACGGTGTGCGAGAGGAGACCCTTGGGGCCCTTCACCGCGACCGTGCGGCCATCGATGGTGACGTCCACACCGGCGGGAACCTGGATGGGGAGCTTGCCGATTCGCGACATTGCTTTTCCTCCGTTCCCGACTACCAGACGTAGGCGAGGACTTCCCCACCTACGCCCTTCTTGCCTGCCTGCTGGCCGGTGAGGAGACCGTGGGACGTGGAGATGATCGCCACGCCCAGGCCGCCGAGCACCTTCGGCAGGTTGGTGGACTTCGCGTACACGCGCAGACCGGGCTTCGAGATCCGCTTGATGCCCGCGATGGAGCGCTCACGGTTCGGCCCGAACTTCAGCTCGAGGACGAGGTTCTTGCCGACCTCGGCGTCCTCGACCTTCCAGCCGGTGATGAAACCCTCCTGCTTGAGGATCTCTGCGATGTGCGACTTGATCTTGCTGTGCGGCATCACGACGGTGTCGTGGTACGCCGAGTTAGCGTTACGCAGACGCGTGAGCATGTCTGCGATCGGGTCAGTCATGGTCATGAAGTGGCCTTCGGCCTCTCTCGCCGGGGTTTCCTGTATGCGCCATCCCTCTCCCCACTCAGTGGCGGGACGGGTGCGGTGCGGGGACCTACGGCGTAGTAAGTCGTTATGGACGGCGGACGCCCAACCCCACAAGCCTACGGCATGCGGAGCAGGGCACCCACCGACCAGATGCTTACCGAGAGTCTCTGGAGCTTCCCAAGTCCTTGCGGACGGGAGGGAATTACCAGGAGCTCTTGGTCACGCCCGGCAGCTCGCCACGGTGAGCCATCTCACGAAGGCAGACGCGGCACAGGCCGAACTTGCGGTACACGGAGTGGGGACGACCGCAGCGCTGGCAGCGGGTGTACGCACGCACACCGAACTTGGGCTTGCGGGCAGCCTTCGCGATGAGAGCCTTCTTCGCCATCTCGCTTACGCCTCCTTGAAGGGGAAGCCGAGGTGACGAAGGAGCGCGCGGCCCTCAGCGTCGTTGGTCGCCGTGGTGACCACGGTGATGTCCATACCCCGGGTACGGTCGATCTTGTCCTGGTCGATCTCGTGGAACATGACCTGCTCCGTGAGACCGAAGGTGTAGTTGCCACGGCCGTCGAACTGCTTCGGCGACAGACCACGGAAGTCACGGATACGCGGCAGCGCGAGCGACAGCGTACGGTCCAGGAACTCCCACATGCGGTCACCACGGAGGGTGACGTGGCAGCCGATCGGCTGACCCTCACGCAGCTTGAACTGCGCGATGGACTTGCGGGCCTTCGTGACGGCCGGCTTCTGACCGGTGATCGTCGTCAGGTCGCGGATGGCGCCGTCGATCAGCTTGGAGTCGCGGGCGGCGTCGCCCACACCCATGTTGACCACGATCTTCACGAGGCCGGGGATCTGCATGACGTTCTCGTACGAGAACTCCTCACGCAGCTTGCCCGCGATGTCCTCGCGGTACTTCGTCTTGAGACGCGGAGTGGTAGCCATCAGATGTCCTCACCCGTCCGCTTGGCAACGCGGATCTTGTTGCCCTCGTCGTCGAAGCGGAAACCGACGCGGGTAACGACCTTCTGGCCGTCCTTCTCCACAACCAGCTGAACGTTGCTGACGTGGATCGGCGCCTCGGTGATCACAATGCCACCGGCCTGCGAACCACCAGCGGTCTGACCGGCCTTGGTGTGCTTCTTGACCCGGTTGACACCCTCGACGAGGACGCGGTTCTCGCTGGGCATGGCCGCGATGACCTTGCCCTGCTTGCCCTTGTCCTTACCGGTGATGACCTGGACCAGGTCGCCCTTCTTGATCTTCATGCTTACAGCACCTCCGGCGCGAGCGAGATGATCTTCATGAACTTCTTCTCGCGCAGCTCACGGCCCACGGGGCCGAAGATACGGGTGCCACGAGGGTCGCCGTCGTTCTTGAGAATGACAGCGGCGTTCTCGTCGAAGCGGATGTACGAGCCGTCCTGGCGGCGGCGCTCCTTGACGGTGCGAACGATGACCGCCTTGACGACGTCACCCTTCTTCACGTTGCCACCGGGGATCGCGTCCTTGACGGTGGCGACGATGACGTCACCGATGCCCGCGTAGCGGCGACCGGAGCCACCGAGAACACGGATGCAAAGGATCTCCTTGGCACCAGTGTTGTCGGCGACACGCAGTCGCGACTCCTGCTGGATCACGTCTATCTCCTGATTTGTCTGCCGGTTCCCGGCGAGGGGTCCGTCACCGGAACCCCTCGCCGAGCCTGGCGGAACTGACCTGAGGGAAACCCCTCAGGTGATTACTTGGCCTTCTCGAGGATCTCGACGATGCGCCAGCGCTTGCTCGCCGACAGCGGACGCGTCTCCATGATGAGGACGCGGTCGCCGACGCCGGCAGCGTTCTGCTCGTCGTGAGCCTTGAGCTTGTTGGTACGGCGGATGACCTTGCCGTACAGCGCGTGCTTGACGCGGTCCTCGACGGCGACGACGACGGTCTTGTCCATCTTGTCGCTGACGACGAGACCCTCACGGGTCTTGCGGAAGCCGCGCTCGTTCGTCTCAGTCACGTTCTTCTCGCTCATCAGGCGCTCTCCACCGTCTCGATACCGAGCTCACGCTCGTGCATCAGGGTGTAGATGCGAGCGATGTCCTTACGGACGGACTTGAGCCGGCCGTTGTTCTCCAGCTGACCCGTGGCCGCCTGGAAGCGGAGCTTGAACAGCTCCTCCTTGGCCTCGCGCAGCTTGCCAACGAGCTCCTCGTTGCCGAGCTCACGCAGCTCGGACGCCTTGGTTCCCGTCGCCATCACGACTCACCTGCCTCGCGCCGAACAATCCGGCACTTCATCGGAAGCTTGTGAGCAGCGCGGGTGAGCGCCTCACGAGCAATCTTCTCGTTCGGGTAGGACAGCTCGAACATGACCCGGCCCGGGTGCACGTTCGCGATCCACCACTCGGGAGAACCCTTACCGGAACCCATGCGGGTTTCGGCCGGCTTCTTCGTCAGCGGACGGTCCGGGTAGATGTTGATCCAGACCTTGCCGCCACGCTTGATGTGGCGGGTCATCGCGATACGAGCCGCCTCGATCTGGCGGTTCGTCACGTAGGCGGGGGTGAGCGCCTGGATGCCGTACTCGCCGAACGAGACCTCAGTACCGCCCTTGGCCATACCGCGGCGCTTCGGGTGGTGCTGCTTGCGGTGCTTGACCCTACGAGGGATCAGCATGTCGGTCAGGCCTCCGTTCCGGTGCTCTCGGCCGGAGCGGCGGCGGGAGCGTCGGCCTTGGGGGCCTCGGCACCAGCAGCCTGCTGCGGCTTGCGGCCACCACGGCCGCCGCGCTCGCCACCACGGCCACCACGGCCGGCGGGACGGTCGCCAGCGCCGGCGCCACGGGCCGGGCGGTTACCCGCACGGGCTGCAGCGTTCTCGGCGCGAACCTCGGCGATGTTCTTGACGTCGCCCTTGTAGATCCAGACCTTCACACCGATACGGCCGAAGGTGGTCTTGGCCTCGAAGAAGCCGTAGTCCACGTTCGCGCGCAGCGTGTGCAGCGGCACACGACCCTCGCGGTAGAACTCGGAGCGGGACATCTCGGCGCCGCCGAGGCGACCGCCACACTGGATCTTGATGCCCTTGGCGCCGGCCTTCATCGTGCCCTGCATGCTCTTACGCATGGCGCGACGGAAGGAGACGCGGGAGGAGAGCTGCTCGGCAACGGCCTGGGCAACCAGCTGAGCGTCGAGCTCGGGGTTCTTGACCTCGAGGATGTTCAGCTGGACCTGCTTGCCCGTGAGCTTCTCGAGGTCACCGCGGATGCGGTCGGCCTCGGCGCCACGGCGGCCGATGACGATGCCCGGACGAGCGGTGTGGATGTCCACACGCACGCGGTCACGGGTGCGCTCGATCTCAACCTTCGAGATGCCGGCGCGCTCCATGCCGGACGTCATCATCCGACGGATGGCGACGTCTTCCTTGACGTAGTCCTTGTACAGCTTGTCGGCGTACCAACGCGACTTGAAGTCGGTGGTGATGCCGAGCCGGAACCCGTGCGGGTTTACCTTCTGGCCCATTACCGGGAACCTTCCTTGCTGCTGACGACCACGGTGATGTGGCTGGTCCGCTTGCGGATCCGGTAGGCACGGCCCTGGGCACGCGGACGGAACCGCTTCAGGGTCGGGCCCTCGTCCACGTACGCCTCGCTGATGACCAGCGTGGAGGCGTCCGGGTGGTTGTAGTTGTGTGCGGCGTTGGCAATGGCGCTGTCCAGCACCTTGCCGACCGGCACGCTCGCGGCCTGCGGGGCGAAACGCAGGACCGCCTGAGCCTCCGTGGCATCCATGCCACGGATAAGGTCCACCACGCGGCGGGCCTTCATGGGCGTGACGCGGATGTACCGCGCCTGGGCCCTGGCTTCCATGGTTGTCCCTTCGGTGTAAGTCATAGTCGTTACCACCCCGCCTTTAGCGGCGCTTCGACTTCCGGTCGTCCTTGACGTGGCCGCGGAAGGTGCGAGTCGGCGAGAACTCGCCGAGCTTGTGGCCGACCATCGACTCGGTGACGAACACCGGGACGTGGGTCTTGCCGTTGTGCACCGCGATGGTGTGACCCAGCATGGCCGGGATGATCATCGAGCGACGGGACCAGGTCTTGATGACGTTCTTGGTACCAGCTTCGTTCTGAGCGTCCACCTTCTTCACGAGGTGTCCGTCGACGAAGGGTCCCTTCTTGAGACTGCGCGGCATCTAAACCCGCTCCTAGCGCTTCTTGTTCGTCTTGCGGCGGCGGACGATGTACTTGCTCGAAGCCTTCTTCGGCGAGCGAGTACGACCCTCCTTCTGACCCCACGGGGAGACCGGGTGGCGACCACCGCTGGTCTTGCCCTCACCACCACCGTGCGGGTGGTCAACCGGGTTCATCGCGACACCGCGGACGGAGGGGCGAACGCCCTTCCAGCGCATGCGGCCGGCCTTGCCCCAGTTGATGTTCGACTGCTCGGCGTTGCCGACCTCGCCGACCGTCGCGCGGCAGCGCGCGTCGACCAGGCGGATCTCACCGGACGGCATACGAAGGTGGGCCATCGTGCCCTCCTTCGCCAGCAGCTGCACGGAGGCACCCGCGGAACGGGCGAACTTGGCGCCACCACCGGGACGGAGCTCGATCGCGTGGATCGTGGTACCGACCGGGATGTTGCGGAGGGCCAGGTTGTTGCCGGGCTTGATGTCGGCCGTGGGGCCGTTCTCAATCCGGTCGCCCTGGGACAGACCGCGGGGAGCGATGATGTAGCGCTTCTCGCCGTCCGCGTAGTGCAGGAGCGCGATGCGCGCCGTGCGGTTGGGGTCGTACTCGATGTGCGCGACCTTGGCCGGCACGCCGTCCTTGTCGTGACGACGGAAGTCGATCACGCGGTAGGCGCGCTTGTGTCCGCCACCCTGGTGGCGAACGGTGATCCGACCGGTGTTGTTACGGCCGCCCTTGCTGTGCAGCGGGCGAACCAGCGACTTCTCCGGCGTGGACCGCGTGATCTCGACAAAGTCGGCGACGCTGGAGCCACGACGGCCCGGGGTCGTCGGCTTGTACTTGCGGATACCCATTTCTCAGTCCTCGTCCGATTCCGGACGACTAGACCTCCGTTAGGAGGCCTGGCCGCCGAAGATGTCGATTCGGTCGCCCTCAGCGAGGGTCACGATGGCGCGCTTGGTGTCAGCGCGCTTGCCGAAACCGGTCTTGGTGCGCTTGCGCTTACCCTGACGGTTGATCGTGTTGACCCCGGTGACCTTGACCCCGAAGACCGCCTCGACGGCCTGCTTGATCTGGGTCTTGTTGGAGCCGGGCGCGACGATGAACGTGTACTTGTTCTCGTCCAGCAGCGCGTAGCTCTTCTCCGAGACAACCGGCTTGATCAGCAGGTCGCGCGGGTCAGTGAAGGTCTTGCTGGTAACGGTCGCCTCGGACATCAGGCGTCGCTCCCTTCGGTCTCATCGGCCTTGGGGCCAGACACGAAGGACTCGAGCGCGGCCTGGGTGAAGACCACGTCGTCAGAGACGATCACGTCGTACGTGTTCAGCTGGCCCGGCTCCAGGATGTGAACCTGGGGCAGGTTGCGGGCGGACAGCCACGCGGCCTCGTCGGCACGCTCGACGACCAGGAGCAGGTTCTTGCGCTCCGTGATCTTGCCGAACAGCGTCTTGGCGGCCTTCGTGGAGACGGCACCCTCGACCACGCCGGTGACGACGTGGATGCGGGAGTGACGCGCACGGTCCGAGAGGGCACCGCGGAGGGCGGCGGCCTTCATCTTCTTGGGGGTCCGCTGCGAGTAGTCACGCGGCTGCGGGCCGTGGACGACGCCACCGCCGGCGAACTGCGGAGCGCGGGTCGAACCCTGACGGGCGCGGCCGGTGCCCTTCTGGCGGTACGGCTTGCGGCCACCACCACGGACTTCGCCACGGGTCTTCGTCTTGTGCGTGCCCTGACGGGCAGCAGCCAGCTGTGCGACGACGACCTGGTGGATCAGCGGAACGCTGGTCTTCGCGTCGAAGATCTCCGCGGGGAGCTCGACGGTACCGGCCTTGTCGCCTGCCGGCGAAAGGATGTCAATGGTGCTCATTAACCTCAAGCCCCCTTGGCCGCGGTACGGACCAGGACGAGGCCGCCGTTCGGACCGGGGACTGCGCCCTTGATGAGGAGCAGACCCTTCTCCGCGTCTACCGCGTGGATGGTCAGGTTCTGGGTGGTGACGCGCTCGTTGCCCATACGACCAGCCATGCGCATGCCCTTGAAGACACGCCCAGGGGTGGCGCAGCCACCGATCGAACCGGGGGAGCGGTGCTTGCGCTGCACACCGTGACCGGCGCCGAGGCCCCGGAAGTTGTGCCGCTTCATGACACCGGCGAAGCCCTTGCCCTTGCTGTTGCCCGTGACGTCAACCTTGACGCCGGACTCGAACACCTCAGCAGTGATCTCCTGGCCGAGCGTGTACTCGCTGGCGTCGGAGGTGCGGAGCTCCACCAGGTGGCGGCGGGGGGTCACGTCGGCCTTGGCGAAGTGGCCCTTGAGGGGCTTGTTCACCTTGCGCGGGTCGATCTCGCCGAAGGCGATCTGGACCGACTCGTAGCCGTCGATGTCGTTCGTACGGACCTGGGTAACGACGCAGGGCCCGGCCTTGACGACGGTCACCGGGACGACACGGTTGTTCTCGTCCCAGACCTGGGTCATGCCGAGCTTCTCGCCCAGGACGCCCTTGATCTGCTTTGCCATCTTCTCGACGCCTCTCAGAGCTTGATCTCGATGTCAACGCCGGCCGGAAGGTCCAGGCGCATCAGCGAGTCAACGGTCTTGGGCGTCGGGTCGAGGATGTCGATCAGGCGCTTGTGCGTGCGCATCTCGAAGTGCTCGCGCGAGTCCTTGTACTTGTGCGGCGACTTGATGACGCAGTACACGTTCTTCTCAGTGGGCAGCGGCACCGGGCCTGCGACCGACGCACCAGTGCGGGTCACCGTCTCGACGATCTTCTTCGCCGAGGAGTCGATGACCTCGTGGTCGTAGGCCTTGAGCCGGATGCGGATCTTCTGTCCCGCCATGGCTACTCCGTAGTCCTGTCTGTTGTGGAAACGCTCTGGCTCTCGGTCGGCTGTGGATCTCTCCACCGCTTCTCTCCGACCCACGCGGTCGGGCGTGTCGCACTCCCTCCACAGAAAATTCCCATACGGAAATTCCCTCGTCCAAGGGGGTGCGGTCCCAGGACCGCGGTTCGGGGGAGAAACACCCACCGAGCGCCTGGCAGGCACCGTGCTGACGCTTCCCAGAAGATTCCCGTACGTCCGCCCCATTGCTGCCCCGAGAGGCAGATAAAGGCGACGAGTACTGTGGGACTCGCTTCCGGTCCTCCCGGCGGGAGGCGCGCAGCATCGGCACTCAGCCGAGCAACTTGAGTAGTCTGCCATACAAGACACGTACTGCGCCAATCGGGCCGAAGAGAATACCCCTCCACGGTGATCGGTCAAACCGCGCCGCGCAGTGGGGTTGCCCGGGCGCCCCTTGGGGTCCGCCCGGGCCCGTCCACCGGCCTCGGAAATCTTTCCGCGGTCCGCGCTCAGGTACGCGAGACGGTGCCGCAGCCCTCCTGACCGCCGGCCTCCACGCTCTTGCTGCGGTCGTACGGGTCCACGGGCGTCCCGGAGGGCCTGGGCCCGGTCGGCGTGTCCTCGTCGAAGAGGGGGTGCAGGTACCCGTCGTAGACGTCGCAGGCGCTGTTGGCGAGGTCGACGTCGTACTTCTCGAGCCAGATCCTGCCGGCGGTGGCCTGCCACTTGCGCGGGTCGGCGATCGAGAAGGTGATCTCGCGCCGCACGACGGTGCGCTCCACCTGCTCGGCGCCCGGCTTCGCCTTCACGAACGGGTAGACGAAGGTGTAGTCGGCCAGCACGTTGGCCTGACCGGCCTCCTTGCCCGGCTCCACCCACATCCGGCCGCGGACCTTGACCACGTCGCCCGCCGGCTTCAGCTCGGCCGGCTTGACCCGGCTGAACAGGTGCAGCGGGTCGTTCTCCTTCGTCGGAGCCGTCAGCGACCCCTCCACGCGGCTCAGCTGCTCCTCGAGCTTCGGGTCGAGCAGCGCCAGGGCCGCCGCGGGCCGCTCCCCGCGCAGGGTCGCCGGGTCCAGGTTGGCCGCGACCAGGAACTGCTTGGTCTTCTCCAGCGCGTCGGCGACCTGCTCCTTGCTCATGCCTCCGACGGCTTCGGCCGCCGGGACCTCGATCCCGGCCGCCCCGTCGGCCCACTGCAGGGCCGGGGACCCCTTGAAGGGCTCCTTGAGCGTGGGCCGGTCCGGGTACGCGGCGGAGGGCGGCGCGCTGGGCCGGGCGGTCTCGGCGGGCAGAGGCCCGGCGGCCCTGTCGTTCTGTGCGGCTTTGCCGGTGACCCGGTCGATGACCAGCTCCGGGCGGATCGTGATCAGCGCCAGGGCGGCGATGAAGACGATCGCCCCGGCGGCCTTGAGCCGCCGCTTGCCCCTCCCCCGCCCTTCCCTCTCCTGCCAGGCGGGACCGGTGCGCCAGCCGGGCGGCTCGCCGGACTCGCCCTGCAGCCGCGCGGTGACCATGCGCGCCCGGGCGGACGGCTCCCGGGGGGCCTGGCCGGTGCCCGCCTGGGCCTGCTCCATGAACCGGGCCCACTCCTCGTCGGTGACCGCCGGCCTGTCGTCGCCGCTGTTCGTTCCCATGTCCCACCCCTGAAATGTCCGGGGCCCCCAGGACCAGGTCCTGGGGGCCCCGCCGAAACGTCTCTGCTACTTGCTGAAGTAGCCCGTGATGTCCGCGATCAGATCCACGGTGCCCTGGTTGTTGAAGAAACTGACCTTCCCGTCCACCACCGGGACGACCACCAGGTTCGGGATCGTCTGCCCGGGCGTGAAGTTCAGGTTCGAGGCACTCGTACGCGTCGTACCGCTCGGATACACCGACACGAAGCTCGGCTCCGTCGGGTTCGTCGCCGTCACGTTCAGCACCACGGCGGTCACACCGGTCGCCGGGATCCCGTTCGTACCGGCCACCGGCAGCGTCACCACACCGCCCGCACCGACCTTCGCCTGCGGCACACCCAGACCCGCCCGCGTGTCCATCAGACGCTTCGGACCGATGTTCGTGTGCGTGGCGCCGTCACCGGCCGACGTGAAGTAGCCCGTGATGTCCGCGATCAGATCCACGGTGCCCTGGTTGTTGAAGAAACTGACCTTCCCGTCCACGACGGGCACCACGACCAGGTTCGGGATCGTCTGCCCGGGGGTGAAGTTCAGGTTCGAGGCGCTCGAGCGCGTCGTACCGCTCGGGTAGACCGACACGAAGCTCGGCTGCGTCGGGTTCGTCGCCGTCACGTTCAGCACGACCGCGGTCACACCGGTCGCCGGGATCCCGTTCGTACCGGCCACCGGCAGCGTCACCACGCCACCCGCACCGACCTTCGCCTGCGGCACACCCAGACCCGCCCGCGTGTCCATCAGACGCTTCGGACCGATGTTCGTGTGCGTGGCGCCGTCACCGGCCGACGTGAAGTAGCCCGTGATGTCCGCGATCAGATCCACGGTGCCCTGGTTGTTGAAGAAACTGACCTTCCCGTCCACCACCGGGACGACCACCAGGTTCGGGATCGTCTGCCCGGGCGTGAAGTTCAGGTTCGAGGCACTCGTACGCGTCGTACCGCTCGGATACACCGACACGAAGCTCGGCTCCGTCGGGTTCGTCGCCGTCACGTTCAGCACCACGGCGGTCACACCGGCCGCGGGAATCCCGTTCGTACCGGCCACCGGCAGCGTCACCACACCGCCCGCACCGACCTTCGCCTGCGGCACACCCAGACCCGCCCGCGTGTCCATCAGACGCTTCGGCGTGACCGCCGTGAACTTGGCGGGCTTCACCTCGGCCACGACCGTGACGGGAAGGGTGGTGGAGGTCTTGCCGTTGGTCGCGGTCGCCTTGACCTGGACCTGGTGGGTGCCGTCGGTCAGCGTCGTGAGCGCCGTCCGGGCCGTGCCGGGGGCAGTCGCCACCGAGGCCCCGTCGACCAGTACCTCGAACGAGCCGATGCGGTCGCTCGCCGTGCTGGTCGACCAGCCGACGTTCAGGACACCGTCGGACTTCGCGTCGACGCCCGGCTGGACCGGCACACCGTTGACGGTGGCCACCTTCAGCTGCGCCGCGGGGCCCGAGGTGCGCAGCGCTCCGAGCTGCCCGTAGAGCTGGTTGCCCGGGCACTCGGTGTTGAAGCCGTCCCGGTGGCCCGAGAGCGACTTGAACGTGTACGGCTTGCCGGCCTCGAACGCGGTCCCGAAGAAGTTGGTCTGCGTGGCGCCCGCGGTCAGCGTCGCCGTGCCGTTCATGTCGCCGTCGTACTGGCCGAGCTTGTAGGCCGCGATCCTGGAGATGGCGTCCTGGGCGGCGGCCGGGGCGCCCCCGGCGTTGTAGTCACCGAGGACGGCGATGCCCGCCGACTCGTTGTTCCAGCCGTAGGTGTGCGCACCGAGGACGGGCTGGTCGCTGCCGCCCTGCCGGCCCTCGAAGATCGTGCCGCACTTGTCGACGAGGAAGTTGTAGCCGAGGTCCCGCCACCCGTTGGTCTTCACGTGGTAGACGTGGATGCCGCGGACGATCGCAGCGGACTGCGAGCAGTCGTACGGCTGGGTGTCGGCGGTGTGGTGGACGAAGACCGCCTTGACCGTCCCGCCGGGCAGGTAGATCGGGCCCTCGTTGTTCATCGTCTCGTCGGCGCCCCACGCGACGCGCGAGACCACGTCCGGCCGCGGGGCCGTGGAGACGGGTCCGGGGACCGACGGCGGAGTGGTGGGCGGGTCCGCCGGGGCGGGGCCCGCCGCCGGCGCGGCGAACGCGGCCGGGCCGGCGTTCAGGGAGCCGCCCTTCTGGGCGCCGTTCTTCTTCTGCCCGCCGCTCTTCTTCGCCGGGCTGTTGGCGCCGCCCGGGTCCACCAGGTTCAGCTCCAGGCCCGCGGGCAGCGCACCGCCGCCGCTGATCCGTACCTCGGCACCGTCCGACGCACCGACCCAGACGGGCTCCGTCGAGCCGTGCGCGCCGGGGCGTACGCCGTCCATCCCGGCCTTCACCGGGTCGAGGGCGATCCAGTGCGACCACTTGCCGGTCTTCGCGTCGCGGGCGCGGGCCTCGATGGTCCCCTTCAGCTCGGCCTTGGGGTCCGTCCAGGACACGCCCAGCAGGCCGAAGGGCTCGGTGCCCTGCTGCGAGAGCACGGCTTCGCCGCTGCCCTTGGGCTTGAGCGCGAGCTTGTGCACCTCGCCCTCGACCGGTCCGGTTTCCTTGGCGCCGGCGCTGTACGCCTTCGCCGGTCCGTTGCCGTCCGGGCCCAGTTCGGCTCCACCGGCCCATCCCTGGATGCCCAGCACCGCGGCGGCGCCGATCGCGGCCGCCAGCGCGGTACCGCGTACGCGTGTCAATCTCAAGTTGGTTCCCCACCCCTATGGCGATTGCGCCATACGACACCACTGACGGGGCGGATGCTACTGGTCGGCTGTGACAAGTCGTACGGGTGGGGTCGCCCGGGAGCGTCCCGGGCGACCGGACCGCGTGGCCGCTACTTCTTCCGTGCGTCCTTGCCGGACTCCGCGGCGTCCTTCCGGGCCTGCTTCTCGGCCTCGGCGTCCCGCTCGATGTCCGCCCTCGACCGCACGCGCTTGGGCGCCTCCATCCCGCAGACGCTGGGCCAGTCGTCGGCCACGATGCCGGCGCACCAGATGAAGTCCTGGATGGGACCGGGCTTCCAGTCGTCCTTCTCGATGTCCCAGCAGTCCTTGCGGGGCGAGAAGCGCGGGCAGCTGCCGTCCCGCGTCTTGATGACGTGGGCGCGGTACGCGTCGATGCCCATCGAGTCGACGTCGGACGAGGGCATGTAGCGGTTGGCCGACCAGGACGCGCCCATGGCCGCGAACAGGGCGACCACGCACACCATGCCGGCGGCGAGCTGGCGGACCACCCGCGGCGGAACGACCCGGGCGAGCCCCGCCCCGGAACCGGCCCCGCCGCCGCTCGGGCGCAGCGTGCGCTCGATCCACCCGGAGCCCCGGTTCACCACGGCCATCATGCCGAGCACGGCCAGGATCATCAGGCAGTACATGATGATCCACGTGGTGCGCGGGTAGAGCTGGATGGCCTTGTCGTGGGCCATGTGCCCGGCGAACCAGAAGCGGGCGAGCCAGGCGCCGGCCAGGACCGCCGCCGCGGTGCGCACCATGATGTTGCGCAGTCCGAGGCCGAGGCCGAGGCCCACCCCGAACAGCAGCAGCAGCGCGAACCCGCTCTGGCCGGCCATCTCGCCGGACACGGGCCAGGTCTGGTACGTCAGGGTCGAGGACCGGTCCGAGACCCAGCCGAGGACGTACCCGGGGTCCGCGTACACGGCGAGGAACGCGTAGCGGTCGGGGTTCTCCGAGCCCAGCCGGGCCATCTGGTAGAGCAGGGGGGCGCCGACGACGCCGGCCGACAGCAGCGTGACCCCTATGTAGAGGCCCGCCTTCTTGGCCGTCGCCGCGCCCTGGCGCCACGGGAAGAAGAACAGCGCGGCGACGAGCGCTCCCGGCGCGGCCCAGATGTACCAGCCGGAGTACCAGAGGAACAGCGCGCCGAAGATCAGGCCGGCGACGAGGCCGCGCAGCAGCAGGTGGCGCGTGCCGCGCCGCCCGGCCAGGCGCATCTCGCGCAGCCAGTAACCGAGCAGCGGCAGCAGCACGATCATGACGATGTGGCTGTACGGGCGGATCGGGTCGAGGAAGAGCACCGCGGCCGGAACCGCGATCAGCAGCGCCCAGAAGGGCCTCAGCAGTATCCGCCAGGCCAGGTAGGCCATCGGGCCGGCCACGGCGGTGAAGAAGATCTGCAGGTCGTGCAGGGCGAAGCCGGTCTCGCCGCGGCCGTTGTAGCGGATCTTCGCCCACAGGGCCATGAGGGCCGGGAAGGCGGGCGGGTAGATGCCCGACATCCCCTCGTGGTGCAGGAACGAGTTGGCCATGTCGATGAGGACGCCCGGGTCGCCCTCCTGGCCGCCGAGCGGGTGGGGCGTGCCGCGCAGGGCGACGACGACACCGCCGGCGATCACGCCGGTGGCCAGGCCCGCGAGGGCGGCGCAGACCAGGCGCTTGACCAGCTGGTGGCGCCGGGCCGCGCCCCGGTGGGCGGTGTACAGGAGCAGTGCGAGCAGCGGCAGGCCGATGACCGCGGCGTACTGCTGGAGCGTGGCGAGCCCGCTGACCTGGCCGAGGCGGACGATCGGGTTCACGCTGATGTGCCGGCTCAGCAGCATGTAGCCGAGGGCCGCCGTCACGCTGACGACGGCCTCGGCGAGGGCGAGCACCCGGCGCCGCGAGGTCCACGGGCGGCGGGCCGCCGAGCTGGACGGGACCGGCCCGGGGTCCGCGGAACCGGTACCGGTCCGGCTGTGCGCCGTGCCGGATGCTCCGACGACCTCGGGGGCCAGGTGTGTCATCTCAGTCCAATTCCGTCGCGAATGTCAGTCGGCGCGCTGACCGGCGGTGAATGCGTGCTTCGCCAGCGTACGGACGCCCTCGCGGTGTCCGCGGAGCAGGGCGCCGGGGAGCATCGTGATGGCGTGGAAGCGGGAGCCGCTGTGGAAGCGGGCCGCGCGTGCGGCCTTGGGCCAGCCCCGGGCGTCCATGCGGGCGGCCACCGCGGAGAAGTACCGCTCGGCCTCGGTGAAGCGGGTGCCGGAGAACGCCTGCACCGACGACTCGCTGACCGCGTGGCGGCGGTACTGGAAGACCGTGGTGGTCTCGTCGATCAGCATCTGCTCGCCGAGCTCGAGGAGGTCGACCACCAGGGCCAGGTCCTGGATCACCGAGTACTCGTCGCGGAAGTTGACCCCGCGCAGGGCTTCGCCGCGCCAGCAGATCGACGGGAAGTACAGCCAGTTCCCGCGCAGCACGCTGGTGGCGAGCTCTTCGCCGCCCATCAGGCGCCGGCCCTTGACCTGCGGGGCATACAGCCGCCGCTTGGTCTGGTCGGCGAGCCCGGACGTCAGCTGCCCGTCGCCGTCGATCACCTCGACGCCGGGCTGGACCATGCCGATGCCCGGGTTGGCCGCTATGAGACCGCGGACGGTCTCCAGGTAGTGCGGGTGCAGCAGGTCGTCGCAGCCCATGATGACGACGTAGTCGGCCTCGGAGAGCCGGACGCACTTCTGGAAGTTCTTGGTGATGCCGAGGTTCTGCTCGTTGCGGGTGTAGTGCACCCGCTCGTCGCCGAGTGCCTCGAACCAGCCCGGGACGTCCGGCTCCTTGCCGTCGTCGATGACGACGAGGCGGAAGTCCCGGTCCGTCTGGGCCAGGACGCTGCGGACGGCGTCCTGCATCAGCTGCACGTCCCCGTAGTAGGGGAGCATGAAGTCGAAGGTCACCACGGGACGTCAGGCCTTCACGGTGTCGGAGTCGGCGGGCTCGGGCTTCGGCTCGGCCACGACGGCCTCGGCGACGACGGCCTCCGCCACGACGGGGGCTGCGGCCCCGCCCAGGCGCGCGTCGTTGTGCCGTGCGCCCTCGCTCAGGGCCACCGTCCGGGCCAGGTCGGTGATCTTCTTCTCCAACGAGCGGAAGCGCAGGAAGGTGTTGAGGGTCAGGAAGCCCATCGCCAGCACCATCACGTACAGCACGAGGTCGGTGCCACGGCCGACGCCGAGCTGGTGGGCCACCCACGTGACGTCCGTGGGGCGGAGCACGGCGTACACGTTGACGACCACGAACAGCGAGAACGCGATGCGCTTCCAGGCGCGGTTCTTCGCCTGGCCCCACGTGCGTATGAACATCAGTGCCATCGACACCGAGCCCGCGATGAGCAGCAGCTGGATCCAGAAGTACTTCATCAGCGGCTTCGCTCCCGCATCGTGATGTCAAAGATGATGTTGACGCCGTTGATCAGGGACTGGCCCTTGGCGCGCGAGTACTCGGTGTAGAGGATGTCGACGGGGACCTCGGTGACGCGCAGGCCGGACCCGGCCAGGAAACCGACGATCTCCGACGCGTGCGCCATGCCGTTCATGGTGATGTCCAGCTGCTCGGCGGCCTTGCGGCTGAGCACGCGCAGGCCGTTGTGCGAGTCGGTGAGCTTCAGCTTGCGGGCGGTCGGGCTGACCGACGCGGCCGTGCGCAGCACGACGCGCTTGATCCACGGCACCTGGCCGTTCTGCTCGATGAAGCGCGAACCGAGGACCACGTCGGCCTCGTCGTCGCGCAGCACCCGGACCATCTTCTCGACGTCGTGCGTCTGGTGCTGGCCGTCCGCGTCGAACGTCGCGAAGTAGCGCGCACCGGGCTGGGCGAGCGCGTACTTGAGGCCCGTCTGCAGGGCAGCGCCCTGGCCGAGGTTGACCGGGTGCCGCACCAGGTGGGCGCCGGTCTTCGCGATGTGCTCGGCAGAGTTGTCGGAGCTGCCGTCGTCGACGACGACTATGTTCGGGAAGGTCGCACGCGCTCCTTCGACCACATCGGCGATCACCTGGCCCTCGTTATAGGCCGGTATGACCAGCCAGACATCGTCGTATTGGGACACGGTAGCTCCAGCGGAATGTGGCACGTGCGCGTGCTCGGTGATCGGTGGGACGTCGGAAGCCGGCATGGTCACTCCCCGACCGCTCCGGCGCCCAGTGGGCTTGCGGCGACCTTGTGCCCGGGTCCTTCGGTCACGCCCGGAGCAGCTCCGGGGAACCTCAGCCTCAGCACGGCCAGCATACCGAGCACGGTGGCAAGGGACCCGAGAGCGTAGGCCAGGGTGACGCGCACGGCAACGTCGCCCGGAGCAAAAGTGATGCCGATCAGGACGACGGTGCCGATGGCCCAGCAGAGCAGTTGCAGGTTGTGCCGCTTGAATACCATCAGCGCCTGTCCGAGCACCATCGCGAACATGTACGCCACGGTGCCGGCGGACAAAAGGAAGAAGTCGAGGCATCCCAGCGCCGGCTTGGCATGGAAGAGGACCTCGATCAGCCAGGGGCCGAGGGCGGTCGCGGGCACGCCGCCGAGCAGCCCCAACAGCCCGACGACCACGCCGATCCGGCGCAGCATCGCGGAGAACGCCGCCCGGTCGCCGGCCGTGTAGGCGGCGGTGAGCCCGCCCAGCAGCGAGGCCTGGAGCGAGCCGAAGACGAACAGCGGCACCCGGGCCAGGACCAGCGCGTTCAGCAGCGCCGCGATCAGCACGCTGTCGGTGGGGGCGAGCAACTTGGTGCTCATCACCGCCGCGTTGACGACGACCTGGGACAGCAGGGTCGAGCAGATCAGCAGGCCGAGCCCGCCGGTCAGCTCCCGCCAGGCGATCTCCTCGCCGGGCTCCACCGCACGCAGCAGCGCGGGCAGGGTGATCAGCGTCGCGGCGACCGGCGCCACGGCCAGGACCAGGCTGAAGGCGAGCGCGGAGTGCAGCCCGGACACCGCGCAGCCGAAGGCGAGGGCGATGCGCAGCCCGCCGTCGACGGCCAACTGGGTGCCGTACGCGCCGAACCGGCCGAGGCCGGCCAGCACACCGCGGGTGAGGTAGCAGACGGCCATGCCGGTGAAGGCTCCGCCGAGGGCCGCCACCAGACCGCGGTCGCCGTGGAACAGCAGGTCCGCGATCGGGCCCGCGCCGACGGCGAGCAGGAGCAGGGTCGTGCCGAGGATCCCCGCGGTCAGCAGCGTGGCCCGGCGCAGCACGGGGGCCGCGCCCTGGCCGAGCACCACGCGGGCGGCGACGATCCGGGTGAGTTCCTGCTCGATCGGGAAGAAGATGCCGAGCCCGAGCGCCATGACGATCGTCCACAGCACCGAGACGTTCGCCACGGCCTCCGTGGACAGGCTGTACCCGGCCACGCCCAGGTGGACGTACGAGGCCGCACCGAGCACGACGGTGCCGCCGGCCACCGCGACGGTGCCCGGCGGCAGCGCCGCGGTGAGCCTGCTCAGCAGGGACTTCATCCCGTACTGCCGTTCGCACTGCCGTTCTTGGCCGAGTCGGCCAGCGCCGTGAACGCGGGGGCGGCGAGCGCCTCGGCGAGCTGCTCGTGCCAGTCGGCGAGCGGGGCCAGGCCCGCGTCGGCCCAGCGGTCGTGCGCGAGCACGCTGAACGCCGGGCGGGCGGCCGGGCGTACGAACGCGGCGGAGGTGGTCGGCCGGATCCGCTCGGGGTCGAGCCCGCTCAGCCGGTAGGTCTCGCGGGCGAGCCCCATCCAGGTGGTCCGGCCGCTCGCGGTGCCGTGGTAGATCCCGCCCATGGCCCAGCCCCTCAGCGCGGCCAGGCCGAGCTCGACCAGCTGGCGGGCCAGCGCGTAGGACCAGGTGGGCTGGCCGTGCTGGTCGTCGACCACGTCGAGGGTGTCCCGCTGGGCGGCCAGCTTGAGCATGGTGGCGACGAAGTTCGGCCCGTGCTCGCCGTACAGCCAGGCGGTGCGCACGATGTAGCCGTCCTGCGGCAGCAGTTCGGCGACGGCCTGCTCGCCGACCAGCTTGGAGCGCCCGTACGCGTTGAGCGGGCCGGTCTCGGCGTCCTCGCGGTACGGCTCCGTGGCGTCGCCGGGGAGCACGTAGTCGGTGGAGACGTGCAGCAGGCGCACGTGGGCGGCGGCGCAGGCCTCGGCGAGGACGCGCACGCCGGTGCCGTTGACGGCGGTGGCGGCTTCCTCGGCGGTCTCGGCTCCGTCCACGTCGGTCCAGGCGGCGCAGTTGACGACCACGGTGGCGCCTTCGACGGCGGCCCGGACGGCGGCCGGGTCCGTGATGTCGAGGTCTGCGCGGCGCAGGCCCACGGCCTCGATGCCGGCGTGCTTCAGGACGGTCAGGACGTCCTGGCCGAGCATCCCGGCGGCGCCGGTGACGAGCCAGCGGCCGGCGAACGAGTTGGTCCTCACTTCTGCAGGGCCGCCTTCGCCTTCAGCGGCTCCCACCAGGCGCGGTTCTCGCGGTACCACTCGATGGTGGCCTTGATGCCGTCCTCGAAGGTGACCTGCGGGGCGTAACCGAGCTCGGCGCCGATCTTGCTGATGTCGATGGAGTAGCGCAGGTCGTGGCCCTTGCGGTCCTCGACGTGCTCGACCATGTCCCAGCCGAGGCCGGCCGCCTCGAGCAGCACGCCGGTGAGCTCCTTGTTGGTGAGCTCGGTGCCGCCGCCGATGTTGTAGACCTCGCCGGCGCGGCCCTTGCGCATGGCCAGGTCGATGCCGCGGCAGTGGTCGGAGACGTGCAGCCAGTCGCGGACGTTGCCGCCGTTGCCGTACAGCGGGACCTTCTTGCCGTCCATCAGGTTCGAGACGAACAGCGGGATGACCTTCTCCGGGAACTGGTAGTGCCCGTAGTTGTTGGAGCAGCGCGTGACGACGACGTCCATGCCGTGCGTGCGGGCGTAGGCCAGGGCCAGCAGGTCGGACGAGGCCTTGGAGGCGGAGTACGGGGAGTTCGGGACCAGGGGCCACTCCTCGGTCCAGGAGCCCTCGGTGATCGAGCCGTACACCTCGTCGGTGGAGATGTGGACGAAGCGGCCGACGCCGTGCTTGCGGGCGGCGTCCAGCAGGACCTGCGTGCCCACGACGTTGGTCATCACGAACGGGCCGGCGCCGGCGATCGAGCGGTCCACGTGGGACTCCGCCGCGAAGTGCACCACGACGTCGTGTCCGGGCATGACCTGGTCGACGGCCTCGGCGTCGCAGATGTCGCCCTTGACGAAGGTGTAACCGGGGTGGTCCGCGACCGGGGCGAGATTGGCTTCGACACCGGAGTAGGTCAGCTTGTCGAAGACCGTGATCTGGGCCGATGCGTCTGCACCGAGCTGCTGGCGAACGAATTCTGAACCGATGAAGCCGGCGCCGCCGGTCACGAGGATGCGCATAATACGAAGAGTCTAGCCGCTCGTACACCACCGTTCCGGCCCGGACCACGCCGCCCCCGCGCTCTCGCATAGGGTTGTGCCCATGCGTGGAATTCTCTTGGCCGGTGGCACCGGATCCCGACTCTGGCCGCTGACCCGGGCAGTCTCGAAGCAGCTGCTCCCCGTCTTCGACAAGCCGATGATCTACTACCCGCTCTCCACCCTGGTCATGGCCGGAATCAGCGAGATTCTCGTCATCACCACGCCGGAGGACCGTGCCCAGTTCGAGCGACTGCTCGGCGACGGCTCCCAGTTCGGCATCCGCCTGGAGTACGCGGTCCAGGAGCGCCCCGAGGGCATCGCCCAGGCCTTCGTGCTCGGCGCCGACTTCATCGGCGACGAGTCCGTCGCCCTGATCCTCGGCGACAACATCTTCCACGGCAGCGGTCTCGGTACCCGCCTGGCGGAGCACACCGGTTCCAAGGGCGGCCGGGTCTTCGCGTACCCGGTGGCGGACCCGACGGCGTACGGCGTGGTCGAGTTCGACGAGAACGGCCAGGCCATCTCCATCGAGGAGAAGCCGGTCAAGCCCAAGTCCCGCTATGCGGTGCCCGGTCTGTACTTCTACGACAACCGTGTCGTGGAGATCGCCCGCACCCTGAAGCCCAGCGCGCGCGGCGAGCTGGAGATCACCGCGGTCAACGACGCGTACCTCCAGGCCGGTGAGCTGAATGTCACCATCCTCGACCGCGGCACCGCCTGGCTGGACACGGGGACCTTCGTCTCCATGGTCCAGGCCTCGGAGTTCGTCCGCGTGATCGAGGAGCGCCAGGGCTTCAAGATCGGCTGCATCGAGGAGGCGGCCTGGCGGGCCGGCCTGATCGACTCCGCGCAGCTGCGCGAGCTGGCCCAGCCGCTGCTCAAGAGCGGTTACGGCGACTACCTGATCAGCCTGCTCGACGAGGAGTCCTCCCGGTGAAGTTCCGTCAGCTCTCGATAGAGGGCGCCTACGAGATCACCCCGCAGCTGCACGGCGACCCGCGCGGGCTGTTCACCGAGTGGTACCGCTTCGACAAGCTGTCCGAGGTAGTCGGCCACCCGCTGAACCTGGCGCAGGCGAACCTCTCGGTGTCCTCGCGCGGTGTGGTCCGCGGCATCCACTTCGCCGACGTACCGCGCGGCCAGGCCAAGTACGTGACCTGCGTACGGGGCGCCGTGCTCGACGTCATCGTGGACCTGCGGGTCGGCTCGCCGACCTTCGGCCGCTGGGAGGGTGTCCGGCTGGACGACGTGGACCGCCGCGCGGTCTACATCCCGGAGGGCCTGGGGCACGGCTTCTGCGCGCTGAGCGACGACGCCACGCTTTCGTACCTCTGCTCGGAGACGTACAACCCGACCGGCGAGCACTCGGTTCACCCGCTCGATGCGGATCTGGGCATCGACTGGCCGGCGGACGTCCCGCTGCTGTCCGCCCGCGACGAGGCCGCGCCGTCGCTGGCCGAGGCCATCGAGTCGGGCCTGCTGCCCGACTACGCCGTCTGCAACGAGTTCACCGAGTCCCTGCGCGTCACCGGCTGACCGCTCCCCCGCAGCACACGAGCAAGGGCCGCACCCCGTGATCGGGGGTGCGGCCCTTGCTCGTACGCCGTACGTCCTGCCCGCCCGTACGACGAAGGGCCCCTCCCCCGCCGCCGAGGCGGTGGGGAAGGGGCCCTTCTGTCAAACATGGTGCCCGCTCGCGCGAGCTACCAGGTCAGAACACGAATTACTTCGTGATCTTGGTGACCTGGCCGGCGCCGACCGTACGACCACCCTCACGGATGGCGAACTTCAGGCCCTCCTCCATGGCGACCGGCTGGATCAGCGCGACCGACATCTCGGTGTTGTCGCCCGGCATGACCATCTCGGTGCCCTGCGGGAGGGTCACGACGCCGGTCACGTCCGTGGTACGGAAGTAGAACTGCGGGCGGTAGTTGTTGAAGAACGGGGTGTGACGGCCACCCTCGTCCTTCGACAGGATGTAGGCCTGGGCCTCGAACTCGGTGTGCGGCGTGACCGAACCGGGCTTGATGATGACCTGGCCGCGCTCGACGTCCTCGCGCTTGATGCCACGGAGGAGCAGACCGACGTTCTCACCGGCCTGGCCCTCGTCGAGCAGCTTGCGGAACATCTCGATACCGGTGACCGTGGTGGTGGTCTTCTCTTCCTTGATACCGATGATGTCGACGGTCTCGTTGACCTTCAGGACACCACGCTCGATACGGCCGGTGACGACCGTACCGCGACCGGTGATCGTGAAGACGTCCTCGACGGGCATGAGGAACGGCTTCTCGGTGTCACGCGGCGGGGTCGGGATGGCCTCGTCGACGGCGGACATGAGGCCGAGGAGCTTCTCGCCCCACTCCTTGTCGCCCTCGAGGGCCTTCAGCGCGGAGACGCGGACGACCGGCAGGTCGTCGCCCGGGAACTCGTACTCGGAGAGCAGCTCACGGACCTCGAGCTCGACGAGCTCCAGGATCTCCTCGTCGTCCACCATGTCGGCCTTGTTCAGGGCGACGACGATGTAGGGGACGCCGACCTGGCGGGCCAGGAGCACGTGCTCCTTGGTCTGCGGCATCGGGCCGTCGGTGGCGGCGACCACGAGGATCGCGCCGTCCATCTGCGCGGCACCGGTGATCATGTTCTTGATGTAGTCAGCGTGACCCGGGCAGTCGACGTGGGCGTAGTGACGCGCCTCGGTCTGGTACTCGACGTGCGCGATGGAGATGGTGATACCGCGCTGGCGCTCCTCAGGAGCCTTGTCGATCTGGTCGAAGGCCGAGGCCTCGTTCAGGTCCGGGTACGCGTCGTGCAGCACCTTGGTAATGGCGGCCGTGAGGGTCGTCTTACCGTGGTCAATGTGACCGATGGTGCCGATGTTGACGTGCGGCTTAGTCCGCTCGAACTTCGCCTTCGCCACGGGGTCCTCCTGGAGAGTGGTTCTGTACGCCTTACTCATCGGCGCCAGGTGATCTTTGCTGGAAAGCCGGCCCCTCCGGGGCAACGGAGGGTTACTCCTGTTGCCCCAGAGGCTCCGGTGACAAGCCTAAAGCGTGTACTCGGAAGAGTTACTCGCCCTTGGCCTTCGCGATGATCTCCTCGGCGACGTTCCGGGGAACCTCGGCGTAGGAGTCGAACTGCATCGAGTAGCTGGCGCGACCCGAGGTCTTGCTGCGGAGGTCTCCGACGTAGCCGAACATCTCCGAAAGGGGCACGAGGCCCTTCACGACGCGAGCACCGTGACGCTCCTCCATGGCCTGGATCTGGCCACGGCGGGAGTTGATGTCACCGATGACGTCACCCATGTAGTCCTCAGGGGTGGTGACCTCGACGGCCATCATCGGCTCCATGAGCACGGGGGACGCCTTGCGCGCGGCCTCCTTGAAGGCCTGCGAACCGGCGATCTTGAACGCGAGCTCGGAGGAGTCGACCTCGTGGTAGCCACCGTCGAGAAGCGTGACGCGGACGCCCGTCATCTCGTAGCCGGCCAGGATGCCGAACTGCATGGCCTCCTGCGCACCGGCGTCGACCGAAGGGATGTACTCCTTCGGCACGCGGCCACCGGTGACCTTGTTCACGAACTCGTACGCCGGGCCGTCGGCCTCGGTGATGGGCTCGATCGCGATCTGCACCTTGGCGAACTGACCGGTACCACCGGTCTGCTTCTTGTGCGTGTAGTCGTGACGCTCGACGGTGCCGCGGATGGTCTCGCGGTACGCGACCTGCGGCTTGCCGACGTTGGCCTCGACCTTGAACTCGCGCTTCATACGGTCGACCAGCACCTCGAGGTGCAGCTCGCCCATACCGCCGAGGATGGTCTGGCCCGTCTCCTCGTCCGAGTGAACGTGGAAGGAGGGGTCCTCCTCCGCGAGACGCTGGATGGCGACACCCAGCTTCTCCTGGTCACCCTTGGACTTGGGCTCGATGGCGACCTGGATGACCGGCGCCGGGAAGTCCATGGACTCCAGGATCACCTGGTTCTTGTCGTCACACAGCGTCTCACCGGTGGTGGTCTGCTTCAGGCCCATCACGGCGACGATGTCGCCGGCGCCCACCGAGTCGATCTCCTCACGCTTGTTCGCGTGCATGCGGTAGATCTTGCCGATGCGCTCCTTCTTGCCCTTGACGGAGTTCAGCACCGCAGTGCCGGCCTCCAGGCGGCCCGAGTAAACCCGGACGAAGGTGAGCTTGCCGAGGTGCGGGTCGCTCATGATCTTGAACGCCAGCGCCGCGAGGGGCTCCTCGTCGGAAGGCTTGCGCTTCACGACGACCTCGGGGTCCTTGACGTCGTGGCCCTCGATGGCCTCGATGTCCAGGGGCGACGGCAGGTAGCGGACGACGGCGTCGAGCAGGGGCTGAACGCCCTTGTTCTTGAACGCCGTGCCACAGAACACCGCGGTGATCGTGGGCTCGCCCTTGCCCTTGCCGGAGCCGAGGATGATGCGACGGACGGCGGCGTGCAGCTGCTCCACGGACGGCTCGTCGCCGTTCAGGAAGAGCTCCATGATCTCGTCGTCGTTCTCGGCGACGGTCTCGACCAGCTTGCCGCGCCACTCTTCAGCAGCCTCGGTGTGCGTGGCCGGGATGTCGACGATGTCGTACATCTCGCCCTTGGTCGCCTCGGCGGACCAGACGAACGCCTTCATCGTGACGAGGTCGACGACACCCTGGAAGTCGGCCTCGGCACCGATGGGGAGCTGCATGACGATCGGAACCGCACCGAGGCGGTCCTTGATCATGTCGACGCAGCGGTGGAACTCGGCGCCGGTGCGGTCGAGCTTGTTGACGAAGCAGATGCGCGGCACGCCGTAGCGGTCCGCCTGACGCCAAACGGTCTCGGACTGCGGCTCAACGCCGGCCACACCGTCGAAGACGGTGACGGCGCCGTCGAGGACGCGGAGCGAACGCTCCACCTCGACGGTGAAGTCGACGTGACCGGGGGTGTCGATGATGTTGATGGTGTGGTCAACATCTTCGAGCGGCCAGTGGCAGGTCGTCGCGGCAGACGTGATGGTGATACCACGCTCCTGCTCCTGCTCCATCCAGTCCATCGTGGCGGCGCCGTCGTGGACCTCACCGATCTTGTACGACACACCGGTGTAGAACAGGATGCGCTCGGTGGTGGTCGTCTTGCCCGCGTCGATGTGGGCCATGATGCCGATGTTGCGCACCTTGGCCAGGTCAAGCGAAGTGGTAGCCATAAGGCTTCGGTCTTCTCTCGGTCTCGATGTGGGGTGGGACTACCAGCGGTAGTGCGCGAAGGCCTTGTTGGACTCGGCCATCTTGTGCGTGTCCTCGCGCTTCTTGACGGCAGCGCCAAGACCGTTGGAGGCGTCGAGCAGCTCGTTCATGAGGCGCTCGGTCATGGTCTTCTCACGGCGGGCGCGGGAGTAACCCACGAGCCAGCGGAGGGCCAGGGTCGACTGACGACCCGGCTTGACCTCGACGGGGACCTGGTAGGTCGCGCCACCGACACGGCGGGACTTGACCTCGAGGGACGGCTTGACGTTCTCCAGCGCGCGCTTCAGCGTGATGACCGGGTCGTTGCCGGTCTTCTCGCGGAGGCCTTCCATGGCGCCGTAGACGATGCGCTCGGCGGTGGAGCGCTTGCCGTTCAGGAGGATCTTGTTGATGAGCGAGGTCACCAGAGGAGATGCGTAGACCGGGTCGATGATGACCGGGCGCTTCGGGGCGGGGCCCTTACGAGGCATTCTTACTTCTCCTTCTTGGCGCCGTAGCGGCTGCGGGCCTGCTTGCGGTTCTTGACAGCCTGGGTGTCAAGCGCACCGCGGATGATCTTGTAACGAACACCCGGCAGGTCCTTCACACGGCCACCACGCACGAGCACGATCGAGTGCTCCTGCAGGTTGTGTCCCTCACCCGGAATGTAAGCGGTGACCTCGATGCCGGAGGTCAGACGCACACGCGCGACCTTACGGAGCGCCGAGTTCGGCTTCTTCGGGGTGGTCGTGAACACACGCGTGCAGACGCCACGGCGCTGGGGCGAAGCCTCAAGCGCGGGCGTCTTCGTCTTCTCGACCTTGTCCTGCCGGCCCTTACGGACCAGCTGCTGGATCGTAGGCACTACTTCTCCGGTTTCTGTGTGCCGTGTAGTGAAGCTAACCTGGAACTTTGCCGACCCACGCGGTCGGGTGTGTCGGATCCGGCGGGACTCCGCGCAAGCACGGAAACGCATGGATCGCGGTGGCTGATCCGGCTCTCATGCGGTTGATGGACACGCACAGGAGCCCAGGCACACCCCAGGCACAAGGTCTGAGCGTACCTACCGCATCCCATCCGGTCAAAACAAAGGCCCGCGCGGGACGGCCGGGACATCGCCGCCGGTCATGTGCCACTTGGGCGAGGCCCTCGTGTGGCCGCTCCGACTCGCGCATGTGGTAAAGGCGTGGTACGCGATGCCGGACGAAGCGGCCCTCCCCGCGAACTAAACTGCCTCGGCATTCAGCGATGCAGCGAATTCAGCGATTCACCCCAACCGGCACGACCAACCACCAGGGAGCGGGACATTGCGGACGGTCACCACGGAGCCGACGGCCGCCGACAGTCCGGTCCGCCCGTCGCCCCGCCGCCGGTCCCCGCGATCCGCCCGCCCGTACGGGCCCCTGCTCGCGTTCCTCGTCACCTCGGCGGCGTTCTGCGCGGCCTGGGCGGCCCGCGGCACCTTCCCCTTCGGCAACACCGGCCGGGCCCTCAACGACCAGGCCAACCAGTACGTGCCCTTCCACCGGGCGCTGTGGGACCTGGTCCACGGGCAGGCCGCCGGCGACGTGCTCTTCACCTGGCGCGGCGGCTTCGGCCAGCAGTTCCTGTCCGACTACTACACGTACCTCGGCAACCCGTTCTCCTGGCTGGCCGTCCTGGTCCCGCGCGCGCACGTCGACCTCGCCGTCTTCGCGGTCACCCCAATCACGATGGGCGCCGCAGCCGCCGTCATGACGGTCTACCTCGGCAAGCTGCACCCGGGCCCGTGGTGGCAGCGCGGGGTCCTCGGCGCCTGCTACGGCCTGTGCGGCTGGGCGCTCAGCGACGCCTCGTACATCCCCATGTGGCTGTGGGGCCTGGTCGCCCTCCCCCTGCTCGGCATCGCCGTCGAGTGGTGCCTGGAGGAGCGCCGCTGGCCGGGGGTGGCGCTGTTCGTCGCGCTCGCCTGGTTCGGCAACTTCTACACCGCGATGATGGCGACGATGGCCGCCTGCGTCCTGCTGGGCATCCGCCTGATCACCCGGGACATGACCGGCCGGCAGCGGCTGCGCGCCCTGTGGCGGGCCTCGAGCGCCGCCGCGACGGGCATCGCGCTCACCCTCCCGCTGCTGCTGCCGTCGTTCCTGTCCAGCGGGTCCGCGCAGCCCACCCAGGCCGGGGCCTTCGAGCCGGTGCGGATCGAGGTCTTCCTGGCCGGGATGCTCCCGGCCACCCACCTGTGGGGCGGCCGGCCGCGGCTGTACGTGGCCTCGCTGGGCCTGATCCTCGCCGGATCGTTCCTCTTCAACGCCGCCATCGCGAGGAAGACCCGCCTGGTGTGGGCCGCGGCCACGCTGCTCGTCCTCGCCTCGTTCCAGTTCCCGCCGACCCAGTACCTGTGGCACGGGCTGGCGGTGCCGAACGGCAATCCGTACCGCGAGGCCTTCGTCTTCAGCGGCATGGTCGTGATCCTGGCCTGGCTGGCGCTGGCCCACCGCCCGCGCCCGCTCCACCTGGCACTGACGGCCGCCCTGCTGGTCGCGGCCACCTTCGTCCTGCGCCACACCGACGACTTCGGCGGCTGGACCTGGCACGCGGTGCTGATCGGCGGCGGAGTCTCGCTGCTCGCCCTGACCCTGCTGTCGCTGGGCGCGAAGCACCGGGTGCTGATCCCCGTGGCCGCGGTCCTCATGGTCGGCGTCGTCTTCGCGGAGTCCACGGTGGCGGCCGCGGGCGCGGACGCCCGCCGGGCCCGCGAGCGCTGGGCGAAGCCGGTCGCCACCTCGAACCGCTCGATCGGCGCCCACTTCGACGCCGTCCGGCAGGTGGACGGCTGGCCCGCGTACCGGACGGACTCGGGCGCGCCGCAGACCTCGTACAACGACGCCCTCGCCCTGCGGGCCGAGGGCCCGCAGTACTACAGCAGCTACCTGCCGGAGGCCACGTACCGGGCCCTGGAGCCCCTCGGGTACGGCTTCAAGAACGACGGCCGGACCTTCTTCGGCGCCGACAGCCCGGTGCTCGACGCGATCTTCGCGATCGGCGCCCGGGTCCGCCCCGGCCCGGCGAAGGACACCTGGACGGCCACCCGCTTCCCCGCCCCTCCCCTGGTGACGGTCCGCAGCGCCGCCTACACCTCCCCGAACCCGGCCGACAGCGTCTACGCCCGCCAGGAGAACGTCCTGGGCGCCACCGTCTACCAGGTCCCGCAGGTCACCCGGGGCGGCAGCGCCACGGAGCAGACGTACGCCGCCCAGTGCACCCCCGGCTCCGAGGCCTACTGGTTCTCCCCCGAGCTCTACGGCACGCTCGCCTCCGCCGGCACCTCCCGCCCCCTGGAAGACCGGATGACCGGAGTGGTCAGGCTGGGCGAGGTCCCCGCGGACGGCAGGGTCGCGGTGGCGGTGAACACCGGCACGAAGGACGCGACGGCGGGCGAGCACCCCGTCGGCTGCCTGGACCGCGCCGCCCTGGACACGGCGATCACCTCGCTGAAGTCCACCGGCGCCACCGAAGTGACCGCCGCCGGCCACAGCGTCGAGGCCACCCTCCCCAAGGGCGCCAGGGGCACGGCGGTCTTCGCGATGACCGACGTCCCCGGCTGGCAGTGCACGGCCCCGGTGAAGAGCTTCCACGGCCTGGTCTCCGTGGACATCCCCGCAGGCACGGACAAGGTCTCCTGCGCGTTCACCCCCAAGGGCCTCACCCCGGGCCTGGCAGCCGCCACCCTGGCCCTCCTGGCCCTCGCATCGGCCACGGTGGCAGGCCTCCGCCGCCGCCGCGCCTGACGGCGTCCCAAGGCCCCGGGGAATCCCCCGGGCCCCGGACACCGGGGGCCGGACAAGAAGAAGCCCCCCGCCGCTCCTCTCGGAGCAGCGGGGGGCTTCTTCTTACGAGCTCTTAGCCGTTGTACGGGCCGTAGTCGTAGTCCTCCAGCGGGACAGCCTGGCCGGAGCCGGTGCCGAAGGGCGAGTAGTCGATGTCGTCGTAGCCGACGGCCGAGTACATCGCGGCCTTCGCCTCCTCGGTGGGCTCGACCCGGATGTTGCGGTAGCGGGCGAGGCCCGTACCGGCCGGGATGAGCTTACCGATGATGACGTTCTCCTTGAGGCCGATGAGGCTGTCGGACTTGGCGTTGATCGCCGCATCCGTCAGGACTCGGGTCGTCTCCTGGAAGGAGGCGGCCGACAGCCAGGATTCCGTCGCCAGCGAGGCCTTGGTGATACCCATCAGCTGCGGACGGCCGGAGGCGGGGTGACCGCCCTCGGTGACCACACGACGGTTCTCGGTCTCGAAGCGCGAGCGCTCGACGAGCTCGCCCGGCAGGAGCTCCGCATCGCCGGACTCGATGATCGTCACGCGGCGGAGCATCTGCCGGATGATGATCTCGATGTGCTTGTCGTGGATCGACACGCCCTGCGAGTTGTAGACCTTCTGGACTTCGCCGACCAGGTGGACCTGGACCGCACGCTGGCCGAGGATGCGCAGCACGTCGTGCGGGTTGGTGGCACCCGCGGTGAGCTTCTGGCCCACCTCGACGTGGTCACCCTCGTGCACGATGACCTTGGCGCGCTTCGAGATCGGGAAGGCCGTCTCGTCGCTGCCGTCGTCCGGCGTGATGACGATCTTCTTCGTCTTCTCGGTCTCCTCGATCCGCACGCGGCCGGCGGCCTCGGAGATCGGGGCGACACCCTTCGGGGTACGGGCCTCGAAGAGCTCGACGACACGCGGCAGACCCTGCGTGATGTCGTCACCGGCCACACCACCGGTGTGGAAGGTACGCATCGTCAGCTGGGTACCGGGCTCACCGATGGACTGGGCGGCGATGATGCCGACCGCCTCACCGATGTCGACCAGCTTGCCGGTGGCGAGCGAGCGTCCGTAGCAGAAGGCACAGGTGCCGACCGCGGACTCACAGGTCAGGACCGAGCGGGTCTTGACCTCCTCGACGCCGTTGGCGACCAGGGCGTCGATCAGGACGTCACCGAGGTCGACGTTGGCCGGCGCGATGACCTTGCCGTCGATGACGACGTCCTCGGCCAGCATGCGGGCGTAGATCGAGGTCTCGACGTCGTCGGCCTTGCGCAGCACGCCGTCCTCGCCGCGAACGGCGATCTTCAGCTTCAGGCCGCGCTCGGTGCCGCAGTCCTCCTCGCGGATGATCACGTCCTGCGAGACGTCCACCAGACGACGGGTCAGGTAACCCGAGTCGGCGGTACGCAGGGCGGTGTCCGCCAGACCCTTACGGGCACCGTGCGTGGAGATGAAGTACTCCAGAACGGTGAGGCCCTCACGGAAGGACGCCTTGATCGGACGCGGGATGGTCTCGTTCTTCGCGTTCGACACCAGACCACGCATACCGGCGATCTGTCGCATCTGCATCATGTTTCCTCGGGCACCCGAGTCAACCATCATGAAGATGGGGTTCGTCTTGGGGAAGTTCGCGTTCATCGCCTCGGCAACCTCGTTGGTCGCCTTGGTCCAGATCGCGATGAGCTCCTGCGTGCGCTCGTCCTTGGTGATCAGACCGCGCTCGTACTGCTTCTGGACCTTCTCGTCCATCGCCTCGTAGCCCGCGACGATGCCCTTCTTGGCCTCGGGCACGACGACGTCGGAGATGGCCACGGTGACGCCCGAACGGGTCGCCCAGTGGAAGCCGGCCGCCTTCAGGTTGTCGAGCGTCGCCGCCACGATGACCTTGGGGTAGCGCTCCGCCAGGTCGTTGACGATCTCGGAGAGCTGCTTCTTGCCCACCGAGTAGTCGACGAACGGGTAGTCCTCGGGCAGCAGCTCGTTGAAGAGCGCGCGGCCCAGGGAGGTGCGCAGACGGAAGCTGTCGCCCGGCTGGAACTCCTGCTCGCCCTCTTCGGCGACCGGCGGCACCCAGCCGCGCGGCGGGATGGTGCCCACCGGGAAGCGGATGTCGACGGACGACTGCAGCGCGAGCTCGCCGGCGTCGAACGCCATGATCGCCTCGGCCGTGGAGCCGAACGCGCGGCCCTCGCCCTTGGTGTCACGGAGCTCACCGTCGGTGGTCAGGAAGAACAGACCGAGGACCATGTCCTGGGTCGGCATCGTGACCGGACGGCCGTCGGCCGGCTTCAGGATGTTGTTCGAGGACAGCATCAGGATGCGGGCCTCGGCCTGCGCCTCCGCGGAGAGCGGCAGGTGCACGGCCATCTGGTCACCGTCGAAGTCCGCGTTGAACGCGGTGCAGACGAGCGGGTGGATCTGGATGGCCTTGCCTTCGACCAGCTGGGGCTCGAAGGCCTGGATGCCGAGGCGGTGCAGCGTGGGTGCACGGTTCAGCAGCACCGGGTGCTCGGCGATGACCTCTTCGAGCACGTCGTACACGACCGTGCGGCCGCGCTCGACCATGCGCTTCGCCGACTTGATGTTCTGCGCGTGGTTCAGGTCGACCAGGCGCTTCATCACGAACGGCTTGAAGAGCTCCAGCGCCATGGCCTTGGGCAGACCACACTGGTGCAGCTTCAGCTGCGGACCGACGACGATCACGGAACGCGCGGAGTAGTCCACGCGCTTGCCGAGGAGGTTCTGACGGAATCGACCCTGCTTGCCCTTGAGCATGTCGCTCAGGGACTTCAGCGGACGGTTGCCGGGACCGGTCACCGGACGACCACGACGACCGTTGTCGAAGAGGGCGTCCACGGCCTCCTGAAGCATGCGCTTCTCGTTGTTCACGATGATCTCGGGGGCACCGAGGTCGAGGAGGCGCTTCAGACGGTTGTTGCGGTTGATCACGCGGCGGTACAGGTCGTTCAGGTCGGAGGTCGCGAAGCGGCCACCGTCCAGCTGCACCATCGGACGCAGGTCCGGCGGGATGACCGGCACGCAGTCGAGCACCATGCCCTTGGGGCTGTTGCTGGTCTGCAGGAACGCGGAGACGACCTTGAGGCGCTTGAGCGCACGGGTCTTCTTCTGGCCCTTGCCGGTACGGATGATCTCGCGGAGGCGCTCGGCCTCCTCCTCGAGGTCGAAGGACTCCAGGCGCTTCTGCAGCGCCGCGGCACCCATCGAACCGTCGAAGTACGTACCGAAGCGGTCGCGCAGCTCGCGGTAGAGCAGCTCGTCGCCCTCGAGGTCCTGGACCTTGAGGTTCTTGAAGCGGTTCCACACCTCGTCGAGGCGGTCGATCTCGCGCTGGGCGCGGTCACGGAGCTGCTTCATCTCGCGCTCGGCGCCTTCGCGCACCTTGCGGCGCACGTCGGCCTTGGCGCCCTCGGCCTCGAGCTCGGCCAGGTCGGTCTCGAGCTTCTTGGCACGGCCTTCGAGGTCCGCGTCGCGGCGGTTCTCGATCTGCTGGCGCTCGACGGAGACGTGGGCCTCCAGCGACGGCAGGTCGCGCTGACGGCGCTCGTCGTCGACGAACGTGATCATGTACGCGGCGAAGTAGATGACCTTCTCGAGGTCCTTCGGCGCGAGGTCCAGCAGGTAGCCAAGGCGCGACGGGACGCCCTTGAAGTACCAGATGTGGGTGACGGGAGCGGCAAGCTCGATGTGGCCCATCCGCTCACGACGCACCTTGGCGCGCGTGACCTCGACGCCACAGCGCTCACAGATGATGCCCTTGAAGCGGACACGCTTGTACTTGCCGCAGTAGCACTCCCAGTCCCGGGTAGGACCGAAGATCTTCTCGCAGAAGAGTCCGTCCTTCTCGGGCTTGAGGGTGCGGTAGTTGATGGTCTCCGGCTTCTTGACCTCGCCGTGCGACCAGGTTCGGATGTCGTCCGCGGTGGCAAGGCCGATCCGCAGCTCGTCGAAGAAGTTGACGTCGAGCACTGTGCGTCAATCCCTCTTTCGGGGTCGAGTCTCAATCATGGTCTGAACGGTCCCGGGGATGACGGGGGGCTCTTGAGCGAGCCCCCCGTCAGGCCCGTCAGACCTCTTCGACGCTGCTCGGCTCGCGCCGGGACAGGTCGATACCGAGCTCCTCCGCCGCGCGGAAGACGTCCTCGTCGGTGTCGCGCATCTCGATGGACATGCCGTCCGAGGACAGCACCTCCACGTTGAGGCAGAGCGACTGCATTTCCTTGATGAGCACCTTGAAGGACTCGGGAATGCCCGGCTCGGGGATGTTCTCGCCCTTGACGATGGCCTCGTAGACCTTCACGCGGCCGGTGACGTCGTCGGACTTGATGGTCAGCAGCTCCTGGAGGGCGTAAGCGGCGCCATAAGCCTCGAGCGCCCACACCTCCATCTCACCGAAGCGCTGGCCACCGAACTGCGCCTTACCACCCAGCGGCTGCTGCGTGATCATCGAGTACGGACCGGTCGACCGAGCGTGGAGCTTGTCGTCGACCAGGTGGTGGAGCTTGAGGATGTACATGTACCCGACCGAGATCGGGTCCGGGAACGGCTCGCCGGAGCGGCCGTCGAACAGGCGCGCCTTGCCGGACGGGAGGACCAGGCGGTCACCGTCGCGGTTCGGGATGGTGTGCTCGAACAGGCCGGCGAGCTCGTCCTCGCGGGCGCCGTCGAACACGGGGGTGGCGACGTTGGTACCGGGCTCGACGCGGTCGGCACCGATGACCTTCAGACGCTCGGCCCACTCCTCCGCCAGGCCGGAGACGTCCCAGCCGCGGCTGGCGAGCCAGCCGAGGTGGATCTCCAGGACCTGTCCCGGGTTCATTCGGGACGGGACACCCAGCGGGTTCAGGATGATGTCGACCGGGGTGCCGTCCTCGAGGAAGGGCATGTCCTCGATCGGAAGGATCTTGGAGATGACACCCTTGTTGCCGTGGCGGCCGGCGAGCTTGTCACCGTCGGTGATCTTGCGCTTCTGGGCGACGTAGACGCGGACCAGCTGGTTCACGCCCGGAGGAAGCTCGTCGCCCTCCTCGCGGTCGAAGACGCGGACACCGATGACCTTGCCGATCTCACCGTGAGGCACCTTGAGCGAGGTGTCACGCACCTCGCGGGCCTTCTCACCGAAGATCGCGCGGAGCAGGCGCTCCTCCGGGGTCAGCTCGGTCTCACCCTTGGGCGTGACCTTGCCGACCAGGATGTCGCCGGCGACGACGTCCGCACCGATGCGGATGATGCCGCGCTCGTCGAGGTCGGCGAGGACCTCTTCGGAGACGTTCGGGATGTCCCGGGTGATCTCCTCGGGGCCCAGCTTGGTGTCACGGGCGTCGACCTCGTGCTCCTCGATGTGGATCGAGGAGAGGACGTCGTCCTGCACGAGGCGCTGCGACAGGATGATCGCGTCCTCGTAGTTGTGGCCTTCCCACGGCATGAACGCGACGAGCAGGTTCTTGCCGAGGGCCATTTCGCCCTCTTCGGTGGCCGGGCCGTCGGCGAGGACCTGGGCCTCGACGATCCGGTCGCCCTCGTTGACGATGACCTTCTGGTTGACCGAGGTGCCCTGGTTCGAGCGGGAGAACTTGGCGACGCGGTACGTGGTGTACGTGCCGTCGTCGTTGGCGACGGTGATGTAGTCGGCCGAGACCTCCTGGACGACACCGTCCTTCTCCGCCTTGATCGAGTCACCGGCGTCGACCGCACAGCGGTACTCCATGCCGGTGCCGACGAGCGGCGCCTCCGCCTTGATGAGCGGAACGGCCTGGCGCATCATGTTCGCGCCCATGAGGGCACGGTTGGCGTCGTCGTGCTCGAGGAAGGGGATCATCGCGGTCGCGACGGACACCATCTGGCGCGGCGAGACGTCCATGTAGTCGACGTCGCCGCCGGCGATGTAGTCGATCTCGCCACCACGACGGCGGACCAGGACGCGGTTCTCGGTGAAGCGCATCTCATCGTTCAGGGCGGCGTTCGCCTGGGCGATGACGAAGCGGTCTTCCTCGTCGGCCGTGAGGTAGTCGACCTCGTCGGTGACGACACCCTCGACGACCTTGCGGTACGGGGTCTCGATGAAGCCGAACGGGTTGATCCGGCCGTAGGAGGCCAGCGAGCCGATCAGACCGATGTTCGGGCCTTCGGGCGTCTCGATCGGGCACATGCGGCCGTAGTGCGACGGGTGAACGTCACGGACCTCGAAGCCGGCCCGCTCACGGGACAGACCACCCGGGCCGAGGGCGTTGAGACGACGCTTGTGCGTCAGGCCCGACAGCGGGTTGTTCTGGTCCATGAACTGCGACAGCTGGCTGGTGCCGAAGAACTCCTTGATGGAGGCGACGACCGGCCGGATGTTGATCAGGGTCTGCGGCGTGATCGCCTCGACGTCCTGAGTCGTCATGCGCTCGCGCACGACGCGCTCCATACGGGCCAGACCCGTACGGACCTGGTTCTGGATGAGCTCGCCGACGTTGCGGATACGACGGTTGCCGAAGTGGTCGATGTCGTCGGTCTCGACGACGATCTCCCGGCCCGACTCGCCGACCGTCTCGGTCTCGCCCGCGTGCAGCTTGACCAGGTACTTGATCGTCGCGATGACGTCGTCGGTGGTCAGCACACCGGCGTCGAGCGGCTCGTCGGCGCCGAGCTTCTTGTTCACCTTGTAGCGGCCGACCTTCGCGAGGTCGTAGCGCTTCGGGTTGAAGTAGAGGTTCTCGAGCAGCGTCTGAGCGGCCTCGCGGGTCGGCGGCTCGCCCGGGCGCAGCTTGCGGTAGATGTCGAGCAGCGCGTCGTCCTGGCCCTGGGTGTGGTCCTTCTCCAGGGTGGCGCGCATGGACTCGTACTCGCCGAACTCCTCGAGGATCTGCTCGGTGGTCCAGCCGAGAGCCTTCAGGAGGACGGTGACGGACTGCTTGCGCTTGCGGTCGATGCGGACACCGACCATGTCGCGCTTGTCGACCTCCATCTCCAGCCAGGCACCCCGGGACGGGATGATCTTGGCGGAGAAGATGTCCTTGTCGGACGTCTTGTCGATGGAGGAGTCGAAGTAGACACCGGGGGAACGGACGAGCTGCGACACCACGACACGCTCGGTGCCGTTGATGACGAAGGTGCCCTTGTTGGTCATGAGCGGGAAATCGCCCATGAAGACCGTCTGAGACTTGATCTCACCGGTCTCGTTGTTCGTGAACTCGGCCGTGACGAAGAGCGGCGCCGCGTACGTGAAGTCGCGCTCCTTGCACTCGTCGACGGAGTTCTTCGCCGGCTCGAACCGGTGGTCGCGGAACGTCAGCGACATCGAACCGGAGAAGTCCTCGATCGGCGAGATCTCCTCGAAGATCTCTTCCAGACCGGACTTGGTGGGAACGTCCTGTCCACTCTCGAGCGCCGACTCGACGCGAGACTTCCAGGCTGCATTGCCGAGCAGCCAGTCAAAGCTCTCGGTTTGCAGCGCCAGGAGGTTCGGAACCTCGAGGGGCTCCTTGATCTTTGCAAAGGAGATGCGCAGCGGGGCGGTGCTGGCACCGGTGTTCGTATTGGTCGAGGCGTTGCGCGAGGCGGCCAAGAGGGGGTCCTTCCGAGGGCTCGGACTCACTACGCGCGTACCGGTCCCAGCTGACACAGAAGACGGCCCGCCTGATCTGGCCGATAAGGCCTGGTCAGGGCGTATCAATCAAGTGTGCTCGAGCGTGGGCATGCCCCTGGCGACGGGCAGGGGGCAGCTAACAGGCAGCGCAAAGGGTCAGTGTAGCCACTTGGCTCACTGATGTCCAGACCAGGTTTCCGGAAACCGGCAACAGGCCTTCCCCATGTCGTCTAAACCAACCCTGCAACCCTGCGATCCTGCGTCCCACATTGCGGCCCGTACCTACAGAGCGCGTATCAGTACTGCCCTCTTCGTAGCCGATCCATGCCTCGGATCTCGGATCCGTGTCCCGGATCCCGGATCGGGCGGACCGATCCCGCAACGGGTCTGAGAATTGCGCGCCGCGTGCCGTTCGTCAAGGCCCCCTGCTCCGTGCGGATCATCTCCGGACCCGACCGCGGGGCAACGATGATCACCCTACTCCCCAACGGGACCAGGGCAAGTCAGGCACTGCGGATACGCCAAAGGGCGACCACCCTTACGGGTGATCGCCCTTGGTTGGGGCCTCAGAGGGCCCCGGAGGTGTTACTTGACCTCGACGGCCGCACCGGCAGCCTTGAGGGACTCGGCAGCCTTCTCGGCGGCCTCCTTGTTGACCTTCTCGAGGACCGGCTTCGGGGTGCCGTCGACGAGGTCCTTGGCCTCCTTCAGGCCCAGGGAGGTCAGCTCACGCACGACCTTGATGACCTGGATCTTCTTGTCGCCCGCACCGGTGAGGATGACGTCGAACTCGTCCTTCTCCTCCTCGGCCTCGGCAACGGCGCCCGGGCCGGCCGGACCGGCAACGGCGACGGCCGCGGCGGCGGTGACGTCGAACTTCTCCTCGAAGGCCTTCACGAACTCGGAGAGCTCGATGAGGGTCATCTCCTCGAACTGGGCGAGGAGGTCGTCCTGAGAGAGCTTCGCCATGATGGGCGATCCTTCCACTAAATCGGCAGGTGCCGGATGTATATAGAGGCGGGCGTAACGGCCCGCTACGACCCACGCACTAGGCGGCGTGGATCAGTGCGCGAGCCGAATTACTCGGCACCGCCCTGCTCGGCGAGCTTGACGCGAAGCGCTTCCGCAGTGCGGACGAACTTCGACGGCAGCGCCTGGAAGAGCGAGGCAGCCTGGGACTGCTTGCCCTTGAACGCGCCGGCCAGCTTGCTGAGCAGAACCTCGCGGGACTCGAGGTCCGCAAGCTTCTTGATCTCATCGGCGGTGAGCGCCTTACCATCAAGGACACCCGCCTTGATGATGAGGTTGGGGTTTTCCTTGGCGAAGTCACGCAGGCTCTTCGCCGACTCCACCGGGTCACCGGTGATGAAGGCGACCGCGGTCGGACCAGCGAAGTGCTCGTCCAGCGCGGTGATCCCGGCCTGGTTGGCCGCAATCTTGGTCAGCGTGTTCTTCACCACGGCGTACTGGGCGTTCTCACCAAGGGAGCGACGCAGCGTCTTGAGCTGCGCGACGGTGAGACCCCGGTACTCGGTCAGCACGGCGGCGTTCGAGCTCTGGAACGCGTCCTTGAGCTCGGCTACCGATGCAGCCTTGTTGGGCGTCGGCATGGTGCGTTCGCCTCCTTCCGGGTGATGAGGACCGCTCAGAAGGGGCTGAAATAAGAAACGCCCCGGCGCAGGCGCCAGGGCGTGGCTCAACCGGAACGAATTCCGGGAACCTTCCACAGTCACCTACGCGGGTCGTCCGCAGTCAGCGGATCCTTCGGCCACCGAACCCTTGCGGGCACGGCAACGACCAGCGGTCTTTGGCTTCTGGTGAAGACTACGCGACCCGGCACCGGTCAGGCAAATCGGTCAGCGGCCGAGGCCGGCGGCCCCGGCCCGCTGCGCCCGGAGGCCGTCCCGGAGCAAGAAAACGGGCCCCTCGCCGCCCTGTGAGGGGGCGAGGGGCCCGTTTCAGCCACTCAGGTGAGCCGGAGGCTCAGCGGGGGGCTCAGACAGCGGCCGGGTCTTCCTCGACGAGGAGGTTCCGGGTGCGGTTCGAGTCCAGCTGGATGCCGGGGCCCATCGTGGTGCTCAGGGCGGCCTTCTTGACGTAGCGGCCCTTCGCGGCGGACGGCTTCAGACGAAGGATCTCGTCCAGGGCCGCACCGTAGTTCTCGACCAGCTGCTCATCGGAGAAGGAGACCTTGCCGATGATGAAGTGCAGGTTCGAGTGCTTGTCGACACGGAACTCGATCTTGCCACCCTTGATCTCGGTGACAGCCTTGGCAACGTCCATGGTGACGGTGCCGGTCTTCGGGTTCGGCATCAGGCCACGGGGACCGAGCACGCGGCCGAGGCGGCCGACCTTGCCCATGAGGTCCGGGGTGGCGACAACCGCGTCGAACTCGTTCAGGCGGTTGCCCTTGGCGATCTCGTTGATCAGCTCGTCGTCGCCGACGATGTCGGCGCCGGCGGCTTCCGCGGCCGCAGCACGGTCACCGGTCGCGAAGACCAGGACCCGGGCGGTCTTACCGGTGCCGTGCGGGAGGTTCACGGTGCCACGGACCATCTGGTCGGCCTTGCGCGGGTCGACACCCAGGCGGAAGGCAACCTCGACGGTGGCGTCGAACTTGGTCGTGGAGGTCTCCTTGGCGAGACGGACGGCCTCGAGCGGGGCGTACAGCTTCTCCCGGTCGACCTTGGCGTCCGCAGCGCGGAGAGTCTTGCTGCGCTTCACTTCTGCTCCTGTATTTCGGCTTCAGGCATGGAGTCGTGGTGCGGACCAGCGCTTGGTCCTACCACTGGTGGTGCTGGGGTGGCTGGATCAGCCTTCGACCGTGACGCCCATCGAGCGCGCGGTGCCGGCGATGATCTTCATCGCGGCGTCGACGTCGTTGGCGTTGAGGTCGGGCATCTTCAGCTCGGCGATCTCGCGGACCTGGGCGCCGGTGAGCTTGGCGACCTTGGTCTTGTGGGGCTCGCCGGAGCCCTTCTCGATGCCCGCGGCCTTGAGGATCAGGCGCGCGGCCGGCGGAGTCTTGGTGATGAAGGTGAAGGTGCGGTCCTCGTAGACCGTGATCTCCACCGGCACGACCATGCCACGCTGCGACTCGGTCGCGGCGTTGTAGGCCTTGCAGAACTCCATGATGTTGACGCCGTGCTGACCGAGCGCGGGGCCGACCGGCGGAGCCGGGTTGGCCGCACCGGCCTTGATCTGGAGCTTGATAAGCCCCGTGACCTTCTTCTTCTTGGGAGGCATTGCTCTCTCCGGGTCCTAGTGAGAGTTTTTCGCCGCCGATCCGGTCATCCGGATGGAGGCATACCGCACCACGATAACGGGTATCGGAGCGGGGCTAAAAACCGAGCAGGTCAGACCGCCCTTTGCGGGGCGATCTGACCTGTCCGGAAGCTTGCTTCAGAAGATCAGTTCAGTTCTTCTGGATCTGGTCGAAGCTGAGCTCGACCGGAGTCTCGCGACCGAAGATCTCGACGAGGCCCTTGACCTTCTTCGAGTCGGGGTTGATCTCGTTGATGGTCGCCTGCAGCGTCGCGAACGGGCCGTCGGTGACGGTGACCGAGTCGCCGACCTCGAAGTCCAGGACCTCGATGGTGCGCTTGACGGCGGGCGCGGGCAGGCCGGCCTCTTCCGCGGCGGCCTTGGCGGCCTTCTCCTGCGCCTCCGGGGCGAGCATCTTGACGATCTCGTCCAGCGTCAGCGGGTACGGGTCGTACGCGTTGCCGACGAAGCCGGTGACACCGGGGGTGTTGCGGACGACGCCCCAGGACTCGTTCGTCAGATCCATGCGGACGAGAACGTAGCCGGGCAGCTTGTTCTGCCGGACGTTCTTGCGCTCGCCGTTCTTGATCTGGACGATCTCTTCCTCGGGCACCTCGGCCTGGTAGATGAACTCCTCGACGTTCAGCGAGACGGCGCGCTGCTCCAGGTTGGCCTTCACGCGCTTCTCGTAGCCGGCGTAGGTGTGGATCACGTACCACTCGCCGGGCAGGAGGCGCAGCTCCTCGCGCAGGGCCTGGATGGGGTCGACGGGCTCGGCGGGCTCGGCCTCGGTCTCCTCGGCGGCCTCGGCCTCGACCTCGTCGGCTGCCTCGGTCTCCTCGGCCGCCTCTTCGTCCTCGTCGGCGGCCTCTTCGACCTCGGCGTCGTCCTCGGACTCGGCGTCGACCTCGTCCTCGATGTGCAGCGCGGCCTCTTCGGCGGCGACACCGGCCTCGGCGTCGGCGAGCTCGACCTCGTCCGGGTCCACAGCGTCTGCCGCCTCGACGATGTCGAGCGCGTCCTCGACGGACTCGACGGAGTCGTGGCTCGCGTTCAGGTTCGGGTCAGACACGGTGGCTGCTTCTTCCTGGATACAAAAGGTGGTCGAACATGCGAAAACGGGCGGCACCCATCAAGGCGCCGCCCTCCGCGGGGATCAGCCGAAGACGAACTTGATGGCTTCCTGGAACCCATAGTCAATCACGGTCACCAGACCGATCATGATGACGACGAAGACAATCACCACGGTGGTGTACGTCGTGAGCTGATTGCGCGTCGGCCAGACGACCTTGCGGAGCTCCGCGACGATCTGGCGGTAGAACAGTGCAAGCCGGCCCAGAGGACCCTTCTTCCCGCGCTTGCCGCCCTTTCGGGCCTTCTTCTCGCGGGTGTCGTCCTCGGCGTCAGGCATGTCGATGGAGCCCAGGGCGTCCGTCACGTCTCTCACCTGAATCCGGGTCGTGGCCGTAGCCGCGCCCGGTTGCGCCGCACGGCGTTGCATCGAAGTACGTACCTGCGCACACGTCCGAGAAGGAGTGTGGAGCAGGGCCGGAGGGACTCGAACCCCCAACCGCTGGTTTTGGAGACCAGTGCTCTACCAATTGAGCTACGACCCTTTGCGTCCCCCAACCTACCGCATCCAGACGAGTGCACGGAGTGCTCGCGCTCTGGAGTGATCGGCGGGGTCCAACGACAGGTGAGTGTACGTGGTCCGGGCCCTGACGTCGAACAGAGCACATTGCAGGCTGCTCCGTCCGATGACTGAAACGGTGTGCGGCGCCTCTGGGGCGTCTGGGACGATTGGCCGCATGACCTCTGCAACGCCTTCCTCCGAGCGCCGGGTGTCCGCCCGTATCGGCGCCATTTCCGAGTCCGCCACCCTCGCCGTGGACGCCAAGGCCAAGGCCCTCAAGGCCGCCGGGCGCCCGGTCATCGGCTTCGGCGCGGGCGAGCCCGACTTCCCGACCCCGGACTACATCGTCGAGGCCGCGGTCGAGGCCTGCCGCAACCCGAAGTACCACCGCTACACGCCGGCCGGGGGGCTGCCCGAGCTGAAGGCCGCGATCGCCGCGAAGACGCTGCGCGACTCCGGCTACGAGGTCGACGCGTCGCAGGTCCTCGTGACCAACGGCGGCAAGCAG
Source organism: Streptomyces sp. NPDC002209 (assembly GCF_042890265.1). Taxonomy (NCBI): domain Bacteria; kingdom Bacillati; phylum Actinomycetota; class Actinomycetes; order Kitasatosporales; family Streptomycetaceae; genus Streptomyces; species Streptomyces sp. NPDC002209. The sequence goes on along the minus strand of NZ_JBIARX010000011.1, from coordinate 87,366 downwards.
GCGATCTACGAGGCGTTCGCCGCCATCCTGGACCCGGGTGACGAGGTCATCGTCCCGGCTCCGTACTGGACCACCTACCCCGAGTCGATCCGCCTCGCCGGCGGTGTCCCGGTCGAGGTCGTCGCCGACGAGACCACCGGCTACCGCGTGTCCGTCGAGCAGCTCGAGGCCGCCCGCACCGAGCGCACCAAGGTCGTCCTGTTCGTCTCCCCGTCGAACCCGACCGGCTCGGTCTACAGCGAGGCCGACGCCCGCGCGATCGGCGAGTGGGCCGCCGAGCACGGCCTGTGGGTCCTCACGGACGAGATCTACGAGCACCTCGTCTACGGCGAGGCGAAGTTCACCTCGCTGCCGGTGCTGGTCCCGGCCCTGCGCGACAAGTGCATCGTCGTCAACGGCGTCGCCAAGACGTACGCGATGACCGGCTGGCGCGTGGGCTGGGTCATCGCCCCGCAGGACGTCATCAAGGCGGCGACCAACCTGCAGTCGCACGCCACCTCCAACGTCTCCAACGTGGCCCAGGTCGCCGCGCTGGCCGCCGTCTCGGGCAACCTCGACGCGGTCGCGGAGATGCGCAAGGCCTTCGACCGGCGCCGCCAGACGATGGTGAAGATGCTCAACGAGATCGACGGCGTCTTCTGCCCGACCCCCGAGGGCGCGTTCTACGCGTACCCGTCGGTCAAGGAGCTCATCGGCAAGGAGATCCGCGGCAAGCGCCCGCAGAGCTCCGTCGAGCTCGCCGCCCTGATCCTGGACGAGGTCGAGGTCGCGGTCGTCCCGGGCGAGGCCTTCGGCACCCCGGGCTACCTGCGCCTGTCCTACGCCCTGGGCGACGAGGACCTGGTCGAGGGCGTGTCCCGCATCCAGAAGCTCCTCGCGGAGGCCAAGGCCTAGAGCGCCGGGCAGCCGGATCCGAGCGGCGCAGCCCCACCGGGGCGGCGCCGCTCAGCCGCATCCGGCCCCGCTCTCGCGTTCGGGCAAGCCCCCAAAAGGTAAAACCCCCTCCCGCCGGGCGCAGCGGTACGGCAGGATCACCAGATGGAGCACGTACGCGATCTCACGCTTCTGCCGAAAGCCCACCTCCACCTGCACTTCACGGGGTCGATGCGCCCATCGACCCTCCTGGAGCTCGCCGACAAGTACGGCGTCCGCCTCCCCGAGGCCCTCACCGCCGGCGAGCCGCCCAAGCTCCGCGCCACCGACGAGCGCGGCTGGTTCCGCTTCCAGCGCCTCTACGACGCCGCGCGCTCCTGCCTGCGCGAGCCCGAGGACATCCGCCGCCTCGTCCGCGAGGCCGCCGAGGAGGACGTACGGGACGGCAGCGGCTGGCTGGAGATCCAGGTGGATCCCACGTCCTACGCCCCCCTGCTCGGCGGCATGATCCCGGCCGTCGAGATCATCCTGGACGCCGTCGAGGCGGCCTCCCGCGAGACCGGGCTCGGCATGCGGGTCCTCATCGCCGCCAACCGCATGAAGCACCCCCTCGACGCCCGTACCCTCGCCCGCCTCGCCGTCCGCTACGCCGACCGCGGCATCGTCGGCTTCGGGCTCTCCAACGACGAGCGCCGCGGCATGGCCCGCGACTTCGACCGGGCCTTCGCCATCGCCCGCGAGGGCGGCCTGCTCGCGGCTCCGCACGGCGGCGAGCTCACCGGACCCGCCTCCGTACGGGACTGCCTGGACGATCTGCACGCCTCCCGCATCGGCCACGGCGTACGGGCCGCCGAGGACCCGCGCCTGCTGAAGCGGCTCGCGGACCGGCAGATCACGTGCGAGGTCTGCCCGGCGTCGAACGTCGCCCTCGGGGTCTACGAGCGGCCCGAGGACGTCCCGCTGCGCACCCTCTTCGAGGCCGGGGTGCCGATGGCGCTGGGCGCGGACGACCCGCTGCTGTTCGGATCCCGGCTGGCGGCGCAGTACGAGATCGCCCGCCGCCACCACGCCTTCACGGACGCGGAGCTCGCCGAGCTGGCCCGGCAGTCGGTGCGCGGAAGCGCGGCGCCGGAGGACGTGCAGGACAAGCTGCTGGCCGGGATCGACCACTGGCTGGCTTCCTGACGGTCACCGGGTGAGCCGCAGGTCGCCCTCCCAGCAGTCGGCCCGTACCCGGTCGCCGTCGGGGAAGCCGATCTCCAGCTGCGTGCGCCCGGTCTCCGGCGCCGCGAACTCGGCCACGCTTGCCACCGTGTCGCCGAGGTGCCGCAGGAACGGGTGGTCGCCGAGGTCCTCGCCGACCTCGATCCGGCCCCACTCCCCCATGTCGTACGGCTCGTGGGGCGGCGCGGATTCGACGATCAGGCACCGGTCGGACCCGGTGCTGATCCGGGTGGAATCGCCCTCGCTGTCGATCAGCCAGACGTCGAGCGGCGCCTCGGAGCGCTCGCCCTCGTAGACGTGCCAGGACGCGACGATCCTGCTGATCGTGCGTCCCACCAGGCGGGTGGGGTCCGTACCGGCCCCGTGCAGTGGACAGAGCATGGCGGCCGGGACTCCTCAGATGCTGACGCCGACCGTCACCGGCTCGTTGACCAGGGTGACGCCGAAGGCCGCGTGGACGCCCGCGACGACCTCGCGGGCCAGGGCGAGGAGGTCCTCGGTGGTGGCCTCGCCGCGGTTGGTCAGCGCGAGGGTGTGCTTGGTGGAGATGCGGGCGGGGCCGGTTCCGTAGCCCTTGGTGAAACCGGCCTTGTCGATCAGCCAGGCCGCGCTGGTCTTCGTACGGCCGTGGCCGGCGGGGTACGCGGGCGGGGTGGTTTCGGCTCCGAGCCGGTCCTGGACGCGGGCGAGGAAGGCGGCGTACGCCTCGTCGCTCAGGATCGGGTTGTGGAAGAAGGAGCCGGCGGACCAGGTGTCGTGGTCGGCGGGGTCGAGGACCATGCCCTTGCCTGCGCGCAGGCGCAGTACGGTCTCGCGGGCCTGCGCGGCCGGGACCCGGTCGCCGGCCTCGACGCCGAGGGCGCGGGCGGTCTCGGGGTACTTGATCGGCGCGGACAGGCCGCCCGCGTCCTCCAGGGCGAAGCGGACGCGCAGGACGACGTACCGCTCGGGCTGGTGCTTGAAGAGGCTGTCGCGGTACGAGAAGGCGCACTCGGCGGCGGCCAGTGTGACCGTCTCGCGCCGGGTGCGGTCGTACGCGACGACCTCGGTGATGGTGTCGCAGACCTCCTGGCCGTACGCCCCGACGTTCTGGATCGGGGTGGCACCGGCGGAGCCGGGGATTCCGGCGAGGCACTCGATGCCGGCCAGGCCCGCCTCGACGCTGCGGGCGACGGCGTCGCTCCAGTTCTCGCCGGCGGCGAGCTCCAGGGTGGTGCCGTCGAGGTGGAAGCCGGTCGTCGCGATGCGCAGGGCGGTGCCTTCGAAGCCGCGGTCGCCGATGACCAGGTTGCTGCCGCCGCCGATGACGAGGAGCGGGGTGCCGCTCTCGTCCGCGGTGCGGACGGCGTCGACCACCTCGGCGTCGGTGGTCGCGGTGACCAGACGGGTGGCGGGGCCACCGAGGCGGAAGGTGGTCAGGGGGGCGAGGGGGGCGTCGTGGAGTTCCTGCACGTGGACAAGAGTACGGTCCGTACCCCTCGCATCCCTGCGGGGCCACGGACCGTACGTCACGAGCGGGCTTCCCGTCCGTCTTCGGCCAGCCGGCGCTCGGCCTCGGCCCAGGTGATCGGGAGCGCGGAGGCCGGCGCGGTCCAGAAGGTGAAGGCCGACTCCCGCATGAACGCGGCGGCGGCGCGGGAGCTGGACCGGTGCGGCTCGCTGCGGGCGAAGCGGTGGAGCGCGTCGCGGTCCTGCCAGGCGGAGAGGGTCAGGAAGGTCCGGCTGAAGACCCGGGCCCGCAGGGCGACGCCGTGGGCGCCGGGGGCGGAGCGGATCTGGCGGATGATGCCGGGCGACCTGAGGAAGAACCGGAAGGCGCCGGCGAGGGTCTCGGTCTCGAAGCGGGAGGCCATGACGTAGACCTCGGTGCCGGGGGCGGGCGGGGTGGGCGTGGACCAGGGGATGTCGGGCATGGCGTGGACTCCTTTCCGTGGTGGTCCGCTACCGGTCAGCGCGCGGCGGGGACCTTGTCGGCGAGGACGGGGGCGGAGGTGAGGGGGGCGTCGGGGGCGACGGCCTTGCGGGCTCCCTTGCCCGGGACCAGCAGGGCGAAGGCGGCTGCCACGGCCACTGCGGCGGCGCCGATCCACAGCGCGGGCACGGTCCCGTCGGTGAAGGCCTGCGGGGACTCGTAGCCGCCCTGGGCGGAGAAGACGGAGGCCAGGACCGCGACACCGAGGGCACCGCCGACCTCGCGCAGGGCGCTGTTGGCGCCGGAGGCCTTGCCCTGGTCGGAGGGGGACACCGTGGACATCAGGATGTTGGAGGCGGGGGCGAAGAACAGGCCCATGCCGATGCCGCTGAGGATCAGCGCCGGGAGCTGGGCGGCGTACGAGACGTCGGTGCTGAGGATCGTCGCGAACCAGCCGAGGCCGAGGGCCTGCAGGGCGAGCCCGGTGGCGACGACGGGGCGGCCGCCGATCCGGTCGGAGAGGATGCCCGCGATCGGGGCGGCGATCATCGGCATGGCGGTCCAGGGCAGCATGCGCAGCCCGGCCTGGGTGGGCGAGTACCCGGCGACGCCCTGGAGGAACTGGCTGAGCAGGAAGATCGAGCCGAACATGCCCAGGTACATCAGCAGGCTGGCCGCGTTGATCCCGAGGAAGCCGCGGCCCAGGAAGAGGCGCATGGGCAGCATGGGGTTCGCGTGGCGGAAGCCGTGGACGACGAATCCGCCGACGAGCGCGCTGCCGGCGATCAGGCTGGTGAGCACCGGGGCGCTGGTCCAGCCGTGGGCGTTGGCGTTGACGAGGCCGTAGACGATGCCGAAGAGGCCGCCGCTGATGAGGAGCGTGCCCGGCACGTCGAGACGGGCGCCCGGGGCGGTGGACTCGGTCAGCTTGAGGCGGGTGAGCGGGATCAGGGCCAGGCCGATCGGGACGTTCAGCCAGAAGATCCACTGCCAGGAGATGTGCTCGGTGAGGGTGCCGCCGATGAGCGGGCCGCTGGCGACGGCGAGGCCGCCGACGGCGCCGTAGATGCCGAGGGCCATGCCGCGGCGGGCGGCCGGGACGGCGGCGGTGAGCAGGGTGAGGGTGAGCGGCATCATGATCGCGGCGCCGACGCCCTGGACGGCGCGGGCGGCGATGAGCTCGTTGATGCCGGGCGACAGGGCGGCCGCGGCGGAGGCTCCGGTGAATATCGCGAGGCCGGCCATGAAGAGCCGGCGCCGGCCGAAGCGGTCGCCGAGGGCCGCGCCGAACATCAGGAGGACGGCGAAGGTGAGCGTGTACGCGTTCACCGTCCACTCCAGGTCCTCCAGCGCTCCGCCGAGGTCCTTGCGGATGGCGGGGAGGGCGGTGGTGACGACGAGGTTGTCGAGGGCGGCCATGAAGCCGGCCACGGAGGTGAGGACGAGGGCCCAGACGGCGGAGCCGCGGAGCGCAGTGCCGTGCGTATCGTTCACTTTTTCCCCCTGGGAACGGGTGAGGACCGAACTGTTAGTTATTGCTGACTAACTTTCATGCGCATGAAAAGGTGCCGCACAGGGAGGGCGGACCGGATCGAACCGGGCTCACTCCCCCGGCTGATCCGGGTCCTGGACCAGAGCGGGGTACAGCCCTCCCCAGACCCGGTGCCCGGGCGGGAAGCCCATCGCGGCCAGGGTGTTGATCAGCATTCCGTAGGCCATGAAGGTCGTGGTCTCGTTCACGTCGCCGCCGAGGGGCACGTGGACCGTGTCCCAGAGGTCCATCCAGCCCTTGCGGACGAGCTCACCGAGCTGGTGGTCGCCGGCAGCCTCGGCGGCGGCGACGGTGACGTACATCTGGAGCTGCATCTGGAGCTTGTCCGGATCCTCGGCGATGAGCCGGACGTACGCGGCGGCCATGGCGTGCGTGGCCTCCTCGCCCTCGAGCCCCTCGGCGGCGGCCGCGAACACCTCACGGGTGTCGCGCAGGCAGCGCTCGGCGGCGGCGAGGAAGATGGCGGGCTTGTTGGGGAAGAGCCGGAACAGGTACGGCTGCGAGACGCCGACGCGCTTGGCGATCGCCTCGGTGGAGGTCCCGTAGTAGCCGCCCCGGGCGAACTCGTGCATCGCCGCCCGGATGACGCTCTCGCGCCGCTCGTCCGCACTCATCCTTGCCATGCCTCGAAGTTAGTACTCAATCACTAACTTCGTCAACCCCACGGCGCCGCAGCCGCAAAGGTGCAGGCGGCGGCACCGGGTCCGGGCGGGGCCCGGAGAAGGTCAGGCCAGGGTGACCAGGGCCCGGGACATGCCCAGGACCTTCTGGCCCGCGCTCATCGCCGTCAGGTCGACCCGCACGCGGTTGTCGTCCAGCTTCGCGGCGACCTTGGCCGTGACCTCGATCACCGCACCCGCGTCGTCGTTCGGGACCACCACCGGCTTCGTGAACCGCACGCCGTACTCCACGACCGCCCCCGGGTCGCCGACCCAGTCGGTGACGACGCGGATCGCCTCGGCCATCGTGAACATGCCGTGCGCGATGACGTCCGGCAGTCCGACCTCCTTGGCGAACTTCTCGTTCCAGTGGATCGGGTTGAAGTCACCCGAGGCACCCGCGTACCTCACGAGCGTGGCCCGCGTCACGGGGAAGGACGCCGCCGGCAGCTCCGTGCCGACCTCGACGTCGGCGTACTTGATCTGCGCAGTCATCTCAGGCCTCCTCGGGGGCGCGGGAGACGAGCTTCGTCCACGCCGTCACCACGTGCTCGCCGGTCTCGTCGTGGACCTCGCCGCGGATGTCGATGATGTCGTTGCCCGCCATCGACTTCACGGCCTCGATCGTGGAGGTCACCGAGAGCCGGTCACCGGCACGCACGGGGCGCGAGTACGCGAACTTCTGGTCGCCGTGCACGACGCGGCTGTAGTCCAGACCCAGCTGCGGGTCCTCCACGACCTGGCCGGCCGCCGCGAACGTGATCGCAAACACAAAAGTCGGCGGAGCGATCACATCCAGGTGACCGAACGCCTTGGCGGTTTCGGGGTCGGTGTAGACGGGATTCGCGTCACCCACCGCAACCGCGAATTCGCGGATCTTCTCCCGGCCGACCTCGTACGGATCGGTGGGCGGGTAGCTACGCCCCACGAAGGACTGGTCGAGCGCCATGGCTCCCTACCTCCTGTTGAAAAAGACGGTCACGGAAAACGATCACGGAAACGACACGAGGCCGCCCCCCGATGAAGGGGACGACCTCATGACGGTGCCTGTTATTCGAGACTTCGCTGGGGTCAGCGGGTCTCGCGGTGCGCGGTGTGCGAGTTGCAGCGCGGGCAGTGCTTCTTCATCTCAAGACGGTCCGGGTTGTTACGCCGGTTCTTCTTGGTGATGTAGTTCCGCTCCTTGCACTCCACGCAGGCCAGCGTGATCTTCGGGCGGACGTCGGTGGCAGCCACGTGAGTGCTCCTTGACGGACTATGGGACGGATGAACGCATAAAAGAGTAGCCGATCGGGAGACCGACCCCGCAATCGGCTACTGTGGGTAGCGGCGACCGGACTTGAACCGGTGACACAGCGATTATGAGCCGCTTGCTCTACCGACTGAGCTACGCCGCTTTGATGTGATCAGCTCCCCACCCGAGGGTGGGGGGCCTCTCTCACCAGAGCCCCAATGCGGAATCGAACCGCAGACCTTCTCCTTACCATGGAGACGCTCTACCGACTGAGCTATTGGGGCGAGCGATGAAGACATTACACGGTTGCCCGCCCATCGCCCAAATCCTTTGCGGGGACTGGGCTCCGAGGGGGCGGGCAAGGCTTTCCCGATCAGCCCCCGAGCGGCCCCGGAGCCCTTTTCGGGCCGGATTGTGGCCGGGCTCACAAACCCGCCGCCCCCGGCGACACGTCGAGCGCCCACGAAGCGGCCCGTCGGACGCGACTTGTTCGGGGAGCGCGCCCCGAAGCGGCCCCCACGAGGCCGCGCACCCGGGGCACGTGAGACAGGGGTCACACACCCGGAGCAGGTGAAGCGCATGACGCCCCGCCGGGCCACCCCCTGCCGACGGGGCGTGCCGGCGGGCGCCACGGCGCGTGGGCACCACACCGGTACGACTATTGCGCTCCTCCGTGAAGCGGAGAGCCCCGCGCCCTAGGCTCTGAGCACGCTGCGTGATCTTGGGCCGCAGGCCGCGGCCACCCGGCCCAGGAACCGCCCGAGCCACCGCAGGAGCGCGATGTCCGACAGCCAGCCGCAGCAGCCGTCCTCCTCCCCGCGCAAGGGCCGAGGCGAGGGCGGCGGCCACGGGCCGCAGCGCCCGACCGGCAACGCGAACGCGGCCGCCGCCGAGTCCACCACCCTCCTGCTCACCGGGGCCCGCCTCACGGACGGCCGTACGGTCGACGTCCGGCTCGGCGGCGGACGGATCCAGGCCGTCGGCACGGCGGGCAGCCTTCCCGCTCCCGCCCTCTCCCGGGTGGACCTCGGCGGCTACCTGCTGCTCCCCGCACCCGCCGAGCCGCACGCCCACGGGGACACCGCGCTGACCGCCGACGGCGAGGGGCCCGTCTCGTACACGCCCGACGAGGTCCAGCGCCGGGCCACCGAGGCCGCCCTGCTCCAGCTCGGGCACGGCGCCACCGCCGTGCGCTCCCACGTCCGGATCGGCGACGTGCACGGCCTCGGCCCCATGGAGGCCGTGCTCCAGGCCCGCCGCTCGCTGCGCGGGCTCACCGACCTGACCGCCGTCGCCGTGCCCCGCCTCCTCACCGGGCTCGCCGGCGCCGACGGGTTCGCCATGCTGCGGGACGCCGTGAAGATGGGCGCCTCCGTCATCGGCGGCTGCCCGGACCTGGACCCGGACCCGACGGGCTTCCTCGAGGCCGTCCTGGAACTGGCCGCCGAGCACGGCTGCCCCGTGGACCTGCACACGGACGGTGACGATCCCGGCCGCCTGGCCCGGCTCGCGGCGATGGCCGGCGGACTGCGCCCGGGGGTGACGATCGGCCCTTGCGGGGGGCTGTCGCGGCTCCCGCTGGACGTGGCGCACCGGGCCGCCGACCAGCTGGCCGCGGCCGGCGTACGGGTCACGTGCCTGCCCCAGGGCGACTGCGCGGCCCTGGAACGGCGCGGCCTGCGCACCGCGCCCGTACGGCTGCTGCGCGCCGCCGGGGTCCGGGTCGCGGCCGGCAGCGGGGCGCTGCGGGACGCCGGGAACCCGGTCGGCCGCGGTGACCCGCTGGAGGCCGCGTTCCTGCTGGCCTCCCAGGGCGGGCTGCGGGCGGCGGAGGCCTACGCGTCGGTCAGCGGCGCCGCCCGGGAGGCCATGGGCCTGCCGGAAGTCCGGGTGGAGGCCGGGTTCCCGGCGGAGCTGCTGGCCGTACGGGGGGACCGGATCTCGGGCGTGCTGTCGCTGGCCTACAGCCGGATCGTGATCCACCGGGGTCGGGTGGTAGCCCGGACGAGTGCCGTACGGGAGTACTGCGACTCGGCGGTCGCGGTGGCCCTGGACCTGCCCCGGCAGGGCCGTGTGGAGCCCGGTCCCTGACCGTTCGCCGGCCCGCCGCCGGACACTTTCGCGGGCGGGGGCGCCCGGCTCGTCGTACGGTCGGGGCATGCGCATCGTCATCGCGGGTGGACACGGTCAGATCGCGCTGCGGCTGGAGCGACTGCTCGCCGCGCGCGGGTACGAGGTCGCGGGCATCATCCGCGACCGGGGGCAGGGCGACGACCTGCGGGAGGCGGGCGCCGAACCGGTGCTCTGCGACCTGGAGTCGGCTTCGGTCGAGCATGTGGCGGGCATCCTGCAGGGCGCGGACGTGGCGGTGTTCGCGGCAGGCGCGGGTCCCGGCAGCGGTGTCGGGCGCAAGGACACCGTCGACCGGGGCGCGGCGGTGCTCTTCTCGGACGCGGCCGAACGGGCGGGGGTGCGGCGCTTCCTGATGGTCTCTTCGATGGGGGCGGACGCGCACCGCGAAGGTGACGACGTCTTCGACTTCTACCTGCGGGCGAAGGGTGAGGCGGACGACCACGTACGGACGCGGTTGGGCCTGGAATGGACGGTCTTGCGGCCCGGGTCGCTGACCGACGACCCGGGGGCGGGGCAGGTGCGGCTGGAGGCGCGGACGGGCCGCGGAGCGGTGTCGCGGGACGACGTGGCGGCCGTGCTGGCGGAGCTGGTCGAGACCCCGGCGACGGCCGGCCTGACCCTGGAGCTGGTCGAGGGCTCGACCCCGGTGGCGGTGGCCGTCAAGGGCGTCGCGGGCAACTGAGGGGGCGCGCTCCCTGAGGCACCCTCAGAACTCGGCGGTCACCTTGTCGTCGGAGCGCCCGACGGAGTCCTGCTGGTACTGGTCCTCGTAGGCCTGCCGGATCCGCTCGATGCGCGCGCTGCGCTCGTCGGCCTCCTTCTCCGGGTACAGCACCACCACCTCGTACGAGGTCTCGCGGATGACCTTGCCGTCCCGCTGCCACTGGCCGTGCCCGTCCTGGAGGGTGAGGCCCTCGGGGAAGGCGGGGGTGATCTCGCGGTCCAGGAAACGCATGAACTCCTGTTCCGTGACCGGCTCCCGGCCGCCCGGGCGTTCGGTCCCGAAGTAGAGCCTGGTTTCCTGGTAGGGCTCGCCCGGATGGCTGTGCAGTGCTGCCCCGACCAGGGCCGGGATCCCGGCTCCGAGGAGGGCGAGGAGCACGCCCCCGCCGACCTTCCCGCGCGTGTCAGAAATGAAGTTCACGACCGGAGAACGAACAGGGGATCAGGACGATGCGGCCGATGACGGGCTCCGACGTCGAACGGGCGGCAGCCGAAATGGTGTCGGCGCTGGCCCCGCACACCGGACGGGACTGGCAGGTGAAGGCCGGTTCGCTCGACTGGACCTGCTGGACGACGGCCGCGCACGTCGCGCACGACCTGCTGGCGTACGCCGCCCAGGTGGCCGCACTGCCCTCGGACGCCTATCTGCCGCTGGACCTGCGCGTACGGGAGGCCACGCCGCCCGAGGCGGTCCTCCAGGTGGTCTCGGCGGCGGCCCGGCTGCTGGGCACGGCCGTGGACGCGGCGCCGAAGTCCGCGCGGGCCTGGCACTGGGGCCCCTGCGATCCGGGGGGCTTCGCGGCGATGGGCGTGGCGGAGATCCTGCTCCACACGTACGACATCACCCGGGGCCTCGCCCTGCCCTGGCTTCCGCCGGCCGGCCTCTCGGCCCCGGTCCTGGCCCGCCTCTTCCCGGACTCCCCGTCCGGCCCGGCCCCGGAGGTCCTCCTCTGGTCGGCCGGCCGCCTGGCCCTGCCGACCCACCCCCGCCGCACCACCTGGTCCTGGCGCGTGTCCCCCACGCCCTGACCCGATCCGGACGCGGAACCCCCGCGTTCGGATCACCGGGCATGCGAGAAGACCCCCGTACTGCGTTTCCGCAGTACGGGGGTCTCACATCGCGTGGCGGCGCCAGGGTTCGAACCTGGGTAGGCTGAGCCGGCAGATTTACAGTCTGCTCCCTTTGGCCACTCGGGCACACCGCCAAGAGACGCTGCCGTTTTTTCCGCCTTGCGGCGGCGCTCCCCGGCAACGACGTAAACAATACCTGATGTGCGGGGGTGCTTCGCCACCGGATTGATCAGCGCTGCGGGTGGGTGCGGTGGCTAGGCTTTGCGGAGCGGGCCGGGGATGTCCGGCCGCGCCCTCCGGGGCAATGACAGCCGATTTCAAGGAGCCACAGCACATGGCCGACTCCAGTTTCGACATCGTCTCGAAGGTCGAGCGGCAGGAGGTCGACAACGCCCTCAACCAGGCCGCCAAGGAACTCTCGCAGCGCTACGACTTCAAGGGCACCGGCGCCACCATCGCCTGGTCCGGCGAGAAGATCCTGATGGAGGCGAACTCCGAGGAGCGCGTCAAGGCCGTCCTCGACGTGTTCGAGACCAAGCTGGTCAAGCGCGGGATCTCGCTGAAGGCGCTCGACGCCGGCGAGCCGCAGCTGTCCGGCAAGGAGTACAAGATCTTCGCCTCCATCGAGGAGGGCATCTCCCAGGAGAACGCCAAGAAGGTCGCGAAGATCATCCGGGACGAGGGTCCCAAGGGCGTCAAGGCCCAGGTGCAGGGCGAGGAGCTGCGTGTCAGCTCCAAGAGCCGTGACGACCTGCAGGCCGTCCAGGCGCTGCTCAAGGGCAAGGACCTGGACTTCGCGATCCAGTTCGTGAACTACCGCTGATCGCGGTCCCCACCCCTGCCGTCCGGCGGCCCGGCGGTCCTTCCAGGACCGCCGGGCCGCGGCCGTTTCCGGGGGAGTGCGGATCACGTGCCCGGCGTGCGCGGCGCATGCGCCTCAGCGGCCCCCGATGGGCACTTGGGGAGCCCTGCGCGCGCCCACCACTCTGGTGGCAATCATCACCGCTGGACAGGGGAGGTTCTCGGATGCCTGGAGTCGACACGTTTCGCGAAGACTTCGGGGCGTCCGTCGTCGTGGCGCTCGTCGCGCTGCCCCTCTGTGTGGGCGTGGCCGTCGCCTCCGGTGTGCCGGCCGAGCTGGGCATCGTCACCGGGGTGGTGGGCGGGCTGGTCACCGGGTGGTTCCGGGGGAGTTCGCTCCAGGTGAGCGGGCCGGCCGCCGGGCTCACCGTGCTCGTCTACGAGGCGGTGCACACGCACGGTGCCCGCGCGCTCGGGGTCCTGGTGCTGGCCGCCGGGGTGCTGCAGCTGGGCATGGGGGCACTGCGGCTCGGCCGGTGGTTCCGGGCGATCTCCGTCGCCGTCGTGCACGGGATGCTGGCCGGGATCGGGCTCGTGCTGATCGCCGGACAGCTGTACGCCCTGGGCGGCGTGCAGGCCCCCGGCGGAACCCTGGAGAAGCTGGCCGCGGCGCCGGGGCTCGCCGGGCAGGCCGACTGGTCCGCCGTCGCGCTCGGGGCCGGAACCGTCGCCGTGCTCGTGGCCTGGCGCCGGATGCCTGCCCGGCTGCGGCTCGTGCCGGGCGCGCTCGTCGGGGTGGCGGCCGCCACCGCCGTGTCGGTGCTGCTGCGGCTGCCCGTCGAGAAGGTGACCGTGACCGGGGTCCTGGACGCCGTGGCCCCGCCCGGCTGGGGGGACTTCGGGCTGCTGGCCTCTGCCGGGGCCCTCGGTACCGTCATCGCCCTGGCGCTGATCGCCTCCGCCGAGACCCTGTTCAGCGCGGCCGCCGTGGACCGGATGCACGACGGGGCCCGGACCCACTACGACCGGGAGCTCATGGCGCAGGGCGTCGGCAACACCATCTGCGGACTGCTCGGGGCGCTGCCGATGACCGCCGTGATCGTGCGCAGCGCCGCCAACGTGGAAGCAGGGGCCCGCACCCGGGCGTCGCGGGTCCTGCACGGCGGCTGGCTGCTGCTGTTCGCCGTCGCGCTCCCCCAGCTGCTCGAAGTGGTGCCGCTCGCCGCACTGGCCGGGGTGCTGCTGCACGCCGGATGGAAGCTGCTGCCGGCCCGGGCCGTCGCGGGCCTGTGGCGGACGCACCGGGGCGAGGCGGTGGTGCTGGTGGCGACGGCCGCCGCGATCGTTGCCACCAACCTCTTCGAGGGGGTGCTGGTCGGGCTGGGGCTGGCCGTGGTCAAGGCGGCCTGGGAGACCTCCCAGGTGCACATCGAGGAGGTGTGGGAGGGCGGGGAGCTCCACGTCCAGGTGATGGGGAGCGCCAGCTTCCTGCGGCTGCCGAAGCTGCTCGACGCGCTGGACGCGCTGCCGGCCGGCCAGCCCGTTCGCCTCGACCTCAGCGGGCTCCGCCACCTGGACCACGCCTGTCTGACCGCACTCCACGGGTGGGAGCAGAACCGGCCGCCGCTGCCCGGCCGGGAGGGCGTCATCTAGCCCCGCTACCCTCCGCCCGTGGACAACGAGCTGAAGCGCACCCTGGGAGTCTTCGACGCCGTGGTCGTCGGGCTCGGGGCGATGGTCGGGGCGGGTATCTTCGCCGCGCTCGCCCCGGCGGCGGGCGCGGCGGGTCCCGCGGGCGGAGCTCTCCTCGCCGCCCTCGCGGTGGCGGCCTCGGTCGCCTACTGCAACGCGCACTCCTCGGCGCGGCTGGCCGCCCGGTATCCGGCCTCCGGCGGCACCTACGTGTACGGGCGGGAGCGGCTCGGCCCGTTCTGGGGACATCTCGCCGGCTGGGGCTTCGTCGTCGGCAAGACCGCCTCGTGTGCGGCGATGGCGCTCACCGTGGGGGCGTACGTGTGGCCGGAGCAGCAGCACGCGGTGGCCGTCGCGGCGGTGGTGGCGCTGACCGCCGCGAGCTACGGAGGCCTGCAGAAGTCCGCCCGGATCGCGCGGGTGATCGTGGCGGTGGTACTGGCCGTGCTGGCCGGGGTCGTGGTGGTGTGCCTGTCCTCCGGCGCGGCCGACGCGGGACGGCTCGGCGGCCTGGCCGGGGGCGGCGTCGGCGGCCTGCTCCAGGCGGCCGGTCTGCTGTTCTTCGCCTTCGCGGGATACGCCCGGATCACCACCCTGGGCGAGGAGGTGCGCGATCCGGAGCGCACGATCCCGCGGGCGGTGCCGCTCGCCCTGGGGATCGCCCTGCTCGTGTACGCCGCGGTGGCGGTGGCCGCGCTGTCGGTGCTGGGCGCCGACGCCCTGGCGGCTTCGACGGCCCCGCTGGCCGATGCGGTCCGGGCGGCCGGACGGCCCGGACTGACCCCCGTGGTCCGGGCCGGGGCGGCCCTGGCGGCGCTGGGCTCGCTGCTGGCCCTGGTGCTCGGGGTGTCGCGGACCACCCTGGCGATGGCCCGGGACGGCCATCTCCCCCGCGCGCTGGCCGCCGTACATCCGCGGCATCAGGTGCCGCACCGTGCGGAGCTCGCCGTGGGTGCGGTGGTGGCGGTGCTCGCGGCGACCACCGATCTGCGGGGTGCGATCGGTTTCTCCTCGTTCGGGGTGCTCGCCTACTACGCGATCGCGAACGCTTCCGCGTGGACTCTCGATTCAGATCTCAAGGGCCGGGCCGTGGCAGCGGTCGGGCTGTCCGGCTGTGTCGTGCTGGCCTGCGCGCTGCCCCTCGCGTCGGCGGTCGCGGGGGCTGCGGTGCTGGCCGTGGGCGCCGCCGCCTACGCGGTGCGCGGCGGGCTCAGACGCGGGATCTGAACTCCGCCCAGGGGGTCATCTCCAGACCCGCCTCCTCCGAGTCGTCGCAGAACCAGGCGGTGCCGTCGAGCCAGCCGCGCAGCCAGTCGGCGAGGGCGGGCGAGTCCGTGTACCAGGCGAGGTCGGGATCGCCCGGATTCGGCTCGAACAGCAGGACCCGTCCGGTCTCGGAGCGGCAGTCCACGCACCCCAGCATGGCGCAGCCGTAGTCGGTTATCGGCAGGACGCCCTCGGGCCAGCCCCAGTCCGAGGCGCGCATCGCGGTGTACTGCACGACGGCGGCCTCCAGCGGGAGCAGTCCGTACTCCGGGCCGAACCCGCCGTCCGCTATCCGGGTGTAGAGACCGGCCAGGAGCGGGGGCAGGGCGAAGCCGAGCATGCCCTCGGCCCGACGCAGCGCAGCCGGGTCCGCGGGAGCCGGCAGGCGTCCCGGCACCAAGGTGCCGCCCTCGGGCCCGAAGCCGCGGACGTGTCGGGCGACTTGCTCCAGCAACTGCTCGGTCTCGTTCATGCGTTCATAGTGGCCCACGCCACTGACAATCGCCCTGACCTGCACCGGCGCCTCCGGGAGAGCGCACTCCGGGCCCCGGAGCGGCCGTCAGTTCGGCGTCTCCTCCGGCCCCTTGCCGGAGTCGTCGCGCGCCGAGTCGTACCCGATGAAGTACGTGGGCCGGCGCTGTACGGCGGTGTAGATCCTGCCGATGTACTCGCCGAGCAGCCCGACGCAGATCAGCTGCACGCCGCCGAGGAACAGCATGCCGACGAACAGCGAGGTCCAGCCGGGCACGGTCTTGCCGAGCAGGAACACCACCAGCGTCCAGACGATCATGAGGAGGCAGGTGACGAAGCTGATGACGCCGAGCCAGGTCGCAAGCCGCAGCGGGGCGGCCGAGAAGTTGGTGATGCCGTCCACGGCGAGGCGGATCATCTTGCTCAGCGGGTACTTGGTCTCGCCCGCCACCCGCTCGGCCCGGCGGTAGGTGACCTGCCCGCTCGGGAAACCGAGCCAGGGCACCAGCAGCCGGTAGACCTGCTGCTGGTCGGGCAGGGCCTTGAGGGCCTCGACGGCCTCACGGCTGAGCAGCCGGAAGTCGCCGGCCTGCGCGGGCACCTGCTTGCCGACCAGGCGGCGCATCAGCCAGTAGTAGGCGGCGGCGGTGCGGCGCTTGAAGCCGGTGTCGGTGCTGCGGTCGGAGCGGACGCCGTAGACGATGTCGAGGTTCTCGGACCGGGCCAGGTCCAGCATCTCCGGTATTTTCTCCGGCGGATCCTGGAGATCGGCGTCGATGCTGGCCACGTACGCCCCGACCGAGCTGTGCAGCCCGGCCCGCAGGGCGGCCTGGTGGCCGGAGTTGCCGCGCAGCCGGACGATGCGGAGCTCGGGCCAGTCCGTACGGAACTTCTCGAGGAGTTCGGCGGTGCGGTCGGTGCTGCCGTCGTCGACCGCGAGGACCTCGTACGGGACCCCGGTGTCGTCGAGCACCGGCCGCAGGCGGCTCACCAGGGCTGGGAGGGCCTCCTCCTCGTTGTACATCGGCACGATGACCGACAGGGTCGTGGCCGTGCTCGCAGCCGACACTGACTTCTCCCTGCCCGTGAGTTCCCTCGCCGCCGTGCCGTCTACCGGGAGGCGAACGGCGCGTCGGTCGGGACGATCTCGCGGCCCAGCGGGAGCAGGGCGAGCGGGACCATCTTGAAGTTGGCGATGCCGAACGGGATGCCGATGATCGTGACGCACAGGGCGATGCCGGTGACGATGTGGCTGAGGGCCAGCCACCAGCCCGCCAGGACCAGCCACAGGACGTTGCCGATGCAGGACGCGGCGCCCGCGTCCCGGCGCTCGACCGTGGTGTAGCCGAACGGCCAGAGGGCGTACACGGCGATGCGGAAGGCCGCGATGCCGAACGGGATGCCGATGATGGTGATGCACAGGAGCACGCCCGCCAGGCAGTAGCCCAGGAACAGCCAGACACCGCTGAGGACGAGCCAAATGATGTTGAGGATGGTCTTCACTGACTACGGCCTGCCATCTGTTCGAGCCGGGCGATGCGCTCGGCCATCGGTGGGTGCGTGGAGAACATCTTAGAAAGGCCCTGACCCGGGCGGAACGGATTGGCGATCATCATGTGGCTCGCGGTCTCCAGCCTGGGCTCGGGGGGCAGCGGGAGCTGCTTGACGCCGGCGTCCAGCTTGCGCAGGGCGCTGGCCAGGGCGAGCGGGTCGCCGGTGAGCTGGGCACCGGACGCATCGGCCTCGTACTCGCGCGAACGGCTGATGGCCAGCTGGATCACGGACGCGGCCAACGGGCCCAGGATCATGATCAGCAGCATGCCGAGGATGCCGGGCCCCTCGTCGTCGTTCGACCGGCCGATCGGGATCAGCCAGGCGAAGTTCACCAGGAACATGATGACGGAGGCGAGGGCTCCGGCGACGGACGAGATGAGGATGTCGCGGTTGTAGACGTGGCTCAGCTCGTGGCCGATCACCCCGCGCAGCTCGCGCTCGTCGAGTATGCGCAGGATGCCCTCGGTGCAGCAGACCGCGGCGTTGCGCGGGTTGCGGCCGGTGGCGAAGGCGTTCGGCGCGTCGGTCGGCGAGATGTAGAGCCGCGGCATGGGCTGGCGCGCGGAGGTGGAGAGTTCGCGCACCATGCGGTAGAGCGCGGGGGCCTCGAACTCGCTGACGGGGCGGGCGCGCATCGCGCGTAGAGCCAGCTTGTCGCTGTTCCAGTACGCGTACGCGTTCGTCCCGAGGGCGACGAGGACGGCGATGATCAGGCCGCCCCGCCCGAAGAAGCTTCCGATGAGGATGATGAGTGCGGACAGCCCGCCGAGGAGTACGGCGGTCTTCAGCCCGTTGTGCCGGCGGTGCACGGTACGCCCTCCAAATGGTGCGGCAGGGGGACCCCCGTCCAGGATCTGCGGATCTGAGGGCCTACGGTCCAGTGGACCCTCCCTCCTCGGTCAACGCGAGGTGAGGGCATCTGGTTCCCAGGCGCGTGCCGGGGGCGCCGCCCCGGTGTCCGGGGCGGCGGTGCGGCGGCGGGCGTTGCTCCGTACGGGTCACGGCGTACGGCCGGACCGGCGGGCGGGCCGGCGTAGGAGCCGGCGTACGGGTCTGTGAGCGGCTACTGCGGGAACAGGCTGCCCGCGGCGAAGCGCAGGACCAGCTGCGGGGCTCCCGAGAGCACCACGGCGGTGACGGCCGTGATCGCGATCGCGGCGGTGACCGGCCACGGGGCCTTCGTACGGGCGGCCTCGGCGGGGCTGAGCGGGGCGCGGAACAGCAGGGCCGTCCAGCGCAGGTAGTAGTACAGGGCGATGACGACGTTGACCGCCATGACCACGGCCAGCCAGCCCAGGCCCGCGTCGACCGCGGAGCGGAAGACGGTGACCTTGGCGAAGAGCCCGATGAGGCCCGGCGGCAGGCCGGCCAGGCAGAGCAGGAAGAAGGCCAGCGCGAGGGCGGCGGCGGGGCGCTCGGCGTACAGGCCGCGGTAGTCGTCGATCCGGTTCAGCGGCTTCGTACGGGCGACCAGTGCGGCCACGGCGAAGGCGCCGAGGTTCACGGCGGCGTACATGAGGGCGTACGCGACGGTGGAGCCGATCTGGTCGCGATCGGAGTACGCGGCGGCCGCGATCGGGACCAGGAGGTAGCCGGCCTGGCCGACCGAGGACCAGGCGAGCAGCCGGACGGCGCTGCCCGGCCGGTCCGCGCGCTGGCGCAGGGCTGCGGCGTTGCCGAGCGTCATGGTGAGCGCGGCGAGGACGGCGAGGGCCGGGCCCCAGATGTCGGAGTACGCCGGGAAGGCGATCACCGTGACGAGGATGAGGCCGGTGAAGCCGACGGCCTTGCCGATCACGGAGAGGTAGCCCGCGATGGGCAGCGGCGCGCCGATGTAGGTGTCCGGGACCCAGAAGTGGAACGGGACGGCGGCGGTCTTGAAGGCGAAGCCGACGAGGGTGAGCGCGACGCCGGCCATGGCGAGGGTGTCGAGCTGCCCGGGGACGTCCTCGAGGCGGTCGGCGACCTGGGTCAGGTGCAGGGAGCCGGTGGCGGCGTAGACGAAGCTGACGCCCATCAGCGACACGGCGGTGGCGGTGACGGAGGAGAGGAAGAACTTGAGGGCGGCCTCGGAGGAGAGCCGGTCGCCGCGGCGCATGCCGACGAGGGCGAAAGCGGGCAGCGAGGCGACTTCGAGGGCGACGATCAGGGTGGCGAGGTCGCGGGAGGCGGGCAGCAGGGCGGCGCCGGCGGCGGAGGACAGCAGCAGGAACCAGTACTCGCCGGCCGGCATGCGCGCGTCGCGGACGGTGGTGACCGACAGCAGGGCGGTGACCAGGGCGCCGGCCAGCACCAGGAACTGGATGACGAGCGTGAAGTGGTCGGCGGTGTAGCTGCACGCACCGGGGTCGGTGGCGAGGCAGAAGGTGGCGCGGTCGCCGGCGCGCAGCGGCAGCAGGGTGGCGGTCGCGGCGGCGAGGCCGGCGACGGAGAGCCAGCCGAGCAGCGGCTTGAGCCGTTCCGGTACGAAGAGGTCGGCGACCAGGACGACCAGGGCGACGGCGGCGGGGAGCACCACGGGGGTGATCGCGAGCCAGTCGACGCTCTGGACGTGGCTCACGGTCTCGGCGGCCGGGGCCGCGGACAGGGCGGACAGGGCCGTCATGCGTTGCCTCCTGCGAGGAGCTTCTGGACGGCCGGGTCGGTGAGGCCGAGGAGGACAGCGGGCCACAGGCCGGCGAGGACGGTGAGGGCCGCGAGCGGGGTCCAGGCGGCGAACTCGTAGTGCCGGATGTCCGCGAGTTCGAGCGCGGGCCCGGGCTCGGGCCGGGCCTTGGGGTCTCCCATGCAGACGCGCCGTACGACGATCAGCAGGTAGGCGGCGGTGAGCAGGGTGCCGAACGCGCCGAAGGCCATGTAGGTGAGGAACGCGGGCCGGGACAGGCCCTCGGCCGGGTCGAACGCGCCGAACAGGGCCAGCATCTCGCCCCAGAAGCCGGCGAGGCCGGGCAGGCCGAGGGAGGCGACGGCGGCGAAGGCGAGCAGGGCGCCGAGGCGGGGGGCGCGGCCGTAGAGGGCGGCCCCGGTGGCTCCGGCGAGGGTGTCCAGATCGGCGGTCTTGTAACGGTCCTTGAGCGCACCGACAAGAAAGAAGAGAAGGCCGGTGATCAGACCGTGCGCGATGTTGGCGAACAGCGCGCCGTTCACGCCGGTGGGAGTCATCGAGGCGATGCCGAGGAGGACGAAGCCCATGTGGCCGACGGAGGAGTATGCGATGAGGCGCTTGAGGTCGCCCTTGTTGCCCTTGCGGGCGAGCGAGAGACAGGCGAGGGACCCGTAGACGATGCCGATGGCGGCGAAGGCGCCCAGGTAGGGGGCGAAGGTCGCCATGCCGTCGGGCGTGACGGGGATCAGGATGCGCACGAAACCGTACGTGCCCATCTTGAGCAGCACGCCGGCCAGCAGGACGGAGCCCACGGTGGGCGCGGCGGTGTGGGCGTCGGGCAGCCAGCTGTGCAGCGGCCACATCGGGGTCTTCACGGCGAGGCCGATGCCGATGGCGAGGACGGCCAGGAGCTGGGTGGTGTGGCTCAGTTCGCGGCCGTTGTCGGAGGCGAGGGCCACCATGTCGAAGGTGCCGCTGTTCAGCCCGATCAGCAGCAGTCCGAGCAGCATGACCACGGAGCCGAGGAGGGTGTAGAGGATGAACTTCCAGGCGGCGGCCTGCCGCTGAGCTCCGCCCCAGCGGGCGATGAGGAAGTACATCGGGATGAGGACCATCTCGAAGGCGAGGAAGAACAGCAGCAGGTCGAGGACGGCGAAGGTCGCGAGGGTGCCGGACTCGAGGACGAGGAGCAGGGCGACGAAGGCCTTCGGGGAGGGGCCTTCGGGGAACTTGAAGTAGCTGTAGAGCGCGCAGAGGAAGAACAGCAGCGCGGTCATCAGGAGGAGGGGGAGCGAGATGCCGTCGATGCCGAGGTGGATCCGGACGTCCAGGGCCGGGATCCAGCTGATGTCGGTGGTCGCCTGGAAGCGGGCCGGGGCGTCGTGGTCGAAGCCGAGGGCGAGGGCGATCGCCGCGGCGAGGATCACGCCGGTCACGGTCACGCCGTGGCGCAGCACGGCCTGTTCGGGGCTCTTGCCCTTGAGGCCGGGCGGGGCCGGCAGGAGGGCCGCGGCGGCGCCGAGGAGCGGTGCGGCCACGACGAACGCCAGAAGGAACTGCATCACGGACGGGCTGATATCAATCACGGCTGACTCACGGCTCACGATCCGGCGTTGACGTTGGCGAGGACGGCGGTGGCGATCGCCAGGACCACGGCGCCGGCGAGCAGGGCGCTCAGGTAGCTCTGCACGTTGCCGGTCTGGGCCCGGCGCACGAGGCTGCCGAGCAGCCGGGGGCCGGCGCCCGCGCCGCGGACGTACGTGTCCACGACCTCGCGGTCGAGGAAGCGGACGAGGCTCGCGGCGGCGCGCACGGGGCGGACGAACAGCCGGTCGTAGACGGCGTCGAGGTGGAAGCCGTCGGCCGCGTGGCGGTGCAGCGGGCCGAGCAGCGCCCGGCCGGGGTCGGGGGCCGCTCCGGCCGGGACGGCGGGGTGGTCGTGGGTGACCTCGGCGACCTCGGGGGTCTCGGCGGCGGACTCCGCTGCGGCGGCGGACGCGGACGCGCCGGCTCCGTACCCGACGGCGGCGGCCTTGGCCGTGGCCCGCTGCCAGAGGGCGTAGGTCAGCACTGCGCCGACGGCGGCGGCTCCCGTGCCGAGGACCGAGGTGGTCAGGGACGGGGTGAGTGCGTTGCCGTCGAACCAGTCGGCGATCGGGCCCGCGGCGAGGCCGAAGCCGATCGTCGGGATCGCGAGCAGCCACAGCACGCCGGTCATGGCGACGGGCTCCTTGCCGTGGTCGGGGGCGGCGGCGCCCCGGCCGCGGAAGGCCATCAGCCACAGCCGGGTGGCGTAGGCGGCGGTGAGCAGGGCGGTCAGCACGCCGGCGACGAGCACGACCCAGCCGGCGGCGCTGGGAGCGGACTCCGAGTGCCCGCCGGCGGCGTGCTCGGCGGCGACGAGGACGGCTTCCTTGGAGAAGAAGCCGGCGAAGGGCGGGATCGCGGCGAGCGCGAGCAGCGCGATCGTCATGGTCCAGAAGGCGTCGGGGATGCGCTTGGCCAGGCCGTCCATCCGGGACATGGCGGCCAGGGAGTTCGTCCCGGCGGCGTGGATGATCACGCCCGCACCGAGGAACAGAAGCGCCTTGAAGGCGCCGTGGGAGAGGAGGTGGAAGATGGCGGCGCCGCGGTCGCCGACGGCCAGGGCCCCGAGCATGTAGCCGAGCTGCCCGACCGTGGAGTAGGCGAGCACGCGCTTGATGTCGTCCTGGGCCAGGGCGGCGAGGCCGGAACCGAGCATCGTGACGGCCGCCATGACGGCCATGACCACCAGTGCGGCCCGGGAGGCCGCGAAGACCGGGAGGAGGCGGGCGACGAAGTAGATACCGGCGGCGACCATCGTCGCGGCGTGGATCAGCGCGGAGACCGGGGTGGGGCCCGCCATGGCGTCCGGAAGCCAGGTGTGCAGCGGGAACTGCGCGGACTTGCCCGCGACGCCGGCGAGCAGGAGGAGCGCGATCAGCGTCGGGTGGTCGAGTCCGCCGGCGGCGACGGTGCCGAGGATCTTGGTGATCTCGAAGGAGCCGGCGTCGGCGGCGAGCGCGAACAGGCCGATCAGGAAGGGGACGTCGCCGAGCTTGGTGACGAGGAAGGCCTTGAGGGAGGCGGAGCGGGCCGCCTCGGTCTCCCAGTAGTGGCCGACGAGGAAGTACGAGCAGATGCCCATGATCTCCCAGCCGACCAGCAGCACCATCAGGTCGCCGGAGTAGACGACGAGCAGCATGGCGGAGGTGAACAGTGACACCAGAGCGGCATACGAGGGGTAGCGCGGGTCCTCGCGGAGGTACGCCGTCGAGTAGAGCTGTACGCAGGTGGCGACGACGCCGACCAGCACGGCGACCAGGGCGGCGAAGCCGTCCAGGTAGAGCGAGAGGTCGATCGGCACCGAGCCGGTCGGGGTCAGCTCCGTCGAGGCGACGATCGGCGTGCCGCCGCCCTGGCGGACGGCGACGAGCACGGCCAGTACGGCCGCGGCCAGCGCCGGCAGTACGGCGAGGGGCCGGACGAACCCGGGTGCGCTGCGGCCGAACAGCAGTCCCGCCACCGCGCCCAGGAAGGGCAGGAGCGGGACGAGGACCGCGAGGGTCGTGGTGCTCACGCGGTGACCTCGCTCTGGTTGTTCGGGGCGGGCTCGCGGCCCTCGGCGGTGTCGCGCAGCCGGTCGACGTCCGAGGTGCCGCGGTTGCGGTACACCATCAGCACGATGGCGAGGCCGATGCCGATCTCGGCGGCGGCGATGGCGATCGTGAAGAGGGTGAGGGCCTGGCCGGCGTGGAGGGTGTCGCGCAGCCAGACGTCGAAGGCCACCAGGTTGAGGTTGACGGCGTTGAGCATCAGCTCGACGGACATCAGGACCAGGATGGCGTTGCGGCGGGCGAGCACTCCGTACAGGCCCGTGCAGAAGAGGAGCGCCGCGAGCACGGCGGGATAGGCGAGGTGCA
Source organism: Streptomyces sp. NPDC002209 (assembly GCF_042890265.1). Lineage (NCBI taxonomy): Bacteria > Bacillati > Actinomycetota > Actinomycetes > Kitasatosporales > Streptomycetaceae > Streptomyces > Streptomyces sp. NPDC002209. The sequence continues at coordinate 63,652 of NZ_JBIARX010000011.1, read as the reverse complement.
TCAGCGCTGCTGCCCCTTCTTGTCGTCGGGCCCACCGGCGGCGGCGTCCCTGCGGGAGAGCACGATGGCGCCGATCAGGGCCGCGAGGAGGAGGACGGAGAGCGCTTCGAAGGGCAGTACCCAGTGCTGGAAGAGCATCTCGCCGGTCACCTGGGTGGAGCCCTGGGCGGGGCCGTCGAGATCGATCCAGGTGGTGCGGAACGCGTCGACGACGACCCAGACGAGCGCGGCGGCCGCGACGAGGGCGACGCCGAGGGCGACCCAGCGGTTGTTCGAGTCGGCGTCCGGGGAGCGGCCGATGGGGGCCTTGGTGAGCATCAGCCCGAAGAGGAGGAGGACGACCACGGAACCGAGGTAGATCAGGACCTGGACCCAGGCGATGAACTCGGCGGTCAGCAGCAGGTACTCGACGGCGATCCCGCCGAGCGCGACGACCAGCCAGAGGGCGGCGTGCACGAGCTGCTTGGTGGTGACCGTGATCGCGGCCGCGCCGAGGGTGGCGAGGCCGACCAGGACGAAGGCGATCTCCACACCGGTCGGGGAGAGGAACCCGTTGCCCGTCGCCGTGGCGGCCAGGGCGGTGGCTGCGGGGGTCACGCGTCTCCCTCCGGGGTGTTCGGGGCATCGGTCCCGGGCTCGGCGGGCTCGGCGGCAGCGGCGGCTGCCGCGGCGGCGGCCTCGGCCTTCTCCGCTGCCTTGCGGGCGGCGGCGATCTCCTTGGGCTCCTCGGCGGCCGGGTCCAGGGCGGGCGGTGCCGGGACGGTCCACATCCACTCGCGCAGCTTGTCGCGCTCGTGGGTGAGTTCGAGGATGTCCGTCTCCGCGTACTCGAACTCCGGCGACCAGAAGAGGGCGTCGAAGGGGCACACCTCGATGCAGATGCCGCAGTACATGCACAGGGAGAAGTCGATGGCGAACCGGTCGAGGACGTTGCGGCTGCGCTCGCGGCCGCCGGGGGCCGCAGCCGGGACCGTCTCCTTGTGGGAGTCGATGTAGATGCACCAGTCGGGGCACTCGCGGGCGCACAGCATGCAGACCGTGCAGTTCTCCTCGAACAGTCCGATGACCCCGCGGGTGCGGGGCGGGAGCTCGGGCTGCACCTCGGGGTACTGGGCGGTGTGCGCGCGCTTCGTCATGGTGCGCAGGGTGACGGCAAGGCCCTTGGCCAGGCCGGATCCGGGGATGGGCATCAGCTGATCGCCACCTTCACGATGCCGGTGAGCGCGATCTGGGCGAGCGCGAGCGGGATGAGTGTGGTCCAGGCGAGCTTCTGGAGCTGGTCCTCGCGCAGCCGCGGGTAGGTGACGCGGAGCCAGATCACGACGAAGGCGAGGACCGCGGTCTTGAGGAGGGTCCAGACCCAGCCGTCGGCGATCGGCCCGTGCCAGCCGCCGAGGAACAGGACGGTGGTGAGGGCGCAGAGGACGACGATGCCGGCGTACTCGGCGAGCAGGAACAGCGCGAAGCGCAGGCCGGTGTACTCGGTGTACGCGCCGAAGATGATCTCGGAGTCGGCGACGGGCATGTCGAAGGGGGGACGCTGGAGTTCGGCGAGGCCTGCGGTGAAGAAGACGAGCGCGCCGGTGATCTGCCAGGGCAGCCACCACCACTGGAAGGCGTCGACGATGCCGGGGAGGGACACGGTCCCTGCGGCCATGGCGACGGAGGCGGCGGCGAGCAGCATGGGGAGCTCGTACGCGAGGAGCTGCGCGGCGGTGCGCAGGCCTCCGAGCAGGGAGAACTTGTTGGCGGAGGCCCAGCCGGCCATCAGGCTGCCGAGGACGCCGACGCCCATGACGGCGAGCACGAAGAAGAGCCCGGCGTCGATGACCTGGCCGACCGCGCCTTCGCCCGGGCCGATGGGGACGGCGATGAGGACGAGGAGGTACGGGAGCAGGGCGACGGCGGGGGCGAGCTGGAAGATGCGGCGGTCGGCGCCCGCCGGGACGACGTCTTCCTTCTGCGCGAACTTCACGCCGTCGGCGACGAGCTGGGCCCAGCCGTGGAAGCCGCCCGCGTACATGGGGCCGAGGCGGCCCTGCATGTGCGCCATCACCTTGTGCTCGGTCTGCCCGACGACGAGCGGGAGCACGAGGAAGACGGCGAAGACGACGATGAGTCGCAGGGCGACGTCGAGGACGTCGTTCACGCGTCGCCTCCGTTGTCGGATTCGGATTCAGGGGTGTGGCCGGTCCCGTCCTCGGGCTCCGCGCCGGGTGCGGGTGCCTTCGGCTCGGGCTTCGCCTCGGGCTTCGGCTCGGGCTTCGGGCCCGGGTCGGCCGGGGATGCGGAGCCGGGCCGGGGCTCCGGTTCCTGTGCCGAGTCCTGGTCCGCGAAGGCGGGCTGGGGGTTGTGCCAGGGGGCGTCCGCGCTGCGGGGGGCCGGGCGCCTGCCCGGCGCCACCGTGCGGCCGGCGGCCGCCTGGCTCGCCGAGCCGTCGGCTGCCGACCGGGCGCGGCGCGCCGGACGCGCAGGAGCGTCGGCCTGCGGCGCGTCGGCGTCCCCGGCTTCCGGCTGTCCCGGGGGGACGGCCTGAGGCCCGGCGTCGGCTCCCGGGGCGACAAGCGGCGCTGCGGCCTCCGCGGGCGGGACGGCCTGGCTGGCCGAGCCGTCCGATGCCGTGCGGGTGCGCCGCGCCGGGCGCGGGGCCGCGGGCTGCGCCTCGGCCTCGGCCGGGGCGGCTGCCCCCGGCGCGGCCGGGGCGTCCGCTCCCGGGCGGGGGCGGCGGGTCGGGGCGCCCTCGCGGGGGGCGCGGGCGGTGCGGGCCGGGCGGGTGGGGGCCGGCGGGAGCTGGCCCTTGAGCGGGCCCCAGTCGTTGGGGTCGGGGACGCCCGGCGGGAGCATCTGGCGGCGCTTCGGGGCGTCGGGGTCGTGCGCCTCGCCCGGCTCCTTGGCGCCCGGCCAGGCCTTCGCGACGCGCGCGGCCAGGACGAAGTCCTTGCGCAGCGGGTGGCCCTCGAAGTTCTCCGGGAGGAGGAGGGGGACCAGGTGCGGGTGGTCCGAGAACGTCACCCCGAACATCTCGTACGTTTCGCGTTCGTGCCATTCCGCGCCCGCGTAGATCGCGACCGCGGACGGGAGGGAGGGCGCCGAGTGCGGGACCGTCGTACGCAGGAGCAGGCGGCGTACGCGGCGGTTCTCGAGGGACACGACGTGGGCGCAGATCCGGAAGCCGGTGCCCGGCTCGTCCACCGCGCTCAGCCAGTCGAAGTACGTGCAGCCCAGCTTGTCCCGGGCGATCTCGAGCGACGGGATCCAGCTGCCGACCGGCACGTCGACGGTCAGGACGTCGTACGCGTACTCGGCCACCGCCTCCGCGCCGAAGACGGTCGCGGCGGCGTCGGGGAGGGAGTCGTAGAGGTTCATGCGCCGGCCCCCGGTGCGGGCGGCGCGGTGACCAGGCCGCTGGTGAGCTGTGCGACCGACGGCCCCGCCGCATAGCGGTCCGCCAGCGATTCCCGAGCGATCTTCTCCTGGAGCTTGAGGATGCCCTGCAGCAGCGCCTCCGGGCGCGGCGGGCAGCCGGGGACGTAGACGTCGACCGGGATGATCTGGTCGACGCCCTTCGTCACCGCGTAGGAGTCCCAGTACGGCCCGCCGCAGTTGGAGCAGGCGCCGAAGGAGATGACGTACTTCGGCTCCGGCATCTGCTCGTAGAGCCGCTTGACGGCCGGGGCCATCTTGTCCGTCACCGTGCCGGAGACGATCATCAGGTCCGCCTGGCGCGGGCCGGGCGCGAAGGGGATGACGCCCAGCCGGATGAAGTCGTGCCGGGCCATCGACGCGGCGATGAACTCGATCGCGCAGCAGGCGAGGCCGAAGTTGAAGACCCACAGGCTGTAGCGGCGGCCCCAGTTCAGGACCACCTTCATGGGCTCCGGGGCGAGGCGGGAGAGGACTCCCAGCCTCTTGGGCTCCGGGAGCAGCTGGGGCTCGGCCGGCGTCACGGCCGGTGTCACGTCCATTCGAGGACGCCCTTCTTGTACGCGTAGAGCAGGCCGACGGCCAGGAAGCCCAGGAAGATGAACATCTCCACGAGCGTCGTGGCGCCGTAACCGGCGGCGGCGAACACCGTCGCCCACGGGAAGAGGAAGATCGAGTCGACGGCGAAGATGACGTAGAGGAACGCGTAGACGTAGTAGCGGACCTGGGTGTGTGCCCAGCCCTCGCCGACGGGGTCCACACCGCACTCGTACGTCAGCAGCTTCTCAGGGGTCGGGACGACCGGTCTCAGCAGGCGGCCCGCGCCGAACGCGACGGCCACGAAGAGCACACCGAGGACGGCCAGCAGGCCGACGACCGAATAACTCCGGAAATAGTCTGCTGCGAGCACGATTACGGTCGATACCGTTGGGTCGGGCACGTCCGTTCCTCGCTCCTTGGCCACTGTCGACGATCTGGTACGGACGGGAGTCTAGGGCCTGGTCCACACAGGGTGGGGTTATCCCCCGTTTACTGCGGCCCGGCTGCCCCATGGCACCCGCGGGGCGATATTGGCAGGCTGGGGCGCATGACCGCGCGCATTCAAGTCTCCCACCAGGGTCCCGACAACGACCGGCCTCCTCGCGTACGCCCGGCCCTGGGGGCCGTGGCGTGGAAAGAGACCGTCCATCTGTTGAGCAATCTTCCGCTCGCCCTCGTCGGGTTCGTCTACACCGTGACCATGGTGGCGACCGCGGGCGGCCTGTCCGTGACCGCGATCGGTCTTCCGCTGCTCGCCGGCGGTCTGCTCCTGTCCCGCCAGCTGGGACGGCTGGAGCGGGCGAGGGCGCGCACGCTGCTCGGCGTACGGGTCGAGGAACCCACTCCGCTGCCGGGGCCGCGGCGGGCCGGCGGGTTCTTCCCCTGGCTGTGGGCGGGCGTGAAGGACCCGGTGGCCTGGCGGACCGTGCTGTACGAGCTGGTGCGGCTGCCGTGGGGGGTGCTGACCTTCGCGGTGGCGCTGGTCGGCCTGCTGGTGCTGTGGCCGGTGCTGCCGTACGTGGTGCGCTGGCTGTCGAACGTGGACCGGCTGATGGTACGGGGGCTGCTGTCGCCCTCGGACGAGCTGGAGCGGCGGATCGCGGAGCTGGAGTCGGACCGGGGGGTGGTCGTCGACACGGCGGCGGCCGACCTGCGGCGCATCGAGCGGGATCTGCACGACGGCGCGCAGGCGCGGCTGGTGGCGCTGGCGATGGGGCTGGGCCTGGCCAAGGAGAAGCTGCTGGAGGATCCCGAAGGGGCGGCGGCGATGGTGGACGAGGCGCACGGGGAGGTGAAGCTGGCGCTGCAGGAGCTGCGGGACCTGGCGCGGGGGATCCACCCGGCGGTGTTGACGGACCGGGGACTGGATGCGGCGCTGTCCTCGGTGGCTTCGCGGTGCGTGGTGCCGGTGAAGGTGGCGGTGGATCTGCCGGAGCGGCCTGCGGCCGCGATCGAGGGGATCGCGTACTTCACGGTGTCGGAGCTGCTGCAGAACGTGAGCAAGCATGCGGGGGCGCGGAGCGCGAGCGTGGAGGTGTGGCGGACCTCCGGGACCGCTTCGGGGCGGTTGCTGATCCGGGTTTCGGATGACGGGCGGGGCGGGGCCGATGAGGTGGGGGGCTCGGGGCTGGCGGGGCTGGCGGAGCGGCTCCGGGCCGTGGACGGGGTGTTCGTCGTCGACTCCCCCGAGGGGGAGGGGACGGTGGTGACGGCGGAGCTGCCGTGGCGCGGGCGCGGCTGATTCCGCCGACCGCGGCCTTTTGACCGGGACTCCCGTCCGAGGTGTGGGCGGGGGTCCCGCTCGTTCACGTCGCCCCCGTCTTCGGGGGTGGGCCTTGGGGGGCCGGGTCCGGTGGCGCCGGCTCGGAGGGGGTGGGGTTATCCCCACCCTGGGGACGCCTACCCGCCCGATGGTTCGGGAGGCTCCCGGGCGGGAGGGTTGGGGGTGGTTGCGGAAAGTGTCGAGAGGGCGGGTTGGACATGGGTTTCGGGCGTGCGTTGCGGGCTCCTCTCGAGGGGCGGACCTGGCGGGAGTTCGGGTACCTGATGCTCGGACTGCCACTGAGCGTGCTGTACTTCTCGCTCGCGATCACCGGCGTCAGTCTCGGCGCCGGGCTGCTCGTCACCTTCCTCGGGGTCCCGGTCCTCGCCGGGGTGCTCGCCATGTGCCGCGGGTTCGGGCGGGTCGAGCGGGCCCGGGTGCGCGGCCTGCTCGGGGTCGACATCGCCGAGCCCGCGCCCGTCCGCGCCGGGAAGCGGGGTCCGCTCGCCGCGATGGGCGCGATGCTCAAGAGCGGCAGCGCCTGGCGGCACGCGCTGTACGCGGTGATCCACCTCCCGTGGGCGCTCTTCGCCTTCACCGTGGCACTGGTGTTCTGGGCGTACGGATGGGCCTTCCTCCTGTACCCGCTGTGGTTCTGGGTCTTCCCGGCCTACACCGACTGGCCGGGGCTGCAGCTGTTCCAGAACGACGGCTACACCATGTACCTGGACACGCCGCTCGACATCGCCCTGACCTGCCTGGTCGGGCTCGGGCTCACCCTGGTCACGCCCTGGGTGGTGCGGGCCCTCACCACCGTCGACCGCGTCCTCGTCGGCGGGCTGCTCGGGCCGTCGCGCCTCGACCACCGCGTCACGGAGCTGGAGTCGGACCGCGGGGTCGTGGTCGACACCGCCGCCGCCGACCTGCGGCGCATCGAGCGGGACCTGCACGACGGCGCGCAGGCCCGCCTCGTGGCACTGGCCATGGACCTGGGGCTGGCGAAGGAGAAGCTCGCCGAGGACCCCCGCGCCGCCGCCCGCATGGTGGACGAGGCGCACGGGGAGGTGAAGATCGCCCTCCAGGAGCTGCGCGACCTGGCCCGCGGGATCCACCCGGCCGTGCTGACGGACCGCGGCCTGGACGCCGCCCTGTCCTCCGTGGCCTCCCGGTGCGCGGTGCCGGTGCGGGTGTCCGTGGACCTGCCGGACCGGCCCGCCTCCGCCGTGGAGGGGATCGCGTACTTCACCGTCTCGGAGCTGCTGCAGAACATCAGCAAGCACTCCGGGGCCCGTACCGCGGGTGTGGACGTGTGGAGGTCCGGGGACCGGCTGCTGATCCAGGTCGCGGACGACGGGCGCGGCGGGGCGAGCACCGGCGCCGCGGGCACCGGGCTGGCGGGGCTGGCCGAGCGGCTGGACGCCGTGGACGGGGTGCTGGTCGTGGACTCGCCGGCCGGCAGCGGGACCACCGTCACCGCCGAGCTCCCCTGGCGTACCAGGTAGATCGCGGACAAACCCCCTCGGCACCGCGACTTCCGCTCCCGCGGCCACGCGTTGATCCGGTCTCGCCTACATCCGTCCTCGAGGCTGGGATGCTTGGCTGAGTCAGGGACATCGGGGAACGTGTGAACGCGGGAGCTGCTGGATCGTGGAAGACAGGGTACGGGTGGTCATCGCCGAGGATTCAGTGCTGCTGCGCGAGGGCCTGACCCGGTTGCTGACCGACCGGGGGCATGACGTCGTGGCCGGCGTCGGGGACGCGGAAGCCCTGATCAAGACGGTGGCGGAGCTGGCGGCCGAGGACGCGTTGCCGGATGTGGTGGTGGCCGACGTACGGATGCCGCCGACGCACACCGACGAAGGCGTACGGGCCGCCGTACGGCTGCGCCGGGAGCATCCCGGGATAGGCGTGCTCGTGCTGTCGCAGTACGTGGAGGAGCAGTACGCCACCGAACTGCTGGCCGGTTCCAGTACCGGGGTGGGGTACCTGCTCAAGGACCGCGTGGCCGACGTACGGGAATTCCTGGACGCCGTCGTACGCGTGGCCCGGGGCGGCACCGCCCTGGACCCCGAGGTGGTCGCCCAGCTGCTCGGGCGCAGCCGGAAGCAGGACGTGCTGGCCGGGCTGACCCCGCGCGAGCGCGAGGTGCTGGGCCTGATGGCCGAGGGCCGCACCAATTCGGCGGTGGCCAAGCAGCTCGTGGTCAGCGACGGAGCGGTGGAGAAGCACGTCAGCAACATCTTCATGAAGCTCGGACTGTCCCCGAGCGACGGGGACCACCGGCGAGTCCTGGCCGTCCTCACCTACCTGCGGTCCTGATCGGAACACCACCTGACCGAAACACGGGGGCATTGATCAAAACCTTGATCAACTGACACTCTGTCAGGTACGGCGATACCGCACCTGGCCGCAGGGAGCTCGCACTATTTCTGCACGGCACGCAATCTCGGAATCTCTCGGAATTCCGCGGAATCCCGCGGAATTCTCTCGACAGACCGCCGCAGACGACGGTCCAGAATACGAGCGTCCCCCGAGGAGGCCACTCCTACCGACGTAGGGTTGACCTTGGGAGCGGGAACGCCAAGCCTCGAAGGAGGTCCAGTTCAGTGACCAGCCAGGTCAGTAGCCCAGCCGAACAGGCCGACGGGGCCGAAGGGGCTGTAGTCGGCGAACAACGGACAGCCCCGGGCCCGAGCGGCAAGGAAGTACGCCGCCTCGACCGGGTGATCATCCGGTTCGCAGGTGACTCGGGTGACGGTATGCAGCTCACCGGTGACCGGTTCACCTCGGAGACGGCTTCCTTCGGGAACGACCTCTCCACGCTGCCGAACTTCCCGGCCGAGATCCGCGCCCCTGCCGGCACCCTGCCGGGTGTCTCCTCGTTCCAGCTGCATTTCGCCGATCACGACATCCTCACGCCGGGCGACGCCCCGAACGTGCTGGTGGCGATGAATCCGGCGGCGCTGAAGGCGAACATCGCAGACGTCCCGCGCGGCGCCGAGATCATCATCAACACCGATGAATTCACGAAGCGCCCGATGGCCAAGGTGGGCTACGAGACCTCACCGCTGGAAGACGGCTCGCTGGGCGCCTACAACATCCACCCGGTGCCGCTGACGACCCTCACGGTCGAGGCACTGAAGGACTTCGGGCTCTCCCGCAAGGAGGCCGAGCGCAGCAAGAACATGTTCGCGCTGGGCCTGCTGTCCTGGATGTACCACCGGCCCACCGAGGGCACGGAGCACTTCCTGCGGCAGAAGTTCGCGAAGAAGCCCGACATCGCCGAGGCGAACGTGGCCGCCTTCCGGGCCGGCTGGAACTTCGGCGAGACGACGGAGGACTTCGCCGTCTCCTACGAGGTGGCACCGGCGACGCGGGCCTTCCCGACCGGCACCTACCGCAACATCTCCGGGAACCTGGCCCTCGCCTACGGGCTGATCGCGGCGGGCCGGCAGGCCGACCTGCCGCTCTACCTGGGCTCGTACCCGATCACCCCGGCCTCGGACATCCTGCACGAGCTGAGCAAGCACAAGAACTTCGGCGTGCGCACGTTCCAGGCCGAGGACGAGATCGCCGGCATCGGCGCGGCGCTCGGCGCGGCCTTCGGCGGCGCCCTCGGCGTGACCACCACCTCCGGCCCCGGCGTCGCGCTCAAGTCCGAGACGATCGGGCTCGCGGTCTCGCTCGAGCTGCCGCTGCTCATCGTGGACATCCAGCGCGGCGGCCCCTCCACGGGCCTGCCGACCAAGACCGAGCAGGCCGACCTGCTCCAGGCCATGTACGGGCGCAACGGCGAGGCCCCGGTGCCGATCGTGGCCCCGAAGACCCCGGCGGACTGCTTCGACGCGGCCCTGGACGCGGCGCGGATCGCGCTGACGTACCGGACGCCGGTGTTCCTGCTGTCCGACGGGTACCTCGCGAACGGCTCCGAGCCCTGGCGGATCCCGGACATCGCGGACCTCCCGGACCTGAAGACGCCCTTCGCGACGAGCCCGAACCAGCAGCTCGCGGACGGCACCGAGGTCTTCTGGCCGTACAAGCGCGACCCGCAGACGCTGGCCCGCCCGTGGGCGGTCCCCGGCACGCCGGGCCTGGAGCACCGGATCGGCGGCATCGAGAAGCAGGACGGCACGGGCAACATCTCGTACGACCCGGCCAACCACGACTTCATGGTCCGCACCCGCCAGGCGAAGATCGACGGCATCGAGGTCCCCGGCCTCGAGGTCGACGACCCCGACCAGGCCCGCACCCTCGTCATCGGCTGGGGCTCCACCTACGGCCCGATCACCGCCGCCGTCCGCCGGCTGCGCAACGCCGGGACCCCGGTCGCACAGGCGCACCTGCGCCATCTCAACCCCTTCCCGAGGAATCTCGGAGAGGTCCTGAAGCGTTACGACAAGGTAGTGGTGCCGGAGATGAACCTCGGGCAGCTCGCCACCCTGATCCGGGCGAAGTACCTGGTGGACGCCCAGTCGTACACCCAGGTCAACGGAATGCCGTTCAAGGCTGAGCAGCTCGCGAAGGTTCTCGAGGAGGCCATCAATGACTGAGGTGACCGACGCCCCCCACCTGCTCTCGCTGGTCCCCAAGGCCGAGGCCAAGCAGTCCATGAAGGACTTCAAGTCGGACCAGGAGGTCCGCTGGTGCCCCGGCTGCGGCGACTACGCGGTGCTCGCGGCCGTCCAGGGCTTCATGCCCGAGCTCGGACTGGCGAAGGAGAACATCGTCTTCGTCTCCGGGATCGGCTGCTCGTCCCGTTTCCCGTACTACATGAACACGTACGGAATGCACTCCATCCACGGCCGCGCCCCGGCGATCGCCACGGGCCTGGCCACCTCGCGCCGCGACCTGTCGGTGTGGGTGGTCACGGGTGACGGCGATGCGCTCTCCATCGGCGGAAACCACCTGATCCACGCGCTGCGCCGCAACGTCAACCTCAAGATCCTGCTCTTCAACAACCGGATCTACGGACTGACCAAGGGCCAGTACTCGCCGACCTCCGAGGTCGGCAAGATCACCAAGTCCACGCCGATGGGCTCGCTGGACGCCCCCTTCAACCCGGTGTCCCTCGCGCTCGGCGCCGAGGCCTCCTTCGTGGCCCGGACCGTCGACTCCGACCGCAAGCACCTCACCGAGGTGCTCCGGGCGGCCGCGGACCACCAGGGCACGGCGCTGGTGGAGATCTACCAGAACTGCAACATCTTCAACGACGGTGCTTTCGAGGTCCTCAAGGACAGCACGCAGGCGCAGGAGGCGGTGATCCGGCTGGAGCACGGGCAGCCGATCCGCTTCGGCGTCGACGGGCACAAGGGCGTCGTGCGCAACCAGGCCACCGGGGAGCTGGAGGTCGTCGCGGTGACCCCGGAGAACGAGTCCCGGATCCTGGTCCACGACGCGCACACCGCCGGCCCGACGACCGCGTTCGCGCTGTCCCGGCTGGCCGACCCCGACACCCTGCACCAGACGCCCATCGGGGTGTTCCGCAGCGTGGAGCGGCCGGTCTACGACACGCTGATGGCCGAGCAGCTCGAGACGGCCGTCGACAACAAGGGCAAGGGCGACCTCAGCACCCTGCTCACCGGCAACGACACGTGGACGGTCGTCGGCTGACCCCTGCGACGCGTCCCCCGTACGCCCGTACCGGCGTACGACCCGAGCCGGCCCGGCCCGGAGTTCCTGCTTCAGGAGCTCCGGGCTTCGTCGTACGCGGCGCGGGCCGCCTGGACGTCGGCCGTGCGCCGCTCGGTCCACCGGGCGAGGGCCCAGACCTGCTCGGCGGCCTCGCGCCCCAGCTCGGTGAGCGAGTAGTCCACCCGCGGCGGGATCACGGGCTTGGCGTCGCGCAGCAGGAATCCGTCGCGCTCCAGCGTCTGCAGGGTCTGGGCCAGCATCTTCTCGCTGACGCCGCCCACCTCCCGGCGCAGTTCGCTGAACCGGTACGAGCGCTCGACGAGGGCGGCCAGGACCAGTACGCCCCAGCGGCTGGTGACGTGCTCCAGCACTCCGCGGGACGGGCACATCGGGGGCTTGCCGCTTACCTTCATACCAGTACCTTACTTTGAAGTGGGTACTTACGAAAGGTTAGCGCTTCCTTTTACGGTGGTGTCACACCCCAACGCAAGGCCCCAACGCAAGGAGCGCACCCCATGAGCATCGTCGTCACCGGAGCCACCGGAGCCCTCGGCCGCCTCGTCGTCGAGGAGCTGCTGACCCGGGTCCCCGCCGAGCGCGTCGCCGTCGTCGTCCGCAGCAAGGAGAAGGCCGCCGACCTGGCCGAGCGCGGCGTGGAGGTCCGCGTCGCGGACTACGACGCCCCCGAGACCCTGGCCGCCGCCTTCCGCTCCGGCGACCGCGTCCTGCTGATCTCCGGCAACGAGGTCGGCCGCCGGGTGCCGCAGCACACCGCGGTGATCGAGGCCGCGCAGGCCGCCGGCGTCGCCCAGCTCGCGTACACCGGGATCCTCGGCGGCCCCGAGGCCGACTTCGACCTGGCCGCCGAGCACAAGGTCACCGAGCAGGCGATCCTCGACTCCGGCCTCCCCCACACCTTCCTGCGCAACGGCTGGTACCACGAGAACTACACGCACCACCTCGCCACCGTCCTGGAGCACGGCGCGGTGGTGGGCAGCGCGGGCGAGGGCCGGATCGCCTCCGCCGCGCGGGCGGACTACGCCGCCGCGGCGGCCGCCGTGCTGACCGGCGAGGGCCACCTGAACCGGGTGTACGAGCTCTCCGGCGACACCGCGTGGAGCCTGGCGGAGTACGCGGCCGAGATCGCGGCCCAGTCCGGCAAGGAGGTCGCGTACACCGAGGTCCCGGCCGACGCGCACCTGTCGATCCTGACCGGCGCCGGGGTCCCCGAGGGCTTCGCGGCGATCCTCGTCGACGTGGACGCGGCGATCTCCCGCGGCCGGCTGGCCCACACCGGCGGGGACCTGTCCCGGCTCATCGGCCGTCCGACGACCCCGGTGGCCCACGCGATCAGCTCCGCCCTGGCCTGAGCCGGGACCGGCCGCGGCGCGGGCCCGCGCGGCCCCGGCCGCACAAGGCCTCGGAGGTGTCATGAGTATCTCCTGCCTACGGGCATGACATCCGGCTCGTCCGGCGCTACCTTCGTGAAGTTGGCTGGAATGTGACTGGAGGCCCCGTGAAGGCGGAAAACGAGCAGCGCACGGGTTTGCTCTACGGATTCGGCGCATACGGAATGTGGGGGCTGGTCCCCCTCTTCTGGCCGCTGCTCAAGCCGTCCGGGGCCGTCGAGATCCTCGCCCACCGCATGGTGTGGTCGCTGGGCGTGGTGGGGATACTGCTGCTGGCCATGCGCCGCTGGGGCTGGATACGGGAGCTGCTGCGCCAGCCCCGCAAGCTCGGCCTGACCGCGCTCGCCGCCTCGGTGATCTCAGTGAACTGGGGCCTGTACATCTGGGCCGTGAACAACGGCGCGGTCGTCGAGGCCAGCCTGGGCTACTTCATCAACCCGCTCGTCACCATCGCGATCGGCGTGCTGGTCCTCGGTGAGCGGCTGCGCCGGGCGCAGTGGGCGGCGGTCGGCATCGGCGTCGCCGCGGTGGTGGTGCTCGCCGTCGGGTACGGGCGGCCGCCGTGGATCTCGCTGGTGCTGGCCTTCTCCTTCGCCGCCTACGGGCTGATCAAGAAGAAGCTCAACATGGGCGGGGTCGAGTCGCTCGCCGCCGAGACCGCGCTGCTGTTCCTGCCCGCCCTCGGCTACCTGCTGTGGCTGGGCGCGCAGGGCCGGTCGAGCTTCGCCGCAGAGGGACTCGGGCACGCCTCGCTGCTCGCCGCGACCGGGCTGGTCACCGCGATCCCGCTGGTCTGCTTCGGGGCGGCCGCGATCCGGGTCCCGCTGTCCACGCTCGGGCTGCTCCAGTACCTGGCCCCGGTGTTCCAGTTCGGGCTCGGTGTCGTGTACTTCCACGAGGCGATGCCGCCCGAGCGCTGGGCCGGGTTCTCCCTGGTCTGGGCCGCGCTCGCGCTGCTGACCTGGGATGCGCTGCGCACGGCGGGCAAGACCCGGGCCCGTCTCGAAGCCGCCCGGGCCGCCCGGCCCGCGACGGCCCCGGAGCCCGAGCCCGAGCCCGCGTAACACCGGGCAGCACCGGGCAGCGCCGGGCGCCCCGCCCCCATACCCTCACGATCCCCGCTACGGAACTCCCGTGGCGGGGATCGTCCGTTTTCCGAACCACCCTGACCGGATCTCGGTCTTGACGGGCCGTCACGCTTCCACTGAACATCAGGCTCGCACTGACGCACGATCGCTCACTTGCGCCACCCCGCACGTTCCGTTCAATCCCCAACGGAATCCCGGAGTCCCCCACATGAGCCTGTCCGTCTCCCGGCGTCTCGCCGCCGTGACCGCGATCGCGGTCGCCGGCCTGTTCGCCTCCACCGCCCCCGCCGCACTCGCCGCCCCCACGGCGGCGGCCGCGGCGCCGACACCGCCCGACATCCCGGTGGCCAACGTCAAGGCACACCTGGCACAGCTCCAGTCCATAGCCACCGCCAACGGCGGCAACCGCGCCCACGGCAGGGCGGGCTACAAGGCCTCGATCGACTACGTGAAGGGCAAGCTGGACGCGGCCGGCTTCACCACCACCCTGCAGACGTTCACCAGCAGCGGCGCGACCGGCTACAACCTGATCGCCGACTGGCCGGGCGGCGACCCGAACTCGGTGCTGATGTCCGGCTCGCACCTGGACTCGGTGACCGCCGGTCCCGGCATCAACGACAACGGGTCCGGCTCGGCCGCCATCCTGGAGACGGCCCTGGCCGTCTCGCGCGCACAGCTCCAGCCCACCAAGCACCTGCGGTTCGGCTGGTGGGGCGCGGAGGAGCTCGGCATGGTCGGGTCGAAGTACTACGTGAACAACCTGCCGAGCGCCGAGAAGGCGAAGATCTCCGGCTACCTGAACTTCGACATGATCGGCTCGCCGAACCCGGGCTACTTCGTCTACGACGACGACCCGACCATCGAGCAGACCTTCAAGAACTACTACGCCGGGCTCGGCATCCCGACGGAGATCGAGACCGAGGGCGACGGCCGCTCCGACCACGCCCCGTTCAAGAGCGCGGGCATCCCGGTCGGCGGCCTGTTCTCCGGCGCCGACTACACCAAGACGGCGGCCCAGGCGCAGAAGTGGGGCGGCACCTCCGGGCAGGCCTTCGACCGCTGCTACCACTCCTCCTGCGACACCTCGGCGAACATCGACGACACCGCCCTGGACCGCAACTCCGACGCCATCGCCTACGCGATCTGGAACCTCGGGGCGGCCACCCCGGTGCCGCCCGGCCCGTCCTTCGAGAACACGGCGGACGTGAACATCCCGGACTCCCCCGGCGCCGCGGTGACCTCGCCGATCACGGTCTCCGGCGTCACGGGCAACGCCCCGGCCACCACCAAGGTCGACGTGAACATCGTCCACACCTACCGCGGTGACCTGGTGGTCGACCTGATCGCCCCGGACGGCACCGTCTACAACCTCCACAACCGCAGCGGCGGCAGCGCCGACAACCTCGTCCAGACGTACACCGTCAACGCCTCGAGCGAGGTGGCCAACGGTGTCTGGAAGCTCCAGGCCAAGGACGGGGCGGCGCAGGACGTCGGCTACATCAACAGCTGGAAGATCACCTTCTAGCGCTCGCCCCGGGGGGCGCGGCTCAGGGCGCACCGGCTCAGGGCGCGTCCTCCGTGCGGGCCTGCGGCGGGACCGTCAGCGGCTCCCGTATCAGCGCGCGGAGCTCCTCGGCCACCGCGCCGATGTCCGCGCGGCCCAGCTTCGCCGCCTCCACCAGATCGCCGAGGTCCTCCGGCGAGGGCAGCTGCTTGGCTCCCGCCACCCGCAGGTACGAGCGGGTGGCGGCGGCCGCGTAGAACTCGTTCATCGGCGATTCCAGCGCGGGGCACACCGCGAGGGTGTGCAGAAACGCGGCGGCCCGCCACGCGGTGTCCGGGGCGGGCTGTTCGGGTACCAGGACGAGGTCGTTCTGGTGCCGGGCGACCGCGGCGGCCACCCCGGAGGGATCCCACACGGCGGGATCGGACGGGAGATGGTGGGCCAGAGCGGTCCAGGCCCACTCCATGGTGATCTTCAATTGCCGAACCGCTCCTGGAAGTAGCTCCAGTGGTCGGCGAACTCCTCGATGCCGGAAAGGAAGTTCTTCCGGTCCTCGTCGAGTTCGCGTTCCGTCACCTCGGTGATCAGCGCGGTGACCGTCGTCCCCAGTGCCGCCGCGCGTGCCTTGAGGCGCTCGTGGAACTCTTCGTCCAGGCGGATGGTGACGTGTCTCGACATGCTTTTCACGGTACAGCGGGCCTGCTGTACACGGGGCCGGAACGGCCGAAGGGTGGGCAGGGACACAGTCCCCGCCCACCCTTCGGACAGTCCTACGCTCGCACCCGCCCTGCTGCGGCTACTTGTTGGCGTCGGCCGCCTTCACCAGCGCGTCCTTGGTGACCGCGCCGACGTAGACCTTGCCGTCGTCGGTGATCAGGGCGTTGACCAGGCGGGTCTTGAAGACCCGGCCCTCGCCGAACTTGCCGGTGACCTTGCCCCCGAGGGAGTCGAGGAACTGCTTGGCCTCCTTCGGCGCGTTCTTGTCGTTCGCCGACTTCTCCAGGTCCTGGAGGCCCTTGCCGGCGCCCGTGTCGATCCGGGCGATGGTCGACCAGCCCTCGCCGATCACCTTCGTCTCGCCGCCCTTGCCGCCCGGGAGGCCCGCGCCGCCGGTCAGGGCGTCGAGGCCGGGGAAGGACTCCAGGCCCTTGAACTCCTTGCCGTGGCCGGCGCCGCCCTTGCCCGCCTCGGCCCCGCCCTCGGTCACCTTGGCGCCCTTGGGCGCGGTGAACGCGAAGGTGTCGGCGGACGGCTTGGCGAAGTCCACCTTGGTGAACCCGGCGTCGACGATCGGCTTGCCGCCCTCGGCGGCCAGCAGCTGCACCCGCAGCGGCACGCCGTTCTGGGCATCCACCGCGATCTTGACCGAGCCGACCGTGGATCCGCCGTGCTTGGGCTTCAGCACCAGCTGGTACGCGTTCCGGCCGGCCACCTGCGCGGTGTCGCCCACGCTGATGTCCGTGGTCGGGCCCGCGGCCTTCAGGATGTCCTGGGCCAGCTGCTGGGGCGAGGCGCCGCCCATCCGGTCGGCCGTCTTCTTGTGGTCCTTGCCCTGCTGGTCCTTGCCGTGCGCCGCGCCCTCGGTGTCCTTCTCGTGCCAGACCTCGTTGGCCTTGCTGTCGTACCCCCAGACGTCTGCGCCGTTGTGGATGAGGCTGTACTCGTCCTTGCCGTCCACGAACGTGAGCTTCTGGCGGTCCGGGCCGTCGGCCGCGACGCGCACGGTGTGCGTGCCGTTCGCCAGCTGCGCGATCTTGTCCTCGGGGTTGGCCGAGCCGCCCGCGACGCCCCCGCCGCCGAGCAGCCCGCTCGCCAGGGTCGGCAGACCGAGGTCGGTGCTGATCTTCGCGCTGCCGGACAGCTGCTGCGCGTCCGAGGCCGCGACCTTCTCGATGAGCTGCTGCGCCGTCACCTTCGGCAGGTCCGGGCTGCCGGAGTTCGCGAAGGCCGGGACCATCGCCACGGTCGCGGCGGCCACACCCGCCACCGCGACCGGTACGGCGTACCGGGCGGCCTTGCGGGTCTTTGCGTTCGTTGCCATGTCTGCCCTACCTCTTTGTCACCCGTTCTGGTGTGTCTCCATCTGACCAAAGGGGTGGGGGTCGGGGCGTCACTCCCCGGGGCCAACTCCGCGTACGCCCCAGGGATGACACGACGAGGGCCCGGCATCCCCCACCCGTAGGGGATGCCGGGCCCTCGCCCTGCCGAACGGCTCCTAGCCGGCGCGGTGCACCACCGCGTCGCACAGCTCCTCGAGCGCCGACTTCGCGAAGCACTCCGGCAGCGGGGCGAGCGTGGCGCGCGCGTCCTGCGCGTACCGGATGGTGTCGCGGCGGGCCTGCTCCAGCGCGGGGTGCACGCGCAGCCGGGCGAGCACCTCGGCGTGCCGCGCGTCGTCGGCCAGATCGCCGTCCAGGAGGCCCACGAGCTCCAGGTCGTCGGGGTCGCCGCCCTGGGCCGCCATCTCGCGCAGCCGCAGCACGGGCAGCGTCGGGATCCCCTCGCGCAGGTCCGTCCCCGGGGTCTTGCCGGACTCGTGCGAGTCGGAGGCGATGTCGAGGACGTCGTCGGCGAGCTGGAAGGCGGTGCCGAGGCGCTCGCCGTACTGGGTCAGGATGTCGACGACCGACTCGTCGGCGCCGGACATGAGCGCGCCGAAGCGGCCGGAGACCGCGATCAGCGAGCCGGTCTTGCCGGCGATGACGTCGAGGTAGTGGGCGACCGGGTCGCGGCCGTCGCGCGGGCCGGCCGTCTCCAGGATCTGGCCCGTCACGAGCCGCTCGAAGGCCTCGGCCTGGATGCGGACGGCCTCCGGCCCGAGGTCGGCCAGGATGTGCGAGGCGCGGGCGAACAGGAAGTCACCCGTCAGGACGGCCACCGAGTTGCCCCAGCGGGCGTTGGCGCTGGCCACACCGCGGCGCACGTCCGCCTCGTCCATGACGTCGTCGTGGTAGAGCGTCGCCAGGTGGGTGAGCTCGACGACCACCGCGGAGGGCACGATCCCGGGCGCGTAGGGATCGCCGAACCGCGAGGCGAGCATCACCAGCAGCGGCCGGAACCGCTTGCCTCCGGCCCGGACCAGATGCTGTGCGGCCTCGGTGATGAAGGGGACTTCGCTCTTGGTGGCCTCCAGCAGACCCGCCTCGACGGCGGCCAGTCCGGCCTGGACATCGGTCTCAAGAGCCTGGTCCCGCACGCTCAGTCCGAACGGCCCGACGACGGTCACGAGGGGTACTCCTGTCTGCTGACGATCACGCTGACGATCACCTGGATTGTCGATGTGTCGCTGCCATCACTCAAGCCAGCGTATCCGGTCTGTTTTCGATCACCGAGAGCGCCCGCCATGTCGCCACCCGCGCAGCGCCCGATGCACACCGGTATGTTCATTAGGAGCCGAAACAACCGGAGAATGCGTTTTGTCCAGAACTGCAACCGAAATGGGGAACCCGGCGGAACCGGTCGGCCCGGAGGCGGACCAGCCGCCGCCCGCCGACGGCCCGGGGGCGGCCCCGGGCACCGCGGCCTCCGTCTCGGCGGCCTACGGGACCATGGTCCACCTCGTCTCCGTCGTCGGCGCGTTCGCCACCCTTATGGCCGCCGCCGGCCGGCTGACCATGAGCCGCTCGCTGTCCGCCCCGTCCACTGAGGCGAACGAGGTGGTTCCCGCATGATCATCCGTACCGAGTTCCCGTACGAGGCCACGCACGAGGACGTCCGGATCCCGATGCCTGGGGGTACCTCCCGGGCCGAAGGCCCTGGGGCAGGAGTGGAGCTGTACGCCCGGATCTGGCGCCCGGTGACGGACGAGCCGGTTCCGGCCCTGCTGGAGTACCTGCCGTACCGGCTGACGGACTGGACCGCCCCGCGGGACCGGCAGCGCCATCCCTGGTACGCCGGCCACGGCTACGCCTCCGTACGGGTGGACGTACGCGGCCACGGCTGCAGCGGCGGGAACCCGGGCGACGAGTACGACGCGCGGGAGCTGGCCGACGGGGTCGCGGTGGTGGAGTGGCTGGCGGCGCAGCCGTGGTGCACGGGATCGGTGGGGATGTTCGGGATCTCGTGGGGCGGGTTCAACTCCCTCCAGATCGCTGCTCTGGCGCCGAAGGCCCTGAAGGCGGTCGTCACGGTCTGCTCGACGGACGACCGGTACGACAACGACGTCCACTACATGGGCGGCTCGGTGCTGGCCGTGGACATGCACGCGTGGGCGGCGACCATGCTGGCCTTCGCGGCGCGCCCGCCGGACCCGCTGTTCGCCGGTGACGGCTGGCGCGAGCAGTGGCTGGCGCGGCTGGAATCCGTCGAACCCCTGATCCACACCTGGCTGGCCCATCAGACGCGGGACGGCTACTGGCGCCACGGCAGCGTCTGCGAGGACTACCCGGCGATCGGCGCGGCCGTCCTCGCGGTGGGCGGCTGGCACGACCCGTACCGGGACGCGGTCCTGCGGCTGGTCTCCCATCTGCCCGCCGAACGGGTGCGGGGGCTGATCGGCCCGTGGCCTCACCAGTACCCGGACCGGGGGCTGCCGCCCGGACCCGCGATCGGGTTCCTCCAGGAGACCCTGCGGTGGTGGGACCACTGGCTGAAGGGCGCCGACAACGGGGTGATGGACGAGCCCCTGCTGCGCTCCTGGATCTCGGAGTCCCATCCGCCGGCGACGACGTACGAGGTGCTGCCGGGCCGCTGGGTCGGGGACGCCGCGTGGCCCTCCCCCGCCGTCACCCCCGTCACGTACGCGCTCCGGGGTGCGCCGGTGGCCGTGGCCTCCCCGCAGCACACGGGGCTGGACGCGGGGCGGTTCCTCCCGTTCGGCAACGACGCGGACCTGCCGCCGGACCAGCGGGAGGAGGACGCGAAGTCGGCCTGCTTCGAATTCCCGGTGGGGCGCGAGCCGGTGGAGATCCTGGGCCGTGCGCAGGTGACCGCCCGGCTGCGGATGGACGTCCCGTACGGGCAGGTGGTGGCCCGGCTGTGCGACGTGGCGCCCGACGGCTCCTCGACGCTGGTCACCCGGGGCGCGCTGAACCTCTCGGCCCGGCTGGGCCGGGACAAGGCGGTGCCGTGGCCGGTGGGCGCGTACGAGGACGTGGTCTTCGAGCTGAGCGGCATCGGGCACCGCTTCGCGGCGGGCCACCGGATCCGGCTCGCGCTGTCCTCGGCGTACTGGCCGTGGATCTGGCCGCGGGCCGGGTCGGAGGCGGGGTGGACGCTGGATCCGGCCGGCAGTGCGCTGGTCCTGCCGGTCCGTGCCGCCGCCGGACCGGATCCGCACATCGGCTTCGAGCCGCCGGAGCAGTCGGAGCCGCTGGGCGTCGTCGTCCCGGCCACGCTGGACGAGCCGCGGCCGGAGCGGCTGGTCGTACGGGACGTCGCGCGCGGGCGGTGGCGGCTGGAGGTGGACCCGCGGTACGGGGGGACGCGGGTGTATCCGGACGGGCTGGAGTACGGGGAGGACGCGCTGGAGGTGTACGAGATCGACTCGGCGGACCCGTTGTCGGCCCGGACCCGTTCGGACTGGCGGATCCGGCTGCACCGGCCGGAGTCGGGGTGGGACACCCGTATCGAGACCCGGTCGGAGATCTCGTGCGACGAGGGCGGGTTCGTGACCTCGAACGAGCTGGTGTGCCGGGAGGGGGACGAGGTGGTGTTCCACCGGACGTGGGAGCGGCGGTTGCCGCGCGCCGCCGGTTGACGGCCCGGCGGGCCGGATCAGTCGGCGAAGAGGCGTTCCAGGACCACCGCGATGCCGTCCTGTTCGTTCGAGAGGGTCAGCTCGTCGGCCACGGCGATCAGTTCGCGGTGGGCGTTGGCCATCGCCACGCCGTGCGCCGCCCACGCGAACATCGGGATGTCGTTCGGCATGTCGCCGAAGGCGATCGTCGACGACGGGCCGACGCCCAGCACCTCCGCCGCCAGGGCCAGCCCGCTCGCCTTGCTGACCCCCGGCGGCTGGAGCTCCACCGTGTGCTCCCCCGCCATCGTCACGTTCACCAGGTCCCCGACCACCGAACGGGCGACCCGCGTCAGCTCGTCGTCGTCCAGCTCCGGGTGCTGGAGCAGCACCTTGTTGATCGGCGCGGCCCAGAGGTCGGCGCGCCGGCGCACCCGGACCGTCGGCAGGTGCGGGTGCCACATCCGGTAGCCCGGCCCTATCAGCATCTCGGCGTCCACCCCCTCCTGGTTGACCGCCGCGTACACCTCGCCGATCTCCGCCTCGATCTTCCCGAGCGCCACCTCCGCCAGGTCCCGGTCCAGCGGAACGGAGTGCAACAGGCGCGCGCACGCCGTGTCGTACACCTGCGCGCCCTGCCCGCACACCGCGAGCCCTGTGTAGCCGAGGTCGTCCAGGACGTGGCGGACCTGTGGAACGGGGCGCCCGGTGACGATGATGTGCTGGGCGCCGGCGGCGCGCGCCGTCGCGAGCGCCGCGTACGACCGCGCGGAGACGGTGTCTCCGGCGCGCAGCAGGGTCCCGTCCAGGTCAGTGGCGATCAGGGCATAGCGGAGGGCCGAAAGCGGGGCGGAAGTCACGGCGCAAGGATACGGACCCCTTTGGACAAGTCCTACAAATAGAGCCCGAATCCGGCCTCCCGCAGGCCCCACTGGCCACGTAACGTATCAACCAGCCCACCGGGATACCCCCGGACCGCGTCGAAAGCGAGGCAGTACCCCATGCCCCAGCAGAGCCCCCTCGATGTGCCCGAGGGCGACCCGTTCGGGCCGCACAACCTCCCGTACGGCGTCTTCTCCACCTCCGCGGAGCCCGGCCGCCGTCGCATCGGTGTGCGCATCGGCGGACACGTGCTCGACGCGGGGGCGGCCGCGGCCGCGCTCGGCTCCCCGTACGCCGCGCTGCTCGGGCAGTCCTCGCTCAACCCGCTGCTGGCCGCCGGCCGCACCGCCTGGCGCGACGTGCGCCGCGCGCTGACCGCCTGGGTGACCGACCCCGGCCACCGCGTGACGGTCGAGCCGCACCTCGTCCCGCTGGACGCCGTCACCCTGCACCTGCCGTACGAGGTCGCCGACTACGTCGACTTCTACGCGAGCGAGCACCACGCCACCAACGTCGGCAGGATGTTCCGCCCGGACGGGGACGCGCTCACCCCCAACTGGAAGCACCTGCCGATCGGTTACCACGGCCGCTCCGGCACGATCGTCGTCTCCGGCACCGACGTCGTCCGCCCGTCCGGGCAGCGCAAGGCCCCGGCCGACCCGGCGCCCGTCTTCGGCCCGTCCGTCAAGCTCGACATCGAGGCCGAGGTCGGCTTCGTCGTCGGCACCCCGTCCGAGCAGGGCAGCCCGGTGCCGCTGGGCGCCTTCGAGGACCACGTGTTCGGGCTGTTCCTGCTCAACGACTGGTCGGCGCGCGACATCCAGGCCTGGGAGTACGTGCCGCTGGGCCCCTTCCTCGGCAAGTCCTTCGCCACCTCCGTCTCCGCCTGGGTGACCCCGCTGGAGGCCCTCGAGGCGGCCCGGGTCGCCCCGCCGGCCCGCGACTTCCCCCTCCTGCCCTACCTCGACGACGCCGACGCCGACCGGCCCGGCGGCTTCGACCTCCACATCACCGTGTCCATCAACGGGCAGGAGGTCGCGCAGCCGCCGTTCGCGACGATGTACTGGACCGCTGCCCAGCAGCTCGCGCACATGACCGTCAACGGCGCCTCCCTGCGCACCGGCGACGTCTTCGGCTCGGGCACGGTCAGCGGCCCCGAGGTCGCACAGCGCGGCTCGCTGCTGGAGCTGACGTGGAACGGGCGGGACGCCATCGAGCTCGCCGACGGCAAGCGCACCTTCCTCGAGGACGGCGACACGGTCACCCTGACCGCCTGGGCCCCGGGCCCCGAGGGCACCCGCGTGGGCCTCGGCGAGGTCACCGGCCGCATTGTGGGATCCCGCTAGTCCGCCCCTCGGGACGAACAGCCTCACCGGGGTGGCGGATCTTTCCGCCACCCCGGCGTCGTAGCAGGTCACGACCCTCCGGCTGAGGGCACGCGGTGGCGCAACACTGCGGCAACACCACTGGCCGGAAGCCATCGGTATGTTCCCTGCCATGCCAGCCGAACGCACCCGTGAGCACACCGTCCCGGTCGCCGCCGCGCGCCGGCGGCGACTGCGCGCGGACCAGGCGCGGCAGCTCGCCGACCTGCTGCGCCACCAGATCCTGGCCGGCGGCTACCCCGGCGGGGTCCTCCCCCTGGAGGACTCCCTCGCCGCCGACTACGGGGCGGGCCGCAACACCGTCCGCCAGGCCCTCGACCTGCTGCGCGGCGAGCGGCTCGTCGAACGCCGGCCCGGGGTCGGGACCGTCGTCGTCTGCGAGAAGTACCCCCACGGCCTCGACCGCCTCCAGGGCCTGGCCGAAACCCTGCACGAGCACGGCCGGGTGACCAACGAGGTCCGCACCGTCGGCCCCGTGCGCGCCCCCGCCCCGGTCGCCGCCCGGCTGCGGGTTCCCGAGCACGCCGACGTGCTCTACATCGAGCGGCTGCGGCGCCTGAACGGGCTCCCGCTCTCACTCGACCTGACGTACGTCCCCCTGGACATCGGCGCCGAACTGCTCGGCTGCGACCTGGAGAACACCGACGTCTTCCGGCTGCTGGAGTCCCTGACGGGACAGCCCCTCGGCCATGCCGAGATCACCCTCGAGGCCGTCAACGCCGACGCGCACTCCGCCGCCGTCCTGCAGGCCCCGCGCGGGGCCGCCGTGCTGATGCTGGAGCGGCTCACCCATCTGGGCGACGGCCGGCCCGTGGACCTGGAGTTCATCCGCTTCCGCGGCGACCGGATCACCATGAGCGGCCTGCTCCGCCGCTCCCTCTGAGCCCCGCGTTCCCCCACCTTCCTTCCTGGAGACAGCCATGCCTCTGGTCCCCCAGCGCGGCGACGTGCCCGTGACCGTCGACGAGTCCCTGTGCATCGACGGCTGCACCCTCTGCGTCGACATGTGCCCGCTCGACTCCCTCGCGATCCACCAGGACAGCGGCAAGGCCTACATGCACGTGGACGAGTGCTGGTACTGCGGCCCGTGCGCCGCCCGCTGCCCCACGGGCGCGGTGACCGTCAACATGCCGTACCTGCTCCGGTGACCCGGGCGAATCCGGCGCCCCCTGCAACCCCGGTGAAAGGCCCCCATCCGATGTTCCGTACGAGAGCTCTCGCACCCGCCGCCCTCGCCCTGCTGCTCCTCGCTCCGCTGGCCACCGCGTGCGGCGGGGACGCCTCCGGGGCGGACGGCCCCGGGACCGTGACCGTGACCGTCGGCTACCAGTCCAAGACCATCAACACCGTCACCGCCGGCACCCTGCTGCGCTCCCTCGGCTACTTCGAGCAGGAGCTCGCGGCGCGCGGCAGGAAGGACGGCGTCACCTACAAGGTCGACTGGCAGGACTACGCCACGGGCGCGCCCATCACCGCCCAGATGACCGCCGGGAAGATCGACATCGGCTCGATGGGCGACTTCCCTCTCCTGATCAACGCGGCGCGCGGCAAGGAGCTGAAGCAGCCGACCCGCCTCGTCTCCGTGACCGGCTACAACCTGCGCGGCGGCCTGAACACCGTCGTCACCGCGCCGAACGCGACGTTCGAGTCACTGGCCGACCTGCGCGGCAAGAAGGTGTCGACCTCGGTCGGCTCCGCCGCGGACGGGACCCTCGTACGGGCCCTGCAGCGGGCCGGGATCGATCCTTCGAGCGGCATCCAGAAGCTCAACCAGCAGCCCAGCGTGGGCGCTTCGGCCCTCCAGGCGGGCAGTGCGGACGCGCTGTCGCAGTTCGTGGCCTGGCCGGGGCAGCTCGCGTACGAGGGGAAGGCCAGGGCGCTCTACGACGGCGCCGAGCTGAACCTGCCGACCTTCCACGGGGTCACGGTGCGGCAGGAGTTCGCGGCGCAGCGGGCCGGCGTACTGGACGACTTCCTGCGCGCGCAGCGCAGGGCGACCGAGTACCTGCGGACGCAGCCGGTCGCGGCGGCCGAGTCGGTGGCGAAGGAGACCGGGCTGCCGGCGGAGGTCGTGTACCTGTACAACGGCGCGAACGGGATCGCGACCTTCGATCCGGCGCTGCGGCCGGAGCTGCTGGCGGCGCTGAAGGAGGACGTGCCGGTCCTCAGGGACGCGAAGCTGGTCGGTGACGTCGACGTGGACGCGTTCGTGGACCCCGCGCCGCTCAAGCGCGCCGTGCCGGACGCGGACTACCCGGCGGCGGCCCCCGCCCGCCCCGAGCTGTGGCTGAAGAACGAGCCCGCCACCCGGACGTTCGACACCCCGGCGGCCCTCCTGAAGGCCCTGAAGGGCGCCGACGTCCGGGCGGCGTACGTGCCGGACGCGGTGACCGGAACCCTCTGGTTCGCCGACAAGGCGGTGTGGGTGGCGGAGGGCGCCGAACTGCGGGCCTTCGTCACCCGGTCGGGCGCCCGTTCGTACGTCGACCAGCACAACGGGTCCGGGGCGCGGATCGTGAGCTTCGCCGAAGCCGGAGGCATCGCCTCATGACCCCGGGGCGCCGGCTGCTGCGCGTGGCTTCGCTGGGGGCGGCCCTGGTGGCGTGGCAGCTGCTGACTTCGCTGGATGTGGAACTCTGGCTCCGGTTCGGGCAGTTCCCGACGGTGGCGGAGGTCGCGGCGAAGCTCGCCGAACGGGCGTCGACCGGTCCGTACTGGCAGGACCTTCTCTCCAGCCTGGGCCGGATCGTGTCGGGCTTCGCCCTGGCGGCGGTGCTGGGGGTGGCGGTGGGCACGGCGATCGCCCGCTCGCGGGTGGCGGCGGACGTGCTCGGCCCGGTGCTGGAGGTCCTGCGCCCGATCCCGGCGATCGCGCTCGTCCCGGTCGCGATCCTCCTCTTCCCCTCGAACGAGCAGGGGATCGTGTTCATCACGTGCACGGCGGCGTTCTTCCCGGTCCTGGTGTCGACCCGCCACGCGGTGGCGGCATTGTCCCCGGTCTGGGAGGAGGCGGTCCTGACGATGGGCGGCGGCCGGGGGCGGATCCTGCTGTCGGTGGTCCTGCCCGGGGCGCTCCCCGGGATCTTCGGGGGCCTGTCGGTCGGGATCGGGGTCGGGTGGATCTGCGTGATCTCGGCGGAGATGATCTCGGGCGAGTACGGGGTGGGCTACCGCACCTGGCAGGACTACACGGTGGTGGACTACCCGGGGGTCTTCGTCGGCATGGCCACGATCGGCGCACTGGGCTGGTTGACCTCGACGGCGGTGGAACGCCTGGGCCGCCGCCTGACCCACTGGCTCCCGACCCGGACCGAGCGCCCCTCCGCAGGGCCGCCCGCCGGGCACTCAAGGCAGCCGGCAGACGCGCAGCGCCCTGCCAGCCCCGCCGGCGTTTGAGGCGCCGACCGGCATTCGACCACGCACAGGAGGTCCCCCCATGTCCGCACATGCGGCCCCAGCCACCACCCGCGGCCCCGCCACCGCGGCTGACGCGCCGCCCGGCGCCGCCCTCCGGCTGGACCGGGTCCGGCTCGGCCGTCCCGGCGGCCCGGCCGTCCTCGACGGGCTCGACCTCGACATCCGGCCCGGGGAGGTCCTGGCCGTCGTGGGGCCCTCCGGATGCGGGAAGTCGACGCTGCTGCGCACCCTGGCCGGGCTGCTGCCCCCGCTCGCCGGCACCGTCACGCAGGACGGAACCCCGATCACCCGGCCCGGCGCCGACCGGGCGCTCGTCTTCCAGGACGACGCCCTGCTGCCGTGGCGCACCGTACGGGGGAACGTCGAACTGCCCCTCGCCGTCCGGCGGGTGCCCCGCGCCGAGCGGCGCCGGACCGCCGGGGACTGGCTGGCCCGCGCCGGCTTGGCGGAGCACGCGCACAAGCTCCCGCACCAGCTCTCCGGCGGACAGCGCCAGCGCGTCCAGCTGGCCCGCGCCCTCGCCGCGCACCCCCGCACCGTCCTCATGGACGAGCCCTTCGGAGCGCTCGACGCCCAGACCCGTGCCGGGATGCAGGACCTCCTGGTCGGCGTCCTCGCCGGCACCGGGGCGACGGTCGTCTTCGTCACCCACGACGTGGACGAGGCCCTCTTCGTGGGCGACCGCGTCGCGCTGCTGCACACCGGGACCGTGGTCGACGTACCGCTTCCGCGCGACCGGTCCGCCGATCATTCGGCCCTCCGCCGCCGGATCCTCTCCTCCCTGTGACCGCCGACCCCCGAAGGGCAGCCCCCACCATGGACATCCCCGCGATCGCCGACGCCGAGGAACTCTCCTGCGACGTCCTCGTCATCGGCGGCGGCACCGCCGGCACCATGGCGGCCCTGACCGCCGCGGGCCGCGGCGCGCGGGTCCTGCTGCTGGAGAAGGCGCACGTGCGCCACTCCGGCGCCCTCGCGATGGGCATGGACGGGGTCAACAACGCGGTTGTCCCCGGCCGCGCCGAGCCCGACGACTACGTCGCCGAGATCACCCGCGCCAACGACGGCGTCGTCGACCAGTCCGCCGTCCGCCAGACCGCCACCCGCGGCTTCGCGATGGTGCAGCGCCTGGAGTCGTACGGGGTGAAGTTCGAGAAGGACGAGCACGGCGAGTACGCGGTCCGCCGGGTCCACCGCTCCGGCTCGTACGTACTGCCCATGCCCGAGGGCAAGGACGTCAAGAAGGTCCTCTACCGGCAGCTGCGCCGCCGCGAGATGCGCGAGCGGATCCGGATCGAGAACCGGGTGATGCCGGTCCGGGTCCTCACCTCGCCGCAGGACGGCCGGGCCATCGGCGCGGCCGCCTTCAACACCCGTACCGGCGCCTTCGTGACGGTCCGCGCGGGCGCGGTCATCCTCGCGAC
Source organism: Streptomyces sp. NPDC002209 (assembly GCF_042890265.1). Lineage (NCBI taxonomy): Bacteria > Bacillati > Actinomycetota > Actinomycetes > Kitasatosporales > Streptomycetaceae > Streptomyces > Streptomyces sp. NPDC002209. The sequence continues at coordinate 35,510 of NZ_JBIARX010000011.1, read as the reverse complement.
CGGCCCCTGCGGCCGGCTCGGCCTCCCCGCCTCCGGATACCTCTACGGGACGTACGAGAACCCGACCAACGCGGGCGACGGCTACGCCATGGCCTACCACGCGGGCGCGGCCCTCACCGGGATCGAGTGCTTCCAGATCAACCCGCTGATCAAGGACTACAACGGGCCGGCGTGCGCGTACGTCGCCAACCCCTTCGGCGGCTACCAGGTCAACCGGCACGGCGAGCGGTTCGTCGATTCCGACTACTGGTCGGGGCAGATGATGTCCGAGTTCGCGGCCGAACTCGCCTCGGACCGGGGGCCGGTGTACCTGAAGCTGAGCCACCTCCCCGAGGAGACCGTCTCCTCCCTCGAATCGATCCTGCACACCACGGAGCGGCCGACCCGCGGCACCTTCCACGCGGGCCGCGGCCACGACTACCGCACGCACGACATCGAGATGCACATCTCCGAGATCGGACTGTGCGGGGGGCATTCGGCGTCGGGCGTGCGCGTCGACGACCACGCACGCACCACCGTGCCGCGGCTGTACGCGGCGGGGGACCTGGCCTCGGTACCGCACAACTACATGATCGGGGCGTTCGTCTTCGGCGACCTGGCGGGCGAGGACGCGGCGCAGTACACGGCGTACGAGGGCCCGCTCCCCGCGGACCAGGTGGCGGCGGCGCACGAGCTGGTCTACCGTCCGCTGCGCCGGCCGGACGGGCCGCCGCAGCCGCAGGTGGAGTACAAGCTGCGGCGCTTCGTGAACGACTACGTGGCCCCGCCGAAGACGGGTGCGAAGCTCTCCCTCGCCGTGGAGGCCTTCACCCGGATGAGCGGCGAGATCGAGGAGATGGGGGCGCAGAGCCCGCACGAGCTGATGCGGTGCGCGGAGGTGTCCTTCATCCGGGACTGCGCGGAGATGGCGGCGCGGGCGTCGCTGGCGCGGACGGAGTCCCGCTGGGGCCTGTACCACGAGCGCCTCGACCACCCGGAGCGCGACGACGCGGGCTGGCTGCACCACCTGGATCTGCGCAAGTCGGCTTCGGGGGCGATGGAGTTCACGGCCCGGCCGGTGGAGCCGTACGTGGTCCCCGTCCCCGAATTCACGCCGACGGGCGGGGCGTCCCGCCACCTGGGCGAGGTCGAACTGGTCGGCGTGGCCACGGCGGGGACCGCGCCCGGTGCCGACCCGGCCGCCGACCCGGTGCCGCCGGCCGCGCCGTCCGTGGCCGCGGCCGACGCGGCCGGCGGCGCAGTGGGCAGCGGCCCCTCGCCCCGGATCCTCGAACTGCTCGGCCTCGCCGAGGAGTCCCCGGACCTGACGGCCCTGCGCCCGTACCTCACCGATGCCGATCCGGCGGTGCGGGCCGCTGCCGTCGGCGTGGTCACCGAGACCGTCCCGGCCGGCGCCGGGCCGGCCCTGGCCGCCGCCCTGGCCGACCCGGCCCCTGCGGTACGGGCGGCCGCCGCGGGCTCGCTGCGGGAGCTGCTGGAGGTCCTGCCGGGTGATCCGGAGCTGGGGGCCGCCCTGCGCGCGGCACTGGCCGTACCGGATCCGGTGGTGCGAGCGGCCTCCCTGGAGGCCCTGCGCGCGCTGCGCCTCGGCGGCGCCGGCCTGTACGCGCAGTCCCTCGCGGACCCCGACCCGGAGGTCCGCATCCACGCGGTCCGGGCGCTGGTCTCGGTGGACGCCGTCGACGCCCTCGCGCGGGCCGCGGCGGATCCGGCGCGGGAGGTCCGGGTCGCGTTGGCCAAGGGCCTCGCGGCGGTCCACGCCCCGGCCCCGGCTCCGCTGGACCCGCTCCTCACGGACCCGGACCCGCTGGTCCGCGCCGCGGCCCTGGCGGCGCTGGCGGCGACGGGCTGCCCGGGCGCCTACGCGGCGACGGCGGTGGCGGCCCTGGCCGACCCGGCCTGGCAGGTCCGCGCGGGCGCGGCCGCCGCGCTGTCCGCCGCGGTTCCGGAGCAGGCCGTACCGGCCCTGGCCTCGGCCCTGAAGGACGACAACGCGGACGTCCGCAAGGCCGCCGTCCTCTCCCTCCGGACCCACCGCACCGTCCCGGAGGCCCGCACGGCCCTGGCCACGGCCACCTCGGATCCGGACGCAGATGTCCGCGCATATGCCAGTCGCCACTGACGGCGTCAACATTCCGGGCCCGTTCACACGTGTGGACGGGCCCGGAAGGATCTCCGGCGATAGTCCGGCGAGCCCGGGAGACTCCCCTGCATGGAACCCGAGGACATCGAGTCGGCATATCGCTGGCCGATCCCCCCTACGGTCGGCTGGACGGCAGACGACCTCGACCTTCTCCCCGACTTGCCGCCGCACACCGAACTGATCGACGGAAGCCTGGTCTTCAGGAGTCCGCAGACCCTCTTCCACATGCGGACGGTCAGCTTCATCAACTACCGCCTCGAGGCGCTGATCCCACCGAGGCTTGAGGTCATGCGCGAGTTCACGATCGACATCGACCGTCACAACCGGCTCGAGCCCGATGTCATCGTGGTCGACGAAGCTGCCATCCAGAGCATGGAGCAGACCCGCCTTCCTGCAGAGTTCGTGCGGCTCGCCGTCGAGGTCGTCTCCCTCGATTCCCTCCCGCGCGACCGGCACAGCAAGCCGCTCAAGTACGCCCGCGCCGAGATCCCGCACCTCTGGCGGGTGGAGAACGACGACGGCCGAGCCGTGGTCCACGTGTACGAACTCGACCCGGCCACACAGGCGTACGTGGCCACCGGCATCTTCCGTGACCGGCTCGAAGTTTCGGTGCCGTGCGGCATTGACCTCGACCTCACGGCTGCCCGGTGAGGAAACGCACCTGGGCCCGGCTCCCCCCAAGGGAGCCGGGCCCAGTCGTGTCGCGGGCGTCAGCGGACGAACGTGCTCGCCTGGCCCGCCAGGTCCAGGAAGTACTGCGGGGCCACACCCAGGACCAGGGTCACCGCCACGCCCACCGCGATGGTCGTCATCGTCAGCGGCGACGGGACGGCCACCGTCGGGCCGTCCGGCTTGGGCTCGCTGAAGAACATCAGGACGATCACCCGGATGTAGAAGAACGCGGCGATAGCGGACGAGATGACACCGACCACGACCAGCACACCCGCGCCGCCCTCCGCCGCCGCCTTGAACACGGCGAACTTGCCGGCGAAGCCGGACGTCAGCGGGATGCCGGCGAAGGCCAGCAGGAACACCGCGAAGACCGCCGCCGTCATCGGGGAACGGCGGCCCAGGCCCGCCCACTTGGACAGGTGCGTCGCCTCGCCGCCCGCGTCGCGCACCAGCGTGACCACCGCGAAGGCGCCGATCGTCACGAAGGAGTAGGCGAGCAGGTAGAAGAGGACGGACTGGACGCCCTGCGCCGACGTCGCGATCACACCGGCCAGGATGAAGCCCGCGTGCGCGATCGAGGAGTACGCCAGCAGGCGCTTGACGTCGGTCTGGGTCACCGCGATCACCGCGCCGGCCAGCATCGTCACGATGGCCACGCCCCACATGACCGGCCGCCAGTCCCACCGCAGGCCCGGGAGGACCACGTACAGCAGGCGCAGCAGCGCGCCGAACGCGGCCACCTTCGTAGCCGCCGCCATGAATCCCGTGACCGGGGTCGGAGCGCCCTGGTAGACGTCCGGGGTCCACATGTGGAACGGGACCGCGCCGACCTTGAAGAGCAGGCCCATCAGGATCAGCGCGCCGCCGATCAGCAGCAGCGCGTCGTTGCCCATGGTGTCGGCGAGCGCCGGGTCGATCTTCGTGACGGTGCCGTCGACCACGTCGGCGATGGCCGCGTACGAGACCGAGCCCGCGTACCCGTAGACCAGCGCGATGCCGAAGAGCAGGAAGGCCGAGGAGAAGGCCCCGAGCAGGAAGTACTTGACCGCCGCCTCCTGCGACATCAGCCGCTGGCGGCGGGCGACGGCGCAGAGCAGGTACAGCGGGAGGGAGAAGACCTCGAGGGCCACGAACAGCGTCAGCAGGTCGTCGGCCGCCGGGAAGATCAGCATCCCGGAGATCGCGAACAGCACCAGCGGGAAGACCTCGGTGGTGGTGAAGCCCGCCTTGACGGCGGCCTTCTCGCTCTCGCTGCCCGGTACGGACGCAGCCTGCGCGGCGAAGGAGTCCACCCGGTTGCCGTGTGCGGCCGGGTCCAGGCGCCGCTCGGCGAAGGTGAAGACCGCGACGATCGAGGCCAGCAGGATGGTCCCCTGCAGGAACAGCGCCGGGCCGTCCACGGCCACCGCGCCCATCGCCGCGATGTGCGCCTTGTCGCTCGCGTACCCGCCGGCGGCCAGGCCGACGACCGCCGCGAAGGCCGAGGCCAGCGCGGCGACGGCGAGGAACACCTGGACGTAGTAGCGGGACTTGCGCGGTACGAAGGCCTCGACGAGGACTCCGACGATCGCCGCGCCCACCACGATCAGCGTGGGCGCGAGCTGCGCGTACTCGATGTGCGGGGCCGGGATCCGGTCGGCCGGTTCCGCGGCCGCCAGCGTCAGCAGCCCTTGGGCAGCAGCCATGGTGCTCACTTCGCCGCCTCCCCGTTCTTGGCCTCGACGGCCACCTCTGGCTTCGGGTCCTTCTGGTGTACGTCGGACATGGTGTACTCCACGGCCGGGTTGACGATCTCGGTGAGCGGCTTCGGGTACACGCCCAGTGCGATCAGCAGCGCGATCAGCGGGGCGACCACCAGTACCTCCCGCAGGCGCAGGTCCTTCATCGGGCGGACCTCCTCCGTCACGGGACCGGTCATCGTGCGCTGGTAGAGCACCAGGGTGTAGAGCGCGGCCAGCACGATGCCGATGGTGGCGATGATGCCGATGACCGGGTACCGGGCGAACGTGCCGACCAGGACCAGGAATTCACTGACGAAGGGCGCGAGGCCCGGCAGCGACAGGGTGGCGAGGCCGCCGATCAGGAAGGTGCCGGCCAGTACCGGGGCCACCTTCTGCACACCGCCGTAGTCGGCGATGAGCCGGGAGCCGCGGCGCGAGATCAGGAAGCCGGCCACCAGCATCAGCGCGGCCGTCGAGAGCCCGTGGTTGACCATGTACAGCGTCGCGCCCGACTGCCCCTGGGAGGTCATCGCGAAGATGCCCATGATGATGAACCCGAAGTGGGAGATCGAGGCGTACGCGACCAGCCGCTTGATGTCCCGCTGCCCGACCGCGACCAGCGCGCCGTAGACGATGCTGATCAGGGCCAGTACGAGGATCACCGGCGTGGCCCACTTGCTGGCGTCGGGGAACAGCCCGAGGCAGAAGCGGAGCATCGCGAAGGTGCCGACCTTGTCGACGACCGCGGTGATCAGTACGGCGACCGGGGCGGTGGACTCGCCCATCGCGTTCGGCAGCCAGGTGTGCAGCGGCCACAGCGGGGCCTTCACCGCGAAGGCGAAGAAGAACCCGAGGAACAGCAGCCGCTCGGTGTTGGTCGTCATGTCGAGCGTGCCCGCGGCCCGGGCGGCGGCGATCTCCTGGAGCGAGAAGTTCCCGGCGACCACGTACAGCCCGATGACCGCGGCCAGCATGATCAGGCCGCCGACCAGGTTGTACAGGAGGAACTTGACCGCCGCGTACGAGCGCTGCGCGGCCGCGTTCTCGTCGGACCCCGTGTGGGCCCGGTCCCCGAAGCCGCCGATGAGGAAGTACATCGGGATGAGCATGGCTTCGAAGAAGATGTAGAAGAGGAAGACGTCGGTGGCCTCGAAGGAGATGATCACCATCGCCTCGACCAGCAGGATCAGGGCGAAGAAGCCCTGTGTCGGCCGCCAGCGCGTGGACTGCGTCTCCAGGGGGTCGGCGTCGTTCCAGCCGGCCGCGATCACGAACGGGATCAGCAGGGCGGTGAGCGCGATCAGCGCCACCCCGATGCCGTCGACGCCCAGTTCGTAGCGGACGCCGAAGTCGGCGATCCAGGCGTGTGATTCGGTGAGCTGGTAGCGGGCGCCACCGGGTTCGAAACGGACCGCGACGAGCACGGCCAGGGCCAGCGTCGCCAGCGAGAACAGCAGCGCCAGCCACTTGGCGGCGGTCCTGCGGGCGGCCGGGACGGCCGCCGTCAGGACGGCGCCGACCGCGGGGACCGCGGCCGTCACCGTCAGAAGCGGGAAACTCATCTCACACCGCCCTCATCAGCAGGGTCGCGGCGATGAGGATCGCCGTGCCCCCGAACATCGAGACCGCGTAGCTGCGGGCGTAGCCGTTCTGCAGCTTGCGCAGCCGGCCCGACAGTCCGCCGACCGAGGCGGCCGTCCCGTTGACCACCCCGTCGACCAGGCTGTGGTCGACGTACACGAGCGAGCGGGTCAGGTGCTCCCCGCCGCGCACCAGCACGACGTGGTTGAAGTCGTCCTGGAGCAGGTCCCGCCGGGCCGCCCGGGTGAGGAGCGAGCCGCGCGGAGCGAGCACCGGCACGGGCCTGCGGCCGTACATCGACCAGGCGATGCCGACGCCGACGACCAGGACGACCATGGTGGACGCGGTCACCGTCATGGCGCTGACCGGCGAGTTGCCGTGCTCGTAACCGGTGACGGGCTCCAGCCACTTCAGGAAGCGCTCGCCGATCTCGAAGAACGCGCCGGCGAAGACCGACCCGAACGCCAGGATGACCATCGGGATCGTCATGGACTTCGGGGACTCGTGCGGGTGCGGGTCGTGGCCGTTCGCGTCCGGCTGCCAGCGCTTGTCCCCGAAGAAGGTGAGGAGCATGACCCGGGTCATGTAGAAGGCGGTGATGCCGGCACCCAGCAGGGCGACCCCGCCGAGGATCCAGCCCTGGGTGCCGCCCTTGGCGAAGGCCGCCTCGATGATCATGTCCTTGGAGAAGAAGCCGGACAGACCGGGGAAGCCGATGATCGCCAGGTAGCCGAGGCCGAAGGTGACGAAGGTGACCGGCATGTACTTGCGCAGGGCGCCGTACTTGCGCATGTCCACCTCGTCGTTCATCCCGTGCATGACGGAACCCGCGCCGAGGAAGAGGCCGGCCTTGAAGAAGCCGTGCGTCACCAGGTGCATGATCGCGAAGACGTACCCGACGGGGCCGAGGCCCGCCGCCAGGATCATGTAGCCGATCTGCGACATCGTCGACCCGGCGAGGGCCTTCTTGATGTCGTCCTTCGCGCAACCGACGATCGCACCGAAGAGCAGCGTGACCGCGCCCACGATGGTGACCACCAGCTGGGCGTCCGGCGCCCCGTTGAAGACGGCGGCCGAGCGGACGATCAGGTACACGCCCGCCGTCACCATGGTCGCCGCGTGGATCAGGGCCGAGACCGGGGTCGGGCCCTCCATCGCGTCGCCGAGCCAGGACTGCAGCGGCACCTGGGCCGACTTGCCGCACGCGGCGAGCAGCAGCATCAGGGCGATCGCCGTCAGCTTGCCCTCGGTGGCGTTGCCCACGGAGGCGAACACCGGCCCGAAGGCGAAGGTCCCGAAGGTGGTGAACAGCAGCATGATCGCGATCGACAGGCCCATGTCGCCGACCCGGTTGACCAGGAAGGCCTTCTTCGCGGCGGTCGCCGCGCTGGGCTTGTGCTGCCAGAAGCCGATGAGCAGGTACGAGGCGAGGCCGACGCCCTCCCACCCGACGTACAGCAGCAGGTAGTTGTCGGCGAGGACCAGCAGCAGCATCGCCGCGAGGAACAGGTTGAGGTAGCCGAAGAAGCGGCGGCGGCGCTCGTCGTGCTCCATGTACCCGATCGAGTACACGTGGATGAGCGTGCCCACCCCGGTGATCAGCAGGACGAAGTTCATCGACAGCTGGTCGAGCTGGAAGGCGACGTCCGCCTGGAAGCCCTCGACCGGGATCCACGTGTACAGCTTCTGGTACAGGGTGCGGTCGTCGGCGCTGCGTCCGAGCATGTCCGCGAACAGGGCCGCGCCGATCCCGAAGGAGGCGGCGGCGAGGAGGGTGCCGAGCCAGTGGCCGGCCTTGTCGAGGCGGCGGCCGCCGCAGAGCAGCACCGCCGCTCCGAGCAGGGGCGCCGCGATGAGCAGCCCAATCAGATTCTCCACTGTGAGCGCCCCTTACAGCTTCATCAGGCTGGCGTCATCGACCGAGGCCGAGTGGCGGGTACGGAACAGCGACACGATGATCGCGAGGCCCACCACGACCTCCGCGGCGGCGACGACCATCGTGAAGAAGGCGATGATCTGGCCGTCGAGGTTGCCGTGCATCCGGGAGAAGGTGACGAAGGCGAGGTTGCAGGCGTTGAGCATCAGCTCGATGCACATGAACAGCACGATCGCGTTCTTCCGGATCAGCACTCCGGCGGCGCCGATGGTGAACAGCAGCGCCGACAGGTACAGGTAGTTGACCGGGTTCACTTCGAGGCCTCCTCACGGCCGAGCCGCTCGGCCGACGCCTGCTCCAGCGCCTTCAGGTCGTTCAGCGCCTCGCTGGAGACGTCCCGGATCTGGCCGCGGGCGCGCAGCGTCTTGTTGACGGTCAGCTCGGACGGGGTGCCGTCCGGCAGCAGACCGGCGACGTCCACCGCGTTGTGCCGGGCGTAGACGCCGGGCGCGGGCAGCGGCGGGAGCTGCACGCCCTCGCGCACGCGCCGCTCGGCGAGCTCGCGCTGCGTGGCGGCCCGCTCGGTGCGCTCGCGGTGGGTGAGGACCATCGCGCCGACGGCGGCCGTGATCAGCAGCGCGCCGGTGATCTCGAAGGCGAACACGTACTTGGTGAAGATCAGCGTGGCCAGCCCCTCCACGTGCCCGGCGGAGTTGACCCGGCCGAGCCCGTTGAAGTGGCTGAGCCCGGCGTTGGCGATGCCGGCGATCAGCAGGACGCCGAAGCCGAGCCCGCACAGGGCGGCCAGCCAGCGCTGCCCCTTGAGGGTCTCCTTCAGCGAGTCGGCGGCGGTGACGCCGACGAGCATGACCACGAAGAGGAAGAGCATCATGATCGCGCCGGTGTAGACGATGACCTGGACCACGCCCAGGAAGTACGCCCCGTTGGCGAGGTAGAAGACCGCCAGGATGATCATCGTCCCGGCCAGGCTCAGCGCGCTGTGCACGGCCTTCTTCATCAGGATCGTGGACAGCGCGCCGATGACGGCGACGGTGCCGAGGACCCAGAACTGGACCGCCTCGCCCGTGGAGGTCGAGGTGGCCGCTGCGAGGGCGCTCATGCCTGCACCTCCTCGGAGGGCGCCGCCTGCTCGCCCTTCGAAACGGCCGTCTGGCGCACCGTCCCGGGAGCCGCCCCCGTCACCAGCCCGCGGTAGTAGTCCTGCTCGTCCATGCCGGGGAAGATCGAGTGCGGCGACTCCACCATGCCCTCGGTCAGGCCGGCGAGCAGCTGCTCCTTGGTGTAGATGAGCGATTCGCGGCTGGCGTCGGCCAGTTCGAACTCGTTCGTCATCGTCAGCGCCCGCGTCGGGCAGGCCTCGATGCACAGCCCGCACAGGATGCAGCGGGCGTAGTTGATCTGGTAGACCCGGCCGTACCGCTCACCCGGGGAGTACCGCTCCTCCTCGGTGTTGTCCGCGCCCTCCACGTAGATGGCGTCGGCGGGACAGGCCCAGGCGCACAGCTCGCACCCGATGCACTTCTCCAGACCGTCCGGGTGCCGGTTCAGCTGGTGCCGTCCGTGGAAGCGCGGAGCGGTCGTCTTCTGCTGCTCCGGGTACTGCTCGGTGAGGCGCTTCTTGAACATGGCCTTGAAGGTCACGCCGAAGCCGGCCACCGGGTTCTGCCAGGTGTCGTTCTTCTCGTTCTTCTCGTTCCGCTCCGCGTCAGGCATTCTCAGCACCCTCCTCTCGGTCACTGTCAGTATTCGTCCCGCCACTGACAATCAGCTCCCGCTCACTGCGGGGCCGCCTGCGAGGTACGGGTGCCAGGTGCTGGCCGGGCTTGGGCGGTACGGGGAACCCGCCCGCCAGCGGGTCGAACGGTTCGGCCGCGGAGGCCTCGTCGGCCTGCTGGGCGGCCGCCTTCTCCTTCCGGTCGCGGAAGAGGTCCGCGACGAAGGACAGCAGCAGGATCGCGACGACGGCGCCGCCGACGTACAGGACGATCTCCGAGAAGTCGTAGTTCTCGTTGCGCAGCGCCCGGACGGTCGCCACCAGCATCAGCCAGACCACGGAGACCGGGATCAGGACCTTCCAGCCGAGCTTCATCAGCTGGTCGTAGCGCACGCGGGGCAGCGTGCCGCGCAGCCAGATGAAGAAGAACAGCAGCAGCTGGACCTTGATGACGAACCAGAGCATCGGCCACCAGCCGTGGTTCGCGCCCTCCCAGAAGTGGCTGATCGGGTACGGGGCCCGCCAGCCGCCGAGGAAGAGGGTGACCGAGACCGCCGAGACGGTGACCATGTTGACGTACTCCGCCAGCATGAACAGCGCGAACTTGATGGAGGAGTACTCGGTGTTGAAGCCGCCGACGAGGTCGCCCTCGGACTCCGGCATGTCGAACGGCGCCCGGTTCGTCTCGCCGACCATCGTGATCACGTAGATGATGAACGAGACCGGCAGCAGCACGATGTACCAGCGGTCGGCCTGCGCCTCCACGATCGCCGAGGTCGACATCGACCCGGAGTAGAGGAAGACGGAGGCGAAGGCCGCGCCCATCGCGATCTCGTACGAGATCATCTGCGCGCAGGAGCGCAGGCCGCCGAGCAGCGGGTACGTCGAGCCCGAGGACCAGCCGGCCAGGACGATGCCGTAGATGCCGACGGAGGCGACCGCGAGGATGTAGAGCATCGCGATGGGCAGGTCGGTGAGCTGCATCGTGGTGCGCTGGCCGAAGATCGAGACCTCGTCGTCGGCCGGGCCGAAGGGGATCACCGCGATGGCCATGAAGGCCGGGATCGCCGCGATGATCGGGGCCAGGACGTACACCACCTTGTCGGCCCGCTTGACGATGATGTCTTCCTTGAGCATCAGCTTCACGCCGTCGGCGAGCGACTGGAGCATGCCCCAGGGCCCGTGCCGGTTGGGGCCGATGCGCAGCTGCATCCAGGCGACGACCTTGCGCTCCCACACGATGGAGAAGAGCACGGTCACCATCAGGAAGGCGAAGCAGAACACCGCCTTGACGACGACCAGCCACCAGACGTCCCTGCCGAACAGGGAGAGGTCCTCGGCCGCGAGCTGTACCGCGTTCACGCGCCCACCTCCGCAGGGGTGCCGCTGCTGTCGGCCGGGGTCGCCGGGCCGATCCGTACGAGGGTGCCCGGGTGGGCCCCGGTGTCGGCGAGGACGCCGTGGCCGGTGGAGTTCAGCGGGAGCCAGACCACGCGGTCCGGCATCTCGGTGATCCGCAGCGGCAGTTCCACCGAGCCGGCCGGGCCGGTCACCGCGAGGACGTCGCCGTCCTTGACGCCGGTCTCGGCGGCCGTGGCGGCCGAGAGCCGGGCGCTCGCCTCGTGCCGGGTGCCGGCCAGGGCGTCGTCGCCCTCCTGGAGCCGGCCCTGGTCGAGGAGGAGCCGGTGGCCCGCGAGGACCGCTTCGCCCGCCCCGGGGCGGGGCAGCGGCGCGGTGTCCGCGGACTGCCCTGCGGCCCGCTCCCCGGTCCACGGGCCGAGCGCGTCGAGCTCGCGGCGTACGGCGTGTACGTCGGGCAGCGCGATCGGCCGGTCGGCCGCGTCGGCCAGCATGTGCAGCACGCGGGCGTCGGCGGGGGCGAGCCTGCGGGTCATCTGGTCGGGCTTGAGCGCGGCCTCGAACGGCCGGACCCTGCCCTCCCAGTTGATGAACGCGCCGGCCTTCTCGGCGACCGCGGCGACCGGGAAGACCACGTCGGCGTGGTCGGTGACCTGGCCGGGCCGCAGTTCCAGCGAGACCACGAAGGCCTCCTGGAGGGCGACCAGCGCCCGGGCCGGATCCGGCAGGTCCGCGACCTCGACGCCGGCGACCAGCAGGGCCGAGAGCTCGCGGCCGGCCGCGGCCTCGACGATCTGGCCGGTGTCACGGCCGTAGCGGTGCGGGAGCTCGTCCAGCCCCCAGGCGGTGGCGACCTCGTCGCGGGCCCGCGGATCGGTGGCCGGACGGGCCCCCGGCAGCAGGGACGGCAGCGCGCCCGCCTCGACGGCGGCCCGCTCACCGGCCCGGCGCGGGATCCACACCAGCTGCGCGCCGGTGGCCGCGGCGGCCCGTACGGCGGCGGTCAGCGCGCCGGGCACCCCGGCGAGGCGCTCCCCGACGACGATGACCGCGCCGGCCTGCCGCAGCGCGTCGGCGGCCCCGGCCCCGCCGGCCTCCAGGCCGGTCCGGGTGGCCAGCGCGTCGAGCCACTCGGGCTCGGTGCCGGGGGCGGCGGCCAGCAGGGTGCCGCCCGCCTTCTCCAGGCCGCGGGTGGCGTACGGGGCGAGGGCGAAGGTCCGCTGCTTGTGCTTGCGGTGGGCCTTGCGCAGCCGCAGGAAGACGCCGGGGGCCTCCTCCTCGGACTCGATGCCGGCGAGCAGGACGGCGGGCGCCGCCTCCAGCTTCGCGTACGTCACACCGCGGCCGTCGAGGTCCTTCCCGGTGCCGGCGACGGTGGCGGCGAGGAACTCGGCCTCCTCCGCGCTGTGGATCCGGGCCCGGAAGTCGATGTCGTTGGTGTCGAGGACGACGCGGGCGAACTTGGCGTACGCGTACGCGTCCTCGACGGTGAGCCGCCCGCCGGTCAGGACCCCGGCCCGGCCGCGCGCGGCGGCGAGTCCGGCGGCCGCGGCCTCCAGGGCCTCGGGCCAGCTGGCCGGGGCGAGGACCCCGTCCGTGCCGCGCACCAGCGGGGTGGTGAGCCGGTCGGGGCGCTGCGCGTAGCGGAACCCGAAGCGGCCCTTGTCGCAGATCCACTCCTCGTTGACCTCGGGGTCCTCGGCGGCCATCCGGCGCAGCACCTTGCCGCGGCGGTGGTCGGTCCGGGTCGCGCAGCCGCCCGCGCAGTGCTCGCACACGCTCGGGGAGGAGACGAGGTCGAACGGGCGGGAGCGGAACCGGTAGGCGGCCGAGGTGAGGGCGCCGACGGGGCAGATCTGGATGGTGTTGCCGGAGAAGTACGACTCGAAGGGGTCGCCCTCGCCGATGCCGACCTGCTGGAGCGCGCCGCGCTCGAGCAGCTCGATCATCGGGTCGCCGGCCACCTGGGTCGAGAACCGGGTGCAGCGCGCGCACAGCACGCACCGCTCGCGGTCGAGCAGCACCTGGGTGGAGATCGGGACCGGCTTCTCGTACGTGCGCTTCTTGCCCTCGAAACGCGAGTCGCTCTGCCCGTGGGACATCGCCTGGTTCTGCAGCGGGCACTCGCCGCCCTTGTCGCAGACCGGGCAGTCCAGCGGGTGGTTGATGAGCAGCAGCTCCATCACGCCGCGCTGGGACTTCTCGGCGACCGGGGAGGTCAGCTGCGTCTTGACGACCATGCCGTCGGTGCAGGTGATGGTGCAGGACGCCATCGGCTTGCGCTGGCCCTCGACCTCGACGATGCACTGGCGGCAGGCGCCGACCGGGTCGAGGAGGGGGTGGTCGCAGAACCGCGGGATCTCGATGCCGATCTGCTCGGCGGCCCGGATGACCAGGGTCCCCTTGGGCACCGACAGTTCGATGCCGTCGATGGTCAGGGACACCAGGTCCTCGGGCGGTACGGCGGCCTCTCCGCCACCGGTCGGAGCATTAGTGGTGACGGTCATGCGTTCACCTCCGTGTCAGCCCAGAGGGTCGACTTCCTGGGGTCGAAGGGGCAGCCCTTGCCCGTGATGTGCTGCTCGTACTCCTCGCGGAAGTACTTGAGCGAGGAGAAGATCGGGCTGGCGGCGCCGTCGCCGAGCGCGCAGAACGACTTGCCGTTGATGTTGTCGGCGATGTCGTTCAGCTTGTCGAGGTCGGACATGACGCCCTTGCCGGCCTCGATGTCGCGCAGCAACTGGACCAGCCAGTACGTGCCTTCGCGGCAGGGGGTGCACTTGCCGCAGGACTCGTGGGCGTAGAACTCGGTCCAGCGGGTGACGGCCCGCACCACGCAGGTCGTCTCGTCGAAGCACTGGAGGGCCTTGGTGCCGAGCATGGAGCCGGCCGCGCCGACGCCCTCGTAGTCCAGCGGGACGTCCAGGTGCTCGTCCGTGAACATGGGGGTGGACGAGCCGCCCGGGGTCCAGAACTTCAGCCGGTGCCCGGGGCGCATCCCGCCGCTCATGTCGAGCAGCTGGCGCAGGGTGATGCCGAGCGGGGCCTCGTACTGGCCGGGTCCGGCGACGTGCCCTGAGAGCGAGTACAGGGTGAAGCCGGGGGACTTCTCGGTCCCCATCGACTTGAACCAGTCCTTGCCCTTGTTCAGGATCGCGGGAACCGAGGCGATCGACTCCACGTTGTTGACGACAGTGGGGCACGCGTAGAGCCCCTCGACGGCGGGGAAGGGGGGACGCAGCCGGGGCTGACCGCGCCGGCCTTCGAGGGAGTCGAGGAGTGCCGTCTCCTCGCCGCAGATGTACGCGCCCGCCCCCGCGTGCACCGTGATGTCGAGCTTCAGTCCGCTCCCGAGAACGTTCTCCCCGAGGTAGCCGGCCTCGTACGCCTCGCGCACCGCCTCGTGCAGGCGCCGCAGTACCGGCACGACCTCGCCGCGCAGGTAGATGAAGGCGTGCTCCGACCGGATCGCGTAGCAGGCAATGATCATTCCCTCGATGAGGGAATGTGGGTTGGCGAAGAGAAGGGGGATGTCCTTGCAGGTTCCCGGCTCCGACTCGTCCGCGTTCACGACGAGGTAGTGCGGCTTTCCGTCGCCCTGCGGGATGAACTGCCACTTCATTCCGGTGGGGAAGCCCGCGCCGCCGCGGCCGCGCAGACCGGAGTCCTTCACGTATGCGATGAGATCGTCCGGGGTCATCGCGAGCGCCTTGCGCAGGCCCTCGTACCCCTCGTGCCGCCGGTAGGTGTCCAGCGTCCACGACTGCGGCTCGTCCCAGAACGCCGACAGCACGGGCGCCAGCAGCTTCTCCGGGGCGCCGTTCTCATGCATTTCGGCAGTCACCGTCATCACTCCCCCTCCTCGGTGGCAGCCGAAGCCTCACCACGCGGGTGCACGACCTTGCCGAGCTGCGTGCTCTCGCCGCGCGCGATGCGCAGGCCGATCAGGGAGGCGGGGCCGGCGCCGCCGCTCGCCTCGACCACACCCTCGCGCGCGTCCGGGAAGCCGGCCAGGATCCGGGCGGTCTCCTTGTACGTGCACAGCGGCGCGCCCCGGGTCGGCGCGACGGGACGGCCGGCGATCAGGTCGTCGACCATCGCCTTGGCGGACTCGGGGGTCTGGTTGTCGAAGAACTCCCAGTTGACCATCACCACGGGGGCGTAGTCGCAGGCCGCGTTGCACTCGATGTGCTCGAGGGTCACCTTGCCGTCGGGGGTGGTCTCGTTGTTGCCGACCCCGAGGTGCTGCTTGAGCTCGTCGAAGATGGCGTCGCCGCCCATGACCGCGCACAGGGTGTTCGTGCAGACGCCGACCTGGTAGTCGCCGGAGGGCCGCCGCCGGTACATCGTGTAGAAGGTGGCGACGGCGGTGACCTCGGCGGTGGTCAGCCCGAGGACCTCGGCGCAGAACCGGATGCCGGTGCGGGAGACGTACCCCTCTTCCGACTGGGTCAGGTGCAGCAGCGGCAGCAGCGCGGAGCGGCTGTCGGGGTAGCGGGCGATGACCTCCTTCGCGTCCGCTTCGAGCCGGGCGCGTACGTCGGCCGGGAAATCGGGGGCCGGAAGCTGGGGCATGCCCAGACTCACCCCTTGACCGGTCGGATTGGCTGTCATCGGTCGACGCCTCCCATCACGGGGTCGATGGAGGCGACGGCGACGATGACGTCGGCGACCTGGCCGCCCTCGCACATCGCGGCCATGGCCTGCAGGTTGGTGAAGGACGGGTCGCGGAAGTGGACCCGGTAGGGGCGGGTGCCGCCGTCGGAGACGACGTGGACGCCGAGTTCGCCCTTCGGGGACTCGACGGCCGCGTAGGCCTGTCCGGCCGGCACCCGGAAGCCCTCGGTCACCAGCTTGAAGTGGTGGATGAGGGCCTCCATGGAGGTGCCCATGATGTTCTTGATGTGGTCGAGCGAGTTGCCGAGGCCGTCCGGGCCCATCGCGAGCTGCGCCGGCCAGGCGATCTTCTTGTCGGCGACCATGACCGGGCCCGGCTCGAGCCGTTCCAGGCACTGCTCGACGATCCGCAGGGACTGGCGCATCTCCTCCAGGCGGACCAGGAAGCGCCCGTAGGAGTCGCAGGTCTCGGTGGTCGGCACGTCGAACTCGTAGGTCTCGTAGCCGCAGTACGGATCCGCCTTGCGCAGGTCGTGCGGCAGGCCGGCGGAGCGCAGGATCGGGCCGGTGGCGCCGAGCGCCATGCAGCCGGTGAGGTCGAGGTAGCCGACGTCCTGCATGCGGGCCTTGAAGATGGGGTTGCCGGTGGCGAGCTTGTCGTACTCCGGCAGGTTCTTCTTCATGGTCTTGAGGAAGTCGCGCAGCTGGTCGACGGCGCCCGGGGGCAGGTCCTGGGCGAGTCCGCCGGGGCGGACGAACGCGTGGTTCATGCGCAGGCCGGTGATCAGCTCGAAGATGTCGAGGATCAGCTCGCGGTCGCGGAAGCCGTAGATCATGATCGTGGTCGCGCCCAGCTCCATGCCGCCGGTGGCGATGCACACCAGGTGGGAGGAGAGCCGGTTGAGCTCCATCAGCAGGACGCGGATGACGGTGGCGCGGTCCGGGATCTGGTCGGTGATGCCGAGCAGCTTCTCGACGCCGAGGCAGTACGCCGTCTCGTTGAAGAACGGCGTCAGGTAGTCCATGCGCGTCACGAAGGTGGTGCCCTGCGTCCAGTTCCGGAATTCGAGGTTCTTCTCGATGCCGGTGTGCAGGTAGCCGATGCCGCAGCGGGCCTCCGTGACCGTTTCCCCGTCGATCTCCAGGATCAGCCGGAGCACTCCGTGGGTGGACGGGTGCTGCGGACCCATGTTGACGACGATCCGCTCGTCGTCGGCCTTGGCGGCGGACTGGACGATCTCGTCCCAGTCGCCGCCGGTGACGGTGTACACGGTGCCTTCGGTCGTCTCGCGAGCGGAGGCGTGGTTTGACGTAGACATCAGCTGTACGACCTCCGCTGGTCGGGAGCCGGGATCTGGGCGCCCTTGTACTCGATGGGGATGCCGCCGAGCGGGTAGTCCTTGCGCTGCGGGAAGCCCTGCCAGTCGTCCGGCATCATGATCCGGGTGAGCGCCGGGTGCCCGTCGAAGACCAGGCCGAAGAAGTCGTAGGTCTCGCGCTCGTGCCAGTCGTTCGTCGGGTAGACGGAGACGAGCGACGGGATGTGCGGGTCGGCGTCCGGGGTGCCCACCTCCAGGCGCACCACCCGGCCGTGGGTGATGGAGCGCAGGTGGTAGACGGCGTGCAGCTCGCGGCTCTTGTCGTCGGGGAAGTGGACCCCCGAGACGCCGGTGCAGAGCTCGAAGCGCAGGGCCGGGTCGTCGCGCAGGGTCTTCGCGACGCGGACGAGGTGCTCGCGGGCGATGTGGAGCGTCAGCTCGCCCCGGTCGACGACGACCTTCTCGATCGCGTTCTCCGGGAGCAGGTCCTGCTCCTCCAGTGCCCCTTCGAGCTCGTCGACGACCTCGTCGAAGTAGGAGCCGTACGGGCGGTGGCTCGCGCCGGGCATGGCCACGGTGCGGACGAGGCCGCCGTAGCCGCTGGTGTCACCGCCGCCCCGGGCCCCGAACATGCCCTTGCGGACGCCGATCACCTCGGGGCCGCCGGCGGAGCCCCTCGGGGCAGGAACGTTGTTCCCGTTGCCGTTGTCGCCGGTGCCCGGGGTGTTTTCGCTCGTGTCGCTCACCGGAGCAGCCCCTTCATCTCGATCGTGGGAAGCGCCTTGAGGGCCGCCGCCTCCGCCTCGCGGGCCGCCTCTTCCCGGTTCACGCCGAGCTTTCCGCCCTGGATCTTCTGGTGGAGCTTGAGGATCGCGTCGATCAGCATCTCGGGGCGGGGCGGGCAGCCGGGCAGATAGATGTCCACGGGGACGATGTGGTCGACGCCCTGGACGATCGCGTAGTTGTTGAACATTCCGCCCGAAGATGCACAAACCCCCATGGAGATGACCCATTTGGGAGCGGGCATCTGGTCGTACACCTGCCGCAGCACCGGCGCCATCTTCTGGCTGACCCGGCCGGCCACGATCATCAGATCGGCCTGGCGCGGGGAGCCGCGGAAGACCTCCATGCCGAAGCGGGCGAGGTCGTACCGGCCCGCTCCGGTGGTCATCATCTCGATGGCGCAACAGGCCAGGCCGAAGGTCGCGGGGAAGACGGATGACTTGCGCACCCAGCCCGCGGCCTGTTCGACGGTGGTCAGCAGAAAGCCGCTCGGCAGCTTCTCTTCCAGTCCCATGGGAAATTCAGCCCCTCAGTCCCATTCCAGGCCGCCGCGGCGCCACACGTAGGCGTAGGCGACGAAGACGGTGAGCACGAAGAGCAGCATCTCGACGAGCCCGAAGATCCCCAGGGAGTCGAAGGTGACGGCCCAGGGGTAGAGGAAGACAACTTCGATGTCGAAGACGATGAACAGCATCGCCGTCAGGTAGTACTTGATGGGGAAGCGACCGCCGCCGGCCGGCGTGGGCGTCGGCTCGATGCCGCACTCGTACGCCTCGAGCTTCGCCCGGTTGTACCGTTTTGGGCCGATCAGCGTGGCCATGACCACGGAGAAGATCGCAAACCCTGCGCCGAGGGCGCCGAGCACGAGGATGGGCGCGTACGCATTCACGCTCCTCGCTCCTTCCAGTCGTCCTTGACCGTTGGACCGCTGTGCCGGCGCCGAGCGAGCCGCCTCGCGAAGATCACGCTGTGATCGAGCACTTGCATGTGAGGCAGTTCACAAGCCGGACTGCTGCGCATCTTATGCCCGTCGGTCTGTGATCTGCGACACGGGTAACAACAAGGAGTTTGTGATCTCCACCACCTGACGAACGATCATGAAGTCCGATGAGCTGTGATCTTCATACGCGAAGCATCCACATGATCACCAAAGGTGACATCCGACCCCGTTACCGCAGGTAGAAGGCGGGCGGCACTATCAAACGATGTCGGGTGCAGGCAAATTTGCGCCATCAAGCCTTGCAGGGTAAAGGAAGCCGCGTCGCCCGGTCGGGGGAGCCCCCGGGGACGGGAGTGGACGCGTGCACACGTTCACGAGCGCCGGGTCCCACCGCACGGCAACTTCACGGCTGGGTCACGGACAGGCCACAGCGCCCTCACAGCGAGACATTCCTGTGACCTGCGCCACGTCGAATTCTTGGTTCCGAAAGAGGGCTTGGCCATCTGTGCGCAGGGATGGTAGGCCGCAGATCAATTCGGACTTATTGCGGAAACCCCTTGATCACAGCCTTATGAAGGGGTGTCCGATACGTCCGTTACGGCGTCAATAAGACGCGCGACGCGCCCGGTTAGCCCGCTTCGCGCGCAACTGTGGCGCAGACCACGTTTCTTGAAGGGACCCCGGACGCCCTGATAGCGGTTGTCCTCATGTCCCACACCGCTCACATACCCAGCCACCGGAAGCCCCGTCGCAGCGCCTCGAAGCTCGCGGTCCGCGCCGGAGTTGCCGGTGGCGTCCTCAGCACCCTGGCGATGGCCGGCACGGCGAGCGCGTCCCCGTCCGAGCCCGTGACCGAGACGACGCTCGAAATGCCGGTCCTGAACCTGGACCTGGCCGCCGACGTCTCCTCCGCCGTCACCACCGCCGCCGAGAACACGGCCGCCGCCGCCGTCACCGGTGAGCTGCGCTCCCAGGAGGAGCAGGCGCGCACCGGCGCCGCCGCCGAGGCGAAGAAGGCCAAGGAAGACGCCGAGAAGGCCGACGCCGAGAAGAAGGCGAAGGAGGAGGCGGACCGCAAGGCCGTGGCCGAGCGCGCCACCCGCAGCTCCGCCCGCGGCTCGCTGCAGAGCACCGCCGCGTCCAACGACGAGGACACCGTGGCCGCCCCGGCCGCCGGCTCCGCCGCCGCCATCGTCAACTTCGCCCGCGCGCAGGTCGGCAAGGCGTACATCTCGGGCGGTACCGGCCCGTACTCCTTCGACTGCTCCGGTCTCGTCCAGGCCGCCTACCGCCAGGCCGGCGTCTCCCTGCCGCGCGTGTCGCAGGACCAGTCCACGAGGGGCTCCGCGGTCTCCCTGAGCGCCCTGCAGCCGGGCGACATCCTGTACTGGGGCCCCAGCGGCAGCGCCTACCACGTCGCCATCTACGTCGGCGGCGGCAAGTTCGTGGGCGCCCAGAACTCCGGCACGGGCATCGTCGAGCGCTCCCTGAGCTACGACCCGCCGACGGGCGCCCGCCGCGTCCTCTGACCCCCTGACGTCCCCTGAGGTTCCCCAGGGGCTCCTGAGCCCCTCTCAGGCGCGTCTCAGGCACGTCTCGGCACGGCCCGAGGGCCGGCACTCCCCCGCTCGGGGGCGGAGTGCCGGCCCTTTCCGCGTTCGCCGGCGCCCTGAGAGGATGGCGGTGCGCAGCGCCCGATTCAGGCCAGGAGGTGCCGGACCGCAATGACCGACGCGTACGAGGAACACGGCTCCGGCGGGGAGGGCGCCGACCCGACGGCCGTACCCGCCGCCGCCGGGCTCTTCCTGCTCGCCATCGGCGGCTGGCTGCTGAACACCACCCGCCCGTGGCACAAACCCGGACATCCCGTCATTCTGGGGCTCGGCTGGGCCGTTGCGTGCGCGCTGCTGGTGTGGGGGACGGTGCTGGTGGCCCGCTGCGTACGGACGGTCCACGGCCCGCGGCAGCCGGCCCACGGGGACCGGACCCGGCGGGGCCGGGAGTGACGAAGCGGGCCGGACCGGTGGAATCCCGGCCCGGCCCGCTCCTCGGCGCAGCGCGGCTCAGGCCTTGGGGGCCACCTTCGAGAGGCCGTTGATGATGCGGTCCATCGCGTCGCCGCCCGCCGGGTCGGTCAGGTTGGCGAGCATCTTCAGCGTGAACTTCATCAGGACCGGGTGGGTCAGGCCGCGCTGGGTGGCGACCTTCATGACCTTCGGGTTGCCGATCAGCTTCACGAAGGCGCGGCCGAGCGTGTAGTAGCCGCCGTAGGTCTCCTTGAGCACCTTCGGGTAGCTGTGCAGCGCCAGTTCGCGCTGGGCCGGAGTGGCCCGGGCGTGCGCCTGCACGATGACGTCGGCCGCGATCTGCCCCGATTCCATCGCATACGCGATGCCCTCGCCGTTGAACGGGTTGACGAGTCCGCCCGCGTCACCGACCAGCAGCAGGCCCTTGGTGTAGTGCGGCTGCCGGTTGAAGGCCATCGGCAGGGCCGCGCCGCGGATCGGCTGCGTCATGTTCTCGGGGGTGTAGCCCCAGTCCGCCGGCATGGACGCGCACCAGGCCTTGAGGACCTCGCGCCAGTCCAGCTCCTTGAAGGCGGAGGAGGAGTTGAGGATGCCGAGGCCGACGTTGGACGTGCCGTCGCCCATGCCGAAGATCCAGCCGTAGCCGGGCAGCAGCCGGTCCTGCGGACCGCGCCGGTCCCACAGCTCCAGCCAGGACTCGAGGTAGTCGTCGTCGTGCCGGGGCGAGGTGAAGTACGTCCGGACCGCGACGCCCATCGGGCGGTCCTCGCGCCGGTGCAGGCCCATCGCCAGCGACAGACGGGAGGAGTTGCCGTCGGCGGCCACGACCAGCGGGGCGCTGAAGGTGACCGGGGTCTTCTCCTCGCCCAGCTTGGCGTGCACGCCGGTGATGTGGCCGGTGCGCGGGTCGCGGACGGGCTCGCCGACGGTGCAGCGCTCGTACAGGCGCGCGCCGGCCTTCTGGGCCTGGCGGGCCAGGGTCTCGTCGAAGTCGTCGCGCTTGCGGACCAGTCCGTAGTCCGGGAAGGAGGCGAGTTCCGGCCAGTCCAGCTGGAGCCGCTGGCCGCCGCCGATGATCCGCAGGCCCTTGTTGCGGAGCCAGCCGGCCTCTTCGGAGATGTCGATGCCCATCGCCACCAGCTGCTTGGTGGCGCGCGGGGTCAGGCCGTCGCCGCAGACCTTCTCGCGCGGGAAGGCCGTCTTCTCCAGCAGCAGGACGTCCAGTCCGGCCTTGGCGAGGTAGTAGGCGGTGGTCGAGCCGGCGGGCCCGGCTCCGACGACGATCACATCCGCGGAGTGTTCGGAGAGGGGCTCGGTCACTGCGGGGTCTCCCGAAGGCTCGATAAGGGGTGCCCAACGGCACAGGACATGTGCAGTCTATGCAGCGAGAGAGATCACGAACCCGAAGGGCTGCCCCCCGATGACCACCTCGCCTGCTTCGCCCGCCTCGCTCCCCGTCGTACAGCTGCGCGTGCCCACCGATGAGGACGCGCGGGCCTGGCACGGGGTCTTCGACGACCCCGATGTCATGGAGTTCCTCGGCGGCCCCGCCGAGCTGTCCCTGTACGAGGAGTTCACCGCGCGGCAGCGGATGCACGACGCACTGCTCGGCTACTGCCTGTGGACGCTGCTGGACGCGGAGGGTGCGGTGATCGGCTTCACGGGCGCGCAGCCGTGGCCGGCGGAGAAGGAGTGGGGCCCGGTGGGCGAGATCGAGATCGGCTGGCGCCTGGCCCGCTCCGCCTGGGGCCGGGGCTACGCGTACGCCGCGGCGCTGGCCACCCTCGACCGGCTGCGGGAGGCGGGCGTTCCGAAGGTGGTGGCGATGATCAACGACGAGAACAGGCGCTCGATCGCGGTCGCGGAGCGGCTGGGCATGAAGCTCGCGGAGCGCTTCCTCCTGCCGAACGCAGTCCGCTACGGCCGCCGCTACGAACTGTCCCTCGCCCCGGAGTGACCCCCGCCGGCTCCGGGGAGCGGGCGGGCGGTCAGAAGACGGAAAGGCCCGTCAGGGTCGTGAAGCGGTCGAGGGCGGCTGCCGCCGCGACGGAGTTGCCGTGGAGGTCGAGGCCCGGGCTCCACGCGGCCAGCGTGCAGCGGCCCGGGACGACCGCCACGATCCCGCCGCCCACGCCGCTCTTGCCCGGCAGGCCGACGCGGTACGCGAACTCCCCCGCCGCGTCGTACGTCCCACAGGTCAGCATCACCGCATTGACCTGCTTCGCCTCGCTGCGCGTGAGGAGGCGGGAGCCGTCCGCGCGCAGCCCGTGGCGGGCCAGGAAGCGCCCCGCCCGCGCCAGGTCCGCGCAGGACATCTCGATCGAGCACTGCCAGAAGTAGTGGTCCAGCAGCGCCGGCACGGGGTTGTCGATGTTCCCGTACGAGGCCATGAAATGGGCCAGCGCGGCATTGCGGTCCCCGTGCTCGTGCTCCGAGGCCGCCACCTCCGCGTCGAAGCCGAGGTCCGGGTTGCCGCTCTCCTCCTGGAGGAACTTCAGGAGCTCGCTGCTCGCGTCGCCCGTCAGGGTCTGCAGCCGGTCGGTGACCACGAGCGCGCCCGCGTTGATGAACGGATTGCGCGGGATCCCGTTCTCGTACTCCAGCTGCACGAGGGAGTTGAACGGGTTGCCCGACGGCTCGCGGCCGACCCGCTCCCACAGGCTGTCGCCGCCCTCGGCCAGCGCCAGGGCCAGGGCGAAGACCTTGGTGATGGACTGGGCGGAGAACGGAACCTGCCAGTCCCCCACCCCGAAGACGTTGCCGTCGAGATCGGCGACGGCCATCCCGAACTGCCCGGGATCCACGGACGCGAGCGCCGGGATGTACTCGGCCGGTGTGCCGCTGCCCACCAACGGGGCGACGTCCGCCGCGATCTGCTCCAGGAGGGCCTGGTAGTCCACGCCTCCTACGCCTTGGAACCGCGGTGCAGCGCGACGATCCCGCCGCTCAGGTTGCGCCAGGCGACCTTGGACCAGCCGGCCTTCTGCAGCAGCCCGGCCAGCGCCGGCTGGTCCGGCCACTCGCGGATCGACTCGGCGAGGTACACGTACGCGTCGGGGTTGGAGGACACGGCGCGGGCCACCGGCGGCAGGGCGCGCATCAGGTACTCCACGTACACCGTGCGGAACGGCGCCCAGGTCGGCTGGGAGAACTCGCAGATGACGACCTGGCCGCCGGGCTTCGTCACCCGGTACAGCTCGCGCAGCGCGGCGTCGGTGTCCTGGACGTTGCGCAGCCCGAAGGAGATCGTCACGGTGTCGAAGACGTCGTCCTTGAACGGCAGCTTCGTCGCGTCGCCCGCGGTCAGCGGCAGCCAGGCGTGCCGCTTCTTGCCCTCGCGGAGCATGCCGAGGGAGAAGTCGCAGGGGACGACGTAGGCGCCGGTCGCGGCGAACGGCAGCGAGGAGGTCGCGGTTCCGGCGGCCAGGTCCAGCACCGTGTGCCCCGGACGCGCACCGACCGCCTTGGCGACCTCCTTGCGCCACAGGCGGGCCTGCCCGAGGGAGAGGACGTCGTTGGTGAGATCGTAGTTCGCCGCCACACCGTCGAACATGGAGGCGACTTCGTGCGGCTGCTTGTCCAGGGAAGCGCGGGTCACTGGCGTTGGCCCCTCAGGTGCGGTGCGGTGCGGGTGGGCTGATACCGGGCCATTCTCGCAGGCGCCCCCACGCCCCACCGCCGGGGGCACAACTGGCCCGAAGGACAGTTACGCGGAGCCCGCGCGTCCGCGTTGACTGGCCGGTAGGGCCTGACAAGGCCTACCGAAACACGACATTCACGAGCATTTCCATGAACACGTTCGTGAAGATCATGAAGATATTGCCGAACAAAGGGTTCACGATGCCGGCAGGCCATTCCACCGGTCGACGCTCCGCCCTCGGCCCCCGCGCCCAGCGCCGGGCCGAGCGGCGCAGGCGGTTGCGCCGTACCGTCCTCGGCTCGGCCGCGGTGGTCGCCCTCTCGGCGACCGCGTACGCGATCGTGCCGCTGGACGACGCCGCCTCCGTCTCCGACAGCGTGGCCGCGCCGGCCTCCGCATCGCCCGACCGGGACCCCGCCGCCGCTCCGTCCCCGTCGGCCTCGTCCGGCGCGCCCGCGCCCGGGCAGTCCTCCGCCCCGGCCTCGCCGGACCCGGGCGGCGCGACCTCGAAGCCCGGCGGCGGCAGCTCGGCCTCCACCGTCCCGCAGTCCGGGCCGGGGGTGTTCGCGGCCTCCTCCCGCTCGGGGCAGCCGCAGGGCAAGGGGCCCGCACGCCGCTGGCGCATCGAGGTCGAGGAGGGCAGCGGGGTCGACCCCAACGCCGCCGCCCAGTCGGTGGAGGCGATCCTCGGGGACCCCCGCGGCTGGACCAAGGACCCGGCGTACGGCTTCCAGCTCGTCGGCGCCGGCCAGCCGGTGGACTTCACGGTGAAGATCGCCACACCCAAGACCACCGACCGGCTGTGCGAGGTGGTCACCCCGGAGCTCATCGGCGAGACGAACTGCCGGGCCGGTCACACGGTCGTGGTGAACCTCAAGCGCTGGCTGGAGGGATCACCGCAGTTCAAGGGCGCCGTGGAGGAGTACCGGGCGCTGATCGTCAACCACGAGGTGGGCCACGAGATAGGCCGCGACCACGAGACCTGCCCCGGCCCCGGAAAGCGCGCCCCGGCAATGATGCAGCAGATCAAGGGGCTGCTCGGCTGCGAGGCCAACGCATGGCCGTTCGACGGAAATGGAACCTACCTGTCGGGACCGCCCGTCCCTTAGGGCACAGGGAGAGCCGATGAGTCGACGATTCGGGCATCGGCCGGGGCGAGGAGTGGAAACGTGCGTGTCGTCAGCTTCAGCGTCCCCGCCTGGTTTCCGCCCCGTACGGGGGAGGAGGTGCGGCCGGAGGTCCAGCTCACCGAGCAGGAGTCGACCGTGTTCCTGTGCCTCGCGACGGGCGCCTCGAACGCGGAACTCGCCGGCGAGCTGCAACTGTCCGTCAGCACGGTCAAGTTCCACGTCCACAACATACGGGCGAAACTGGGCGGCATCAGCCGCCTCCAGGCCTGCCTCCTGGCCGCCCTGGCCCGCGAGGGCGGCAGAACCCAGCGCCCGATCCGGAGGACGGGCCCCGGGAGGACACTGCCTAGCGGCGGCGGTGGAGGAGGCGGCCCGCGATGACCGTGGCCACGCAGGTGGCGGCGCCCCGGGCGAGCAGCGCCTCGGCGTCGGGTACCGCGAACACCGCGAAACGGGCCGGGGCGCCCGGCTCCAGGATGCCGAAGAAGGCCTGCTCGGCCCTGTCCCGGCCGGCGAACGGGTCCAGCGAGGGCGGGCCCGGGGACACCGCGGCCGCCGGCGGGAGGAGCGTCAGCCCCGAGCGGACCACCGCCGTCCGCACCGCCGGGATCGTGAGCCGCCCGGCCACCGCCACCACCCCGCGGGCCAGCAGCTTCTGCGTGGCCCGGCGGGCGCTGTTGCCCCAGCGGGACTCGGTCGGCAACAGGCCGGCCAGTGCCTCGGCGCCGGTGATCGGGTCGGCGCCGAGCTCGGCGGTCTCGTACGGGTCGTCCGGGTAGTACGTGCGCTCCAGCAGCACGTCCGCCCCGCGCACGAACAGCCCCGGGGTCAGCACACCGGGCCAGCGCCGGACCCGCGCGTGCGGGAACTCCGCGGCGAGCTCCGCGTACGGGCCCACGCGGGCGATCAGGTCGCCGTCGACGAGGACGGCCCCGCCGGGCAGCGCGGCGGAACCCGCCCCCGGGACGAGCAGTTCGGCGGTGTGGAGGGTCAGCACGGGCGCGTCAGTCCGTCGTCAGTCCGTCTCGGATCGTCGAGTCGTCAGTTCGTCGAGATGAGCTTCAGCTCGGGGTGCGCCGTGCCGCCCTCGATCGCCGTGGACGAGATGTGCGAGACCACGCGGTCGTCGACCGGGTCGTTCGCCGGGTCGTCGTGCACCAGCAGGTGTTCGTACGTCGTCGCGCGCTGCGCGGGGACGCGGCCCGCCTTGCGGATCAGGTCGATGATCTCCTGGCGGTTGGAGCGGTGCTTGGCCCCGGCCGAGGAGACCACGTTCTCCTCGAGCATGATCGAGCCGAGGTCGTCCGCGCCGTAGTGCAGCGAGAGCTGGCCCGCCTCCTTGCCCACGGTCAGCCAGGAGCCCTGGATGTGGGCGATGTTGTCGAGGAAGAGCCGCGCGATCGCGATCATGCGCAGGTACTCGAAGACCGTCGCCTGGGTCCGGCCCTTGAGGTGGTTGTTCTCGGGCTGGTACGTGTACGGGATGAACGCGCGGAAGCCGCCCGTGCGGTCCTGCGTGTCGCGGATCATCGCGATGTGCTCGATGCGCTCGGCGTTGGTCTCGCCGGTGCCCATGAGCATGGTGGAGGTGGACTCCACGCCCAGCTTGTGGGCGATCTCCATGATCTCCAGCCAGCGCTCGCCGGACTCCTTCAGCGGGGCGATCGCCTTGCGCGGCCGCTCCGGCAGGAGTTCGGCGCCGGCGCCCGCGAACGAGTCGAGGCCGGCCGCGTGGATGCGGCGGATGGCCTCCTCCGCGGAGACGCCGGAGATGCGGGCCATGTGGTCGACCTCGGACGCGCCGAGGGAGTGGATGACCAGCTGCGGGAACGCCTTCTTGATGGCGGAGAAGTGCTCCTCGTAGTACTCCACGCCGTAGTCCGGGTGGTGCCCGCCCTGGAACATCACCTGCGTGCCGCCGAGCTCCACGGTCTCCGCGCAGCGGCGCAGGATGTCGTCGAGGTCGCGGGACCAGCCCTTCTTGGTGTCCTTCGGGGCCGCGTAGAAGGCACAGAACTTGCACGCCGTGACGCACACGTTGGTGTAGTTGATGTTGCGCTCGATGATGTACGTCGCGATGTGCTCGGTGCCGGCGTAGCGGCGGCGGCGCACCGCGTCGGCCGCCTGGCCGAGCGCGTGCAGCGGGGCGTGCCGGTAGAGGTCGAGCGCCTCTTCCTTGGTGATCCGGCCCCCTGCGGCGGCGCGGTCGAGGACAGACTGGAGAGCGGCCTGGTCGGTCACCGGTGCGTCACCTTTCGGCGGTGTGTCAAGGCGGTGTGTCAAGAGGTACGGACCGATCCAGCCTACGCCAGGGGCCGTCCGCGGCTTTCAGGGGATGCGGGTCAGGTCGCCTTCGGGGTTTCCGGCCGGGCCGTCGCCCGACTTGTAGTGGAGCGTCCCGTTGGCGTTGAGGGTGAAGCGCTCGTCGGCGGACCCGTTGGAGCAGATGCCGGGGGCCGGGTTGGGGCCGCCCGCCGTGTCGAGGACGAGGGAGCGGTCGGTGGCGGAGGAGAGCTTCCAGTCGCCGCTGCAGTCGGTGCCGAAGAGCGGGAGGATCGACTTGTCCCGGGCGACGACCTCGCCGACCTTGCCGCCCTTGATGGTGATCTGGAACTCGCTGGAGACCCCCGCGCGGGCGGTGGTGACCGTCCCCTTCCAGGTGCCGGTGAGCTCCTTGGGGACGTCGCCCCGGGTGCCGGTCGGCGTGGCCGCCGAAGGCGTGGCCGAGCCCGTCGGGGCGGGGGTGCCGGACGCCGCCGTCGCCGGGGGCGTGGCTGCGGAGTCCCCGGACGCGTGCTGGTCGGAGTCGCCGCCCGTACCCGGCAGCAGCCCGAGTCCGTACAGCCCGCCCCCGGACAGCACGGCCAGGACGGCCGTCGCCGCGAGGACCAGCGAGCAGCTGAACCGCCGCCCGGCCGCGCTGAAGGTGACCTGGCGCGCCTGGTCGGGTGCGGTCCGCGGCTGCGGCACACCCCCGCCGGCGGTCTCGGTGGGGCTGCCGTGGACGGCGCCCGGCGGCGGCCCGTAGGGGCCGTGCACCGCGTCCGCGGGCGGACCGTACGGGCCGTACGAGGTGCCCGCCGAGCCGGCGCCGGACACGGCCGCGCTCCCGTACGAGGGGTCCGGCGCCCCGAAACCGACCGCCGGTCCCCCGGACGAGGAGGCCGTGAACGGCACCGGCGCCGAAGCGGGTTCGAAGCCGGGCGCCGCGGCGGGGCCGGCCGGTGCGGCCTCCAGGTCGAGCAGGGCGACCGCCGCGCGGCTGGCCTCCTCCACCAGGGGCGCGGGAAGCCAGCCGGGGACGCTCAGAGCGCCGGCGAGTGCCTGCGCGATCTCCTCCGGCGCGGGCCGGTCGGACGCCGCCTTGGCCAGGCAGGCGGCGATCAGCTCGCGCAGCCCGCCGGCCGGGACCTCGTCGAGGTCCGGCGGTTCGTGGACCACCTTGTAGAGCAGGGTCGCCGAGTTGTCCCCGGTGAACGGCGGCTGCCCGGTCGCCGCGAAGGCCAGCACGGCGCCGAGCGAGAAGACGTCGGCCGCCCCGGTGATCCCCTTGCCGAGGATCTGTTCGGGCGACATGTAGCCGGGCGAGCCGATGGAGACGCCGGTGGAGGTGAGCGAGGCCGTGCCGTCCGTGGCGCGGGCGATCCCGAAGTCGATCAGCCGGGGGCCGTCGAGGGTCAGCATCACGTTCGACGGCTTCACGTCCCGGTGGACGAGCCCCAGCCCGTGGACGGCCACCAGCGCGCGGGCCAGGCCTTCGCCGACGGCCCGTACGGAGGCCTCCGGAAGGGGCCCGTGCGCGGCCACCGCGCCACCCAGGGAGGGCCCCGCAACGTACCCCGTGGCCACCCACGGGACCGGAGCCTGCGGGTCGGCGTCCAGCACGGGCGCGGTCCACTCGCCGCCGACCCGCCGGGCGGCCTCGACCTCGCGGCGGAACCGGGCGCGGAACTCCTCGTCGGAGGCGAAGTGCGGGTGCACGATCTTGACGGCCACCGTCCGGCCGCCGGTACTGCGCCCCAGGTAGACCCGCCCCATGCCACCCGAGCCGAGCCGGCCGAGCAACCGGTACGCGCCGATGGTCCGCGGTTCGCCGGCTTCGAGCGGCTGCATCGCTTGCCCCTCCCCCGTGGTCCCTGATCGCTGATCGCTGATCGCTGATCGCTGATCGCCAAGAGCACCTTAGGGGGTGTCCGGCGGATCAGGGGGCGGATCCGGCGGGCTCCGACCCGGCGGGCAGCTGCTCGAGGGCCTGCCGGTCGGGACAGAAAAGCGATAAGAGGGGGAATTCCCGGGAAACGGGATACCCCTCTACCGGGCCCGTCTACCGGAACCCGGTCCACCGCCCGGTAATTCGATCAGCACAAGAGGCCGTAAGTGATCAGAGGCTGGCGCCGACCCCGCTCAGCAGCTCCACCGCGACATCCGCGGGATAGCCCGTGGTCGGTCCCGTGCGACGCGCGAATTCCCTTACACCGGCCAACTGTTCGGGTCCGAAGCGGAAGTCGAGCGTCGTGAAGTACCGCTGGAGCAGATCGGCGTCGAAGGCCTCCCAGCGCGCAGCCTGCTCGGCGACCTTGGCGACCTCTTCCAGGGAGAGGTCGCGGGAGTCGAGGAAGGCCTCGTGGACCTTGCGCACGACGGCCGGCTCGCGGGCGAGGTAGTCCTTGCGGGCGGCCCAGACGGCGAAGACGAACGGCAGTCCGGTCCACTCCTTCCACATCAGCCCCAGGTCGTGCACGTCGAGGCCGAGCCGGGGCGCATCGTGCAGCGAGGCCCGCAGTGCGGCGTCGCCGATCAGCACGGCCGCGTCGGCCTCCTGCATCATCAGGCCCAGGTCCGGCGGGCAGGTGTAGTAGTCCGGCTGGACCCCGTACCGCTCGGAAAGCAGCAGCTGGGCAAGGCGTACGGACGTGCGGGAGGTCGAGCCGAGGGCGACCCGGGCCCCGTCCAGCCGCTCCAGCGGCACCTGCGAAACGATCACGCAGGACATGACCGGGCCGTCGCAGCCGACCGCGAGATCGGGGAACGCGACGAGCTGGTCGGCGTTGCGGAGGAACTCCACGAGGGTGATGGGACCCATGTCCAGGTCCCCCTGGACGAGCCGCTCACTGAGCTTCTCGGGGGTGTCCTTGGTCAGCTCCAGGTCCAGCAGCGTGCCGGTTCTGGCCAGTCCCCAGTAGAGGGGAAGGCAGTTCAGGAACTGAATGTGGCCGACGCGGGGCCGGCTGCGATAGACGTCCACATCGCGAGACTAGCCCCCGGGTCTGCGTCAGCCTTCGGGCGGGCCTCAAACGTCCGGGTGACGTGATCTTTCCCTCTGGTCTCCGCCGCAGTGTGCGTGCTAGGCTCGACGCAAGTTGCAGTTTGGTTTCCCTTGCAGTACGAGGCCTGCGGAGAATGTGACCCGCAGGCTTTTGTAGTTTTCAGACTTCTTAGCAGGTTCTGGAGCAGGGCGACCCTTTGGCCCATAGGAGGGCTCATGGCTACCGGAACCGTGAAGTGGTTCAACGCTGAAAAGGGCTTCGGCTTCATCGCCCAGGACGGCGGCGGCCCGGATGTCTTCGTCCACTACTCCGCGATCAACGCCTCTGGCTTCCGCTCCCTCGAGGAGAACCAGATGGTGAACTTCGACGTCACGCAGGGTCCGAAGGGCCCGCAGGCGGAGAACGTCACCCCGGCCTAGTCGCCTGGGCCAACTCTCGCGGTTGGATAGCAGTACCCAAGGAGCCCTGCCTCCTCCGTTCCGACGGAGGTCGCGGGGCTCCTGCCTTTGCATCGAACGCCTTGAGGCCTTTGCGGGCAAAATCGGGCCTTCGTACGCAAGCCGCCCCGGTCACCGTTGCACGGTGACCGGGGCGGCTTGCGTCTGAGCGCGGGCCCGCTACGCCGGAGGCGTCGTCGGGGCTGCCGTGACCTTCAGGTCCAGGACCAGGACCACGTTGTCCTTCGTGATCAGGCGGAGGTGGTACGTGCCCGGGGCGACGTCCGTGGTGAACAGCTCGGGCAGCGCGATCTTGCCGTCCGCGCCGGCCGGGGCCAGCAGCAGGCTGGTCACCTTCGCGCCGTCCTTGTCCTTGAACCACGGGCCCTTGGCCTTCGCCGGGTCCACCGGCACCCACGCGCCGTCCTGGTTCTTCTCCACCAGCCCGGCGGTGACCTGCGCACCCTCCACCGGCTTGTCCTGGGCGGTGGCCGTGACCTGCACGCCCGTGAAGCTGCTCCCGGCCACGACCTCCAGCGGCTTCGCCGCGTCGGCGTCGGTACGGGTCAGCTTGTCCGCGACCGGCGCCGGCTTCGCCGTGACCGTGCCGGTGAAGTTCACCGTGAGCTGGGCCTCGGTGTTGTAGGCGGCCACCCGCAGGGTGAACCCGCCCGCCTTGGCTCCGGCCTTCAGGCCGGGCAGGGCCGCGATGCCCTCGGCGTCCGTCTCGACCACGAGGAAGGTCTTGCCCTCGGCGCCGATGAAGCTGCCCGTCGTGTCGCCCTTGAGCTCGAACAGGATGGGCTTCGCGGCGGCCGGCTTGCCGTCGCTGAGCACCGCCTTGATCCGCGGCACCGCGGTGAACGCGGACCCGGCCTCGGCCTTGAGCTCCGGGCTGCCGAGCAGCTCCAGCTTGGCCAGGGTCGGGGTCGGCGCGGGCTTCTGCGGCTCGGCCGGCTTCGACGGCGTGGGCGTCGGGGTCGGAGTCGGGGTCGGCGTGGGCTTCGGCGTCTGGCTGCCCGGATTGCTCGGCTTCGTCTGCGACGGCGTCGGCAGCGTCGTCACCGGCGGCGTCGGGTAGTTCCCGACGGGCGGGTTCGGCACGCCCGCGGCACCGTTCTGGTACTGGTGCATGTACCCGACCACGGTGTTCACGTACTCGCGCGAGTTGTTGTAGCTGAGGATCGCCCGGTCGAGCTGCGCCTGGTCCGAGAGGTTCCGGTCGCCCGCGCACAGGTAGAGGCCCGCGCCCAGCGCCGCGTCGTAGATGTTGTTCGGGTCGCGCTTGGAGTCCCCGTTGCCGTCGGCGCCCCACGTGGCCCAGGTGGAGGGGATGAACTGCATCGGGCCGACGGCGCGGTCGTAGACGGCGTCCCCGTCGAACTCGCCCTTGTCGGTGTCCTTGACCTCGGCGAAGCCGTTGCCGTCGAGGCGGGGACCGCGGATCGGCTTCTCCGTGTAGCCGTCGGCCTTGAGCCCGTAGCCGGAGGCGTGCACGGACTCGACCCGGCCTATGCCGGCGAGCAGTTGCCAGGGCAGCTTGCAGCCGGGGAGCGCGGCGGCCACGGAGACCTCGGCGCGCCGGTACGCGTCGAGGGCGGTCGCGGGAATGCCGCTGGCACCCTCACCCGCAGTGCCGGCCGGCGGTACGGCAGGGTCGGCGAGCGGGTCGGGCAGGTCGAGGCGGGCGTCGCCGCGGTCGGTGGCCTGGGGGCTGTCCGGGGTGGGCTCGGACTCGCCCGCGTCGGCGGTGGGCGTGTTGGTCACCACGGCGGCGGTCGTCAGGCTGGCCGCGAGCGCGGCCGTACACAGGACCTTGCGCGAGGTGTTGACGAGGTGACGGTGAAGCGGCTTCACAGTGCGGCGATCCCCCCAAGGCGGCCGACAAGGTATACGGCGGGTCGAGCCGTGGATATCCACTGTCTATCAGGTATTCGGATACGACTCGCCGCTGCCCCGGCAGATGTGACACACCATTCGTCTCGGCTTCACCGGGTCCTCACGGCCGAACGCACAAAGGATCTAGACAGGCGCCGGGAACACCCCAATACTCCCTGTTTTGACCGTTCTTGGCTCGTGAGCGCGCGGCGCGGCGCGCGAAGGAAAGGATCCGGACCGCCCGGCCGGATTCGGCTAGATTCGGCCCCCATGACAGCTGAGGCGTACGAAATAACCTTCCGCCAGCGGGCGGAACGCAAGCGGACCGTGGGGGTCTTCCTGTTCATCGCGACGGGGGGCATCTGGCTCTGGCTCGCGTACCAGCTGTTCGCCCCCTTCAGCCTCGGCTCGAGCGGCACCCGGACGTGCGCCTCCCGCGTCTTCTACGACGAGGGGGACTCCGGGAAGCGCAGCTACGCCGACGCCGAGGGCGACCGCTGCGCGGTCGCACGGGACTCGGCCGACCTGCTCGGCATGCTCGTGGTCTCCCTCCCGCTCGCGGCCGTCGGCGTCTTCCAGTACACCTCGGGCACCGTCAGCCTGGCCCTGCGCCGCCACACCGAGGAACTGGCCGTACTCCGGGCCCTGCCCAAGCGCTGAATCACCGGCTCGCCGCGTGCGTGTGCACGCGCAGCAGAAGCGCGTGCAGGGTGGCCCGTTCCGCCGCGTCGAGAGGGGCCAGCAGGTCGTCGCGGACGGCCGCGACCTCCGCGGTCAGCTCGCCCAGCAGCCGCCGGCCCGACTCGCCGATGCTCGCCAGGACACGGCGGCGGTCGGCCGTGTCGCGCTCCCGGTCGACGTATCCGAGCCGGGCGAGCCCGTCGAGCACCTTGACCACGTCGCTCGGGTGCACGTCGAGCCGCTCGGCGAGATCGCGCTGCGGCTGCGGCCCGTGATCGGCGAGGGCCGCGAGCACGGCCATGTCCCACAGCCGCAGACCGCGCGCGGCGACCCGGTCGCCGACGAGGGCGCGGGCCTCCTTGCCCACCGTGGAGAGCAAGTAGGGGGTGAGGGCGGTCAGTCGGGGCGTCGAGGGGGCAACCATGGCCACATTGTAGGGTGACACCAATCATTGGTGTCACCCTACTGATTGCGCGTGAACGGAGCCCCATGGACGCCCTGCACACCCGCCTCCTCGTCGCCCGCTTCGGCGACGCCTTCCGCTTCTACGACGCCCTGCTCCCCGCCCTGCTCGGCGCGACGCGCACACGGGGCGGCGCCGAGGGCCCGTACGCCTCGTGGGACGTGGACGGCCAAGGCGTGCTCGCACTGTTCGACCGCGCGACGATGGCCGCCACGGCGGCACCGGCCGGCGCCGCCGGCCCGGTCCACTCCACCGGCCCGGCCGGCCCGGCCGACCGCACGATGCTGGTCAGCCGTGTCCCGGACGTGGACGCCGCCTACGCCGCCTGCCTGGCCCGCGGCGCCGCCCCGGCCGGCCCGCCGGCCGACCGCCCGGAGTGGGGCCCGACGCTGCGCAGCGCCCAGGTCCGCGACCCCGAGGGGAATCTGTGGGAGCTCCAGTCGTACCGAGCGTCGCAGCCGGGCGCCGGGCTCCCCGCTCACTACGGTGAGGTGCCATGACCGACACCGATCCGATCCGCGTCCCCGACCTGACGGAGCGCCCCCACCGGCTGACCGTCGAGCGCGCGATGATCGCTTCCGAGCACACCCTGTACGCGGCGTGGACCGAGGAGTTCGACCGCTGGTTCGCCGCTCCGGGCTCGGTGGTGATGACGGCCGAGGTGAACGCGCCGTTCTTCTTCGAAACGGAGTTCGCGAAGGAGCCGGGGGCTCCGCGGACCAGGCACCCCCACTACGGGCGCTTCCTGCGCCTGGTGCCCGACCGGCTGGTGGAGCTGACCTGGGTGACGGGCCGGGCCGGCACGGCCGGCGCCGAGACGGTGGTCACCGTCGAGCTCAGCCCCCACCCGATCGGCACACGGCTGCACCTCACCCACGCCGGGTTCTACGACGAAGCCGCCCGCGACGCCCACGAATCGGCCTGGCACGAGGTCCTGGCGAACCAGGACGAGGCCCTCACCGGCCCCGCGTCGTAGGCGGGCGGAGGGGGCTCGGGGCGGCTCGGCCTGCGGGGCGGGTGCAGGTCGGGGGCCGCGTCGTGCGGGACCGCGCGCTGTTGCGACCAGCCGGATCGAAAAGTGACGGCCGGCCCGCGCGGGCCGTTGCACCGACGGCCCGGCTGCACCCCCGGGGCGGGGACCCCACCGGCGGGATCCCCGCGTCCGGTGTCGGGAGAGCGTCCGGGGGTTTCCCGGCAGTCCACTGTCCTTCCGTGTCGTGCCGGTCCCTCAAGGGCGCTCC
>NZ_JBIARX010000010.1:0-278423 GCF_042890265.1 Streptomyces sp. NPDC002209 | reverse complement strand
GTCAAGGGTGGCCGAAGGCCATCGCGAAGCGACGCGACCGCAGGGAGCGCCCTTGACGGCCCGGACCGCACCGGAAGGACAGTGGACTGACGGGAAGCCCCCGGACACTCCACCGACCCCGAGTCGACAGACCCCGACCCCAGCATCCCGCCCGACCCTCCCGACGCGGAGTGCAGGGACTCCGGCCCGGGTGTTCCGGCCGGCCTCTCCGGCGCCGTGTACCCGGCCCCCGCCACGGGCGCCGCTGCTGGCCTCTCCGGCCCCGCACCCGGCCCCCGCCCCGGCATCCCGCCCGACCTTCCGGCGCCGTGTGCCCGGCCCCCGCCTCGGTGTCCCGGCCGGCCTCTCCGGCCCCGCGCACCCGGCCCCCGCCTCGGTGTCCCCGCCAGCCTCTCCGGCCCCCCGCCCGGCCCCCGCCCCCGGTGTTCCGGTCCGGCTCTCCGGCCCCGTCCCGCCCCGCCCCCGCCCCCCTCAGCCCGCCTGGAGCGCCAGGGTCGGGGACAGGCGGGCTGCGCGGACTGCCGGGTAGAGGCCTGCCAGGGTGCCTATGGCCAGGGTCGAGGCGAAGCCGCCCGTCACCGCCCAGAGGGGGACCACCCAGGGGAGGTCGCCCGCGCGGGCGTACGCCGCCGTGGCCGCCGCGCCGAGGGCGATGCCGGCCAGGCCGCCGAGGCCCGACAGGAGCAGGGACTCCGTGACGAACTGGATGCGCACCTGGCCCTTGGTCGCGCCCAGCGAACGGCGCAGGCCGATCTCGTGGCGGCGCTCCAGGACCGAGATGATCATGGTGTTCGCGACGCCGACCCCGCCCACCAGCAGGGCGATCCCGCCCAGGCCGAGGAGGAGGGTGCTGAAGGCCCCCTCCGTCGCCGCCTTCGCCTGCAGGGCCGCCGACGGGTCCGTCACCGAGACCGTGCTCGGGGACTGCGGGTTGGCCGTCGGGGCGATCAGGCTGCGGACCGCCGCCACGCGGTCGTCCGCCGAGCGCTCGTACACCGCCGTCGGGTGGCCGTCGAAGCCGAGCAGCTGCTGCGCCGCCTCCCAGCCGATCAGCGCCGAGCGCTCGATCTCCGGGGCCAGTGGGATCGGGTCCAGGATGCCGATGACCGTGAAGTACCGGCCGCCGATGAACACCTGCTGCCCCGGCCCGGTGATGCCCAGCCGCTCCGCCGAGACGTTCCCGAGCACCACCGACGGGTAGCGTCCGGTGGCCCCGTTCAGCCACGTCCCCTTCTGCATCCGGGCGCGCAGCACCTCCAGCAGGTCGTCCTTCGCCGCCTTGAGGCCGATCCCGCCCGTCTCCTCCTTGGGGATGTTCTCCGATCGCCGTACGGACTGCGCAACGTCGCCCGTCGTACCCACCGATTCGACCCCCTCGATGCGGGAGATCATGCCGGGGGCCTCCTTCGGCAGCTTCGTGTCCTGCCCCGAGAACATCGACTGGCCCGGGGTCGCCACCAGCATGTTCGTGCCCAGCTCGTCGAGCTCGCGCAGCAGCTTGGCCTGGCTGGACGAGGACACCCCGACCACCGCGATCATCGTCGCGATGCCGATCGCGATCCCGAGCGCGGACAGGAACACCCGCATCGGGCGCGAGCGCAGCCCCGCCGAGCCGACGTGCAGGACGTCGCGGGGGCCGAGGCGGGACGGGGTCAGCTTTCGCGAGGCCCTCACTGCTCCCTCGCCCCCGCCGTGTTCCACATGTCCGCGACGATCTCCCCGTCCCGGATCCGCACCTGCCGCGGCAGGCTCGCCGCGATCTCCTGGTCGTGGGTGATCACGGCGATGGTGGCCCCGTCCCCGTTCAGCTCGTGCAGCAGTTCCATCACCGACCGTCCCGACGCCGAGTCGAGTGCGCCGGTCGGCTCGTCGGCCAGCAGCAGGTCCGGTTCGCCGGCCACCGCCCGGGCGATCGCCACGCGCTGTTTCTGCCCGCCGGAAAGCTCGTGCGGCCGGTGCTCCGTCCGGTCCCCGAGGCCGACCCGCTCCAGCGCCCGCGCCGCCCGGCGGCCGCGCTCGGCGCGCGAGAGGCCGCAGTACAGCAGCCCCTCGGCGACGTTCGCCTGCGCGCTGATGCCCGGTACGAGGTGGAAGGACTGGAAGACGAAGCCGACATGGCGTGAGCGCAGTGCCGACAGGGCGCGGTCGGAGAGGCTCGCGATGTCGTGCCCGGCGATGGCGACGGCGCCGGCGCTCGGCCGGTCGAGGGTGCCGACGATGTGCAGCAGGGTGGACTTCCCGGAGCCGGACGGGCCGACGATGGCGAGGAGTTCGCCGTTGAGGACGGTGAGGTCCACTCCGCGCAGGGCCTTGACCCCGCCGGGGTACTCCTTGGTGACGCCCGCGAGCTCCACGACGGCGCGCGCGTGCCGGTTCTCTGCGGTGGCTGCTGTCGTCGTCACTGTTTCGGGATCCCCACCTGCATGCCCTCCTTGAGGGCGTCTCCCTTGACCTCGACGCGGCCCTGTCCGAACATGCCGAGTTCGACCGGGACGTCACGGACCGCGCCGTTCTCGACGACCTGTACGCCGAAGCCGCCGCCCGACAGTGCGAGGAGTGCGTTGACGGGTACGGAGAGCACGCCCTTGCGGGTCTCGCCGGTCAGCCGGACCGTCACCGGGGACTGGTCCGGGCCCTTGATCTCGGAGGCGTTGTCGAGGGAGACGTTCACCTCGACCTTCGGCTTCCCGCCACCGCCCGCGCCGCCCCCGCCTCCGGAGCCGCCCCCGCCGCCGTTCGGGTCGTCCGGGTTCGCCGTGCTGCCCACCGAGTCGATCTTCCCGGTGGCCGCGCCGCCGCCCGGCAGGTTCACGGTCACCTTGTCGCCGGTCTTCGCCGCGCCCGCTTTGGCCACATCCAACTGGAACCGGACCATCCGTTCTGTTCCGGTCAGGGTCAGCACCGGTTTGCCCGGCCCCGGCTCGTCGCCGACCGCCGTGTCGTTCTTCTGCACCCGCTGCGGCCCGGCCGCGAAGGCGATGTCGTCCCTGCCGACCTCGCCCGTCTCCGCCGCCTTGTGCGCCTTCTGCCAGCGCTTGACCGCCGTCGCCGTGCCCGCCGTGAAGGTGCCGTCCTCCGGGTCGAGCCCGGTCCCGTACCCGAGGGCCTGGAGGTTCCGCTTGAGCTGTCTGACGTCCTCGCCCTTGTCCCCGGTCTTCATCGGCCGGTACACGGGCGTGCTCCCGTACATGAGCCGCACCGGCTTGCCGTTGACCTCGTACAGCCTCCCGTCCCGCTCGATCGCCGTGCCGGCGCCCGCGACCCAGGTCAGCACCCCGGGGCCGCCCGCGGCGAGCTTGCGCTCCTGCGCGTAGCCGAGGGTGCCCTCGACGGTGAGGCCCGAGCTGAGGTCCCCGCGCGTGACCGGAGCCGTCTGCTGCGGCAGCCCGTCCGCGCGCCGGTCCTTCGCACCGCCGGAGTCCCCCCGCGGCTGGGCCGTCACCGCGTACCCGCCGCCCGAGACGGCGAGTACGACGGCCAGCGAGCCCAGCAGCCACCTGCCGCGCCGCCTCACGCGGCTTCGCACTTCTTCTGGGCCTCCTCGAAGGCCTTCTCCTGACCCTCGGGGATCTTGGTCGCGCTCATCGCGCTCCCGTTGAACTCCGGGTCGGGGATGTTCACGCCGTTGTCCCGCATGCACTTGGCCCACTTCAGGGCCTTGTCCTTGTCCGCCTGCGACACCTGGCCCGTTCCGGGGGCCTGCAGCCCGCACGCCTCGAAGGCCTTCTTCAGCGCCTCCGGGTCCTCGCTGCCCGAGCCGAGCGTCATGCCGCGCGGGTCCTGGCCGGGCGCCGGGTCGGGCGCGTCGATGCCGTGCTCGCGCAGGCACTTGCGCGTCTTGAGCGCCTTGTCGGCGTCCGCGCCGCTGGTCGTCCCGTTACCGCCGCCGGACGCGCTGTTCTTGGCGGAGCCGTCCTTCTTCCCGTCCTTCCCGTCCGGACCGACACCGCCCGTGCACGCGGTGACGAAGAGGGTCAGCCCGGTGAGGGCCGCGGCCGTGGTCATGGTCATGGATCGATTCATGCGGCCGACCCTGCACGCGAGGCGGGTTTCGCTTCTCTCTCCGATCTTGCTTACGACGAGGAAATACGAGATTCCGGTAAAGAGGGCGGCATGCGAGTTCTGGTGGTGGAGGACGAGGAATTCCTCCGGGAGATGATCGCCGACGGGCTGCGCCGCGACGCGCTGGCCGTCGACGAGGCGGGTGACGGCCTCGAGGCCCTGCGGCGCCTGCGCCTCGGCGAGTACGACGTCCTCGTCCTGGACCGCGACCTGCCCGGCCTGCACGGCGACGAGGTCTGCCGGCAGGTGGTGCGCGAGCGGCTGCTGACCCGCGTCCTGATGCTGACCGCCTCCGGGACCGTACGGGACCGGGTCGAGGGGCTCGGCCTCGGCGCCGACGACTACCTCACCAAGCCCTTCGCGTACGACGAGCTCCTCGCCCGCGTCCTGGCGCTGGGACGGCGGACCCGGCCGGCCCTGCCGCCCGTGCTGGAGCGCTGCGGGATCGCCGTCGACACGGCCCGGCGCAGCGCGACCCGCGACGGGCACCGGCTCGCGCTGTCGCGCAAGGAGTTCGCCGTGCTGGAGGCGCTGCTGCGGGCCGAGGGAGCCGTGCTCGGCAATGACGACCTGATCGAGCAGGTGTGGGAGGAGGACACCTCGTACAGCACGAATGCCGTACGGGTGACCCTCAGCAAGCTGCGGGCCAAGCTGGGCGAGCCGCCGCTGATCGAGACGGTGCCGGGCGCCGGCTACCGCATCACGGGTCCGGCCGCGGGTCCGGCCACGGGCGGGCCTGCTGATCCGATCACCGATCCGCGATGAGAGCAGTGCTCCATTCCGAGCGCGCCCGTCTCACCGCGCTCTACGGCTCGCTGCTCGTCCTCGCCGGCGGCGGCCTGATCGCCCTGATCAACATCCTGCTGCGGGGCGGCCTCTACACCCGCATCAGCGGAGCCGTCACCACGGCCGTCCCCGGCACCGCGTTCGAGCGCGCCGCCGTCGAGGGCCGGCCGCTGAAGGCGGTCCCCGCCCAGCGGCTCCCGCCCGGCGCCGCCACGCCCACCCAGGAGCAGCTCCAGACGTGGGCCGCCACCCGCAACCTCTCCACCGCCGTCGAGTCCGCCACCCTCCACGAGCTGCTGATCGTCTCCCTCATCGCCCTCGCCGTGTTCGCCGTACCGTCGATCTGGCTGGCCTGGTGGATGGCGGGCCGCGTGCTGCGCCCCGTCGGAGTCATCACCGAGACGGCCCGCCGCCTTTCGGGGGAGAACCTGCACGAGCGGATCGGCCTCGAGGCACCGCCCGGGGAGCTCAAGCGGCTGGCCGACACCTTCGACGGCATGCTCGACCGGATGGAGAGCCTGGTGGGCGCGCAGCGCCGGTTCGCCGCCAACGCCGCCCACGAGCTGCGCACCCCGCTCGCCGTCCAGCGGGCGGCCGCCGAGATCGGGCTGGCCGGGGACCCGCCGCCGGAGAAGGTGGCCCGGATCCGCTCCAAGCTGATCGGCGTCGCCGAGTCCAGCGAGCACCTCATCGAGTCGCTGCTGCTGCTCGCCGTATCGGAGGAGGGCCTGGAGACCACCGCCCCCGTGGACCTGGCGGCCCTGGTCGAGAGCGAACTCTCGGATCCCGCCGAGGCCGAGGCGGGCCCGGCCGCCGCCCCGGGCGCCGGGCGGCCCGTCGTCGTGCGGGACCTGGCGCCGCTGGCCGTGACCGGCGACCGGGCGCTGTTGGGCCATCTGGTGCGGAATCTGCTGGTCAACGCCGTACGCCACAACCGGCCGGGCGGCCGGATCGGCGTGGCGACCTCCGCCGACGGGGTGCTGACGGTGTCCAACACCGGCCCGGTGATCGACCCCGCCGACGTACCGCGGCTGCTGGAGCCGTTCCGGCGGCGGGCCGAGCGGCAGCACACCGCGGGCGAGGGCGCGGGCCTCGGGCTCTCCATCGTGGCCTCGATCGCGCGGGCCCACGGCGCGAAGCTGGTGGCGCGGGCCAATCCCGCTCCGGGCGGCGGACTGACCGTCAGGGTCCGCTTTCCGGTGGGACCCGCGCCGCTCCGGCCGCCGCCTCAGGAGTCCTGAGTGATCCCGTGTGTACCGTCGGAGGCATGAGCAAGCACCCCCGCGACCGCTCCAGCAGTTCCCGCACGTCCCGCGCCATCCGCTCGCCCCGACGGGTGGCCGTCGCAGCCGCCCTGGGCCTGTTGGCCTTCGGGGCCGGATGGGTGTACACGGCCCAGGGCGACGACTCCGGCGCCACGACCCAGGCCCGCAGCGGCGACCGCCCGAGGGAAGCGGCCGGTGCGGTCGGCGCCAACAAGCCCACCAACCCCACCAGCCCCGCCGGCGTACCCCGCGCCACCCGCGGGGTACGCGGAGCGCCCGGAGCGCCCGGAGCGCCCGGAGCGCCCGGAGCCCCCGCAGCCTCAGGAGCCCCGGGAGCGCCCGGGGCCTCCGCAGCCCCGGACGACCCCGCCCAAGGCCTGGCCGACGTCAGTGACGAGACCCTGGCCAAGATCCCGGCCGCCAGCCGCCAGCTGCTCCTGGTCGCCGGCAAGGCGAGGGACTCCTCGGAGTCCACGGCGTCCCTCTACACCCGGCCGGCGGCCGGCGCCGCATGGGTGCGGGCCGGCAGCTGGCCCGCGCACAACGGCGCCAACGGCTGGTCGTCCGTCGAACGCGAGGACGGGGACCTCACCACCCCCGTGGGC
Source organism: Streptomyces sp. NPDC002209 (assembly GCF_042890265.1). Lineage (NCBI taxonomy): Bacteria > Bacillati > Actinomycetota > Actinomycetes > Kitasatosporales > Streptomycetaceae > Streptomyces > Streptomyces sp. NPDC002209. The sequence goes on along the minus strand of NZ_JBIARX010000010.1, from coordinate 271,705 downwards.
GTGTTCACCCTGTCCGACGCCGGCGGTCTGCTGCCGAAGCCGCCGGGAACGAAGTTCCCGTACGACCACAACCGGCTCTTCGTCCCCACCGGCCGGGGCGTGAACGGCGAGTCCCTCGCGGGCGCCTTCGAGTACGTCGTCGCGATCGACTACAACCGCCGGACGGGGGTCTCCCCGCTGGACCTGTTCAAGCCGGAGGGCGAGGACAAGGGCGGCGGCATCTGGCTCCACGTCGACCACGACGGCCCCTCGCAGGGCTGCATCGGCATCTCGAAGGAGGCCATGAAGAAGCTCCTGGCCACCCTGGACCCGGCGGCGAAGCCGGTCATCGTGATGGGACCGGCAGGCTTCTGACCGGCCGGTCGCCGACCGGTGGTGCGGCGCGCCCGCGCAGCAGCAGCCCGATGTACGCCAGGTCGAAGACGCTGCACATGACGCCGAGCCCGAGGATGAACGGCGAGTCCTCGAGGACCCCGAAGAGCAGGGTCGGGGCGAGCGTCCCCAGCCATTTGGCCACGGCGATGACGAGGGACTGCCCGTGCGGCCCGCGCCGGTCGGCGTAGAGGGCGATGAACAGCCCGGACATCAGCAGGTTCTGCAGGAACGCCGAGTACCGGCTCGCATCGTGCGTCCCGAAGTGCGCGACGAACAGCCACTGCACGGCGAAGCCGGTGGCGAACACGAGTGCGCTCCACGCCGCGAACAGCGGCGGCGTCACGAACTCGGGCAGCTCGGCGCGACCGAAGCGCAGGTACGTCCAGATGATCGCGACGTCGGCGACCGCCCACACGACGTTGACGACCCCCTGCGCGGAGATCCCGGTCGCGAACTCGCCCGCGGCGTAGGTCACCTCCCACGCGAAGTTCAGCGCGAGCGCGGCCACCGGCATCGCGTATGTCCGGTCCCGCAGCCCGACCCGGATCGCCTCGATGTACACGACGGTCCACGCCACCCCGCTGACCAGCGTCAGAAAGAGATCCACGCGCGGCACCCTAGTCAACGCACCCCCGTTCACACATCCCCTGCGCACGGCCCACCCGGCGGGTGGCCGGGTCGAACCCCTTGCCTGACGGTCCGTCAGCTACGACGATGGCCCCCGGCGCCGACGGGTCGCGACATCGGCAGCCGCAGGCGACGGTCGAAGACGAAGCGGAGGCGGTGGCGGCATGGCGCGCGTGTTTGCGGAGGGCCGGCTGGTCTACGGGATGCAGCTCCCGATCCAGTCGCAGAGCACCATCTACGCCGAACCCTGGGAGGCCGCGGCCACCGCCGCGGACCTGGCCGAGGTGGCGCGGGCCGCCGACCGGGCCGGCTTCGGGTACGTCGCCACCTGCGACCACGTGGCCATCCCGCGCCGGCTCGCCGGCCCCATGAGCACCGTCTGGTACGACCCGGTGGCCACCCTTGCCTTCCTCGCCGGGATCACCGAGCGCGTACGGCTGCTGAGCCACGTCGCGATCCTGGGCCTGCGCCACCCGCTGCTGAGCGCCAAGCAGTACGCCACCCTCGACCACCTCTCGGGCGGGCGGCTGATCCTCGGCGTCGGCGCGGGCCACGTGCAGGAGGAGTTCGAGGTCCTCGGCGCCGACTTCGCCCGCCGCGGGGCCGTCCTCGACGAGACCCTGGACGCGCTGCGCGCCGCCCTCGGGCCCGAGGAGTACCCGGAGTTCGAGGGCGGGCTGTTCTCCTTCAAGGACCTCGGCCAGCTGCCCCGTCCCGCCCAGTCCCGCGTCCCCGTCTGGGTCGGCGGCTCCTCGCCCGCCGCCGTGCGCCGGGCCGCCGTGCGCGGCGACGGCTGGCTCCCGCAAGGGGACCCGCGCGACAAGCTGCCGGGCCAGATCGCCCGGATCAAGGAGCTCCGTGCCGCGGCCGGGGTCGCGGACCCCATCGAGTTCGGTGCGATCACCGAGGCGCTGTACGTCGGCGAGCCCGGCTGGGACACCGGCCGCCGGACCCTCACCGGCAAGGCGGAGTCGCTCGCCGAGTCCCTGCGCGAGTACCGGGCGCTCGGCGTGGACCAGATCCAGGTCCGCTTCCGCAGCCGCGACCGGGCCGAACTGACCGACCAGATCACCGCTTTCGGGGCCGAGGTCGGCCCGCTCCTCAACGACTAGGCCTTCAGGGGGCAACACATGGGCAAGCTGGACGGGCGCGTCGTCGTCATCACGGGTGCGGCGCGCGGCCAGGGCGAGCAGGAGGCCCGCCTCTTCGCCGCCGAGGGCGCCAAGGTGCTCCTCGGCGACGTGCTGGACGAGCAGGGCGCCGCCGTCGCCAAGGAGATAGGCGAGGACCGCGCCCGGTACGTACGGATGGACGTGAGCCGGGAGGAGGACTGGGCGGCCGCCGTGGCCGCCGCCAAGGAGGCCTTCGGCCCGATCGACGGCCTGGTCAACAACGCGGGCATCCTGCGCTTCAACGAGCTGGTCTCCACCCCGCTGGAGGAGTTCCAGCAGCTGGTCCAGGTCAACCAGGTCGGTGCCTTCCTCGGCATCAAGACCGTCGCCCCCGAGATCGAGGCGGCCGGCGGCGGCACCATCGTCAACACCTCCTCGTACACCGGCCTGACGGGCATGGCGTACGTCGGCTCGTACGCGGCGACCAAGGCGGCGATCGTCGGCCTGACCCGGGTGGCCGCGCTGGAGCTCGCCGCCAAGGGCATCCGGGTCAACGCGATGTGCCCGGGCGCCGTGGACACCCCGATGGCCAATCCCGGCCTGCTGGACCCGGCCAACATGAGCGACGAGGCCCGGGACGCGATGGCGGAGCTCTACCGGCGGGTCGTGCCGATGGGGCGGGTGGGCAGGCCCGACGAGGTCGCCAGGCTGGCCCTGTTCCTGAGCAGCGAGGACTCCTCGTACATCACCGGCCAGCCGTTCGTGATCGACGGCGGCTGGATGGCGGGCGTCAGCATCCTCTAGATCTCCCGCCCACCTCATCTGATGGAGCGTCAGGTATTGACGCTCCCGCTTCCGCGGTGGAACAGTCGACTCATCGAATCTGACGACACGTCAGAAATCAAAGGACGGTGAACCCCCTTGGAATTCGGGCTCTTCGTGCAGGGATACGTGCCTGAGGCGCGGTCCAAGGTCGACCCCGAGGCAGAGCACAAGGCGCTGGTCGAGGAGACCGAGTACGTCATCCAGGCCGACAAGTCCGGCTTCAAGTACGCCTGGGCCTCCGAGCACCACTTCCTGGAGGAGTACTCGCACCTGTCGGCGAACGAGGTGTTCCTCGCCTACCTCGCCCACGCCACCGAGCGCATCCACCTCGGCTCCGGCATCTTCAACCCGCTCGCCCCCGTGAACCACCCGGTCAAGGTGGCCGAGAAGGTCACCATGCTCGACCACCTCTCCAAGGGGCGCTTCGAGTTCGGCACCGGCCGCGGCGCCGGCAGCCACGAGATCCTCGGGTTCCTGCCCGGCATCACGGACATGAACCACACCAAGGAGATCTGGGAAGAGACCATCGCCGAGTTCCCCAAGATGTTCCTCCAGGAGGAGTACGAGGGGTTCCAGGGCAAGCACTGGTCGCTGCCGCCGCGGAAGATCTTCCCCAAGCCGTACGGCAAGGCCCACCCCGCCATGTGGTACGCCGCCGGCTCCCCCTCCTCGTACGCGATGGCCGCGAAGAAGGGCCTCGGCGTCCTCGGGTTCAGCGTCCAGAAGGTCTCCGACATGGAGTGGGTGCTGGAGCAGTACAAGACGGCCATCCAGGAAGCCAAGGCCATCGGCGCGTTCGTCAACGACAACGTGATGGTCACCTCCACCGCGATATGCGCCGAGACGCACGACAAGGCGGTGGAGATCGCGGTCAACGCGAACATGAACCGCTTCCAGTCGCTCGTCTTCCGCTACCACGACACCTTCCCGCGCCCCGAGGCGATCCCGCAGTGGCCCGAGACGCTCCCCGAGTACAACGCGGAGATCATCGAGCTGCTGATCGCCGAGGAACTGCTGATCTGCGGAGACCCGTCCGAGGTGCTCGCACAGTGCAAGCGCTGGGAGCAGGCGGGCGCCGACCAGCTGTCGTTCGGCCTGCCGACCGGCGTCTCGTACGAGGACACGATGACCACCATCAAGCTCATCGGCGAGCACGTGATCCCGAAGATCGACACGGACCCGGTCCACCGCACCACCCGCTTCCGCCAGGCCGTCTGACCCGGCGGGGGAACAGGGGCGGCGTCTTCCCGGACCGCCGTCCCGAAACCAGCCCCGGCCGGGCGGCCACCGGCCGGGGCGCGGGGTCCGGGGCGGAGCCCCGGGACGACGGCGCGCACCGCACCACGTTCCGCAACGCAGAAGGGGAGTCATGCTCGACCACCTGATCAAGGGAGCCACCGTCGTGGACGGGACGGGCGGCCCCGCGTTCACCGCCGACGTCGGGATCCGGGACGGCCGGATCGCCGTCATCGCCCCGCCGGGAACCGTCACCGAAGAGGCCCGGACCGGCGAGGACGCGCACGGGCTCGTGCTGTGCCCCGGGTTCGTCGACCCCCACACGCACTACGACGCCCAGCTGTTCTGGGACCCGTACGCGACCCCTTCCATGAACCACGGCGTCACCACCGTCGCCGGCGGCAACTGCGGGTTCACCCTGGCCCCGCTGCACCCGGACCGCCCCGAGGACGCCGACTACACCCGCCGCATGATGAGCAAGGTCGAGGGCATGGCCCTCAAGGCCCTCGAGGAAGGCGTCGACTGGACCTGGTCCGGCTTCGGCGAGTACCTCGACGCCCTCGAAGGGCGGATCGCCGTCAACGCCGGCTTCATGGTCGGCCACTGCGCCCTGCGCCGGCACGTCATGGGCGCCGACGCCGTCGGCGGACAGCCCACCCCCGAGCAGATGCAGCAGATGCTCGACCTCTTCCACGACGCCATGAACGCCGGCGCCTGGGGCCTGTCCACCACCCAGTCCGCCACCCATTCCGACGGCGACGGCGCCCCCGTGGCCTCCCGCCACGCCGAGCCCGCCGAGCTCATCGCGCTGTCGAAGGCCGTCGCCGAACACGAGGGCACCCAGCTCGAAGCCATCGTCGCCGGCTGCCTCGACCAGTTCGCCGACGAGGAGATCGACCTCTTCGTCGACATGAGCGCCGCGGCCGGGCGCCCCCTGAACTGGAACGTCCTCACCATCGACGCCGCCGTCCCCGAACGGGTCCCGCGCCAGCTGATACCGAGCGAGCGCGCCCGCAAGGCCGGCGGCCGCATCGTCGCGCTGACCATGCCGATCCTCACCCCCATGAACATGTCCCTCGGCACCTTCTGCGCGCTGAACCTGATCCCCGGCTGGGGCGAGATCCTCGCCCTGCCCGTGCCCGAGCGGATCGCGAAGCTGCGCGACGCCGACGTACGGGCGCAGATGCTGCGCCGCGCCGACAGCAAGGAGGCCGGGGTCTTCCGGCGCCTGGCCAACTTCGGCCGCTACGTCATCGGGGACACGTACAGCAAGGAGAACGAGGGCCTGTCCGGCCGGGTCGTGAACGACATCGCCGCCGAGCGCGGCCAGGACCCCTTCCAGTGCCTCGTCGAGATCTGCGCCAACGACGACCTGCGTACCGTGCTGTGGCCGATGCCCACCGACAACGACCCGGCGAGCTGGGCGCTGCGCGCCGAGACCTGGCAGCACGAGGACGTCATGCTCGGCGGCTCCGACGCCGGCGCGCACCTGGACCGCATGTGCGGGGCCCCGTACACGACCCGCTTCCTCGGGGACTGCCTGCGCGGCCGCAAGCTGGTGCCGCTGGAACAGGCGGTCAAGATGCTCACCGACGACCCGGCGCAGCTGTTCGGACTGCGCGAGCGGGGCCGGATCGCCGAGGGGTTCCACGCGGACCTGGTGCTGTTCGACCCGGAGCGGATCGAGGCCGGACCGGCGACCCTCGTGCACGACCTGCCCGGCGACAGCCCGCGGCTGGACGCCCGCGCGATCGGGATCGTGTCCGTACGCGTCAACGGGGTGGAGACCATCCGCGACGACCAGGTCACGGGGGCGATCCCCGGGATCGTGCTCCGCTCCGGCCGCGACACCAGGACGGTGAGCACCCGTTGAGCGAGCCCCTGCAGCAGAGGCTGTACATCGGCGGCGAGTGGGTGGAACCGGCCGCCGGGCACTACGAGGTGGTCAACCCGGCGGACGAATCGGTGGTCGGGCTCGCGCCCGAGGCCTCGCGCGCCCAGGTCGAGGAGGCGGCGCGCGCGGCGGCGGAGGCCTTCGAGACCTGGTCCCGTACCACTCCCGAGGAGCGGGCGGCGGTCCTGGACCGGGCCGCGGACATCATGCAGCGCGAGTACGAGCCGTGGGCGGCCCTGGCCCGCGCCGAGACGGGCGCACCGGCCGGCATCGCGCGCGGGATGCAGGTCGGGGTCGGGGTCGCGCGCTTCCGGCGGTACGCGAAGGGCGCGCTGGAGCCGGTGGAGCGCGGGCTGCCCCCGCAGGTCACCGAGGCCGGCCCGATGGGGAAGGCGAGCGTCCTGGGGGCGCTGGAGGTGCGCCAGCCGGTCGGCGTGGTCACCTGCATCACCTCGTACAACAACCCGTGGGCGAATCCGGCGGGCAAGGTGGCCCCGGCGCTGGCCATGGGCAACACGGTGGTGGTGAAGCCGGCCCCGCAGGACCCGCTGTCGGTGTTCAAGATGGCCGAGGCCCTGCACGAGGCGGGCGCCCCGGCCGGCGTGGTGAACGTGGTCTGCGGCGCCTCGGTCGAGGTCGGCGAGGCCGCGGTGGACTCCCCGTACGTGGACATGGTGTCGTTCACCGGCTCCACGGGCGTCGGGCAGCGCATCGCGGAGGTCTGCGGCCGCTCGATGAAGCGGCAGCTGATGGAGCTCGGCGGCAAGGGCGCGGCGGTCGTCTTCGAGGACGCCGACCTGGACGCGGCCGTGATGGGGATCGGCACCACCTTCTCCTTCTACTCCGGCCAGATCTGCACGGCTCCGACCCGGGTGATCGTGCACCGGTCGGTGTACGGGCAGCTGGTGGAGAAGCTGACCGGCTACCTGGCCTTCATGAAGGTCGGCGACCCGGCGGTGGCCGGCACCGTGGTGGGCCCGGTGATCTCGGCGGCGCACCGGGACCGGGTGGAGTCGTACGTCGAGCTCGGGCGCAAGGAGGGCGCGCGCATCGCGCACGGCGGCGAGCGCCCGGTGGTGGGGGACGGCCGCGGCTTCTACGTGGCGCCGACGCTGCTGGTGGACTGCACGAACGACATGCGGGTGGTCCGGGAGGAGATCTTCGGCCCGGTGGTCGTGGTCGTCCCCTTCGACGGGGGCGAGGACGAGGCCGTGGCCCTGGCCAACGACAGCGACTTCGGCCTGCTGAGCTACGTGTGGTCCGGGGACGCGGCGCGCGCCTTCCGGGTGGCGCGCCGGCTGCGGGCGGGCGGGGTCGGCGTGAACACGATCGGCCGGAACATGGAGGCCCCGTTCGGCGGCTTCAAGCGCTCGGGCGTCGGCCGGGACGTGGGCTCGTACGCGCTGCACGCGTACAGCGAGATGCAGTCGATCGTCTGGACGACGTGAAAGGCGTCCGGGCGGGCTGAGGGCTGAGATCCAGGTCACACGGGAAAGTTCAAAGCGGTATAAAAGGGGTACCGCTGCGGTTTCCGCATTCCGGAACGGGCTGTCCGCTCCCTGTTGAGCAGGGGGCGGACGCGCGCATGAACCTTTCATTACAGGTTAATGAACAGTCGTAAGCTCTGGATTCGAAGGTGTTCCCGCCGGTAGCCGCTCGGACTCAATCCCTCCGGATATGGAAAACGCAGCCTCTAACGTCCTGACTCATGACACAGCTGGACGTACGGCCTCGGGTCGGAGAGACAGTGAGCGGCGCCGCCGGCGGCGAGGGCGGCGACGGCGACGGCGCCGTACGCGGCAAGGGCCTCGGCAAGGGCTCCGTGGGCCTGGTGGGCAGCGCCGTCATCGGCATCTCCACCGTCGCCCCCGTCTACTGCCTGACCTCGACCCTCGGCTCCACCGCCGGCGAGGTCGGCGTCCAGATGCCCGCGGTCTTCCTGGCCGGCTTCCTGCCGATGCTGCTCGTCGCCTTCGCGTACCGCGAGCTCAACAAGGCCGTGCCCGACTGCGGCACCTCCTTCACCTGGACCGTGAAGGCCTTCGGCCCGCGGATCGGCTGGATGTGCGGCTGGGGCCTGGTGATCGCCACGATCATCGTGCTCTCCAACCTGGCCGGCGTCGCCACCTCCTACTTCTGGCTGCTGGCCGGCGAGATCACGGGCAATCCGTCGATCGCCGCCCTGGACGACGACAAGCTCGTCCACATCGCCACCTGCCTCACCCTGATCGCCGCCGCGACCGCCATCAGCTACCGCGGGATGACCGCCACCAAGGGCGTCCAGTACACCCTGGTCGGCCTCCAGCTCGCGGTCCTCGCCATCTTCGTCGCGATGGCCTTCCAGAAGGCCTCGGCCGGCGCCGGCGCCTTCGGCACCGGCCTGGACTTCACCTGGCAGTGGATGAACCCCTTCGCGGTCGAGTCCATGGGCGCCTTCACCGCCGGACTCTCCCTCTCGATCTTCATGTACTGGGGATGGGACGCCTGCCTGGCCACCAACGAGGAGACCACCGGCTCCGCCAAGACCCCCGGCCGCGCCTCGCTCATCGCGATGGTCGTCCTGGTCGGCTCGTACCTGGCCACCGGCATCGCCGCCCAGATGGCCGTCGGCTCCGGCACCACCGGCCTCGGCCTCGGCAACCCGGAGACCTCCGGCAACGTCTTCGCCGCCCTCGCCGGGCCGGTCATGGGCCCGGTGCTCGGCATCCTGCTCTTCGTCGCGGTCCTCGCCTCGGCGACCGCCTCGCTCCAGACCACGTTCATCCCGGTCGCCCGCACCGTCCTGGCCATGTCCACGTACGAGGCCCTGCCGGCCTCCTACGCCAAGGTCCACCCGCGCTTCAAGACCCCGGGCCGCGCCACCGTCATGGCGGGCGCCGCGACCGGCGCCTTCTACACCGTGATGACCCTCGTCAGCGAGAACGTCCTGACCGACACGATCTTCGCGCTCGGCCTGATGATCTGCTTCTACTACTCCCTGACGGCCTTCGCCTGCGCCTGGTACTTCCGCGGCGAGCTGCGCCGCTCCGCGCGGGACCTGTTCTTCAAGGGCGTCTTCCCGGTCCTCGGCGGCCTCCTGCTCGCCGCCGTCTTCCTCAAGACGCTGATCGACATGTGGAACCCTTCGTACGGCTCCGGCTCCACCGTCCTCGGCGTCGGCAGCGTCTTCGTCATCGGCGTCGGCCTGCTGGCCCTCGGCCTGGTGATCATGCTGGTCACGGAACGCCGCAGCCCGGCCTTCTTCCGCGGCGAGATCCTGACGAAGTCCACCCCGGCCCTGCTGGCCGAGGACTGACCCGGCCCCGGACCACTGCGCGGGCGCCGTTGAGCCCGGACCGTCACCCCAAAGTGGGCGTGCCCGGTGACCGGGGCCGGGGCGGGTCGTTCTGCACGGCATGAACGCCATGAAGCGCAGCCTCGCCGCCCTGGTCCTCTCCGGTGGGGCCCTCGCCCTGACCCCCGTCGCCGCCCACGCCGACGGACCCACCCTCGAGGCGGCCGCCCCGCTCGCCCACCGCGTCGGCGACATCGCCAACCACCCGGGCCAGGCCGTGCAGGACACGAAGACCGCCGTCGCCGTGACCGCCTCCGCCGCCGGGTCCGCCACCAAGGCCACCGACACCTCGCTCGCGGGCGCGGGCGGTGCCCTGCAGGGGCTGCCGAAGGCCCCGGCGATCCGCTGACGCGGCTAGGCGCCCGTACGGGTGACCAGCACCAGCGGGATCTCGCGGTCCGTCGCCGCCCGGTAGGTCGCGTACGAGGGCATCGCCGCCACCACCACCGGCCACAGACGCTCCGCCTCGGCCGGGGTGGCCCGGCGCGCGATCGCCGGAAAGGTACCGGTCCCGACCTGGAGCGTGACGGCGGGGTCGGCCGCCAGGTTCAGGTACCACGCGGGGTGCCGGTCGGCGCCCGCGTTCGACGCCGTCAGGACGTAGGCCGCACCCTCCCCCTCCCCGTCCCGTACGTAAGCCAGCGCCGTGCGCCGCAGCAGCCCGGACCGCCGCCCCCGCGTGGTCAGCAGCAGGTCCGAGATGCCCGGCCGCGGCTGCCCGGCGGTCTCCTCGAAGCGGCGGATGTGCTCGGCGACCCAGGGGTTCGGGCTGTCGGTGGCCGTCGCGCCGGTGCCCGTGGCGTCGTCCGCCGCGTCGGCCGGGCGGGTCGCACCGGCCGTCATGCCGCCGTCACCCCCACGTGCGCGCGGTGGACCGTCGGGGTCCCGACCTCGTCCAGTACCGCCCGGGCGAAGTCGGCGTGCGTGATCCGGCCGGCGGCGTCGGCCGGGCCGAACCCGTAGCCGCCTCCCGGCTCCCCGTCGGGAGCGAAGTCCCCGGCCGGGCTCAGCACCGCCCAGTCCAGCCCCGCCGGCGCAGCCGCCCGCAGGGCATCGGTCCCGGCGCCGTGGCCGACGTAGAACTCCCGCCACTCCTGCGGATACCCCGGTGTGTCCATCAGCGCAGCCCCCGACCGCGTGGCCAGTACGGAGGCCAGCCCGACCGACACGAGCCGCCCGACCCCCGCCTCCCCGAGGCCCGCCGCCAGCGCCCGCGCCACCGCCGGGAAGAACACCCCCGGAGCCGCCTGTGCGTCGTACACCGCCACGACCGCCGCATCGTGCCCCGCCGCCAGCCGCGCCACCTCGGCCGCCGAAGTGAGGTCCCCGTCGCCGCGCCCCGCCTCCGTGACCTCGTACCCGCGCGCCCGCGCCTCGGCCACGACGGCCCGGCCGACCCGCCCGCGGGCGCCGAACACGATGACCTTGATTCCCCTGCCGTTGTTCGTCATGGGGCGACCCTAGGAAAGGGCCTGGTTACCGATCGGATACCGGCCTACCGTGTGGATCATGCGTGAAGCGGAACGAGAACGAGAACGAGAACCGGAGCCGGAACGGGAGCCGCTGGACCCGGAGATGTTCGACCCCGTCTGTCCGTCCCCACTGGTCCCGTTCCGGATCGGCGACAAGTGGGCCTCGATGATCCTGCGTTGCCTCGAAGGCGGGCCCCGCCGCTTCTCGGAACTCAAGGTCCCGCTGCCCGGCATCACGTCCAAGTCCCTCACCCAGTCGCTGCGCGCCCTGGAGCGCGACGGGTTCGTCGTGCGGACGCAGCAGGCGCCGCCGGAGCGCCGCGTCGAGTACGCCCTCACCCCGCTCGGCCGCGGCCTGCTGGGCCCGTTGGACGCGGCGTGCGACTGGACGCGCGAGCACTGGGACGAGCTCATCGACGCCCGGGAGACGGGGCTCGCGGTCGGACCCTCGGCGGGAGTCGATCGTTGAGCAGGCCATGATCCTCTGGTTGCTCAACACCTTCAGCACGTTCACCCTCGGCGTCCTCCTCGTCGGCGGCTTCGTCGCCCTCGCCGTGGGTGGCAGCCTCGCCGCCCGCCGCCGCTTCCCGCACCTGGCCGGCGGCGAGCACAACGAGATGGTCGGCGTCGCCCTCGGCATGTTCGGCGCGATCTACGGCATCATCCTCGCCTTCGTCGTCGTCACGCTCTGGACCCAGCTGGAGAACACCCAGACCGTCGTCGCGACCGAGGCCACCGACCTCGCCCTCGTCGTCCGCAGCGCCGAAGCCTTCCCGCCGGCCGAACGCGCCCGCGTGGAGCGGGCGGTGGGCGACTACGTGCACGCCGTCGTCGAAACCCAGTGGCCGCTCATGCGCGCGGGCAGGCCGAGCTACGACGCCACCGCCGAGCAGACGCACGGGCTGTACCAGGCCCTCCAGGCGTACGAGCCCACCGGCGCCCGCAGCGAGACCTTCTACGGGGAGGCCGCCGGCCGCCTCAACGACGTCGCCGCGCAGCGCCGGGCCCGCATCACGATGGCGGAAACGTCCCTGCCGGTGCTGCTCCAGGTGCTGGTGTACGGGGGCGCTCTGGTGATCCTCCCGCTCACGTTCCTGTTCGGGCTGCGCAGCCTGAAGATGCAGCTGCTGTTCGTCTCGGCGGTGGCGGGGCTGATCGGCTTCAGCCTGCTGCTGGTGATGGCGCTGGACCGCCCGTTCGCAGGCGACCTGAGCGTGACCCCGGCCCCGTACAAGGAGGCGGCGCTGGCCCGGTTCTGGCCCGCCTCCTAGAGCGTCAGCCCCAGGTGCGGGAGCAGAGCACGAGGCGGTAGCCGTCGGGGTCGGCGACGGTGACCCCGTACTCGTCCCAGTACGGGTTGTGCGCGGCGACCCGGGTCCCGCCGTGCTCGACGAGCCGCTGGACGAGGGCCTCGTCGGGGGCTGCGCCGAGGTAGACGACGAACAGGTCGTCGACGGTGGGGGAGGGCGCGACGGGGTTCTCGGGGTCCCGGGTGAGCTCGAAATGCCAGCCCCCGCCGACGGGGCCGACCATCACCAGCTCGTGCTCCCCGGGCGCGATGTCGGTGCTCCGCCACAGGACGCCGAGCCCGAGCCCGTCGACGTAGAACCGCTCGGCGGCGGCAAGGTCGAGGGAGGGCCGGGCGATGCGGACGTGGGTACCTGAAGTGATCATGCGGTGAGGGTACGAGGGGGCGGGGCGGTGGGGAGGCGGGGCCCGTGTACTCGGGGTCGGGAGGGCGGGCGGGGAGTCCGGGGGCGGGGTCTGTGTGCGCGGGGTCGGGAGGGCTGACCGGGGCACAAGGGTCGGGGTCTGTGTGCGCGGGGTCGGGAGGGCCGACCGGGGCACAAGGGTCGGGGTCTGTGTACTCGGTGTCGGGAGGGCCGACCGGGGCACCAGGGGCGGGATCCCCGCGTCCGGGGTCGGGGGAGTGTCCGGGGGTTTCCCGGCAGTCCACTGTCCTTCCGTGTCGTGCCGGTCCCTCAAGGGCGCTCCTTCGTCGCGTCGCTACGCGATGGCCTTCGGCCACCCTTGACCGACCGGCCCGCCCCGGAATGCCATAAGACTGCCGGGAAGCCCCCGAAGGAACGGTCAGGGGGTTCATGTTCCGATGAGGGCCCATCAGAGATCCCGAGCGGCAGCCCCTGCCCATCCGCCCCCAGCTCACCAGGACCAGCGATCCCGGCCGGTGACGGGGCCAGGGGGAGGGCACGGTCCCCTGAAGGGCCCAGAGGAAGCCCTTTCCGGGTCCAGGCAGGGTCAACCTGCACCAGACAGCGAAGGGATGACGATGGGGTGAGGGGTGGGCCCGCACACGCCCCCGATCGCTACGCGCTTCTCTCTGCTCGGCGTCCGGCGGCCGTCCGGGGCTGGACATAGACCGCCCAGACACTTCCATGGGCAGCTTCTCGCGCGCCTGCACGCCATATGCGGCGAAAAGAGGGCCAGACGGAGCCTGATGCCGGTCTTCTCAGCCTCTCACTCCGGTAGGGCGTCTTCTGGTGCTCAACTGGCGCGCAAAAGGGGCAAACGACCCGCAGTCGCATGCCTGGACGGGCCTCGGCCGGTCGTGGGCGGCTTATGCCCAGCCAAAGGCGGGGCGAGGACGCCAAGCCGGGCGGAGCGCGTAGCGATTCGATGCGTCCACGGGGCAGTCGGCACTGCATGGCCATCTCTTCGCTGTTCGGTGCAGGTTGACCCTGCCCGGACCCGGAAGGGGTGCCTATGGGCCCTTGGGGGAGGCTTCACCATGACCGGCTGGGCTTGGTGGTCCTGGTGGGCGGGCTGCGGCTGACCGGGAGGCGGGGTCGGGCATCTCTGATGGGCCCGTTTGCGCATCTGTCCCCCATGCCGTTCCTTCGGGGGCTTCCCGACAGTCTTTGGCATTCCGGGGCGGGCCGGTCGGTCAAGGGTGGCCGTAGGCCATCGCGTAGCGACGCGACGAAGGAGCGCCCTTGAGGGACCGGCACGACACGGAAGGACAGTGAGACTGACGGGCAGCCCCCGGCACCTCTTCCGACGCCGTCGGGCCGGAGCTCAGGCTCCGGTGATCCCGCCGAGGAAGGCAGTCCAGGTCGTCGGGTGCACGGCCAGTTCCGGGCTCGCCGCCAGCTTCGAGTCCCGGATGTGGACGGCGTCGGCGCATGCCGCGACCTCGACGCAGTCGTCGCCCTGGCTTCCGCTGTACGTCGACTTGTGCCAGGAGAGGGCGACCTCCACGCAGTTGTCGCCGTCACCGCTGCTGTAACTGCTCTTGAACCACCGCAACGGAGAGCTGTTCACAGGGATCCTCGCATTCGCATCAACAGGCCCGTGCTGTCCGCCGGATTGAGGGCCTGGATACGAAGTTTGGCATACCGCCGATGGAGGAGGCTGACGTCTTTTGGGTCAGATAGAACCCGGCCCGACTGCTGCCCCTCGCTGTAGCCCAGCCACTCGTTGTCCTCGGTTTCGAGGAGGCAGAAGGGGCCACCGAGGCCCGCGTGGTGGGGGCTTACCTTCGGCATGATCTGCAGGTCGACGTTTGGTAGCCGTGCGCACTCCACCAAGTGGTCGATCAGCTGACGCGTCACCTCCGGTCCGCCGGTCTGTCGCTCGATCACGATCTCGTCGAGGATGAAACTGAAGATCGTGTACGGAGTGCGATGGAGAATTTGCTGACGCTCCAGGCGGGCGGTGACGCGGGCCTCCACCTCCTCTTGGGTGGGGAGCGGCAGAACGTCTCCTATCAGCGCACGTGCGTACGACTCAGGCTGTAACAGTCCTGGAACCGAGCGGCATTCGTAAGTGTCGAGAGCGCTTGCCTCCTGCTCCAGCTCCGCCCACCTCTTGAACCACGTCGCCAGTCCTCGTTTGCGGTTCAGCCGCCTCGCGGCGATACGGATGACGCCGAAGGCGTCCAGCGCCTCCTCCGACCGGTTCACGAACTTCACGGACGGGTGTCGGCGGCCCTGTTCGACCGAGCCGACGTACTGGACCGAGTACCCGACCCGCTCGGCCAGTTGCTCCTGGGTGAGCTCCGCGCGTTTGCGGAAGGCCTTCACGGTTTCCCCGAAGTTGCGCAGGTCGCTGTCCGGTTCGACCTCGCCGTCACCGTTCTCTTCGTGACTCACCATCGCGGTCACCTCCCGCGTTCAGGTTCACGGGCGGTGACCGCCACTGTCCAGAGCGTGAACTCGTACAGATGAAAAGTAGCGGTCGGCTTTCTGGGAACTGCCCTGTCCACCCGGCACGTTGCTCCCATGACCGCACCCTCTGGCCCCGCCCAGACCCTCGTACGCGTGTTCACTCAGCGTTTCAGCAGCACCCGGCGCGGGGCCCGCCTCGCGCGGTGTCTCGCCATGGGCGAGCTGCACGACTGGGGGATCCCGCACCGTAGCCCCCTGTCCGAGGACGCGGAGCGGATCGTCGCCGAGTTCACCGCCAACGCCGTGATCCACGGGCGCGCCGCCGGGCGGGACTTCGAGCTCAAGCTGACGCTCCTCGAGGGCGTGCTCCGGATCGAGGTGTCCGATGCCCGGCGGGAGCGGCGGCCCGTCGTGCAACCGCACGCGTACCAGGCCGAGGGTGGCTACGGCTTGCGGATCGTCGATGCCGTCGCCGTCGACTGGGGGGTCACGGACCGCGTGATCGGCAAGACGGTCTGGGCCGAGCTGGCCCTCGGGGCGGCCCGTCATCCCTCTGGCGGGTGATGGAGCGGCGGGAGCCTGGCGGTGTGGAGCCGCTCCTCGGCAGTACTGTCGGCTGTGTTTCCCTGGGTGCGTTTCCTCCCCGAGCCCGACATCCGTGCGTTCGCTGTCGAACTGGTCGACGCCCTGCGCGCCGCTGACTCGGCCGGCAGCCGTGCGTCCGTCGCCCAACTGCTCGTCGCATGGCAGCACACGGCCGAGGTCCACTCCGACCCCGAACTGCTCGACGCGCTGACTGCGGACCACGATGCGGACTACGGCCCGGTGCCCGATCCGCGAGGCGTCGGGTGACGGCGGGGCGCGGAGAGCGCGCCGCGCCGCCCCGTCAGGGACGCCAGCGGGGGGCCTCGTCGTCCGGCTTGGCCGGACTCGCGAAGTGGAACGGGACGCCGAGGTGGGTGGCGAGGGCCGAGCCCGCCCGGGTGGCCAGGGCGGCATGCGGGTCGAGGGGGCCCGAAACGGTGTCGCCGAGGGCGCGGACGGCCGTGCCCCAGTAGATGGTAGCCAGGCGGTGCTCCCCGGCGGGGGCGTCGGTGATGGCCAGCAGCTCCACGAACCAGTCGTGGACGGTGTCGCCGTCCCAGACGGCCTCGACCGCCACCACGCGGCCCGGGAGGCCGGCGGCGCGGGCCGCGAGGGAGTCGAGGTCGACCGGCGAGTCGGGGGTGCGGGCCACCCGGTCTCCGAAGTGCTCGTAGCGGGCGGCGATCAGGTCCTGGGCCTCGTTCAGGCCGAGGCCCTGGGCGCGGCCCGCCTCCCGGACGGTCCGGACCGCGTACATCAGGCGGTCCTGGAGGACGTACCCGTCAGCTTGTTCTCGGATGCCGGCCGGGAGGCTCTCCCACTGGTGGTTCATGCGGATCCCTCCGGGACGAAGATGCTCACCTGGTAGGTGGTCGGATGGGTGAGGCGGCCGCAGAACTGGTCGATCCGTACGCACTCGGGTGCGATCTCGCGCTCGGTGTAGAGGTGGCGGATGTACTCCTTCATCTCCGCGTGCACCTGCGTGGAGAACAGCGGTTCCCAGTGGCCGGGTACGGCTGCGGCCCGGCGGTGGGCGCGTTCCCGGCTTCGTTTGCGCTTTTGCTGGCCCGGCAAGTGGATCAGCCCCCTTTCGGGGGCCATCGTGGGGCCGGCCGTCCGCCCGCGTCGACCGAATTAGAGGTACTGCGCGAAGTCGTCCAGGACCCGGAGGATCTCGGCCTCCTTCGCCGACGGGAGCTGGAGGACGACCTCCTCGATGCCCAGGTCCGCGTAGTGGGCGAGCTTGCCCGGGTTCGGCTGGACCGCGTACGGGACCACCTGGAGGTTCTTCGGGTCGCGGCCCGCGGTTTCCCAGACCTGGCGCAGCACCGGCAGGGACTCGGAGAGCCCGCCGCCGCCGATGGGGAGCCAGCCGTCGGCGTGGTCGGCGACGGCGGCGAACAGCTTCGGGCCGGCCGCGCCGCCGATCAGGGTGCGGGGGCCGTGCAGGGGGTGGCCGGGGCCGAGCTCGCGCGGGGGCTGGACCGGCTTGGGGTGGGCGGCGCTGGCCTGGACGGAGGAGAACTCGCCGACGTACGCGGTGGGTTCCGGGGCCCACAGGGCGCGCATCAGGGCCATCCGGTCCCGGACCAGTTCGCGGCGGGTGCGCCACTCGACGCCGTGGTCGGCGGCCTCCTCGACGTTCCAGCCGTAGCCGATCCCGAGGGTGAAGCGGCCGCCGGAGAGGTGGTCCAGGGTGGCGATCCGCTTCGCGAGGTCGATCGGGTCGTGCTGGGCGACCAGGGTGATGCCGGTGCCGAGGGTGATGCGTTCGGTGACGGCGGCGGCCTGGGCCAGGGCGACGAAGGGGTCGAGGGTGCGCCCGTACATCTCGGGGAGCTCGCCGCCCATGGGCGCGGAGGTGTCGCGGCTGACCGGGATGTGGGTGTGTTCGGGGAGGTAGAGCCCGGCGAAGCCGCGCTCCTCGAGGGAGCGGGCGAGGCGGACGGGGGAGACGGTGTGGTCGGTCAGGAAGATGGTCGTGGCGATCCGCATGGCTGAGGGCACCTCCGTGGCTCTTCGGGCTGTCCGGGTGTGCGGGTTCCCCCTGGCGTACGGGTGGTCCGTGGCGCCCGGGACCGGCGAAGGTCACGCTACGGCCTGCGGGTCGGATTGTTGAGGGGGCGTCAGCCGACGGGGTAGCGGGCCGGCCAGCCGGAGGCGGGGACCGCCGGTCCGTGCAGGGTGGGGCCCTGGGTCATCTCGAGGGCGAAGTCGTCGGCGATTTCCAGCAGGGTGGCGCGGCCTTCGAGGTCCGCGAGCCAGGCGCCCGGGAGGGCGGTTTCGCCGTGGAGGGCGCCGAGCAGCGCGCCGCAGAGGGCGCCTGCGGCGGTGGAGTCGCCGCCGTGGTTGACGGCGAGGCGCAGGCCGTGCGCGACGTCCTCGGCGACCAGGGCGCAGTAGACGGCGACGGCGAGGGCGTCCTCGGCGCCACCGCCACCGTCGGGGTCCTCGCCCGCGGTGACGGAGGCGACGGCCTCGGGTGTGGGCGGCCCCTGCGGGACCGCTGCGACGGCGCGCTGGAGGGCGTCGGTGACGTTCTGGTGGCCCGGGCGGGCGCCGAGCAGGCCGAGGGTGCGCTGGATGGCCGCGTCGAGGGAGTCGCCGCGGGTGAGGCCGTGGACGATGACGGCGAAGGCCCCGGCGGAGAGGTACGCGGCGGGGTGGCCGTGGCTCTGCGCGGCGCATTCGGTGGCGAGTTGGAGGACGAGGGCGGGATCCCAGCCGACCAGCAGGCCGAAGGGGGCCGAACGGGTGGCGGCGGCCGCGTCGCGGGCGGTGGGGTTCTTCGGCCGGTCGAGGGTGCCGAGGACGTCGTCGGCGAAGCCGGTCATGCAGGCGCGCGCGGGGCCGCGGCGGGCGTACAGCCATTCCTGCCGGGCGAGCCAGCCGTTGTCCTTGCGGCGTTCGTCGGGGCCCCAGTCGTGCTGGGTGGCGGCCCAGCGCAGGTGTGCGCGGTGGATGTCGGTGGGCGGGTGCCAGGCGCCGGTGTCCCGGCGGACGTGGGCCCGGATCAGCCCGTCGACGGTGAACAGGGTGAGCTGCGTGGCGGCGGTGACCGTGCCGCGGCGCCCGTACGCGGGGGCGGGCTCGGTCAGGCCCTGGGGGCCGTGCGCCTCGCGTACGGCGTCGAGGGGGAGGTCGGCGAGGGGGGCGCCGAAGGCGTCGCCGAGGGCGGAGCCGAGGAGGGTGCCGCGGACGCGGCTGCGGAAGTCCTGCTGCTCGGCGCGCCCCCAGAGCCCCACGGCCGCGCCGGAGCGCCCGCCGAGGGTCCCGGAGCGTCCGCCGAGGGTCCCGCCGGAGCGTGCGCCGAGCGGCTCGCCGGGTCGTGCCCCGGTGCCGGGCCCGGCCGGTGCCGGGTGTTCTCCGGCCGGCTTCTCGGTCGTCGTGCGGTCCATCGCGATCCCCCTGCCCCGCCCCGGCATGCTCTGGCGCGCACTGTAATGGACACGTCCGATCGAATCCGGAGGGAGGCGGTCCAGTGACGCGTACGCGGGTGCAGAAAGGCCGGAATGCGCGCAGCGACCTGTAGACATCTCGTTCACATCCGGTCGGAAAGGGTCGGCAGAAGCGCAGGTGGCGCGCCTTGATCGACAAGTGGCACGTTTTGCCACTCGCCTTGGAGCCGGTCGGTTTCGGCCATGTCTCGTTCATGCAGAGTTCTTCGGCGGCCAACAGCCTCGAGGGCATGAAGAAGGCACTCCTCGCCGCGACCGTCGTCGCCTCCGCGCTCACCGCTTCCCTGGTCGCAGCCCCCGCCGCCACCGCCGCCCCGGCCGGCACCGGCTGGGACCTCCCCTGGACCGGCCACCACCACAGCCGGACCGCCATACCCTTCACCGAGGCCACCGTCACGGCCGGCGCCGACGGTGCGTTCACCCTGAAGTGGAAGGCCCAGGGCGCCAAGCGGGTCGAGATCAAGGCCAACGGCAAGGTCGTCGCCAAGGGCGGCGCCGAGGGCACCGCCGTGGTGTCGGGGCTGCCCGCAGCCGACCGCCAGTGGTTCGACTTCCGGCCCGACCGCGGCGAGGGCCTGCGCCTCGCCGACCGCCTGATCAAGCTGGAGGGGGCGGTCAACTTCCGCGACGCGGGCGGCTACCGCACCACCACCGGCCAGTGGGTCAAGATGGGCGAGGTCTACCGCTCCGACGCCCTCGACAAGCTGACCGCGGCCGACCTGGCCAAGCTCCAGCGCCTGCGCGTGAAGACCGTCTTCGACCTCCGCATGGAGAGCGAGCGCACCACGGCCCCCGACAAGGTCCCGGCCGGCGCCGAGTACACCGTCGCCGACGTCTTCGCCGGCTCCGGCTCCTTCCAGACGCTGCCGAAGTCGCCGGACGAGGCGGTGAAGGCCATGGTCGACGCCGAGAAGGCGATGGTCGGCGGCGAGGGCGGCAAGAAGGCGTACGGCCAGGTCTTCGGGGGCCTGGAGCGCGACCGCGACCGCGCCGTCCTCTTCCACTGCACCGCGGGCAAGGACCGTACCGGCTGGGCGAACGCCTCCCTGCTGACCGCCCTCGGCGTGCCGGGCGACACCGTCATGGCCGACTACCTGGCCAGCAACGACTACCGCAAGGCCGCCAACGACGCCGTCCTGTCGCACCTGCCGGCCCCGCAGGCCGCCGTCTACAAGCCGATGCTCGACGTGCGCCCCGAGTACCTGAACTCCGGCTACGACGAGGTCAAGGCGAAGTACGGCACCTTCGACCGCTACCTGAAGGACGGGCTCGGCATCGACGCCCGCGAGCTGAAGCAGCTCAAGAAGGACCTCCTCGTCGGCTGATCCCGGCACGACGAAGGCCCGGCCGGGAGCGCTCCCGGCCGGGCCTTCGTACGTACTCCCCTCAGTCCAGCACGGGCAGCAGCTCCGGCAGGTGCCCGTCCGAGGCGCGCGCCGCCCGCTGCCGCTCCTGCGGCACCTCCCCGTACAGCGTCGTACGGGCCTTCGCGGGCCGCCCGGCGGCCTCCGCGACGGCGATCAGGTCCCGTACGGACTTGTACGAGCCGTAACTCGACCCCGCCATCCGGGAGATGGTCTCCTCCATCAGGGTGCCGCCGAGGTCGTTGGCCCCGGACCGCAGCATCTCGGCCGCGCCCTCGGCCCCCAGCTTCACCCAGCTCGTCTGGATGTTGGTGATGTGCGGGTGCAGCAGGATCCGGGCCATCGCGGTGACGGCACGGTTGTCGCGGACCGTCGGGCCGGGCCGGGCGATGCCCGCCAGGTACACGGGCGCGTTGGTGTGGATGAACGGCAGCGTCACGAACTCCGTGAAACCGCCCGTCTGCTGCTGGATGCGGGCCAGCGTGCGGAAGTGCCCCAGCCAGTGCCGCGGCTGGTCCACGTGCCCGTACATCATGGTCGACGAGGACCGGATCCCCAGCTCGTGCGCCGTCGTGACGACATCGATCCAGTCCGCCGTCGGCAGCTTGCCCTTGGTCAGCACCCAGCGGACCTCGTCGTCCAGGATCTCCGCCGCCGTGCCCGGGATGGAGTCCAGCCCGGCCTCCTTGGCGGCCGTCAGCCACTCCCGCACGGACATCCCCGTCCGCGTCGCGCCGTTGACGACCTCCATCGGCGAGAACGCGTGCACGTGCATCCCCGGCACCCGCTGCTTCACCGCGCGCGCGATGTCGAAGTAAGCCGTCCCCGGCAGGTCCGGGTGGATGCCGCCCTGCATGCACACCTCGACCGCGCCCACGTCCCAGGCCTGGGCGGCCCGGTCGGCGACCTGCTCCAGCGACAGCGTGTACGCATCGGCGTCCGTACGGCGCTGCGCGAAGGCGCAGAAGCGGCAGCCGGTGTAGCAGACGTTCGTGAAGTTGATGTTCCGCGTGACGATGTACGTGACGTCCTCGCCCACCACCGACTTGCGCAGGTCGTCCGCGATCCGGCACAGCGCGTCCAGCGCCGGCCCGTCCGCGTGCAGCAGCGCCAGCGCCTGCGCGTCGCTCAGCTTCGTCGGATCGTCGGCGGCCTGCGCGAGCGCCGCCCGTACGTCGGTGTCGATGCGTTCGGGGACCATGCCGGGGGCGGCCGCCTCGCGCAGGGCCTCCCAGTCCCCGTAGACGTGGTCGAAGTCCTCGCGCCGGTCCGAGGTCCGGCCCTCGGTGTCGATGGCGGCGTGCAGATCGGTGCGCCCGTACGAGGCGAAGCCCTCCTCCGGCTCCTGCCAGGGACGGCCGACGACCTCGGCGTCCGGGTTCGCGAGGCCGGTCTCCGGATCGGCCAGGGCCCGTACGTGCGGCAGCAGCCGCGGGTCCAGCCACGGTTCGCCGCGCTGCACGAACTCCGGGTACACACAGAGCCGCTCGCGCAGCGCGAAGCCGGCCGCCGCGGACTGCTCGGCCAGCACGTCGATCTGCGGCCAGGGCCGCTCGGGGTTCACGTGGTCGGGGGTCAGCGGCGAGACGCCGCCCCAGTCGTCGATGCCCGCGCGGATCAGCCGGGCGTACTCCCCGTCGACCAGGTTGGGCGGCGCCTGGAGGCAGCCGGAGGGGCCCATGATGTGCCGGGCGACGGCGACCGTGGCGACGAGGTCGTCGAGCTCGGCGTCGGGCATGCCGCGCATCGCCGTGTCCGGCTTGGCGCGGAAGTTCTGGATGATCAGCTCCTGCACGCCGTGGTACGAGCGCGAGACGCGGCGCAGCGCGAACAGTGACTCGGCGCGCTCCTCGTACGTCTCCCCGATCCCGATGAGCAGCCCGGAGGTGAAGGGCACGGAGGAGCGCCCGGCGTCCTCCAGCACCCGCAGCCGTACGGCCGGCTCCTTGTCGGGGGAGCCGAAGTGCGGGCCGCCGGGCTCGGACCACAGCCGCGTGGCCGTGGTCTCCAGCATCATGCCCATCGAGGGCGCGACCGGCTTGAGCCGCTGGAAGTCGGCCCACGACATCACACCCGGGTTCAGATGGGGCAGGAGCCCCGTCTCCTCCAGGATCAGGATCGAGATGGCCCGCACGTAGGAGATCGTGTCGCTGTACCCCTGTGCCTCGAGCCACTCGCGCGCCTCGGGCCAGCGGTCCTCGGGCTTGTCGCCCAGCGTGATGAGCGCTTCCTTGCAGCCCAGCGCGGCGCCGCGGCGGGCGATGTCGAGCACCTCGTCGGGCGACATGTACATCCCGTGCCCCGCCCGGCGGAGCTTGCCGGGGACGGTCGCGAAGGTGCAGTAGTGGCACTTGTCGCGGCACAGCCGGGTCAGCGGGATGAACACGCTCTTCGAGTACGTGATGACGCCGGGCCGCCCGGCGGCCGCGAGGCCGGCGTCGCGGACCCGGGCGGCGGAGGCGGCGAGGTCCTCCAGGTCCGCGCCGCGCGCCTGGAGGAGTACGGCCGCCTCGGTCGCGTCGAGCGCGACGCCGTCGCGGGCTCGCCTGAGCGCGCGGCGCATCGCGTTTTCGGTCGGAGTCGTCATGCGGTGAGCATACGATCCGACGCCCCGGCCGCGAGGTGGCTCATCGCATCAGCTCACCGGCGTTGACCAGCAGCGACTGGCCGGTTATCGCCCGCGCCCGGTCGGAGGCGAGGAACACGGCGGCGTCGGCCACGTCCCCGTCCGTGGCGAGGTCGGGCAGCGCCATCCGGTCGGTGAGCCGGGCGTGCACCTCGGCTTCGGGGACGCCTTCGGTGTGCGCGGTGAAGGTCACGAACGCCTGGACGGGCGGCCCCCACATCCAGCCGGGCAGCACGGTGTTGACCCTGATCCGGTGCGGTCCGAGCTCGCGGGCCATGGAGTACATGGCGGACGTCAGCGCCCCTTTGGAGGCGGCGTAGGCGGCCTGCTGGACCTCGTTGGGCGCGGCAACGGCAGACTGCGTCCCCACGATGACGACGGACCCGCCCGCCACCTTGAGCCCGTCCAGGCAGGCCCGGGTCATGCGCAGCGTCCCCAGCAGATTGACGTCGATGATCTGCGACCACGTCCCGAAATCGGCGTCCTCGAGCCCGCCGAAATACGAATCCCAGGCGGCGACGTGCACCACGGCGTCGATCCCGCCGAACCGTGCCCGCGCCAGCTCGGCCAGGGCCGTGCACTGTCCCTCGTCCGTGATGTCCGTCGGCAGGTACGCCGTGTGGAGCCCCTCGGGGTCGATCTCGGCGGCGGACTTGGCGAGATTGGCCTCGGTCCGCGCCCCGAGCACGGCGTTGCCCCCGTCCCGCACCACGGCCGCAGCCACCTGGTGCCCGAGGCCGGCCCCGACGCCGGAGACGATGACGGTCTTCCCTTGCAGCAGCATGCGCGTGGCCTCCCGGCGAGGGGTGTATCTGACGGTCCGTCAGGCTAGCGCCGTCCCGCCGCCGGAGGGAAGGGCCGTGCGCCGCCCCCGACGGCAGCCCGGGCCAGCCGCCCCAGCCCCTGCGCTATCTCCTCCGGCGTGTGCGTCGTGAACGACAGGCGCAACGTACGGGGGTCGGGCGTGCCCGTGTAGAACGGTGCTCCCGGAACGAATGCCACGTCATGCGATATCGCCTCCTTCAGCAGTGCGGTCGCGTCGTGCCCCTCCGGCAGCCGGGCCCACACGAACATCCCGCCCTCCGGCCGGTTCCAGGCCGAGCCCGCCGGCAAGGCCGCGCCCAGGCCCGCCAGCAGGGCGTCGCGCCGGGCCCGGTAGGCCGTACGCACCGTGGCGACGTGGGCGTCGAGGTCCACCTCGCGCAGGTAGTGGGCCGCCGCCAGCTGGTCCACCGTCGACGTGTGCAGGTCCACCGCCTGCTTGGTCACCACCGCCGCCCGCCGCAGCGCGGCCGGCGCGCGGAGCCAGCCCAGCCGGAGTCCGGGAGCCATGATCTTCGAGAAGCTCCCGAGCAGCGCCGTACGGTCCTCCGCCCCCGGGTGCGCCGCGAGCCACGGGACCTCGGCCCCCTCGAACCGGAGGTCTCCGTACGGGTCGTCCTCCACCAGCCACAGCCCGCGCCGCGCCGCGATCTGCGCCACCGCCGCCCGCCGGGCGCCGGGCAGGGTGCGCCCGGTGGGGTTCTGGAACGTCGGCACCGAATACAGCAGCTTGGGCCGCTCCCGCGCCACGATCTCCTCCAGCGCATCGGGCAGGATGCCCTGCTCGTCGCAGGGGACGGGGACCACCCGCGCCCCCGCCATCCCGAAGCACTGGAGCGCCGCCAGGTACGTCGGGTTCTCGACGAGGACCACGTCTCCCGGCTCGACGAGCGCCGAGGTGATCAGCGAGAGGGCCTGCTGGGACCCCGTGGTGACCAGTACGTCGTCCGCGCCGGTCTCCAGTCCCCGGGCCGTCGCCCGCGCGGCCACCGCCTCCCGCAGCTCCGGCGCGCCCTCGGTGGTCGAGTACTGCAGCGCCCGGCTCGCCGACACCGTGAAGGCGGCGTCGTACGCGGCCCGCAGGCCCTCGGTGTCGAAGAGCTCCGGGGCGGGCAGGCCGCCGGCGAAGGAGATCACCCCGGGGCGTGCGGTCAGGGCGAGGATCTCGCGGATGGGCGAGCCGGCGACGGCGCGGGCGCGGGCGGCGAAGGCGGGTGGCGGCGAGGGCAGGGCGGCGGCAGACGGCACGGTGGCTCCTTGGGGGGCGGGCGGGTGGGGCGCATCCTAACCGCGAAAAGATGCATGAGGCACCTACATGTCGCGGAGTGGAACACGGCGCACCCCCTCCCCAACTGACGCAGCATCAGCTAGACCGTTCCCCATGACGACGGAGAACCGAGAGAGCCAGGACACCCGCCCCGACACCTACGCCGAGCTGGCGGCCGTGGGCCCGTACGGCGTCCGGCCCGGCCATGCGCTGATCACCATGGTCGAACCGCACCCGGGTCACGAGTACGCGTACAACCGCTGGTACGAGGACGACCACTACTACGCCGGTGCCATGGCCATGCCGTGGATGTACGCGGGCCGCCGCTGGGTCGCCACCCGCGAACTCCAGGAACTGCGCTACCCGGAGAAGTCGGCCGTCGCCCAGCCCGTCACCGCCGGGTGCTACATCTCCACGTACTGGGTCACCGAGGGCCGCTACGACGAGCACATGAAGTGGACCGTCGGCATCAACAAGCGCCTGAACCGCGACGGCCGGGTCTACCAGGACCGCACGCACGTCTTCACGTCCTTCCAGGACCACGAGGCCACCGTCTACCGCGACGGGGCCGCCGGGCCTCGGGACTTCCACGCCCTCGACCACCCGTACGCCGGCCTCGTCGTCCAGGTCGTCGACGCCGACGGGCCCGAACAGCGGGCGGAGCTGCTGGAGTGGCTGCGCTCGCGGGCCCTCCCGAAGCGGCTGCACGGCTCGCCGGCCGCGATGGTGACGGCCTTCCGGCCGACCCCGCTGCCCGGCGACCGGATGACGTACGTCAAGCAGGTCGAGGGGGTCGACACCCGGTTGACCCTGCTGTGGTTCCTGGAGGCCGATCCGCGCACCTGCTGGGACCGGTTCCGGGGGCTGGACACCGAGGTCGCCGAGGCCGGGCTGGGGCGGGTGGAGCTGGTGGCGCCGTTCATCCCGACGGTGCCGGGGACGGACCGGTACGTGAACGAGCTCCGCTAGCCGGGCCCGGGACATGGCCGAGCCCCCTCGGCCGGGACGGCGGGCCAGTCGAGAGGGCTTCAGTCAGTGGTGCAGGTGGTGCGGGTGGTTCCTGTAACGCAGTTGTCGAGCGTGGTGCAGAGGGAGGATCGGTGGGGTCGTACGCCCTGACGTTCAGGCGAGGCGCCCCAGCCGGCCCTCGGTGACGTCGGCCACGAACGAGGTCCAGGAGCCCGGCGCGAAGGTGAGGGACGGACCGTCCTGCACCTTCGAGTCGCGCACCGCGATGGCCTCCATGACGGGGGACTTGACCTCGACGCAAGCGCCGTTTCCGCCGGAGTAGGAGGACTTGGTCCAGTTGTCCGTGGCGCCCTGACGAATAGCCATGTTTCTCTCCGGTTCAGCGAGTTGTGCCAGTGATGTGTCGGTCATTTCGGTTTCCCTGACCGACGTGATCGACGCTACCGGCACCTTCCGACGGCTGAAGGGGTCATTCACCCGACCGAGTGGCATATTCCATTCAGGACTTCTGTGGCCGGGGAGCGACGGTGTACCGTACCGGCCCCCTCGCCACGTGCCCGCCAACGCGGTGTCCGCTGCCTCCGCTTTTACTTCCCCTTGCCCGCATACTCGCCGATGATCTCGGCGATGAACTGACGTGTCTGTTCCACATTGAGCGCCTGCGCGCGCAGGTGCTCGTACATCACGCTGTACTTCTGAACGTCGTTGGCCTTCTCGAGGTACAAATCGCTCGTCACGCCCTCGATGTAGACGACCGTCGAATCGGACGCATCCGGGAATTCCAGGATGGCGTACTGGCCGTTCACGCCCGGATGGGCGCCCATCGAGAACGGCATCACCTGCACCGTGATGTACGGCTGCTCGGACTGCTCTATCAAGTACTCGAGCTGCCTGATCATCAGCTGGGGGTCGCCCACGTGCCGCCGCAGTGCGGCCTCGTCGATGACCGCCCACAACCGCAGCGGCCCGACCTCGGGGTTGTTGTTGTCCGTCTCGGAAAGCCGTTTCTGCCGGTGCATCCGCACCTGGACGCGCTTCTCCACGTCGACCGGGGCCGTCTCGGGCAGCGCCCCGCGGATGAGGGCCTGGGCGTACTCCGGGGTCTGGAGCAGGCCGGGCACCATCTGGGGCTCGTAGGTGCGCAGGCTCGCGGCATCGGTCTCGAGGCCGATGTAGACGCTGTACGGGATGTCGCCGAAGGCGTGCCACCAGCCCTGCTGGCGGGAGTCCTTGGCCATCTGCATGAGGGAGTCGACGAGCCGGCGGTCCTCGACCTCGTACACGTCGCACAGGTCGCGGACGTCGCGCTGGCTGATGGAACGGCGGCCGTTCTCCAGCCTGCTGATCTTCGACTGGGAGACGAGCAGGCGCTCGGCGACCTGCTCGGCCGTCATGCCCTTGTCTTCGCGGAGCTTGCGCAACTCCATGCCCAGTCGGCGGCGTCGGACGGTGGGATTGACATTGGACGCCACTTGAACGGCACCTCCGCCTTCTTCTGGTTCTGTCTCTCTGCGTGTCTGCTGGTGAGCAGACTGCCACCGAAGGGCGGGGCGGCGCCGGAGAACGGCCCGGAAATGCAGACGCGCGGGACGGCGGGGCCGGCGGACCGGCCTCGCCATCCCGCGCGCTGGCGGCTCCCGAACCGGGTCATCGGGGACGCCGGTTGCGGCGATGGCGGTTCGGTGGAGCGGTGAATCCGTGGTGCCGTGGTGCCGTGAATCGGTGAATCCGTCAATCCGTGGATCGGTGAAGCCGTGGATCAGTGCGCGGCCGCGCGGGCCATCGCGCCCGTCCGGCGTGCCTGCATCGGAACGCCGTTCGCCGTGGCCCGGGCGGGCGGCGGCGGCGCCGGTGCGCGATCACGGCGCGGCTGCGCAGCCACACCGTTCTGAACGTCCATGACGGCATGCGCCACGAGTCCGCCCATCGGGTCGTGCCGGATCAGGTCCCGCAGCCGGGACCTGGACGACCGCCCCTCGTTGCCGGGGTACAGGTGCTTGCCGAGTCCGACCGCGTGGGCCAGTGCGGCGAGCGCCGCGGTCCGCGGGTCCGGCGGTACGCCGGTGCGGATCGCACTGTCGAGCCGGGCGCGGATCTCCCGGCTGATCGCCGTGTCGGTCGCCTGGTAGCGAGTCGTCGGCAGCACTCCGCACATCTGTCCCGCGACGGCATGCACCATGCCGCAGCGCTCCAGATGAGCGAGGTAAATCTGGCGGAGCCCCAATCGGGGTCCACCGATCCAGTGGACGGCCCGTACCGGGCTGCCGCGCCTGCGCAGCAGTTCCAGTGCGGAGTCCAGAGTCGGATCTCCTGTCGGCCGTGGCATCACCACGGCGATACGATCCCCGTCAGGGGCTATCCGTCCTGCCAGAGCCAGCTCTACTAGCTGTGCCCCGGCCAGGCCGAGGTCGAGCGACTGCGGCTGCGCCGTGGTACCCGTGGTCGGGTCCAAAGCGAGCAGCAGAAGCTCCTCCGGAATTGTTCTGCGGCTCCTGCCCATCCATGCCTCCCCGCGTGGATGAGTGACAGGGTGACGCCTCTCACATTCATCTGTCGAGAGCGCCTGGTCGCTTTGTGGGGGAACCGGCAACTATGTCGTTCTCGTCTAGCGCGGGGGCGATGCTCCCTAGACGGGACACTGTTAGACATTCGGACAGCCGGACGTGGTGGCGATCGAGGAGGAACTGGTGGCGGGCGAGTCCCCCGACAAGTCGGTTGATGAAGGAGCGTCGGGGGCGGCGATGTCCTCCGCGGAGCGTGACCCGAGGTTGTCTGTGTTCCGGCCGCGGGAACCCGAGTCCGGGACCGCCTCTGCCTCCGGCTCCGGCTCCAGCTCCGGCGAGGGCAAGAGCCGGGATCCGCTGCGCGAGGCGGTGGCGGCATGGGTGGCGACGACCGACGCGGAAGCCGATGGCTCCGCCGGGGAGTCGGCGCCGGGCGCCGGGTCCTCCGGACGGGTGGACTCCGAGGCTGCGGCCGAGCCCGCGGCCGACAGCGAGCGCACCGCGGTCTTCCGCGCCCCGAAGCCGGGTACGGACGCCTCCGATGCCGGTTCGGGCTCCGGTTCGGGCTCCGATGCGGATTCTGGTTCCGACTCCGACTCCGACTCCGGTTCCGGTTCCGGTTCCGGTTCCGGTTCCGCTTCCGACTCGGCTTCCGCTTCTGTGGACGAGCCGTCGGACGCCGAGGAGCCGCGCTCGGCACCGGCCTCCGCCAAGGGCCGTACGGATGCCCCCGCGTCCGCGGCTGCGAAGCCGGCCTCCGCCGGGGCGTCGGCCGGGAAGCCGGGCTCGGATTCCGCTTCCGCGGGCGAGCCGGCGGCCGACAGTGAGCGCACCGCGGTGTTCCGCGCCCCGAAGCCGGGTACCGCCTCCGCTCCCGCCGGGGCGAAGCCGGCTGCCGCAGAGGCATCGGCCGCGAAGCCGGGCTCGGACGACTCCGCGAAGGACAAGCCTGCCCAATCCGCGCGCGCGGATTCCGGTTCGGCGTCGGCCGCGGACAAGCCGGCTGCTGCCGGGAAGCCGGCCGACAGCGAGCGCACCGCGGTGTTCCGCGCCGTGAAGCCGGGCTCGGCCGCTGCGTCCGCTTCCGCTTCGGCCAAGGGCGGTACGGAGGCCGCTGACAAGCAGGCTGCCGCCGAGAAGCCGGCCCAGGCGTCCGCCGACAGCGAGCGCACCGCGGTCTTCCGCGCCGTGAAGCCGGGGAGCGGTACGGGTGCCCCGGCGTCCGGCGCCGAGAAGCCGGCCGGCGGCGACCGAAGCCCTGCCGGTGGTTCCGCTTCCGGTGACGCCAAGGGCGCGGCCCCCGCGGATGCGGGGGACAGCGAGCGCACCGCCGTCTTCCGGGCTCCGAAGCTGGATTCCGCCTCGGGTGCCGCGAAGGCCCCGGCAGCCGGCAAGGCTTCCGACGAGCCGGCCGACAGCGAGCGCACCGCCGTGTTCCGGGCTCCCAAGGTGGATTCCGGTTCGGGTGCCGCGAAGGCCGCCCCGGCGACCGCCGGGAAGCCCGCGGAGGAGCAGGGCGACAGCGAGCGCACCGCGGTCTTCCGGGCTGTGAAGCCGGACGCGAAGGCGTCGCCCAAGGCATCGCCAAAGGAGTCGCCCGAGGCGTCGCCCAAGGAGTCTCCCAAGGCATCGGCATCGGCATCGGCATCGGCTCCGGCCCCGGAGAAGCCCGCCGCCCCCCGCCCCGTGCCGCCGAAGGCGGTCGGCGGTGAGCGGGCCAGTACGTTCGTGCCGCTGCGCAAGGACGGGGGCACGGCGGCCAAGCCCGCGGCTTCGGCGCCGTCGGCCGCCCAGGCCCAGGCCCCGGCGCCCGCCGCCCCGAAGCCGGTCGTGTCCGAGCGGAGCGAGCGGACCACGCAGCAGCCGCTGCCGCCCAAGCCGCCGCTCGACATGCTCGCGGACCTGACCAACAACCCGCCCCCGCCGCCGAGCCCCCTGCGCACGGCAGTGCGGCGGGTCAAGATCTACGCCCCGCTCGTCGCGCTCCTCGTGATCATCCTCGCCGTCGTCCAGCTCGTGCGCCCGCTGCCCGAGCCGAAGCTCACGATGACCGCGAAGTCCTCGTACACCTTCGACGGCGGCAACCCGGTCCTGCCCTGGCCGAAGGAGGGCCAGGCCCACATGGCCGCGGCCGGCCTCGGCACCGTCGGCAGCTTCGGCGAGCAGAAGCCGATCGCGATCGGCAGCGTCGCCAAGACGATGACGGCGTACGTGATCCTGAAGAACCACCCCCTCAAGAAGGGGGAGAAGGGTCCGATGATCGACGTCGACAAGACCGCGGTCGACGACGGCAACAAGGACTCCGAGGGCGAGTCCACGGTCAACACGCTCAAGGCGGGCGACAAGATCTCGGAGTACGACGCCCTCGCCGCGATCATGATCCCGTCGGCCAACAACGTCGCGCGGCTGCTCGCGCGCTGGGACGCCGGCGGCGACCAGGAGGCGTTCGTCAAGAAGATGAACGACGCCGCCAAGGAACTCGGCATGGCCAACACCACGTACACCGACCCCTCGGGTCTGGACGCGACGACGGTCAGCACCGCCGAGGACCAGGTCAAGCTCGGTCTCAAGATCGTCGAGATGCCGGAGCTGATCGCGATCACCAAGCTGCCGGACTGGACCGACCCGTCCGGCAAGAAGTGGCGCAACTACAACACCCTCATCCCGTTCAACGGCGCGCTCGGCATCAAGACCGGCTCCACCACCAAGGCCGGCGGCAACCTGCTCTTCGCGGCCGAGAAGCAGGTCGGCAAGACCAACCAGCTGATCGTCGGCGCGGTGCTCGGCCAGCACGGCGTCCCCATCCTCGACACCGCCATCGCGGCCAGCAAGCAGGTCATGCTGGCCACGCAGAAGATGCTGGTGAGCGCGCCCGTCGTGAAGAAGGGCGACGTCGTCGGGTACGTGGACGACGGCCTCGGCGGCCGCACCCCGGTCATCGCGACCGGCGACGTGGCGGCGGTCGGCTGGCCCTCGCTCACGGTCACCATCAAGCTGGCCGGCGGGGACGGCAAGCTTCCGCAGAGCGCCAAGGCGGGCACCGAGATCGGTGTGCTGACCGTCGGTGAAGGGGCCAGCCAGGTGAAGGTGCCGGTGGCGCTGCAGAGCGATCTCGCCGCGCCCGGGATCGGCAGCAAACTGACCCGTGTCGGCTGATCGCCGGCATCGGTGAGCTGACCGCGTGATTCGGCGCCCCGGGCAACCCCGGGGCGCCGTCGCGCGTCTAGCGACGCGGGAGCCGGTCCCGGGAAGGGGCCGCAGATGTCCGATCGACGTGCCGGGAAGTCCGGGGAGTACGGCAGTGACCACTGCTGAACAGCAGAGCCAGAGCCAGAGCCGGAGCGCACCAGCCGCCGCCGGCGGATCCGGTGCGTCCGGGGCCGGCCCGGCCTCGGGCTCCGCTCCCGGCTCCCTCCCCGCTCCCGGTTCCCTGCCCGCTCCGGCTCCCGCGCCGGGCGGCACGGGGGCACTGGGGGTCCTCGGCCGGGCCCGCCGGCACCCGGTGCTGGTCGCCACCGTGCTCGCCGCCGTCCTGCACGTCGTCTGGTTCTTCAGCTTCGCCAACAGCGGCGGCGACCTGGCCGCGCAGGACGCCTGGGCCGAGTTCGTCGGCCGCCATCCGGATTCGGCGTACAACCTCGCCTGGTACGGCGGCATGCACCCCGTCTCGTACAGCGTGGTGTCCCCGTACGTGATGTACATGATCGGCGTGCGGACCACGATGATGGTCGCCGGCACGGTCTCGGCCGGGCTGCTCGCGCTGATCCTGACCCGCTGCCGCGGCACGGTCCGCGAGCCGCTGTGGCCGGCCCTGGCCGGGGTGTACGGACTGCTCTGCAACGCCCTGTCCGGCCGGGTGACCTTCGGCCTCGGCGCGATGTTCGCGCTCGGTGCCGTCGCCGCCGTCTTCTGCTGGCCCCGCAAATGGGCGGAGCGGCGCTGGGCCAAGGCGGCCGTGGCGGCGCCGCTGGCCGGGCTCGCGACCGCCTCCAGCCCTGTCGCGGGGCTCTTCCTCGGGGTGATCGCGGCCGCGCTGTTCCTGTCCGGGCGGCGCCCCGGGGCGTACGCGCTGGGGCTGGCCCCGGTGGCGGTCGTCGGGCTGTCGGCCTGGCTGTTCCCGTTCTCCGGGACGCAGCCCATGAAGCTCGGCTCGGCCGCGCCGCCGTTCCTCTTCGGGCTGGCGATCCTGTTCCTCGTACCGAAGCGGTGGAAGACGGTCCGGATCGCCTCCGCCGTCTACGCCTTCGGGGTGCTGCTGACCTGGGCGATCGATTCGCAGGTCGGCTCGAACGTCACCCGGCTGGTCATGCTGTTCGGCGGGGCCGTGCTGCTCGCGGCCCTCCCGTACGCGGTCCCGCGCACCCGGCACTGGTACGCCGTGCTGCTCGCGTTCGCCGGGATCAACATCTGGATCACCGCCAACAGCATCACGGACATCGTCCGCACCACCCCGGTGGCCGCCTGGAACCGGGAGCTGGCCCCACTGGTGGACCAGCTGAAGAAGGAGGGCGCCGACCGCGGCCGGGTCGAGGTGGTCCCGGCCAGCAGCCACCGCGAGTCCTCGGCCTTCCCCGCGTACGTGAACCTCGCGCGCGGCTGGAACCGGCAGGCGGACCTCGAGCGGAACCCGCTCTTCTACGACGACACCCTCACGGCCGACAGCTACCGGGAGTGGCTGGACCGCTGGGCCGTGCACTACGTGGTGCTGCCCGCCGACAAACCCGATTCGGGCGGGGAGGACGAGGCGAAGCTGGTGCGCGCGGGGCTCCCGTACCTGCAGCAGGTGTGGGGCGACGCGAACTGGCGGCTCTTCAAGGTGGACGCGCCGACCGACCTGGTGTCCGGGCAGGCCACGGTGGTGCGGGCGGGTGCGGACCAGCTGGTCGTCGACGTGAAGGCGGCCGGACGGGTGCTCGTACGGATCCCGCACTCGCCGTGGCTGGGGCTGGTGGACGGCGCGGGCAAGCCGGTGCCGCCGCCGCAGGAGACGTTCGCTTCGAAGGCGCGCAGCGGGGGCGGCGGCCAGGGCTCGGGCACGCTGCCGAAGGAGTACGCGAACACGGCCGGGTGCCTGTTCAAGGCGGCTCCGGACACCGCGGGCGATGTGTGGACGGAGCTGCTGGCGCCGGGCCCCGGGGTGTACCGGGTGGCGGCGAAGTACCAGCTGCCGCGGGGGACGCCGTGCCCGGAGGAGCTGACCCGCTGGGCGGCCGGGGCGGCGCACCGTCCGGCGCCGCCGCGTCCCTGACCGGGAGCGGACCGGGCGGGTGGATCGGGAGTTTTTACGTGCCGTCCGGGTGCGTTGCTCCGTATATCTGCATACGATCCCAATAGTCCGATTGGGTGCTTCCCGAGGGAGTTGACGACGGGATGAGCAAAGAGCAGCAGAAGCAGGATTTCCGAGAGGCCTTCCAGGCCCAGGAGCCGGATCGGCCGCCGCGCCCGGCAGGCCACGGCTTCGAAGGTCTGGTGCGGAGCAAGGTCAAGGGCGGAGCGCACACGAAGGCGGCCCTCAAGCGGGCCGGCACTCCGCAGGGTGACCGCATCGGCGAACGCAGCAGAGGCCTGAGCTGATCCCACGCCCACGGCGCCAGTCGATGGAGAAAGCCCTTCCGGTTACGGCCGGAAGGGCTTTCGTGCGTCTCCGACCAGGGACTTCGGTCCTTGACGGGTCCGCGGGTGAGGATCCGGACAACTGTTACATTGTCGACGGATTACCAGAACATGACCCTCGTAGCGTCGGGGTTGTCGCCAGGGCCGCCCCCACCGCGTGCGGTCGGCCCGGACCGAGACCGGAGGCGACTTCGACCCGAGGGGAACCACCCATGCGCGCCACCTTCCGTACCGCAGCCGTCGCCGCCGGTGCCGTCACCGCACTGGCCCTCCCGGCCGCCCCGGCCTTCGCCGCCGACACCCCCGCCGCCCCCGCCGCCCCTTCCCCGCAGGCCGAGCCGGTCACGCGCGAGGCGCTGCGCACCGCGCACCTGGAGAGGGGCTGGTCGGGCAGGGTCTACGAGCCGGCCCGGTACGAGGGCGCGGCGAAGCCGGGGCCGGAGCCCGGGAAGGTGACTCCGAAGGGCGCCGTCCGCGCGGGCGCCGAGGCGGTCGGCACCTCCGGTGACGGTGCAGCGCTGATCGCGGGCGGCGCCGGCCTGGCCGCCGCGGGCGCCGCCGGCCTCGGCTTCACGATGCGCCGCCGCCGCCGCAGCGAGGGCTGATCCCGCCCACCCCTCGGCCGCCGGGCACCCGCCCGGCGGCCCGCCCCTGCCAGGAGAACACCATGCCCAGCACCCTCATGCGGCGCACGCGCCGCGTGATCGTGGCGACCACCCTGGCGGCGTCCCTCACGGCCGCCCTGGCCGCCTGCGCTGCCGAGCCGCCCCCGGACCCCAAGGTCGGCAGCACCTCCGCCGCTCCGGTCGCGAGCACCGCCACCGCCACCGCCCTCCCTCCGTCGAAGCCGACCGGCATGAAGATCGACGCGGCGGGCGTGGACGCGAAGAAGATGGTCGACCTCGAGGTGGACGCCGCCACCGGCGAGCTCGGCGTACCGGACGCCGACACCGACGCGAACCATCCCGGCTGGTGGACCGGGGGCGTCACCCCGGGCGAGAAGGGCGTCTCCGTCCTCGTCGCGCACTTCGACACCAAGCACGGCCCGGCCCTGATGAAGGACGTCAAGAAGATCGAACTCGGCGATCTCGTCGAGGTGCCGCGCGAGGACGGCAGGACGGCCAAGTTCAAGATCCGCGAGATCGAGGACGTCGACAAGAAGGACTTCCCGACCGGCAAGGTCTACGGGGACACGCAACGCCCCGAACTCCGCCTGCTGACCTGCGGCGGCGAGATCAAGGACGGCCACCGCACGAACAACATCATCTTCTACGCCGACCTGACGCCCTGACCCGCCGACGCCGCAGCCCCTGACCGCCCGCT
This sequence comes from Streptomyces sp. NPDC002209, assembly GCF_042890265.1. Classification (NCBI taxonomy): domain Bacteria; kingdom Bacillati; phylum Actinomycetota; class Actinomycetes; order Kitasatosporales; family Streptomycetaceae; genus Streptomyces; species Streptomyces sp. NPDC002209. The sequence goes on along the minus strand of NZ_JBIARX010000010.1, from coordinate 236,172 downwards.
CCGTGACCGATCCCATGACCCGTCAGGCGCGCGGCACCACCCCCGAGAAGCCGCTGCACGCACGCGAAAGGGCCGGTCCCGAGGATCACTCCTCGAAACCGGCCCTCAGCCGCGTGCCCCCGGCAGGATTCGAACCTGCGACACCCGCTTTAGGAGAGCGGTGGGACGACTTGCGCCCTGACCTGCGACGTCCCGGCCTGGACGGCATCAGCCCAAGTGCTCCGCCAGGAACTGCGGTTCCCCGTGAGTCCCCGCCCAATCTGGCGCGGTTGTGGCACGGAGACCCTCTGATCCGTAGCTCTAGCCAGACCGGTCAACGGTGGTCATTCCGGCCACTGCAAGGCCTTGCCGAGCCGCTGCCGGTTAGGTGCGGTTGCTGTGGTTGCAGTACGCGGCTGCTGTACCAACTCCTGACAGAGTCGCCAGCAGTGCCAGCGAGTCAAGGTACGCACCAAGGGCCTGCGTGGCCGCTGAGGGAAGAATCAGGACGATGACGACCACCGCGATAACCCATGGCCTGGACAGGGGGTTTGACAGGCCCCCCAGGGGAAGGGTCACACTCATTGACGAGCCTCCACTTGGCTTGGGCCTCCAAACCGCGCGCACGGCCAAGCACTCGCGGTTTGGGGGCATTTCTCTTGCCACGGACCGTAGCAACCGCTCGACTGAAAATGGCGCGGCACCGTTTTCGATCTCTGAAACTCGGACACCGCATTACCTAGCAACAACATCCCCGTACAGGCATGTTGCGAGGGGGAATCTCTAGAAAGCTCCAGGACGGTCGAGATAGCTCTAGTCGCTGCGACACCCAGCACGGGCCGAAAGACGGCTGAAAACCGTCGTTCTTGAGGAGTCAAGACCGTCTGGCGGATCAGGCGAGATCGGTTGGCAGCGCTGCTCTCGCCGCCGTGTGCCCGGGTGGGGGTCGAGCGTGTTGGGACAGCGGCTACCCCAGTCACAACCTCGCGGAATCAGTCGAGGTCTTCGGGCGAAAGCTGCCCTGGCCATGTCCTCCTGCCTGTACGCCCCCAACTCCCATCCCGTCTGCCGTCGGCCCACACGCATGTGGAGCGGACGCGGTGCCGGGCGTCCAGGTGGAGCGCGCCACTGTACGAACGACCTGGACGCCCGGTGCCGCGTCTGCTCGGCTTGTCCTGGGCCGATGGCAGACGGGATGGGAGTTCCCCGCCTCAACCCACCACGGGCCGGCACTCGCGTACGGCGCCCCCGCCATCCCGGAGCCTGAGGCCCCCGCCGGAGGCATGTCGGTGAGGGATGGAATCGACGGCCGGTCGGGGCTCGACTCATGCCCTTGGGCCTATCCCGTCTTGCAGGGGCGGGCGTCGGCGCAGCGCGCGCGGAGCGGGCCGAAGGCAGGAGCGTCGCGCGGAGCGGAGCCGGGAAGCCCGCCCGGCGGAGCGGAGCGCAGCCGGGTGCTTGATGAGGTAGAGAAACCTGTAACAGGTCCCCCGCTGATCCTCGGCTACGCCGTGGTGAGTGCGTCGGCGATGGCCTGCATGTCGTCCGTTACGGCATCGGCTCCCGCGTCCGCGAACAGGGCGGCCTTGTGAGGCTTGTTGGCGTAGCCGATCACCATAGAACCGGCGGCGTGAGCGGCCTGGATGTCCGTGAGTGAGTCACCGATCAGGGCGCAGTGCGTCACGTCCATCTGCATCTGCTCCGCCGCCCCGATCAGCGGGAACGGGTTCGGCTTCATCAGGTGGGGCTCCCCGTGGGGTCGGCCGATGACCTTCGCTACGTACTCCCCCAACCCGTGCTCCTCCAGGAAGCGCTGGACACATTCCGCGGAGTTGTTGCTCACCACGGCCACCGCCCGCCCCGAGCCACGTACGGCCTGAAGAGCTTTCACCGCCCCCGGGGTCGGCGGGCCGGCCACCGCCACGGCTTCAACCTCGGCCGCTGTCAGTGCCTGCTCCACCGTCCGGCCTACCTCGTCACCGGCCTCGTACGCGATGCGCATGACCTCGATCGGATCGTCGGTCTCGGCGGCCTTGGCTCCGGCGGCGTCGTCCTGGACTACGAGCAGTGCCGTGAGCTGCTTGGCGACCTCCGGGGCGGGAAGCCCGGCGAACACGTCGCAGACAGGCCCGTCGAAGTCGAAGAAGATCACGCGAGCGCTCGCGAGGACTCCCGGGAGGCGGTCATCGTGCATCAAGGTCGAAGTCCCTTCCGATGGTCTCCCACACACTGTCGAACCACATGCGGGCCTGCTGGACCTGCTGCGCTCCGCTCGAGGACTCGCCGTCATTGACCGAGTGGTGGAAGAGCGTGGCGTCCTTGCCCACGAGGTCGTAGATCTCGATCGTCTCGCCCTGGGCGACGACCTTGTTGGGGCGGATCGGGTAGTACCCGAAGAACGCATCCTCGTCGTTGATCACGTAGAGCTTGAAGAACTGCGTACCGCTGTGGACCCGGACGCTGATCTGCGTCTGAGCCACCAGGCCAAGGTGCTCCAGCTCGGCGATGGCGTCCCGGATGCTGCGGGTGTAGCTGACCATGATGTCGTGCATGCGGTCGCGGAGCCGCTTGTCGTCCGCGCCGTCGTCCTTCCGCACCGGCGCCGCCTGCGGCACCGACATGTCCGGGACGAGTATCCGCATGGTGATGCTCGAAGGCGTGAGCCGACCGACCCGGATCTTGTCGAGCGGCTCCTGAAGCGCCCCGTGCAGCGTCTCGCTGGAGAAGCCTGCGAAGTCGATCGTCACGCGGTCCTTGGCGAAGGCCTGCTCGACGTACGGGCGCAGGCCCGCCGGCCGTTCGGTCCGGTTGCGTACATAGACGCCGCTGCCTTTGCGGGAGACCACCAGGCCCTCGTCTTCGAGGTCGCGCAGCGCGCGCTGGATCGTCGCCCGAGCGAACCCGTAGTGCTCCGTCAGCTTTGCGTGAGACGGGAGCTTCTCGCCTGGGCCCAGCTTCCGAGTGCGGATGGCGGCACTGAGGCTGCTCGCCACCTGCTCGTACGGGGCTCGGTCGTCGTCTGGGTCGAGGGGCTCGGGGACAAAGGTCATGCGGTCGATGTTAGGCGACACCACCCAAGCGGGACAGCCATGCCAGTCATGTTGTTGACATGGCTAGCCATCTCTCCTACCTTCGAGATGTGACCAACCGGGATAGCCAAGTTGGTCATCTAGCTTCCTGCTGGCATCTCTGAAGGAGAATCCATGCCGTCGTTCAAGGTGGACACGTCGACCGCCGTGGTGTTCGTGGCCACGGCTCCCGTCCCGAAGCTCGTCAGCAAGCAGACCGGTGAGCGCGCCATGGACCGGGAGACCAACGCCCCGCTGTCCACGGTGGGCCTGCTGATCTCGGACGAGGGGGAGGGCAACCTCTACCAGGTGACCGTGCCGGAGACCGGGCTTCCCGAGGGGCTGGCGCCGGGCATGCCGGTGTCGGTGATCGGTCTGAAGGCGCGGGACTGGGAGAACACGTTCAACGGTCAGACCCGGCACGGCATCTCGTTCCGTGCCGTCGCCCTCACCTCGGTCGGGGTCTGACCATGACCGACCTGTCGACGTTATGGGAGGTAGGCCTCCCACTGGCTGCCGGTGCGGGCGGTCTTCGATACGCCCAGCTGCGTGCGCCTCGGGCGTTCTGGTCCGTAGCCGGTCTGCCGGTGGCGCGGGTGCGATTCGCGGTGACGTACCGGGCCACGATGGACGTGTGCGGGCTGACGGTCCAGCCGTCCCGCCTGCGGGCGTTCCTTGTCCGTAACATCGCCCGCCGTAGCGACGTGCAGCCCGTACCGCCGAAGATCCGCCGGGTACGGGGGTCCTCCACCGGCATGCGGGTGACCCTGCGGCTTCCGGCCGGACTGGAGCCTGCGGACGTGATGGCGGCCTCCGAGCGGCTGCGGCACGCCTGGGGCGTCCACTCCGTCCACGTCGTCGCAACCAAGCCCGGGTTCGTGGAACTGCGGATGACCGGCTACGACGTACTGCGGCGGGTGAAGATGCCGCGTCGGCGTCCCTCCGGCCTGATGACCGTGCCGGTCGCACTCCGGGAGGACGGAACCGCCTTCGTACGGGACTACCTGAAGGTGCCTCACGCGCTGACGCTCGGCGCCAACCAGTCGGGCAAGTCCATGTACCAGCGCAACCTGATCGCGGGCCTAGCCCGGCTGCCGGTCGCCCTGGTCGGGATCGACTGCAAACGCGGTGTCGAGCAGCAGGCTTACGCGGCCCGGCTGTCGGCGCTGGCCGTAACACCCGAGGAAGCGTCCGGGCTTCTGGACGCGCTCGTAGACGAGATGGAGACCCGCTTCGACCTGCTGAGCGACTACGGCGCCGCCGACCTGTGGGGCCTGCCCGATGATGTCCGGCCGGTTCCCGTCGTGGTGCTCGTGGACGAGGTCGCGGAGCTGTTCCTGGTGGCCAGCAAGAAGGAAGAGGACCGCCGGGACCGGATGGTCATGCAGATGATCCGGCTGGGACAGATGGCCCGGGCGGCCGGAATGTACCTGGAGATCTGCGGCCAGCGATTCGGCTCCGATCTAGGCAAGGGGGCCACGACGCTTCGCGCCCAGCTCACCGGCCGTGTCGTCCACCGCGTCAACGACAAGCAGACCGCTGACATGGGCCTGGGCGACATCGCCCCGGACGCCGTCATGGCGGTCACCGCGATCCCGCCCGACCGTCCCGGCGTCGCCGTGGCAGGTGACACCTCCGGCGGCTGGTCCCGCATCCGCACGCCCGAGATGAGCGCCGATGAGGCCGCCGCGATCTGTGCCCAGTTCGCGCACCGGACCCCGGATCTCCCGGCCCTCGCCCCGTACCGGCCCGTGGCCCCGACCCCGACGGGTTCCACCGGGTCCACACCGCTGGCGAAGCCGACTCCGGCCACGAACTAGCGACTTCCCCAGAAAGGAGGTGGCTCGTGTTCCGGAATCTCCGCCCTGACGCCGTGCTCGTCCAAGCCGTCATCGCCGGTGCCCTGTCCTTCGCCCACCTGCACGATCTAGCCGCCGCAGCCGGACAGGACGGTTGGAAGGCCTGGGCCTACCCGGTCAGCGTGGACCTGCTGCTGGTCGCCGCCTGGCGCCGGATGCGTACGGACACTGCCAACCGCGACGCGTGGTTGTGGTTCGCCATCGCGCTCATCGCCTCACTCGGCGCCAATGTCGCCACCGCCGGGATGCTCGACCTGCACAACGTCCCGCCGTGGCTGCGCATCCTCGTCGCCGGATGGCCGGCGCTCGCCTTCCTCGGCGGCACCCTTCTCGCCCACGCCCCGTCCCCGGATCCACGGCCTGCGCCAGAGCCTGAGCCCGCCGAGGAACCCGTCCTGCCGGACCTGACCGTGGAACGCGCCCCGGAACCGGCTCCCGAGCTGCCCCCGGCCGCGCCCGCCCCGCAGGACATCGCACCGCAGCTGACACCCACGGCGCCTGCCGTGCCTGTTCCGCCCGCGCTGCTCGACCACGCCCGGAAGATCGCGGACGCCCACCGAGCCCAGACCGGCACCCCGATCGACGCGGGGACCCTCCGCGCTCGCCTCGGTGTTCCCGCCGCTCTGGCGGACTCGATCGCCCTCCAACTCGCCTGACACGAAAGGGGACAGATCCATGCGCCCGAATCGCTTCTACAACGTCATCCGCATCGGCCCGGTGCAGGTCGGCAGCCACAACGACGGCCGGGGCCGTACGAAGCACACCGCCGTGTGCACCGCGCCCGGCTGCGACTTCTCCGCCGACTACCTCACCCGGGCCGCCGCCGAACTCGCCGCCCGAACCCACCGCTGCAACCCGCGCTGATCACGAAGGAGACCCGCGTCATGGACGTACCTCTCTGGCTCGCCCTGATCGCCGTCGGCGTCCTCGGCTACAAGCTCGTCCGCCCGCCGCTGTGGCTCGTGGCCGTGATCCTCCTCGGCGGATTCCTGCTCGCCAAAAGCTCTCTTGCCCCGTTCCTCGCCCCGATCATCAAGTAGGGAGACCCGCCATGCTCCGACCGCGCATCCCGGTCAACCCGCTCCCGACCGGCACCGTTGCTCCACTCGCTCACGTCGTCGTCGTCCCCGAAGCCGAGCCGCGCCGTGAGCCTTCCTTGAAGTCCTGCGAACACGACGCCCCGGCCGCACCGGCCCGCGCCACGGCCCAGCTCACCCCGGGCAGCGCTTTCGCCCTCGCGGCCGGCGGTGGTGCCGTCGTCCTCGTGGTCGGCGCCATCCTCGTCTCGATGCTGCTCGCCGTCGCCATCACTGGCGTCTCCGTGGCCGTGATCGCGGTGGTCCTGCGCCTGCTGGTCAAGGACCTCCAGAAGGGGCGGTGACGCAGATGGACACGCACGTCATCGCCGCGGGCTTACCGGCCCTGGGCTGGGCCTTCCACGGCGGGATACTCCTGCGCCGCCTGGCCACCGCCCGCCGAGACCCCCTGACCGGCCTGCACACCCGCGCCGGATGGACCGCCCGCGCCGAACACCTGGTGTCCAAGCACCCCGGGGCCCTCGTCCTCCTGATCGACCTGGACGACTTCAAGGCCGTCAACGACACCCACGGTCACGCCGCCGGGGACGCGGTCCTCACCGCAACCGCGCGCCGCCTGTCCATCTGGTGCGGCCGCCACGGAATCGCCGCCCGGCTCGGCGGAGACGAATTCGCCGCCGTCGTCACCGACCCCGCCGCCACCCCGGGCCTTCCCGCCCTCCGAGCCGCCTTGGACCAGCCCGTCCCGCACAACCGCTGCACCCTGCCGGTCTCCGCCTCGGTCGGCCACTGCCACCGCGCGAACCTCCCGGTGCCCACGCTCACCGACGCGCTCTCCGCCGCCGACTCCTCGATGTACGCGGCCAAGGGCCACGGCAGGCGCCACACACGCTAAGCGGCCCCCGGAGCGGCCTCGGTCGCCAAACTTCCGCCGCCCCGGGCGCCTGAACCCCCTCCAGATCCAACGGACCCGAAAGGGAAGCCTCATCATGCCCCAGCACGCCCAGACCAAGCCCGTCTGCCGCGAATGCGACGGCTTCGCCACCGCCACGATCACCACCGGAACCCGGAACCCGGACGGCGCCCGAGACACCGTCCGCGTCCACTGCCCCACCTGCCGAGGACTCGGCCGCATCGCTCCCGCCGTCCTCGTCCGGATCGGTAGGTGAGCCCCGTGCCGAACCTCGCGCCCACGGCCAGCACCCCCGATCTGCACGTGAGCAAGCCCTCCCCGTCCGAGCCCGCCACCGCCTCCGCCGTCTGCCACTGCGGTGCCACTGCTGCCGCCAGGGGAGACGCCCAGGTCAGGGCCCTGGTCTCCGGTTGGAATGCCAACCACGGCTCCGCACACGGGAAGTGAGCACGTGACCGACACCGTCACTGCGGCGGGCCTGGACCCGGCCACCCTGAGCGATCTGCTCCGGGTGGCTGGGTCCCCCGGCTTCGACCGCCTCCACGAACAGATCCGCCGCACCGGAGGATGCACCGCACCCATCCGCCTCTCCGGCGGCACCAAGCTCGTCGACCCGGGCACCGGGACCCTGCTCCACTCGTACAACACCAGCACCGAACCCGGCGGCGTGCTCCGGGTCGCCTGCGGCAACCGCCGGGCCTCCCGTTGCCCCGCCTGCGCCTGGACGTACGCCGGAGACACCTACCACCTGATCCGCGCCGGCCTCATCGGTGATCCCGCCAAGGGCACCCCCGAGACGATCCGCGACCACCCCCGCGTCTTCGCAACCCTGACCGCCCCGTCCTTCGGACAGGTCCACAACCGCCCCGGCACCCGCCCCTGCCGCTGCGGCATCCGGCACGACGAGAATGCGTCCGAACTGGGCACGGCGCTCGACCCGTCCACGTACGACTACGTGGGCGCGGTGCTGTGGAACAACCACGCCTCCGAGTTGTGGCGCTACTTCACGATCTACCTCCGCCGAGAGATCGCCGCTCGCGCCGGGATCACGCAGGTGGAGCTGAAGGAGGAATGCCGGGTCTCATTCGGAAAGGTCGCCGAGTACCAGAAGCGCGGAGCGGTCCACTTCCATGCCGTCGTACGCCTCGATGGGCCCGCCGGACCGAATACGTCTCCACCGTCGTGGGCATCGGTCAGCCTGCTCGATGACGCAATCCGCGCCGCCGCGCGCCGCGTCGCGGTGAACCTTCCCGCCGCCGGAGACTTCCCCGCCCGCACCCTCACCTGGGGAGACCAACTCGACGTCCAGCCCATCGGTGGACTCGGGCACGAGGAGCTGACCGAACAGGCCGTTGCCTCCTACGTTGCCAAGTACGCGACCAAGGCAGCCGAGAGCACCGGCGCCACCGATACAGCCGTGCACTGCCGAAAGTGCGGGGGAACCGGGGTGTCCGACCGGTACGACCGTCCGGGGTCCGCCCTGAGTCGCTGTGCTGGCTGCCAAGGAACGGGCACCCGCGACGACCTCGCAAGGCTGCCTGTCCCCGATCACGTCCGCCGCCTCATGGCGGCCTGCATCAGCCTCCAAGCGTCCTATCCGACCCGCCGCCTCGCCGCCTGGGCTCACATGCTCGGCTTCCGCGGCCACTTCTCCACCAAGTCCCGCAGCTACTCGACCACCCTCGGCGCCTTACGCCAGGTCCGTGCCGACTACCGCGCCGCCCAGCAACGCGCCTCCCTCGGCTTGCCCAACCCCGACGACCACCCCGAGGCCACTCTCCTCGTCATCGCCCACTGGGCCTACGCCGGTAACGGCCACACACCGGGCGAATCCTGGCTCGCCGCCAACATCCGCCGGGACCTCCAGCACAACCGCGAACACGCCCACGAGATCCGAGCCCAGCTCGAAGCGGCCACTGAAGAGGAGTGGTGACCATGTCCGCACGTCTGCTCACCGTTGACCAGGTCGCCGAACTTCTCGGCACCTCGGTCCGGTTCCCCCGGCGCCTGATCGAGGAACGGCGCATCACCTTCGTTAAAGTCGGCCGGCACGTCCGTATCCCGGAGCCCGTTGTCGAGGCGTACATAGAGACCCACACCGTGCAGCCCGTTGAGCGTCGCATCGGGGCGGTGGTCTGATGGCGAACCGCAAGGGCAGGCGTCGCCGGTTCGGCAGTGTGCGACAGCTTGCGTCCGGCCGCTGGCAGGCCCGCTACCGGGACCCGCTGTCGGGCGAGATGAAGTCGGCGCCGCAGACCTTCTCCACGAAGACGGATGCCGAGGTGTGGCTGACCACGATCGAGGCGGAGATCGTCCGGGGCACATACCAGGCTCCGGACGCTGGCAAGGTTGCCTTCGGGCAGTACGCGGACGACTGGCTGAAGCACCGCAGGCTCGAGGACCGCACCCGGGAGCGGAGCGAGGGCGTGATCCGGCTGCACATCAAGCCGATCTTCGGGGCCGGGTCCGTGGCCGCGATCACCACGCCCCGGGTGCGGGCATGGCGTACCGGCCTCCTGGACGCCGGTGTGGGCGAGCCGACCGTGGTCAAGGCGTACCAGCTCCTGCGAGCCATCTTGAACACGGCTGTGGATGACGAACTGATCCGGCGCAATCCGTGCCGCATCAAGGGCGCCGACCGCTACGACGTACCCGAGCGGCCCATCCTGACCGTGGCAGAGGTGTACGCGGTGGCCGACGCCATGCCCGCGCGCTACCGGCTGCTCGTGCTGCTCGCCGCGTTCACCACGTTCCGGTTCGGCGAGTTGGCCTCCCTGCGGCGCCGGGACGTGGACCTGAACCGTTGCGTCGTCTTCGTCCGCCGTGCCCAGTCCGAGCTGCAGAACGGCAAGCTCGCCGACAAGGCGCCGAAGTCCGGGGCTGGCGTCCGTTCCGTGGCCTTCCCGGCCGAGCTCATCCCCGACGTCACCCACCATCTGGAGTACTTCGCCGGTGCCGGACAGGATGGCCACGTGTTCCAGGGCCCCCGTGGCGGCCTCCTACGGCGGAGCAACTTCCGCGACGACTGGATCACGGCCCGGGACAAGGCCGGCGTCCATGACGGGGTGCACTTTCATGACCTGCGGCACACGGGCAACACACTCGCGTCCAGTGCGGGGGCCAGCACCCGGGAGCTGATGACGCGGATGGGACACAGCACCACGCGGGCCGCGCTGATCTATCAGCACATGATGAGTGATCGTGATCAGCACATCGCGGGCAAGCTCGGCGAGATGATCCGGCACAGCCGGGGTGAAGCCGGTCCGGAGCCTTCTGGCACGTAGATGGCATGGCCGTGATCATGCGAAAGGGCCAGCCCCCGGGGAATGTCCCCGTGAGCTGGCCCTTCGTCTTGTGCCCCCGGCAGGATTCGAACCTGCGACACCCGCTTTAGGAGAGCGGTGCTCTATCCCCTGAGCTACGAAGGCCTGACCTCCGACAGCCTAGCGGATCGTCCTGCGCGGATGCGCCTTCATAAGCGAGCCTCGACTCCGGCCTGTGTGCGACCCGTGCCGGGCGTCCGGAGCGGGACGTGACGGGCCGCGCCGGTGGCCGTTCCCGCATCGAGGCGCGAGCATCCGCACGGCGATGACCGGCACGGCCGACGAGCCGGGGGAGAACACCGGCGAGGGGGTCTCGCCGTCGCCCAACCGCTCGGAGGGCGACCGGTGTTTCGTACCGGCGGTCGCAACTCGGCGGTGACGTGGCCTGGTCGCTTGACGTTCGTGCCGCGCAGAACCGGGATGGCCGAATTCCGGCTGATTCGGTTTGAGGTCGAACAGCCCGGTCCATGGGACACCCATGGACTTCCTTCGCCCCGCCGGCTGGGAGGAGGCGCTCGCCGCCAAGGCCGAGCACCCCACCGCCGTGCCCATCGCCGGCGGCACCGACGTGATGGTCGAGATCAACTTCGACCACCGCCGGCCGGAGTACCTCATGGACCTGAACCGCATCGGGCTGCTGCGGGAATGGGAGGTCGGCGAGGACGTCGTGCGGATCGGCGCGTCCGTCCCGTACACGGAGATCATGGAGCACCTCCGTACGGAACTCCCGGGTCTGGCCCTCGCCTCGCACACCGTCGCCTCACCGCAGATCCGCAACCGCGGCAGCGTCGGCGGCAACCTCGGTACGGCCTCCCCTGCGGGCGACGCGCACCCGGCGCTCCTCGCGGCCGGCGCGCAGGTCGAGGTGGAGTCCGTACGGGGCTCACGGCTGATCCCGATCGACGCGTTCTACACCGGGGTCAAGCGCAACGCCCTCGCGCCCGACGAGCTGATCAAGGCCGTCCACGTGGCCAGGGCCGACGGGCCCCAGCAGTTCTCCAAGGTCGGCACCCGCAACGCCATGGTCATCGCCGTCTGCGCCTTCGGCCTGGCCCTGCACCCGGCGACCCGGACCGTCCGTACGGGCATCGGCTCGGCGGCCCCCACGCCGATCCGGGCGAAGACGGCCGAGGAGTTCTTGGCCGCGGCCCTGGAGGAGGGCGGCTTCTGGGAGTCCCGCAAGCTCATCACCCCGTCGATCGCGAAGCAGTTCGGGGACCTCGCGGCCGCGTCGTGCAACCCGATCGACGACATCCGGGGCACCGCCCGCTACCGCCGCCACGCCGTCGGCGTCCTGGCCCGCCGCCAACTCCTGTGGACCTGGGAGGAGTACCGGGCCGGCGGAGCCGCGTGAGCCGGTGCCTCAGACGCCCATCGGGGTGTGCAGCTCCACGGTGACCTCGACCTCCACGGGCGCGTCCAGCGGCAGCACCGCCACGCCCACCGCGCTGCGGACGTGGATGCCGGCGTCGCCGAAGGCGGTGCCGAACAGCTCGCTGGCCCCGTTGACCACGCCCGGCTGGCCGGTGAACCCCGGATCGCTGGCCACGAAGCCGACCACCTTGACCACGCGTTTGACGGCGGACAGGTCACCGGCGACCGAGGCGATCGCGGCGAGGGCGTTCAGCGCGCACAGCCGGGCCAGGTCCTTGGCCTGCTCCGCGCTGACCTCGGCGCCGACCTTGCCGGTCAGCGGCAGTGCGCCGTCGACCATCGGGAGCTGGCCGGAGGTGTACGCGTAGTGCCCGTTGACCAGGGCGGGCACGTACGCGCCCAGCGGGGCGAGGGTCTTCGGGAGGCTGAGCCCGGCCGCGGCGAGCCGCTCTTCGGGGGTGCCGGTCGTCATCCTGTGTCTCCTCGGTCTCGTCGTCTCACGGTCACATCAGGTCATGTCGTCTTGTGGTCGCGCGTTGTGGCCACCGCGCCGCGCCGGCTCAGGGGCGGGTGATCCGGATCTGGAAGCTGCCGTCGCGCAGCTCGCCCACCACCGAGATGCTGATGCCGGCCTTGTCGTCGGTGAACGTCTCGCCCGGCCGGAACGGCGCGTCCGACAGCTCCCCGTGCACGTTGGGCCGCCGGGTGCAGCCGCCGCTGCCGTTCGCGCTGTCCGAGACGGTCACGGGACCGCGCCCGGTGTCCACCTCGGAGTCCACCTTGTAGATCAGTACGCCGGGCTTGCAGACGGCCTCGTCGTTCCCGGCCCGGGTGCGCACCTCCACCGCGTACCCGGCGCTCTCCGACACCGGCACGAAGGCCAGCTTCGTGCCGCCCTCCACCCCGAGCGGGGTCAGGGTGTGGTCGCTGACGCCGGATTTCGAGGCGCAGCTGATCTGCGAGCCGTCCAGCCAGCCCAGCTTCCACTTGTGCCAGCCCAGCAGGTCGTTGTTGGCGCCCCAGTCCTCGCTCATGATGTCCCAGTGCCCGACCGCGCCCCCGCCGTCGGCGGTGTACAGGTCGGGCAGTCCGAAGACGTGCCCGTTCTCGTGGGGGAGCACCCGGTAGCCGGTCTCCCGGTAGGAGCCCGAGCCGTCGTCCTGGCGGCTGTAGACGAAGGACGTGTTGGCGAGCGGCACGCCGTCGGCCATGGGGGCCTCGCCGTTGCCGGAGAAGGTCACCGAGAGCACGGTGTCCAGGGCGGACGGTCCGGCGTTCGGCGTGACCAGGACGTTGACCAGGTCGTAGCGGCTGAAGTCCACCTCGGGGTCGGCGGCCTTCGCGATGTGCTCGACGAGCTGCCGGTAGCCCGGCTCGTACGCGGAGCCGCGCTCGATCCCGTACGCGGCGAACGGCATCGGCATCCGCAGCCAGGTCCTTATCGGCGCCTCGGCGCGGTACGTGAGGCGGCCGTAGGAGCTGGTGCGGAACCAGTCGGAGGTCTGGGGGAAGAACTCCGCGAGCCGGTCCAGTGCCGTGCCCTCGCCCTTGGCGTCCGGGAAGTCGATCATCAGGTTCAGCGCCCGGACCTCGCCGGTCGAGCGGGAGTACCCGGGTGGGGTCGGCATGCCCTCGGACATCTGCACGCCCATCGCGCCGGTGATCCGGCAGGGTGCCAGTGCGGACTCGGCGCTCGTGGCCACGGGCCCGGCCGTGGAGTGGCTGCGGTCGGCTATCCCCGTGCTCGCGGTGGCGGTGACACCGAGGGCCAGCGCGGTGAGGCCGATGTAGGCGCCGGCACGGCGTGGTGTGCGTATCCGGTGGCGGGTCTGCGGCATGGAGATCGCCTTCGGGTCCGCGGCAGCCGGCCGGGCCCGGACTGCGCTCTGTGCGATCACCCTCCGTCGGCTGCGGCGCGCCCGCGCGTCGGGTGCGTCCGAACGGGAACCGCGATGTGACTCAGGTCACACATGAGGGTGAAATAACCGGGGACGCAATCCCCGTTTGTACGGGAGTCCCGCAAAGCGGGGACCGGCTCCCCGTTTGAAGGGGGCGGGTACGAGTCCAGGCCCAGGGAGGCCTCGCATGACGCGCTCCACCACCCTCGCGGCGGCCACGGCCGCCCCGGAGGCGGCCGTGGCCGTGGACCCGGTCGGCCCGGAGCCCGCTCCCACGCGCGTCCCGCGTCCGCGCGCGGACGCCGTCCGCAACCGCGAGCGGATCCTGGTGGCGGCGCGCGAGGTGCTCGTGGAGCTGGGCTCGGGCGCACCGTTCGACGAGGTCGCCCGCCGGGCGGGCATCGGCAACGCCACGCTGTACCGGCACTTCCCCGACCGGGCCGCCCTGGTCCACCACGTGGTGCTCTTCGTCATGGACCGGGTCACGGCCCAGGCCGAGGACTCGCTCGCCGAGGAGCCCGACGCCTTCGCCGCGCTGTGCCGCTTCACGCACGCCGCCGCGGACGAGCGGATCGGGGCCCTGTGTCCCATGCTCGCCGGGGACTTCGACGGCGAGCACCCCGAACTCGTCGCGGCCCGCGAGGCCTTGGCGGAAGCCGTCGAGGCCCTGGTCGCCGCCGGCCAGGAGGCCGGCCTGATCCGCACGGACATCGGCGTCGGCGACCTCATGGTCGCCCTCTCCCAGCTCAGCCGGCCCCTGCCGGGCATCAGCTGCACCGAGGTGGAGGGGTTCGTCCACCGCCATCTCCAGCTGTTCCTGGACGGGTTGCGGGCCCCGGCCCGCTCCCGGCTGCCCGGTGCGGCGGCCACCCTCGAGGACCTGAGGCAGAAAACCATGTGACGCCCTGGGTCGCGCCCACTAGCGTCGTAAACCCGGATCAAACGTCTCGAACGTTCTTTTTTCAGTCATTCCGCATATGAAATGGGTACCCCCATGCCAAAAACGGCCGCGACCCTCGCGCCGGCTGCCGATCCCAGTCGCTGGAAGGCGCTCGTCTTCATAGCCCTGGCGCAGCTGATGGTCGTCCTCGACGCGACCATCGTGAACATCGCCCTCCCGTCCGCGCAGACCGACCTCGGCATCTCCGACGGCAACCGCCAGTGGGTCATCACCGCGTACGCCCTGGCCTTCGGCGGGCTGCTCCTCTTCGGCGGCCGCATCGCCGACAAGTGGGGCCGCAAGAACGCCTTCATCGTCGGCCTCATCGGTTTCGCCCTGGCCTCCGCGCTCGGCGGCGCGGCCAACGGCGAGGCGATGATGCTCGGCGCCCGCGCCCTCCAGGGTGCCTTCGGCGCACTGCTCGCCCCGGCCGCGCTCTCCCTGCTGGCCGTCATGTTCACCGACGCCAAGGAGCGCGCCAAGGCCTTCGGCATCTACGGTGCGATCGCCGGCGGCGGTGGCGCCGTCGGCCTGATCCTCGGCGGCTTCCTCACCGAGTACCTGAACTGGCGCTGGACCTTCTTCGTCAACATCCCGTTCGCGATCGTCGCGGCCGTGGGTGCCTGGCTGGTCATCCGTGAGCCCGCCGGCGGCCGCAACCGCGCGCCGCTCGACATCCCCGGCGTGGTCCTGTCCACGCTCGGCCTCGTCGCGCTGGTCTACGGCTTCACCCGCGCCGAGTCGGCCGGCTGGTCCGACGCGGTCACCGTGGCCATGTTCATCGCCTCGGCGACGCTGCTCGCGGCCTTCGTGTTCGTCGAGTCCCGCGTGAAGTCCCCGCTGCTGCCGCTGCGCGTCCTGCTGGAGCGCAACCGCGGCGGTGTCTACCTCTCCCTGGGTCTCGCCGTCATCGCGATGTTCGGCCTGTTCCTCTTCCTGACGTACTACCTCCAGGTCGTGAAGGGCTTCTCGCCGGTCAAGACCGGCTTCGCCTTCCTGCCGATGATCGCGGGCATGATCACGGGCTCCACGCAGATCGGTGCCCGCCTGATGACCCGGGTCGCGCCCCGGCTGCTGATGGGCCCGGGCTTCCTGCTCGCCGCCACCGGCATGCTGATGCTGACCCAGCTCGAGGTCGGGTCCTCGTACCCGGCGCTGATCCTGCCGGCGCAGCTGCTGCTGGGCCTCGGCATGGGTACGGCGTTCATGCCGGCCATGTCGCTGGCCACGCACGGGGTGAACCCGGCCGACGCCGGTGTCGCCTCCGCCATGGTCAACACCTCGCAGCAGGTGGGCGGCGCGATCGGCACCGCCCTGCTGAACACGATCGCCGCCTCGGCGACCACCGCGTACCTGACCGACCACGCGGCCGAGGCCGCGGCGGGCGGTCCGGCGGCGAAGCTGATCCAGGCCCAGGCGATGGTGGAGGGCTACTCCAGCGCCATCTGGTGGGCGGTCGGCATCCTCGTCGCCAGCTCGACCATCGCCCTGACCCTGATCAACACCGGCCGTCCGGGCGCCGGCGGTCCCGTCGCCTCCGGTGACGGTGCGGGCGCCGACGCCGAGGTGAAGGTTCCGGTGATCGCCCACTGACGCGGCTCGGGGTACCCCGGGAATGACTGCCGACCCCGTGTCGTTCAAATTTGAACGACACGGGGTCGGTCTTGTGTCGGGCCCCGTACCGGTTCGGCTGGGAATGGGTCGGTTGTCCAGGCAACCGGAAACGGGCGGGGGTCGTCTTCAGGGGTGAAGTGCAGCCACGGCGCGCGTCGCGGCGTGTGACGGCGGTCTCACGGACGTGACGCCCGTACGGGTCGGCGAAGGCTTCCGGGCCGGCCGGGAACGCGGGCCTGACCTGCACCTCTTCGAGCCCTGGCGGCGTCCTGCCCCGCCCCCTGCGCGAGGGATGGCGGGGCAGGATACTGCAAGATCTCGAAAAAGAGGGATCGGCGTGGGAATTCTGTCCCGATTCCAGTCGTTGTTTCCTTCGGAAGCGGGCACTCGGGAGAGTGTCCAGGGACGCAGAGCCGCGTTCCAGCAGCCGCACCGCGACCTAACTCATTGCAAGGGAGCACGCATGGCAACCCGCGCCGTCGCCCGTCGTCAGTCCAGGAGCAGCGCCCGCGCTGTGGGCGGGGAGATCGCCGACCGCGACCTGGTGGGCATGTACCTGGACGAGATCGCGCGCACCCCCCTGCTCGACGCGGCCAAGGAAGTGGAGCTCTCGCAGATCATCGAGGCGGGCGTGTACGCCCAGCAGATCCTCGACGGCGAGACCGGGCGCGAGGGCGAGACGCCGTCGCGCGAGGAGCTGGAAGCACTGGCCGCCGAGGGAGAGCGCGCCAAGGAGATCTTCATCCGCTCCAACCTCCGCCTCGTCGTGGCCGTCGCCCGCCGCTACCCGCGCAGCGGCCTGCCCCTGCTGGACCTGATCCAGGAGGGCAATGCGGGCCTGGTGCGCGCCGTCGAGAAGTTCGACTACGCCAAGGGCTTCAAGTTCTCCACGTACGCCACGTGGTGGATCCGCCAGGCCATCACCCGCTCCATCGCCGACCAGTCCCGCACCATCCGCCTCCCCGTCCACCTGGTGGAGGAGCTCGGCCGGATCCGGCGGATCCAGCGGGAGTTCAACCGGGAGAACGGCCGGGACCCGGACCACGCGGAGATCGCCGCCGAGCTGGACTCGACGGAGAAGCGCGTGGGAGACGTCCTGGACTGGGCCCGCGACCCGGTCAGCCTGAACATGTCCGTGGACGACGAGGGCGAGACGCAGTTCGGCGACCTCCTCGAGGACACCTCCGCGATCTCCCCCGAGCAGTCCGTGCTCTCGCTCCTGCGCAGCGAGGAGCTGGAGGACCTGCTGGGCAAGCTGGACCAGCGCACGGCGTCGATCATCAAGATGCGGTACGGCATCGACGACGGCCGCGAGCGGACCCTGACGGAGGTCGGCAAGCAGCACGGCCTGACCCGGGAGCGGATCCGCCAGATCGAGAAGCACGCGCTCCTCGAGCTGAAGCGCATGGCCCGCGACACGGGCTTCGACGCCGTGGCCTGACCCGGCCCGCGCGCAGCCCCCTCGAACGAGCCCTCGGCGTCTACCCCCCCCAGACGCCGGGGGCTCCCCTTCTGCCCCCGCGTGCGGCGGAACTCCCGGCCGCTCCCGGCTACGGCGCCGTAGCCGAGGCCAGGCGGGCGGCCAGCGCACGGGCCGCCGCCGCCAGGACGTCCGGGGCGTGGACCGTGAAGGGCATGCCGACCAGCGCCAGACGGGCCGCCACCCACTCGGGGGAGTCCGCGCTCGAGAACCGCACCCGGCAGCCCCCGTCCACGGGCTCGGCATCGGCCCGCAGCCAGCCCGGCAGCGCCTCCGCCGGGCCCGCGAACGACGCCTCCACCGCGTACGTCTCCCCGACCCGAAGCCCGCGCCGTACGAACTCCGCCGCCTCCATCGGCAGCTCCCGCGGAGTGAACCGCGCGCCGGTGGCGAACGGCTCCGCCACCCGGTCCACCCGGAACGTCCGCCAGTCCTCCCGGTCCAGGTCGTACGCCACCAGGTACCACCGGCTCCCCGTGCTCACCAGCCGGTACGGCTCCACCAGCCGGCGCGAGTCCGCCCCGTCGCGCGCCCGGTACGCGAACCGCAGCCGCTCCGGCCCCGCCACCGCCGACGCCATCGTCGTCAGCGTCCGCGGGTCCACGCTGGCCCCGTCCCCGCGGGTCACCGCGATCGTGGCCGACTGCAGCGCGCCCACCCGGTGCCGCAGCCGCCCCGGCAGGACCTGTTCCAGCTTCGCGAGGGCCCGTACGGAGGCCTCCTCCACCCCCTCGATCGCATGCCCGGCACCCGCCCGCAGCCCCACCGCGATCGCCACGGCCTCCTCGTCGTCCAGCAGCAGCGGCGGCATCGCGGCCCCCGCCACCAGCCGGTACCCGCCCTCCGCACCCAGCGTGGCCTCCACCGGGTACCCGAGCTCCCGCAGGCGTTCGATGTCGCGCCGGATCGTCCTCGCGCTCACCCGCAGCCGTTCCGCCAGCTCGCTCCCGGGCCATTCGCGCGGGGTCTGGAGCAGGGAGAGCAGGGTGAGCAGCCGTGCCGGGGTGTCCGTCATGGAATCCAGGTTGCCAGTCAAATAGGACACCAACTGACCTACATCCCGTCTAGGTTTCTCTCCATGAGCACCGAGACGTCCAAGACATCGCCCGAGAGAGAGAACGGGCCCGCACAAGAAGAGCGGAACGAAGCCGTCCTCGACGAAGCAGCTTCCGGCTCGCCCGCCGACCGCCGCCGCTGGCTGGCGCTCGCCATCGTGATGACCGCGGCCTTCATGGACCTGGTCGACGTCACGATCGTCAACATAGCGATACCCCGCATGCGCGAGGACTTCGGCGCCTCCACCAGCGCGATCCAGTGGATCACCGCCGGTTACGCGCTCGCCTTCGCCGCCGGCCTGATCACCGGCGGCCGTCTCGGTGACATCTACGGCCGCAAGCGCCTGTTCCTCGTCGGCATCGCCGGCTTCACCGCCGCCTCGCTGCTCTGCGGCATCGCCGCCAACCCCGACATGCTCGTCGCCTCCCGCATCCTCCAGGGCGGCATGGCGGCGATGATGGTCCCGCAGGTGCTGGCCATCATCCACGTGACGTTCCCGCCCCACGAGCGCGGCAAGGTCTTCGGCATGTTCGGCGCGATCGTCGGCCTCGGCGCCGTCTCCGGCCCGATGCTGGGCGCCCTGCTCACCGAGTGGAACCTCCTCGGCCTCGAATGGCGCCCGATCTTCCTGATCAACCTGCCGGTCGGCATCGCCGGCGTGATCCTGGGCCGCAAGTTCATCACCGAGTCCAAGGCCCCCAAGGCCCTGCGCCTCGACGTGATCGGTGTCGTGCTCGCCACTCTCGCCCTGGTCATGCTGATCTTCCCCCTGACGCACGGCCGCGAGAACGACTGGCCGCTCTGGGGCTTCGTCTGCATGATCGCCTCGCCGTTCGTCTTCGCCGCCTTCATCGCGTACGAGAAGTACAAGATCCGCAAGGACGGTTCCCCGCTGGTGGAGCTCTCCCTCTTCAAGGTCAAGAGCTTCGCGGGCGGTATCGCCGTCCAGCTGACCTTCGGCATCGCGACCGGCATCTTCTTCCTGGTCTGGACGATGTACATGCAGATGGGCCTCGGCTGGAGCGCCCTGAAGGCCGGCGCCACCGGCATCCCCTTCTCCCTCGCCGTCTCGGCCGCCGCGGGCATGTCCGTGGGCAAGCTCGTGCCGCGCTTCGGCCGCAAGGTCCTCCAGGCGGGCGCGCTCATCATGGCCGCGGGCATCCTCCTCTACATCTGGGAGGCGCAGCGCTACGGGATGGAGATCGCCTCCTGGCAGATGGCCGCGCCGCTGATCCTCATGGGCACGGGCATGGGGCTGATCGTCGCGCCGCTGAACGACACCGTGCTGTCCGAGGTGCCGCGCGAGCACGCCGGTTCGGCGTCCGGTCTGATCAACACCACCGGCCAGATGGGCAACGCGCTGGGCCTCGGCCTCACGTCCGTCGTCTTCTTCGGGCTGATGGACGACGACCGCGTCTTCGGTCCGCCGTACGTCGACGCCTTCCACGGTGCGCTGTGGTGGATCGTGGCCGTGATGCTCGTGATCTTCGCGGTGATGTTCGTGCTGCCGCGCAAGTCGGTCCCGGTGGAGCAGCGCGAGGGCGGCAGCCAGGCCGAGCCCGCGGCCGCTCCGGAGGCCGTCCCCGCCGGGTAGCCCCGCGCCGTTCCCCTGACGGGCATGTCCGCTTCTGTTGGCGGACATGCCCGTTTGCTTTGGTTTGCTGCGGAACGGGCGTACGGTAGGCGCGTGATCCGCAGAGGTCGTGCTCGTATGATCCTCACCGTCACTCCGAACCCCTCCCTCGACCGGACGTACGAGGTCCCCTCGCTGGGCCGCGGCGCCGTGCTGCGCGCCACCGGTGACCGCGTCGACCCCGGCGGCAAGGGGGTCAACGTCTCCCGCGCGGTGGCCGCCGCGGGAGTCCTCACGACGGCGGTCCTCCCGCTCGGCGGCGCCTCGGGCACGCTGATCGCCGAACTGCTGGGCGCACAGGGCGTGGACGTCACCGCGGTGACGGTCGCCGGTCAGACCCGGTCGAACATCGCGCTCGTCGAACCCGACGGCACCCTCACCAAGATCAACGCGCCCGGCCCCGAACTCACCGCCGAGGAATCCCGCCTCCTGCTGGAGAGCGTCCGTACCGCGACCGGAGACCCGGCCTGGATCGCGGCCTGCGGCAGCCTCCCGCGCGGCCTGGCGCCCGAGTGGTACGCCGACCTGGTCGCCCGCGCCCGCGAGACCGGCGCCAAGGTCGCGCTGGACACCTCGGGCCCGGCGCTGACCGCCGCACTGCGGGCCGGCCCGGACCTGATCAAGCCCAACGCCGCGGAGCTCGCCCAGGCGGTCGGCCGCCCGCTGGCCACCCTGGGCGAGGTCGCCCGGGCGGCCCAGGAGCTGCGTTCCCGGGGCGCGGGTGCGGTGCTCGCCTCGCTCGGCGCGGACGGCCAGCTGCTGGTGAGCGCCGAGGGCACGTTCCACGGCACCGCCCCCGTGGCCGCCGTACGCAGCGACGTCGGTGCCGGGGACGCCTCCCTGGCCGGCTTCCTGATCGCGGGCGGGACCGGCCCCGGGGCCCTCGCCTCGGCCCTGGCCCACGGCGCGGCCGCGGTCCAGCTCCCCGGCAGCGCCGTGCCGGTCCCCGCGGACCTGCGTCCGGAGGCGGTCCGCGTCACCGAGAACCCGCCCCCGGACCTGCGCCTGTCCACCCCCGCCGCGCCGTGAAGCAGCGCTCCGGGGCGGCGCCCCGAGGCGGCGCCGGGCGGGCCTACCTCACCCGCGCGCGGAGCTCCATCGCCCCGCGGGCGGCCGACTCGCTCTCGTATACCTCGCACATGTGCCGCCCGTCCGGTGTCGCCGTGTGCTCGACCTCCCACAGGCTGACCTCGCTCCCGTCCAGCAGCACGAACGAGTGCTCGTACAGGCTGAATCCGGCACTCCGCCCGTCCGCCCTGCACGGCCGGGTGCCGAACGCCTGCGTGATCTGGTGTGCGTACGCCGATCTCAATAACTGCGCCGTCCGCTCGCCCGGCCGGTCCGGGTTCTCCGCGCGCCGCAGCACCCTGCGGGCATGGTCGGCGGACTCCTCCACCGCGTACTCGCGGCGGCGGTGCGCCGGCGCACCGGCCGCGAACAGCGCGCTCAGCACCGGCACGTCGGTGTCCGGCTCGTCCTCGGCGGCGGCGAACGCCGGGTCCAGCTCCGGGTCGAACGCGGCCTCCGCCGGGGCGTCGCCGAACAGCCGGGCCACGGCCAGGCAGGTCTCCGCCTTGCTGACGAAGACCTCGTGCCGGATCGTCCGGTCGCCCTCCAGCCGGTACACCAGCTCCCACAGGGAAGCCGAACCGCCGTCGGACAGCAGGTAGGTGTGCCGGTGGGTCTCCCGCCAGCGACCCGCCGCCGGGCTGTGGTGGGTGGTGTACAGGGAGGAGCTGTGGGCGAGCGCCGTGCCGAGGCGCTCGACCAACCGGTCCGGCAGGTCGAAGGAGTTGAGGGCGCGGCCCAGGAGTCGCTCGAGGTGCGCCTCGGTTGTCTCGTACGGATCGCTCAAGGTGGGTCTCCAGGCCGTCGCAGCTAGTGACTTCGCGGAAGCTCAACGTAGCCCCTGGCTCTGACATCACGTCCGGGGTTCGGTAAAACGTCCGGGAAGCATCAGGGGTTCCCCCACCCCTTCAGGTCAACTTGCGCATGGATGAGCATGGTTCGCCCGGGTCTGTGCCGGAGAGGGGGAGCATGGGCCGTATGGCAACGAAAACAGTGGGCCTTCCCCGCCAGCAGGAGCGGCCCCGCAGTCGACACGAGGACGAACCGGCCGCCACCCCGCGGGCGTTGGCCTGGCTGCTGGCGCTGACCGGGGCGGCCGGGGTGCTGGCCTCGTGGGTGATCACCCTCGACAAGTTCCTGCTGCTGGAGGACCCGGACTTCAAGCCCGCCTGCAGCCTCAACCCCGTGGTCTCCTGCGGCAGCGTCATGAAGAGCGACCAGGCGGCGGCCTTCGGCTTCCCCAACCCCCTGCTGGGACTGGTCGCGTACGGGGCCGTCGTGTGCGTCGGCGCGGGCCTGCTGGCCGGCGCCCGCTACCGCGGCTGGTTCTGGCTGGGACTGAACGCCGGCACGCTCTTCGGAGTCGGCTTCTGCAGCTGGCTGATGGTGCAGTCCCTGTACGAGATCAACGCGCTCTGCCTGTGGTGCTGTCTGACCTGGGTGTCCACCCTGCTGATGTTCTGGGCGGTCACCGCGCACAACGTCAGCAGCCGTGCACTGCCCGCACCCGGCCCGCTGAGGACCTTCTTCACCGAATTCGGCTGGGCCCCGCCCGCCCTGCACATCGGCGTGATCGGGATGCTGATCCTCACCAGGTGGTGGGAGTTCTGGACCGGATGACGGCCCGGCGCGCGCGAGGGCCCCGGCAGCTGGAGGCTGCCGGGGCCCTCGTTACATCGCTCCACGGGCGGGGTGGGCCCGGACCACAGAAGGCGGGGGAGCGGAGATCAGCTGCCGAAGGAGCCGTTGCCCGACAGGACCGGGATGTTGTCCAGGATGTGCGAGAGCGGCTCGTCGCCCTTGGCCTGGGTGGAGTTCTCGGTGCACTGCTGGTTCATCGGGTTGGACAGGAGCTGGATGTCCTGGACGCCGATGTTGAGGGCCGCGAGGATCGACTGCGCGTTGACCTTGACCGGCAGACCGATGCAGGGCTTGTTGAGGGTGCCCTGGACCAGGCCGAGCTGCGGGCTCAGGTCGCCGTGGGTCTTCTGGTTGCCGTAGATCTGCTGGGCACCATTGCCGTTGATGGTGTTGATCCCGTTGTCGTTGCCGATGGCCATGGCCGGGGCGGCAACAGCAGCGCCCGCGCCGACGGCGGCGGCGGTGACCGCGGCAGCAGTCATGATCTTCTTGAGCATCATTGGTCCTTTTGTCGCACGAGTGCCCGCTAGTGGAGCGCCCTGGTCAACTGCCCTGCCAGGGGGTTGGTTCCGCTGCTTCACTCAAACGGCCCGCCCGGTTCGAGGTTTTCCCCGCCCCGGGTGAGCCTCCTGCGGACGCGTGCACGAAGCCCGTACGCAGCCCGCACAGCCGACCGGGACCCCGCACACTCCGGTTGCGCTCCGTGCAGGGTGTTCGCACGGTGGGTAAGGAAGCGGATCGCTCGGGTCCGCCTCTGTGCGACCACCGAAGGAACCCCTATGCACCGCACGAAGCCGTTCCGCAGCCGCGTCCTCGTCCCGTCGGCCCTCGCCGTCGTCATACTCACCGGCGCGGCCGCCCCCGCGGGCGCCGCGGACGGTGACGCGGCAGCCGCCGTCAAGAAACGAGTGGCGGCCGCCCAGCAGCAGATCGACCGCCGCGTGGCGGCGGCAGGCCCGCTCGACGACCTCCTCGCGGGGATCACCGCGACCCTGGACGGACTCCTCAAGTCCCTCCAGGGCCTGCTTCCGGGGGTGACGCTGCCGCCGATCCAGCTGCCGACGCTGCCGAACCTCCCGGCGATCCCGGCGATCCCGGCGCTGCCGATCCCCTCCATCCCCGAGATCCCGGAGATCCCCGAGATCCCCGAGATTCCGGACATCCCCGAGATCCCCGAACTCCCCGTGTCCAAGCCGGCGGCGCCCGTCTCGAAGCCGGCGACACCCGTGTCCAAGCCGGCGGCGCCCGTCTCGAAGCCCGCGGCGCCCGTGTCCAAGCCGGCGCTTCCGGTGCCCGCCGTCCCGGCGCGGCCGGCGCCCGCACCGGTACCGGCCAACCCGGTCCTGACCCCGGTGGAGATCGTGCCGGAGGGTCCCGGCCTCCCGTAGCGGGGAGGCGGGGTGGCAGAGGACGGCCGAAAACCGCTCGTGGTTACGACTATTGAGCTGAACAGGTCTGATTGCGCGCCAGGCCGTGTCGTCCGGGAGCCTGAACCGTTTCGCTCGGTGTGAGCCCCGCGTCGGGGCAGAACATCGAACAGAAGGTGCACTTCCCATGAACTCTGCCAAGAAGGCCGCCCTGGTCCTGGCCTCCGCCGGTCTCGCTGCGGCCGGTGCCGCCGGCTCCGCCATGGCCGACTCGTCGGCCGAGGGCGCGGCCGTGGGCTCCCCCGGTGTCCTCTCGGGCAACCTGGCCCAGGTCCCGGTTCACGTCCCGATCAACGTCTGCGGCAACACCGTGAACATCATCGCGGCGCTGAACCCCGCGTTCGGCAACGTCTGCGTCAACGACTGACGTCAGTCGGCAGATCCTGACTGTGGGCGCCACCGGCCTCGCCGGTGGCGCCCACAGTGGTGTGTGCCCGGGGCGGTGATTCGACCGGCTCAGTGCGCCCCGCCGTTGAGCTTCACGCCACCGAGGAGCGGGGACGCCTGCGTGAGCCCGTTCGCGGCGCCGAGCACCTCGCCCGGCGCATTGTTGCGGACCTGGTTGACGCGCTGCGCGGTGTCCACGACCTTGGCGACGCTCTCGCCCTGCTCGGCCACCCCGTTGTTCAGGGTCTGCGGGAGCGACTCGGTGACGGGGGCGAGCGAGTTGACCGCATCGGTGGCCCCGCCCGTCAGGCTCATGGGGGGCATCGCGGCCGGGGCTTCGGCCGCGAAGGCAGGAGCGGCGGCGCCGAGCGCGGCAACGGAACCGGCGATGACCGCGGCGACCTTCGTGAGCTTCATTATCGAAATCCTCTTCTTTCGTGGACAGAGGCGTCAGTGGCGACCATGGCGCCGCTTTCGCCCTGGGTAACGATTCCCCGCCGCTCCGGAAACGCGTACGGCAACGGCCGGAGAACCCGTCAGGGGATTCTCCGGCCGATATTTATTCTGATTACCGGTATTGCCGGTCAGGCGATACGGGACCTCCGGTACAGAATGGCGCCGCCCAGGATCAGTGCCGAGGCGAGGGCCGCCGCGGCGCCGGGCCGACCCGCACCGGTCTCGGCGAGCGCCGGCGCGGAGACGCGGGCCGGCGCGGGAGCAGGGGCGGGAGCGGGAGCGGCCGGGACCGGGGCCGCGGGGACGGGCGCCGGTGCGGGTGCCGGCGTCAGGTGGACGGGGGTGTCGCCGGCGGGGGCGGCCGGCGGCTGGTCGGCGGGACGGACGACCTCGGGAGCGGGGGCCGGGGCCGGGTGCTCCACGAACTGGCTGCCGTGCGGCGGGGCGGGGGCGGGCCCTTCCTCGGCGACGGGAGCGGGCGCCGGAAGCGGCCGGGGCGCCTCGGCGACCGGAGCCGGGGCGGGGAGCGTCACGGGCGTCTGCGCGACCGGCGCCGGGAGGGTCACCGGGGCGGGGACCGGGGCCGGCGCGGGCTGCGGCGGCGCGGGCGTGTGCGCCACGGGAGCCTCGGGGGCCGGGGCGGGCTTCGGAGCCGGGTGGGGGACGGGCCTGGGAGCCGGGTGCTCCGCCGCCGGCTGCGGCTTCGGGTGCGGCTTCGGCTGCAGGTGGGGCCTCGGCTGCGGCCGCTCGGGTGCCGGGGGCGCGTGGTGGGCCGCGGGCGCCGGGGCCGGGAGGGCGTGCGGGTGGTCGTCGCACTCCTCCTCGTCCGGGCCGCCGTAGCCGCCCTGCCCGCGCGGTCCGCCGTGCTCGCCGTGGTCGGCCGGCCCGCCGTGGCTCCGGTCGCCCTCCTGCCCCGATCCGCCGTAGCCGCCCTCGTCGCGGGACTCCTCGTACCGGGGTGCCGCGTGGCGCGGTGCCTGCCGGCGGGACTCCTCGTGGCGGGGCTCCTCGCGGCGCTGCTCCGGCAGCGCGTGCCGGCCGCCCTGGCGCTCCTGGAGGTAGTGCTCGAAGGCCTCGGCGTGCTCGGGGCTGAGGTAGCGCCCGTAGTCGTGGTCGGCGTGGTGCGCGTCCGAACCGGTCGTGGTGGCGCAGTTGTTCCCGAACGAGGGGTTGAGCGCCGCCCCGCCGTCCACGCTGTTGCCGCACACGTTCGGCGAGAGGGTGATCGGTACCGAGACGCTGTTGCCGGAGAGCACACCCGGCGAATGCGAGGCCTCGGCCACCGCCCCCGGGTGCGCGTAGGCCGCGCCGGTCGCGATCGACAGCAGGCTCGAGGCGGCCGCCGCCGTGAGCACCCCCTTGCCCAGTACCTGTCGGCTCAGTACCTGTCGCATGGGTCCTTCCCTGTCTACCGGCTCCCGCCGGTTTTGAATCGAAGGTGGCCTCGGAGTGCACCGCCGTGCACTCCGAGGCCACCCCGAGGAGGTTTGCCCTTGCGGGCAGGCGCTTCGTCAGGCGTTGACGCAGGTGTTGCCGAACGCGGGGTTCAGCAGGGCGATCACGTTGACGGTGTTGCCGCAGACGTTGACCGGGACGTGGACCGGCACCTGGAGGAGGTTGCCGGACAGGACGCCGGGGGAGCCGATGGCCTTGCCGTCGGCGACCGAGTCGGCCATGGCGGGCGAGGCGGCACCGGCGGCCATCAGAACGCCGGCGGCCAGCACCACTGCCTTCTTGTACGTCATTTGTTTTCGATCCTTCCCGCAGAGGCGTGTCCACTGCAGAAATAACAACGAGTGGGTCCGGAAAAAGAAACCGCAGATTTTCGCGGGCGGCTCCGCAATTCACCCCAACGCGCACCGGCCGGAATTCTCGGCGAATTTACGCCGTTATTCGCGGTGCCGACAAGCGGCGAGGCCGCCGCGACCCGGAGGGGTGCGGCGGCCTCGCTGACGCGGGGTGCGGTCAGCTGTGGGCGGAGCCGTTGCCCGACAGGACCGGGATGTTGTCCAGGATGTGCGAGAGCGGCTCGTCGCCCTTGGCCTGGGTGGAGTTCTCGGTGCACTGCTGGTTCATCGGGTTGGACAGGATCGGGATGTCCTGGACGCCGACGTTGATGAGCGCGAGGATCGACTGGGCGTTGACCTTGGCCGGCAGCGCGATGCAGGGCTTGTTGAACGAGCCCTGGATGAGCGCCATCTGGGGGCTCATGTTGCCGTACGTGGCCTGGTTGCCGTAGATCTGCGAGGCGCCGTTGCCGTTGACGGTGTTGATGCCGTTGTCGTTGCCGATGGCCATCGCCTGCGGGGCCATGGCGGCACCGATGCCCACGACCGAGGCTGCAGCAGCCGCGGTGGCCATCATCTTCTTGATCATTGTCGTCCCTTTTTTGCAGGATTGCCCGGTAGTGGAGCACCCGGATCAACGCCCGGGCTCCGGGTCGGGTTGCGTGGCTTCACCCGGATGCCGTCGTTTCGGGCCGCACGGTTGACGACTGGGGTGACGGTCAGGCGTTGACGCAGGTGTTGCCGAACGCCGGGTTCAGCAGGCCGACCAGGTTGGCGGTGAGACCGCAGACGTTCACCGGGACGTTGACCGGGACCTGGGCCAGGTTGCCGCTCAGCACGCCGGGGGACCCCGCCGCGACGCCCTCCGCCGCGCTGTCCGCGGAGGCGAGGCCCGCGCCGCCCGTCAGGACCGCAGCGCTCGCGACCGCCATCGTGGCGCCGCGCATCAGCCTCTTCTTCATCTCCGATTTTCCTTTCGGCTCGAACGGTGGTGCAACCGCATAACGACCCGCCGACTGCGAGGGTGCGTGTTATCGCCCAAAAGGCCGTACGAGCGAGTCCGGCGTGATTTCGGGCCCGACTTCTGACAAAGTTCACTCCTGTTTTGTCCCCTTGATCGAAAATGGAGACAGGGTCATGGGTTCGTCCCGCAGAATCCTCGGCACGCTCGGTCTGCTGTCCTGCCTCGTACTTTCGGCGAACGTCCCCGCCGCGGCCGCGTCTGCAGCCGCCCCGCCGGGCCCCGCGGCACCCGCCGTGCGGGAGATGCCCAAGGTTCCGTTCACCCAGCGTTACCAGGCCGTCCAGCGCGGCGGGCTGGTCCGGGCCTCCAACTCCTCCATCGCCTGCCGCGGGCAGGAGGCGCCGGACGCCGAGCCGTGCGCCGACGTCAAGCGCGG
This sequence comes from Streptomyces sp. NPDC002209, assembly GCF_042890265.1. Taxonomy (NCBI): domain Bacteria; kingdom Bacillati; phylum Actinomycetota; class Actinomycetes; order Kitasatosporales; family Streptomycetaceae; genus Streptomyces; species Streptomyces sp. NPDC002209. The sequence continues at coordinate 207,832 of NZ_JBIARX010000010.1, read as the reverse complement.
CGCGGCCGGGGTCAACAGCGATTTCGACATGTTCTACAGCGAGGTCGACAAGGATCCGGACACCTACAACTCCACCCGGGCCGAGCTCAAGGTCCCGCAGGGCGCCAAGGTCTCGTACGCCCGCCTGTACTGGGGCGGGAACCTGCGGGTGGGCGAGCAGAAGCCGCCGCAGGACAACGGCCGTGTGCTGGTCGCCGAGCCGGGCGGGGCGTACAAGGAGGTCCTCGCCGACACCGTGATCGGCCACCGCACGGATGAGGGCAGCGATGCCTACCAGGCCTCGGCCGACGTCACCCCGCTGGTCCGCAAGGGCGGCGCGGGGATGTGGACGGTCGCCCAGCTGAACATCGCGATGGGCAACTCCGAGGTGGGCGCCTGGGGCGGCTGGACGCTGGTCGTGGCCTACGAGCACCCGCAGGAGCCGGTGCGCCGGATCTCGCTGTGGGACGGCTTCGAGTCGCTCGCCGCGGGTGCGGGCGAGGCGGCCGGCGAGACGGTCGAGATCGCCGGCCTGGACGTGGCCGCCGGGTCCGCGGGGAAGGCCGGGGTGGTCGCGTACGACGGCGACCGCGGGACCCTCGGGGACTCACTCACGGTGACCGCCGACAGTGGCCGCCGGGTCAACGTCAGTGATGCAGAAAATCCTTTTAATGATGTTATGAATTCCACGATCACGGAATTCGGACATCACTCTTTCGTGCGACAGCCCGAACATGTGAATAATCTCGGATATGACGCGGACGTGTTCGACCTGAGTCCCGCCCTGTCCGGTGGTGCCCGCAGCCTGAGCTTCAGGTTCACGGGCGAAAGCCAGGGTCAATTCCTCGGCGTGCTCTTCGTTCAGACAGACGCGCGCCGCTGAACGTAGGAGACCGCTCCGCGTGCCGACACAGCCTCCCCCTGCGCAGCCCTCCCGTGCGCAGGTCCCGATTCCCAGCCCCCTTTCCGTCCTGCACCTCGTCCAGCCCGTCGACGGCGGCGTCGCCCGCGTCGTCGTCGACCTCGTCCGCGCCCAGACGGCCGCCGGCCTGCGGACCGCCGTCGGCTGCCCGCGCGGCGGACAGCTCGCCGACGCCGCCCGCGCCGCCGGGGCCGAGGTGCTCACCTGGCGCGCCGGGCGGGCCCCCGGGCCCGACCTGCCCGCCGAAGTGCTCGGCGCCCGGCGGGTGATCGGCCGGATCCGGCCCGACGTCCTGCACGCCCACAGCGCCAAGGCCGGCCTCGCCGGGCGGCTCGCCGTGCGGGGGGCCGTGCCCACCGTCTTCCAGCCGCACGCCTGGTCCTTCGACGCCGTCGGCGGGGCCACCGCCGCGCTCGCCCTGCGCTGGGAGCGGTTCGGGGCCCGTTGGGCCGACCGGGTGCTCTGCGTCAGCGAGGCCGAGCGCCGGGCCGGGGAAGCCGAGGGGATCACCGCCCACTGGTCGGTGATCCGCAACGGCGTGGACCTCGACCACTTCCGCCCCGGCGGTCCCGACCGGGCCGCGGACCGGGCCCGGGCGCGAACCGAACTCCCGTTGCCCACCGCCTTCCTGGGGGACGGGCCGCTCGCCGTCTGCGTGGGCCGGCTCTGCCTGCAGAAGGGCCAGGACATCCTGCTCCGGGCCTGGCGGGAGGTGCTCGGCAACCTCCCCGAAGCCCGCCTCGCGCTCGTCGGCGACGGCCCCGACACCGAGCGGCTGCGCCGCACCGCCCCGCCCGGAGTGCTCTTCGCGGGGGCCGCCCCCGACATCCGACCGTGGCTTCGGGCCGCCGATCTCGTTGTACTGCCGTCGCGGTGGGAGGGCATGGCGCTCGCCCCGCTCGAAGCCATGGCCTGCGGCCGACCGGTCCTGGTCTCCGACGTCAGCGGTGCCCGGGAGAGCCTGCCGCCCGGCCAGGGACGGCTCTGCCTGGTACCGCCGGAGGACCCGACGGCGCTGGCCAAGGCCCTGGGACGGCTGCTCGCCGAACCGCGGCTGCTCGCCGAACTCGGGGAGCAGGCCCAGCAGCACGCCCGGACCGACTTCGACGTGCGGCGGACCACGGACGCGGTCACCGGTCTGTACCACGAACTGCTGGGCAGGCCCCGGCCCTTGAACCAGGAGCGCATCAGCCGATGACGATGGACAGCGCACCCGCCCGGCACACCGGGCAGGGCGGCACGGGGCCCGCCGGCGGCACCGCCGGCACCGCAGCCGTCCGACGGTCCGTGACCGCCATCCACCCCCCACGCCGGCCCAGGGCCGACCCGGCCCGGCACCTGGTGCGGCCGCAGCGGGTCCGGCGACGCGACGGGGTCCTCCCGCTGCTGACCGCCGATGCGCTGGCCGCCGTCCTCACCACGACGGCCCTGGCCCGGCCCGGTGCGGCGCTGCCGGCCGAGGCGGCCGCCCCGATCGCCGTGCTGGCCGCCGCGCTGCACGCGCAGGCCGGGCTGTACCGGCCGCGGCTCGCGCCCTCCGCGCTGTTCGAACTGCCCGCGCTGGCCGGGCGGGCCGCCGTCCTGTGGTGCGGGGTCGCCGCCGTCGTGGCCGCCGCGGCACCGGGCCAGGCCCTGGGCTGGTCCGCGCTGCTGAGCGCCGTCTGCCTGCAGCTCCTGCTGACGTGCACGGGCCGCGGGTTCGCCAACCGGCTCCGCCGCCGCTCCGCCCGCCTCCGGCCCGCCTCCGCGCTCGTCGTGGGCCCCGGCGCCGGGGCGAGTGCGGTCGCCGCCGCCCTGCACGGGCGCCCCGAGTACGGGTTGCGGCCCGTCGGGCTCGCCGACACCGGAGCCGCCGAGGAGGGCGGCGCCGGCGTGCCGGTGCTCGCCACCCACGAGGACATCCGGCGCGCGGTCATCCAGAACTCGGTCCGGCACGCGGTGTTCACCCGTCCGCCGGAGGCCGACGAGCGCACCGCCTCCCTCGTCCGGCTCTTCCACGACCACGGCTGCCGGCTCTGGCTCGCCGACCCGGCAGGCACCGCCAAGGTGACCGGCATGCGGGTGGCTCAGCCCGCCGACCAGCTGTGGGGGTACGCCGTACAGCCGCTGCTGCCCCGCCCGTCCCGGCCGGTGGAGCGCTTGGTGAAGCGGGCCGTCGACGGGCTGCTGGCCGCGATCGCGCTGATCGCGGCCGCGCCCGTGATGGGCCTGTGCGCGCTCGCCGTGCGGATCTCCGACGGGCCCGGGGTGATCTTCCGGCAGGAGCGGGTCGGCCTGTACGGGCGCTCCTTCACACTGCTGAAGTTCCGCACCCTGCGCGCCGACGAGCACGAGTCCGCCACCCGGTGGACGGTCGCGGGCGACCACCGGATGAGCCCCATCGGCTCCTTCCTGCGCAAGTCCTCGCTCGACGAGCTGCCGCAGCTGTGGAACGTCGTACGGGGTGACATGAGTCTGGTCGGCCCGCGGCCGGAGCGGCCCTTCTTCGTGGCGAAGTTCGCCGCCGTGCACCCCGGCTACGAGGCCCGGCACCGGATGCCCGTCGGCATCACCGGGCTCGCCCAGATCAACGGCCTGCGCGGGGACACCTCCATCGAGGACCGGGCCCGCTTCGACAACCACTACATCGACACCTGGTCGCTGTGGCAGGACCTGTGGATCCTCGCCCGCACGGCGGCCTCCTTCTTCCGCTTCCGGCTGGGGGGCAGCTGATGGCCCTCGCCGTATCCCCGGCCGGGTACCGGCCCGGTGCGGCGGCGATGCTGCGGCGGCACTGGCCGCTGCTGCCGCTCGCCGCGACCGTCCTGCTGCTCCTCGCCCCGATCGCGGCGGGCGACGCGAGCACCTCCGGCAAGGTCGGTCCGGCCGATGCCGCCTCGCTGCTGCTGGTGTTCGTGTGCACCGTGCAGGCGCTGCGCGGGCGGGTGCGGGAACTGAGCCCGCTGGGCGTGCTGGTCCTGGGCGTGCCCGCCGTGGGGCTGGCCGTCGCGACCGCGACGGCCGGGGACCCGTACGCGGCGCTGCCCGGGTTCGTGCGCTACCTCCAGGTGTTCGTCCTGGTCCCGGCGGCGATCGTGCTGCTGGTGCGCGACGCCGACGAGTTCCGGCTGGCGGCCGGGTGCTTCGTGGTGCTGGCGCTGGTGCAGGGCGCGGTCGGGGTCGTGCAGTACGCGACCCACACCGGGGCCTCGTACCAGGGCGAGGACGTCCGGGCCGTCGGCACCTTCGGCCCCGGCGACGTCATGGGCATGGCCACGGTGGTGGCGTACGGGCTGGTCGTGGCGACCGCCGCGGCGCTGGCTCCGGGGCTGCCGCGCCGGGTACGGCAGCTGGCGGGCGGCGCGGCCCTGGCGCTGGTGGTGCCGCTGGTGCTGTCGTTCAGCCGGGGCGCCTGGATCGCCACCGCCGGTGCGGCGGTGCTGGTGATGCTGCTGGCCGGGATCCGGCGGGCCCTGAGGGTGCTCCTCGCGCTGGCCGCGGCCGGTGTGGTCCTGGTGGGCGGGCTCGGGGTCGGATCCGAGATGGTCGCGGAGCGGCTGACCTCGATCACCCAGGTCTCCAGCGCGCCCGACCAGTCGGTGACCGACCGCTACACGATGTGGGCCGCCGCCGAGTCGATGTGGCGCGAGCGTCCGGCGGTCGGGGTGGGCCTCAAGGGCTTCCCGGCCAACCGGGACGGGCACTCCTCGCTGGGGCTGTCCTCCGGCAGCGACACCGCCGGCGCGGGGCAGGCGTACATCCGCCAGCCGCTGCTCTCCCCGCACAACATGTACCTGCTGGTGCTGAGCGAGCAGGGCCTGGTCGGGCTGATCGCGCTGGCGGGAGGCTGGGCGGTGCTGCTGGTCGCGGGACTGCGGCGGTGCGCCACGGGCGGTTCCGGTCTCCAGGACTGCGGGCTGATCGCGATCGGGCTGTTCGTCTGGCAGCTCACCGACTTCCTGTACGCGGACATCGGCGGGCCGTCCACCGTCCTGACCGGGGTGATCATCGGCCTGGCGGCCTGGTGGGCCCTGCCGTCGCGCTCCGGGGGTGATGCGGTTCCCGGCGGCTCCGGCGGGCCGGGGGCACGCCCGGCCTTCGGCGCGGGACGCGGTCCGGGCGAGGCTGCTGCCGCGGGAGGGCGCACCGGCTCCGCGGCCGCACTGCGCACCGTTCCGGGTGCGGACGGCCGGTGACCGATACGACGCCCTGGCGGCCCGCCTCCGGCCCCCCGGCCGGGGCGGGCCCCGCCCGCGTCCCGGGCGCGCCCGCCCGGGCCGCCCGCCGCGAGCTGCCCGACGGGCCGGGGCCCGGAAGGGACGACCCGGGCGGCCCACCCCGGGGGGCCGGCCTCCCGGGCGGGAGCACGGCGCCGGCTCCGCTGGGGCGGTTCCTGGCCAAGGCCGCCGCCGTCACGGCCGGACTGACCGCCGCCGGGGCGGTGTTCGGGCTGGTCCGGGACCAGACCATCGCGCACCTCTTCGGGGCCGGGCACGACAGCGATGCCTTCCTGATCGCCTGGACGGTGCCCGAGATGGCCTCGACCCTGCTGATCGAGGACGCCATGGCGCTGCTGATGGTGCCCGCGTTCAGCCACGCCCTGGCCCGGCGGGCGGCGGGCCGGGCCGGGCTCACCCGCAAGGAGGCCCGCGCGCAGGACCCCGTACGGCTGCTCGTGGGGGCGACCCTGCCGCGGCTGGCGGTGTTCCTGGCCGCCGTCGCCTCCTTGCTCGTCGTCGCCGCGCCGCTCGTCGTCGCCGTGCTCGCGCCCGGACTGCCGGACCCGGACCTGGCCGTGGAGTGCACCCGGATGACGGCGCTGACCGTGCTGTCGTTCGGCATCGCGGGGTACTTCAGCGCCGCGCTCAGGGCGCACCGCTCGTTCGTGCCACCGGCCGCGATCTACGTCTCGTACAACGTCGGGATCATCGGGACGATGGTCGTGCTGCACGCGGCGTGGGGGGTGCGGGCCGCCGCCGCCGGGGTCGCCGCCGGCGGGCTGCTGATGGTGCTCGTCCAACTGCCCGCGTTCATCCGGAACGTGGGCTTCGGCCCGTCCCGCGCCAAGGGCGCGCCGCGCAGCCAGCGTGACCGGGACCGGCCCACCCTGATGGCGTTCGGGCTGATCGCCCCGGTGATCTTCTTCGCCGTGTTCCGGCAGTCGCAGGTGCTGGTCGAGCGGTTCCTGGCCGCCTCGCTGCCGCCCGGGGCCATCTCGCACCTGAACTACGCGCAGAAGGTTGCGCAGATGCCGATGGTGCTGTCCCTCATGATCTGCACCGTCACCTTCCCCGTCGTCGCCCAGGCCATGGCCGGCGGCGAGCGGGAGAAGGCCCGGCGGCGCGTCGAACAGGACCTCGCACTGGCCTCGCTCGCCGTCCTCATGGGCAGCGCCCTGGTCATCGGGTACGCGCCCCAGATCATCCAGGTCCTGTTCGAACGCGGCGCCTTCACCCACCGCGACACCCTGGCCACCGCCTCCGTCATGCGGGTCTACGGCCTCGGACTCCTCGGCCACTGCCTCGTCGGGGCGCTGTCCCGGCCCTTCTTCTCGACCGCCCGGCCCACCTGGTTCCCGGCGTTCGCGATGGGCGCCGGACTCCTCGTCAACATCGTGGCCGGAGCCTTCGCCGTCCGCTGGTGGGGCACGTACGGCATCGCCGCGGCCAACGCCGCCGGCATCTCCACCACCGCCGTCCTGCTGCTCACCGGGCTCGGCTCGCGGATCGTCGCCATCCAGGTCCGCCGGGTCGCGCTCAGCATCGGCCGGCTCTCCGTCGCCGCCGTCGGCGCCTGCGTCACCGGCTGGATCGCCGGGCCGATGATCCCCGACCCGCTGCTCAGCGCCGCGCTCGGCTGCCTGCTCGTCCCGGCCATGTTCGGCGCCTGCGGCATGGCCATACGTGCGCTCGAGATCACCGCCCTGCCCGCCCAGATCACCCAGATGACCCAGAGGTTCCGCAATGCCCGCTGACACCCGCACGGCGCCGGCCGCCGCCACGGTCCCCGCCCGCCGGACCGCCTCGCCGTGGGTCCTGATGTACCACTCGGTCGCCGAGTTCACCGACCCCGCCGAGGACCCGTACGGCATCACCGTCACCCCGGGCACGCTGGAGGCCCAGCTGCTGTGGCTGCGCTCCCGGGGCCTGCGCGGGGTGTCCGTCGGCGAGCTGCTCCGGGCCCACGCGGCCGGGCGCGGCGCCGGGCTCGTCGGGCTGACCTTCGACGACGGGTACACCGACTACCTGACCCGGGCGCTGCCGCTGCTGCGCCGCCACGACTGCACTTCCACGCTGTTCGTCCTGCCCGGGCGGCTCGGGGTGGACAACGTGTGGGACCCGCTGGGCCCGCGCAAGTCCCTGCTGACCGCCGAGGGCATCCGCGAAGTCGCCGCAGCCGGGCAGGAGATCGGCTCGCACGGGCTGCTCCACCAGGACCTCACCGCGGCCGCCGACGACATCCTCCAGCAGGAGCTGCGGGGCAGCCGGGAGCTGATCCGGGAGCTGACCGGGACCCTGCCGGAGGGGTTCTGCTACCCGTACGGGCACCTCGACGCGCGGGTCGTCGCGGCGACGCGGGCCGCCGGGTACGGGTACGCGTGCGCCATCGACCCCGGGCGGCTGGCCGGCCCGCACGCCCTGCCGCGCACCCACGTCAGCCAGGCGGACGGGGCCGGGCGGCTGCGGATCAAGCAGCTGCGGCACCGGGTGCGGGAGCTGCGGCGGGCGGTGCACCGGTGAACTCGCTGCGGGCGCTGCACATCATCACGGGGCTCGGGGTCGGCGGCGCCGAGCAGCAGCTGCGGCTGCTGCTGCGGCACATGCCGATGCGCTGCGACGTGCTGACGCTGACCAACCCCGGGCCGGTGGCCGAGGGGCTGCGGGCCGACGGGGTCCGGGTGGTGCACCTGGGGATGCGGGGCAACCGGGACCTGGGGGCGCTGCCGAGGCTGGTGCGGTTCATCCGGCGCGAGCAGTACGACCTCGTGCACACGCACCTGTACCGGGCCTGCGTGTACGGGCGGCTCGCGGCCCGGCTCGCGGGGGTCGGGGCGACCGTGGCCACCGAGCACTCCCTCGGCGAGGGCGAGATCGAGGGCCGGCGGCTGACGGCCGGGGTGCGGGCGCTGTACCTGGCCAGTGAGCGGCTGGGCGCGGCGACCGTGGCGGTGTCGGACACCGTGGCGGCGCGGCTGGAAGGGTGGGGGGTGCCGGCGGCGCGGGTGCACGTCGTACCGAACGGGATCGAGGCCGCCCGCTTCCGCTTCGACGAGGGCGTGCGCAGGGCCACGCGGGCCCGGAGCGGGCTGCCCGAGCGGGCGTTCGTGGTCGGCGGGGTCGGGCGCCTGGTGCCGGGCAAGCGGTTCGACTCGCTGGTCCGTGCGGTGGCGGCGCTGCCGGGCGCGCACCTGCTGCTGGCCGGGGACGGGCCGGAGCGGGCCGCGCTGCGCAGCCTGGCCGGGGAGCTGGGCGCGCAGAGCCGGATCCACCTGCTGGGGGAGCGGGACCCGCTGGGCGAGAGCGCGGACGGGCGGACGCCGGGGATCCCGGCGCTGCTGGCCGCGATGGACGTCTTCGTGTCCCCGTCGCGGGAGGAGGCCTTCGGCCTCGCCGTCGTGGAGGCCCTGGCCGCGGGGCTGCCCGTCCTGCACGTCACCTGTCCGGCGATCGACGACCTGCCGGCTGCGCAGGCGCCGGGGGCGCGGCGGATCGGGACCGGGACGGAGGAGCTGGTCGCCGCCCTGCGCGGGCACATGGAGGCGGGCGTGCGGCGGCTGCCGCCGCCACCGGTGGTCCGCCGCTACGACATCGCCGGCAGCGCGGACCGGCTCCTCGCGGTCTACGCCCTGGCGCTGTCCGCCCGTGGCGTGGCCGTCCCGCCGCCCGTGCCCCGATCGCCGGCGGGGCCGGAACTGCCGGGCTGCGCCATGGAACCCGCTGCGGTGCGGCCCGCGGCCGGCCGCGGGCCGGACTCCCGGGGCGCCGCCCCGGATCCCGCGCCTCAAACGCCGGCGGGGCTGGGTTCGGCCCCGGGCCCGGACGTTCGGGGCAGTGCCCCCGGACCCGCGCCGCGGACGGTGGGGCTGGAAGCGCCGCCGGCCGGTTGATTCACGCAGCGCCGAAGGGGTTCCCGACGCGGGACCCGAAAGAACTCGATTCCTCCAGGAAGGCACGTAGATGGCTGACACCGCCGATCAGAAGAAGACCGACCGCCGTCGTCGCAGGGCACGGCTGCTGCCGCCGCCCGCGTGGTGGCCGTTGCCCGCCGCCGCCGTGCTGGGGCTGGCCGCGGGCGGGGCGTACGGGGTGCTCAAGGCGCCCGAGTACGCCGCCACCAGCTACGTCGTCGCCGTCCCCGACGACACCACCGAGCCGGCCACCGCCCTCGGCTTCGCCCAGGCGTACGCGCGCATCGCCACCAGCAGTTCCACCCTCGCGTACGCCCAGCCCCGCGCGGGCATCGGCGCCCGCCAACTCCGTACGCACGTGCGCGCCGAGACCTCCCCCGAGTCCCCGATGATCGCCATCACCGGTACGTCGAAGAGCCCGACCGAGGCCGCCGACATCGCCAACGCCGTGGCCGACGCGCTCTCGCTGAGCAGCAATCAGGCCGCCAAGAACACCGGCGTCCAGCTGCTGCTGTTCAACCAGGCCGTCGCGCCGAGCGACCCGGCCTCGCCGTCCGCCACCGTCAGCGGGGCCGTCGGGCTGTGCGCCGGCGGCCTGCTCGGCGGGCTGTGGCTGCTGGCCCGGCCCGGCCGCACCCGGCGGCCCGAGGAGCAGCCGGCCGTCGGGGAGTACGCCTCCCTGCCCGCCCAGGGCGACCACAACGAGACCAAGGAGAAGGAGTCCGTGCGATGACTTCGGGCTCCGCCGGGGCCCTGTCGGTGACGCTGTGCCGCGACCCCCGGCAGTTCGCCGCGCTGGAAGAGCCGTGGAACCGGCTCTTCCGGGCCTGTCCCACCGCCACCCCCTTCCAGAGCCACGCCTGGTTGCACTCCTGGTGGCTCTCCTACGGCCGGGACGGGCGGCTCCGGATCGTGCTCGTCCGGCGCGGCGAGGAACTCGTCGGCGCGTGCGCGCTGATGCTCGTCCACCGGCCACTGCCGCTCCTGGTGCCGCTCGGCGGCGGCATCACCGACTACTTCGACGTCCTGGTGGCCGCCGAGCACGCCGCCCAGGTCGTCCCGGCGCTGGCCCGCGGCCTGCACCGGGCCGCTCGGGGCGCGGTCGTCGACCTGCGCGAGGTACGGCCCGGGGCCGCCGCCGAGGCGCTGTTCTGGCAGTGGCCCGGGATCCGCAGCAAGCTCGCCGACTCCACCTGCATGGAGCTGCCCGCGCTGCCGTTCGACGAGCTGGTCAAGCGGATGCCGGCCTCCGGCGCCCAGCGGGTCCGGGCCAAGCTGCGCAAGACCGACGCGGCCGGGATCGAGGAGCACGAGGTCACCGAGCAGGAAGTGCCGCGTGCCGTACGGACGCTGCTGCGGCTCCACGAGAAGCAGTGGCGCGGCCGCGGGGTGACCCCGGAGCACCTGAGGCCCCGGTTCGCCGAGCACCTGACGCGGGCCACCCGGCGGATGGTGCGGGTCGGCGAGGGCAGGCTGACCGAGTTCCGGCTGGACGGGAAGGTCGTGGCGGCCAACGTCACCCTGCTGTCGGGGGCGCTCAGCGGCGGCTACCTGTACGGCGCGGACCCGGACCTGCGGACCCGCAAGGTGGACGTGGCGACGCTGCTGCTGCGCTACGAAGCGGGCCGCGCCCTCGCCGAGGGCCGCCCGGTGGTGAGCTTCCTGCGCGGCAACGAGCCGTACAAGAACCACTGGCGGCCCGAGACCGTCGTCAACCAGCGCTTCCTGCTGGCCCGGACGGCGCTCGCGCCCCTGCTGCGCCTGCACGAATCGCAGGTGACGGGGCGCGAGCGGGCGGTGGACGCGCTGCGCGAGGCCCTGCCGGCCGCCAGGGACTGGCGGGCGCGGCTCAACGAACTGCGGGTCCGATGACGGGTCTACCAGGGCCAGAAGCCGGAGTCCTTGCCCCAGTCGATCTTGACGCAGACCGACTGCTTGCCGACCAGCTTGGAGAGCCACTCGCCGAAGTTGATCGGCACGCACCACGTCGTGCTGTTGGAGGGCGGTTCGACGGGCTCGGGCTTCGGCACGACCGGGGGCGGGACGGGGCTCGGGCTCGGGGCCGGGATCTCCGGCGACGGGACCGGGCTCGGGATCTCGGGCGAGGGGACCGGCACCGGGACGGGGTCCGGACTGGGGTTCACCGGGGTCTCGGGCGACGGGACCTCGGGCGAGGGCACGGGCTCGGGGACGGGCACGGGCTCGGGGCTCGGGCTCGGGGCCTCCGGCGAGGGGACCGGAACCGGGACCTGCGGGCTCGGGATCACCGGGACCTGCGGGATGTCCGGCGTCGGGATCGCCGGGGAGGGCACGGGGATCTCGGGGGTCGGGATCTGCGGGGTCGGGATCACCGGCGTGGGTACGACCGGGGTCGGCACGACGGGCGTCGGCACGACCGGCGTCGGGATGACCGGCGTGGGCACCACGGGCGTCGGGACCGGGTTTGGACGCTGGGGCGCGAGCGCGGCGCGGAAGGCCTTCGCGGACCTCGGGTTCTGCTTGCACTGCCACACGCCGTGCGGGCAGTAGTCCGTGATGGTGTGGTAGAGCGGCTTGTGCTGCTCGATCCACTTCAGCATGCGCCGTACGTACTCCGGGTTGTCCCCGTGCCGGAACAGCCCCCACTCCGGGTACGAGATCTCTTTGCCGTGCGCTTTCGCGAAATCCACGTGCTGTTGGAGCCCGTACGGCTGCCTGACCATCTCGTCGAAGGTCTTGCCGGGACCCTGGTCGTACGAATCCATGCCGACGATGTCGACCACGTCGTCGCCCGGGTAGCAGTTGGTCCAGCCGATCGCGTCCGACCCGCGGTTGGGGGCGTAATCGAACTTGAACGCCGCACCGGGGACGGAGCGCATCGTGTTGACGATCCGGCGCCAGTACTCCTTCCAGCCCTCCGGGTCCGGCGCGCAGCGGTGGGTGTAGGTGGCGCCGTTCATCTCCCAGCCGAGCACGATCACCGTGTCCGGGACGCCCAGTGCCACCAGCCGTTCGGCGAGCTTCTCGAAGTGCCGGTCGAACTCGCCCTGTGCGCCCGCCCGGATCAGCTGGGCCACCTGGCGGTCGGGGACCCGGTCCTCGTTGTGCTCCTGCATGGGCACGTTGAGGATGAAGAGCCGGTCCTCCTTGGCGCGGCGCCACTCGGCCCACGGCTCCAGGAAGTCGGGGCCCTCGATACGGGCCCAGCGGTCCCCGGGCAGATAGGTGTGGCCGACCCGGATCTCCTTGCCGCCCAGCCAGCGCGACAGGTTCGGGATCCGGGCGACTCCGGGCGGACCGGAGTCGAGAAAGGCGCCCATGGCGATGTCGGAGCCCTTGGGCTGCTCCCCCTCGGGTGCCGCGAGCGCGGCTCCGGTGGCGAGCAGTCCGGCCGTGACCGTACCGATGCAGGTGCTCGCCAGTCGGCGGTGTGGTCTGGGCATGGCGTCTCCCGAGCTTTCCTGAATCGGTGTGCTTGTCGAAGACGTTAGGCATCACATCTGACGAATGGCCTGTCCGGTGACCGCTGCGTAGGCCATTCGCAGCTGCGCATCCTCCCCGCTTGCTCCGACTAGGTGAAAGACACCGTTCCCATGCACGCGTTCGACGGCCATGTGCCCGCTGTAGTGCTCAGACTCGATCGGAATCCGTTCCACCACGGAACCCTCGGTGCCGTCAGATCTCTTGGGCGGAGGGGCGTGGAGGTCCATGCCGTCGTCGAGGCCGGGGGAGGTCCCATGGGGCGCTCGCGCTACCTGCACGCCGTGCATCCCGGGCCGGCCGGAGGCCTGGACCCCGAGGCTCCGGAGACGCTGCTGGAGTGCCTGGTCGGGGTGTCGGAGCGGATCGGCCGGCCGGCGGTGCTCGTCGCTATGGACGACCTCAGCGCCATCGCCGTCGCGCGGATCGCGCCGATGCTGGACGGGCGGTTCCGGGTCCCCCATCAGCCCGACGGGCTGCCGGCGCGGGTGGCGGACAAGGCCGAGCTGTCGCGGCTGTGCGCACGCTGGGACATCCCGCACCCGGAGACGGTGATCCCGGCGAGCGGGGCCGAGGCGGCGGAGGCCGCATGGCGCCTCGGCCTGCCGGTGGTGGCCAAGTGGAGCCGGCCCTGGCTGCTGCCCCCGGGCGGCGGACTGCGCAGCACCACGCTCGTCCACACCGCCGCCGAGGCGCGCCGCCTGTACGAGCGCACGCCGGAGGCCGGGAGCCGGCTGCTGCTCCAGCGCTTCCTGCCCGCCGGGACGGACACCGACTGGTTCTTCCACGGCGCCTTCGCCCGGGGCGGGCGCCCGCTGCTCGCGGGGTCGGGCCGCAAGGAGCTGTCCTGGCCGGTGCGGACGGGGCTGACGGCGGTGGGCCGCTGGCTGCCGGATCCGGCGGTGGAGGAGGCGGGGCTGCGGCTCGCCGAACGGCTGGGCTACCAGGGGATCTTGGACCTGGACTTCCGCCGGGACGAGACGGGCTGTTTCCGGCTCGTGGACTTCAACCCCCGGCCGGGCGCGCAGTTCCGGCTGTTCACGGACGCGGGCGGGCTGGACGTGGTCCAGGCGATGTACCTGGATCTGACGGGGCAACGGGTCCCGGAGCCCGCGGGCGGCCCGGGCCGGGTGTTCGTCGCGGAGAACTATGCCCTGCTGGCGTCGCTCCGCGGCCGCCGGCTGCCCCGGCGCTCCCCGGCCCGCCCGGCGCTCCCGTCCCCCTCGGCACCGCAGGACGCCGGGGCCGGGCAGGACCGCGCCGCGGGCGGCAGGCCCGGGCCGGTACGGGTGGCGCCGCGGGCGGAGCGGGGGCGGGTGGAGGCGGCCTGGTTCGCCGCCGACGACCCGATGCCGTTCCTCGCGATGCTCGCCGCGTTCCTGGGCCGGGGCGCGGGGAAGGGCGCGCGCGCCCTGCGCGGGGTCCCGGCGCACGGCCGCCGTACGGCCCGGGCCGTGGTCCGCGCCCCGCGCCAGCGTGCCCGCGACCTGACCCCGCCGACCGCCCCCGCCGAACCGGACGAACTGGTGACCCGATGACGCCGCGCCACCCGCCCCCGCCCCGGCCCCCGTCCCCGACTCCGGCGCCGCGGGGGCCCGTCACACGTACCGCCGGAGGCAGTGGCACGGGCAGGGGGACCATGGGACTGGAGGGACAGCGGTGACGCAGGTGGAGGATCTCGTCGTGGTCGGCGCCGGGCCGTACGGGCTGTCGATCGCCGCGCACGCGATGGCGGCGGGGCTCGGCGTACGGGTGCTCGGGCGGCCCATGGCCTCGTGGCGGGACCACATGCCCGAGGGCATGTACCTCAAGTCGGAGCCCTGGTCCTCGAACCTGTCCGCGCCCGGCGGCCGGCACACCCTCGCCGCGTACTGCGCCACCCGGGGGCTGGCGGCCGAGCACGGCAGCCCGCTCCCGATCGGCACCTTCAGCTCGTACGGCATGTGGTTCGCCCGGCACGCCGCGCCCGAGGTGGAGGAGGTGACGGTCACCGAGGTCAGCCCGCAGGGCGACGGCTTCCTGATCCGCACCGCCGAAGGGCCGCCGCTGCTCGCCCGGACGGTCGCGATCGCCGTCGGGGTGATGCCGTTCGTGCACCTGCCCGAGGCGCTGCGGGACCTGCCGCCCGGGCACTGCTCGCACAGCAGCGGCCACCGCGACCTGGCCCGGTTCGCCGGCCGGGAGGTCGCCGTGGTCGGGGCCGGGCAGGCGGCCCTGGAGACCGCAGCCCTGCTGGCCGAGAACGGGGCCCGGCCCTGCCTCGTCGCCCGCAGGTCCCGGCTGCACTGGAACACCGTGCCCCAGCCGCTGGAGCGCCCCGCCCTGCGCGCCCTGCGCGATCCGCACAGCGGCCTCGGCACCGGCTGGCGCAGCTGGGCGTGGTCGGAACTGCCCTGGGCGGTGCGCCGGCTGCCCGCGCCGACCCGGGAGCGGATCGCCGCGACCGCGCTCGGGCCCGCCGGGGCCTGGTGGCTGCGGGACCGCTTCGAGCGCAGCGTCCCCGTGCTGCTGGGGCACCGGCTGCACCGGGCGGTGCCGGTCGGCGAGCGGACCCGGCTCGGGCTGACCACCGCGGCCGGGGAGTCCGTCGTACTGGACGTCGCGCACGTCGTCGCGGCCACCGGGTTCACCCCGCACCTGGGCCGGCTGGAACTGCTGGACGCCCGGCTGCGGGCCGTCCTCGAGACCGTCGGGGGCAGCGGCACGCCGGAGCTGAGCGCCGGTTTCGAGTCCTCCTGGCCCGGGCTGTTCTTCGCGGGGCTGCTGACGGCTCCCTCATTCGGCCCTTCCATGCGATTCGTGCACGGTGCGGGCTTCACGGCGGGGAGACTGGTCGGAGGAGTCCGAAAACGCCTCGGCGCCCGGCGCAGGCCGGCGGGCTCCGCCGGGACCGTACGGCCAGACCGGGCCGGTGCCGGGCATCCGAAGACGTCTCTGCGGTGAGGTCGAGAGGGGTCCGCGATGAGTGCGGAGCAGCGAGCACAGGGTCGTGGCTGGGTGCGCATTCCCGCCAGCCGGGCGGAGCAGCCCGCCGCGCCCAGGACCGCCGCGCCCAGGACCGCCTCGCCGTACGCCCCTCCCGCACATGTGGCACCGGACCAGCCGACCATCTACCTCTCCCTCGTCAAGCGCTGGCAGGAGGCCGGGCGCACCCTTCCGGGGCATCCTGACGAGGAGTGGGAGCGGCTGATCTCCCAGCCGTGCTGGCCCGGCCGTTAGGTGGTGTTCTCGTGGCAGCGGCGGAGCGCGACAGATCCGAGCAGGGCCGACGGGACCCTGTGACCGGGCCCGGTGAGCGGCTCGCGCTCAACGCCATGGGCAGCTTCGAGTGGGACCTGGACACCGGGACGCTGTTGCTGGACGAGGCCGGGCTCGTGGTCTTCGACCTCGAGCGGGAGGAGTTCGGCGACACCCCGGAGGGGCTGGGGCTGCGGATCCCGGCCGACGACGGTGCACGGCTGGCGGAAGCCACGCAGGCCGCCCTGGACGGCGGTGCGGAGACGTACGGCTCGTACTTCACGGTGCAGCGGCGCGACGGCGTCGACCAGTGGACGCACACGCAGGGCCGGATCCTGCGGGACGCCGGCGGGCGGCCCCTGCGGATCGTCGGGATCGTGCGGGACGCGACGGCCGAGCTCGCGCACGCCACCATCCTGCGGAAGCTGGAGTCGGCTCGGGCCCAGCAGGCCACCATCGTGCAGCGGACGACGGAGGCCCTGTCGCGGGCGGTGACGGTCGACGACGTCACGGCCACGCTGACCGGGGCGGGAGCACTGGAGCGGCTGGGCGCCGACGGGCTGGCCCTGGGGCTGGTCGAGAACGGCGCCATCAAGATCATCGCGCTGAGCGGGGAGTCGCTGGAGATCCTCAGCGAGCGCAAGTTCACCCGGCTGGACGGCTCGCTGCCGCTGTCGCAGGCGGTGCTGACCCGCAAGGCGCGCTTCGTCACCTCCCTGACCGATCTGGCCGGCGAGTTCCCGCTGCTCGCGGACTACCTGCGCCGGATCCGCTTCGACGCCGCCGCCTACCTGCCGCTGATCGCGCAGGCCAAGGCCATCGGCGGGCTCGTGCTGTTCTACCGGCGGCGCACCGACTTCAGCCCGGAGGAGCGCAACCTGTGCCTGGGCCTGGCCGGCATCGTGGCGCAGTCCCTCCAGCGGGCGCTCCTGTTCGACCAGGAACGGGAGTTCGCGACGGGCCTGCAGGCCTCGATGCTCCCGCGCCGGATCCCGGAGATCAACGGCGGCGAGATCGCGGTGCGCTACCACTCCGCCTGGAGCGGTCGGGAGGTCGGCGGGGACTGGTACGACGTGATCGCGCTGCCCCGCGACCGGGTCGGCATCGTCGTGGGCGACGTACAGGGCCACGACACGCACGCGGCGGCCATCATGGGCCAGCTGCGGATCGCACTGAGGGCGTACGCGGGGGAGGGCCATGCGCCGTCGACCGTGCTGGCCCGGGCCTCGCGCTTCCTGGCCGAGCTGGACACCGAGCGCTTCGCGACCTGCATGTACGCACAGGTCGACCTGGAGACCGGGGGCGTACGGGCGGTCCGCGCGGGCCATCTCGGGCCGCTGATCCGCCACACGGACGGGCGTACGGGCTGGCCCAACGTACGCGGCGGGCTGCCGCTCGGACTGGCCTCGGTCTTCGAACAGGAGGACTTCCCCGAGACCCGGCTCGACCTGGTCCCCGGGGAGACGCTGGTGCTGTGCACCGACGGCCTGGTGGAGGAGCCCGGCACCGCCATCACCCAGGGCATGGAGGCCCTCGCGCACGCCGTGCGCAGCGGGCCGCAGGAGGCCGGGGCACTCGCAGACCACCTCTCGGACCGGCTGTGGGAACGCTGGGGCTCCGGCGACGACGTGGCCCTGCTGGTGCTGCGCCGGGCCCCCGACCCGGGCACCCACCGGGCCCCGCGGATCCACCAGTACATCCACCAGGCGGACCCGGAGGGCCTCTCGGAGGCGCGCTACGCCCTGCGCCAGGCGCTGCGCGACTGGGGCATGCCCGAGCTCGCCGACGACGTGGAACTGGCGGCCGGGGAACTGCTGGTCAACGCCCTGCTGCACACGGACGGCGGGGCGGTGCTGACCATGGAGGTGCTGCCCGAGCCGGTCCGGCGGATCAGGCTGTGGGTCAAGGACCGCTCCAGTGTCTGGCCGCGCCGGCGCACCCCGGGGGAGGCCGCCACCACCGGGCGCGGGCTGCTGCTGGTGGACGCGCTGGCCACGCACTGGGGAGTGGAGTCCCGGGGTGACGGCAAGGCCGTGTGGTGCGAGTTCGACGTCGCGGGCAGCGTCCGGAGCATGGGGTGACGGGGGCGTGGGGTGAGCGGACGGTCACGCCGAGTTGTGGCACCGCGGGGGTGGAGTGATGATGCGGTCCATGAAACGGACGACCGCATGGACACGGATCCTGCCGTGCACCGGCTGAACAAGCGGCCGGGCAAGGGCGCCACGACCGCTCTGCTCGCGCTCCTCCTGCTGGCCGTCGGGGTCCCCACGGCCGTGCACCGCACGACGGGGCGCCCGCATCCCGATACCGGCTGCCGGACCGTCGCGTTCATGTCGATGACCGGCGTGGCGCCCGCCTGCCGGTAGCGGCGGCTACCGGCGACGGCCGGGTGCGTGCGTCAGTGGTGCTTCTCCTCCAGCCGGATCTCCCGCTCCGTCTTGGCCAGGTGGGACACGCGCAAGGTGAACCCGGAGTGCAGGCTCGCGGACTGGAGCGTGACCTCCGCGCCGGCCGCACCCGGGTGCAGGTGCACCAGGTCCAGGGAGGCCGACGCGGACCAGTCGTGCCCGTACCCGTCGCACACGGCCTCCTCGCCGCCGAAGCCCAGGCGGGTTCCGTCCTGGACGAGGGTGACCTGGACCTGCACTCCACGGGGTGACGAGGGCCGGCACGAGTAGGTGCCGAAGAGGGTGACGCGGCCGTCGTCGGAAATGTGACCGAATTCCTGTACGGAAATCTCGTCGCCGTGGGCGCGGGCGCCGGCGGGAGTGGTGAACACGGTGGCCGCGGCCAGTGCGGAAAGCGCGGTGACGGCCAGTCGGCGGGTGGAAACGCGCATGAATCCTCCATGGGGGTGGGTCGGCACAAAAGCGCCGAAACGCATTGTGCTGGCAGATGGCGGGCAACTCCTTGCGCGCGCCCGTGTCGGTGTGTGCAATTGCCCGCTCGGGCGCGTGAGACTGGCCGGAATACGTCCCCGAAGGTCCCCGAAGGGATCACGCATGCGCCAGTCCGCTTCCGTCCTCGCCGCTGCTCTCCTGCCCCTCCTGCTGTTCGGTGCCACGGCCTGTTCCGGCGCCCCCGAGGGGGCGGCGCTCGCCCCGGCCGAGGCGCCCGCCGTCCCGGTGGACGACGGCGCGCCGGGCGCCGAGGAGGATCCGGCGGCCGCGGCCCCGGGGGCGGTGCCGGCCGCCGCGAAGGATGCCCATGTGGGTGACTCCGTACGGGTGCGCGGCCGCCAGGTGGGCCGCCACCTCCAGGCCGTGCTCACCGCGTACGTCGACCCCGCGGTCAGCGTGGAGAAGAACTACGCACCGCCCGCGGGCAAGCGCTGGGTGGCCGCCTCGATGTCGTTCGTCAACGTCGGCGGGGCCTCGTACGGGGCCCTCGGGCGCATGTGGGCGTACGACAGCGCGGGGGGTCGCCACCCGGTGGTGCCGACCGGTGAACTGACCACCGGCAAACCGCTCGTCTTCGATTCCCTCGCCGTCGGTGAGCGGGCCGAAGGGTGGGTGGTGTTCGAAATCCCGGAAAAGGCGCGCATCGTGCGGCTCCAGTACCAGGACGCGAACATGCAGGCGAATTCCGGAGAGGGATTCTGGGCCGTCTAGCCCGCCCGGGTGAAAGGCCGGAAAGGGCCGCGGGAGAGACCACTAGGGTGCGGCGCATGACTTCAACTCAAGCCGAAATCGACCGGTCCCAGCTCGGCACCCTTTCCGTGCTCGCCTGGATCGGCGACCCCTCCGAGGGCCACGACATCCCGTACCTGCTCGCCTACACCCTCGGCGACGGTCCGCAGGGGCGGGAGGCAGGGGAGAAGGCCGCCCGCGGGCTGCTGGAGGAGATCGGCCTGCCCATCGGTGACGTGGTCATGGACGGCACCCGCAACCCGGCCGCCTTCCCGGTGCAGATCGTGCTGGCGGACAACCAGGTCGCGCTGACCCTGCCCGGGCTGAACGCGACCTGCACCGCCCCGGACGAGTGGGTCGCCGCGGCGAACGAGAGCGGCCAGGCCTACTTCCTGTTCGCCACGCGCGCCTGGCCCGAGGCCGTCCCGGGCCAGCCGGTCGCGCCGGAGACCCTCCAGGAGTTCGCGGGGGACGAGGCCGTGCTCACGGGCAGCGCCCACTGCGTGCTGGCGGTCCGGCGCCTGCAGTAGCAGGCCCCCGGGGACCGAGCCCCCGCTCCGGCCGCCGGGCTCCCAGCCTGCCCGGTGGCCGGTTTCCCCGTCCCGGGCGCCGTATCAGTCCGACGGGCGTTCGAAGGCGAAGCGGAGCGAGCGGACGCGGTTGTCGAAGTTCGATCCCGCCAGGTCCGGCAGCCCCACCGCCCGCAGCCCGACCGGCCGGGTCAGCAGCTCGCGGAACAGGGCCTTCATCTCCACCCGGGCCAGGTGCGCGCCCAGGCAGAAGTGCGGGCCGCCACCGCCGAAGCCCAGGTGCGGATTGGGCGAGCGGGTGATGTCGAAGGCGTCGGGGTCGGGGAAGACGGCCTCGTCGCGGTTGGCGGACGCGTAGTAGAGCACCACCTTGTCGCCCGGCCGGAACAGGTGCCCGCCCAGGGTGTGTTCGGCGGCCACCGTCCGGCGGAACTGGATGATCGGCGTCGAGTGCCGGATCATCTCGTCCACCGCCCCGTCCGCGTACGCCTCGAAGTCACCGAGCAGCAGGTCGCGTTGGTCGGGATGGTCGGTCAGCAGGGTCAGCCCGTGGGTGATCGCGTTGCGCGTGGTCTCCACGCCGGCCACCATCAGCAGCGAGAAGAACGCCCCCAGCTGGCGGGCGTTCAGCGCCTGGTCTCCGGCCGCCCCGTTGACGTTCGCGGTGACCAGGGCCGAGATCAGGTCGTCGGTGGGGTTCTTGCGCCGCTCCCGCCCGATGCCCGCGACCATCCGCTGCATCCGGGCCAGGGCCCGCAGGCCGCGCCCGGGCATCCGCAGCCGCGAGGCCAGGCCCCGCTCGACCCCGATGTTCTCCGAGGCGTGGTTGACGCGGTCGGCGATCTCGGCGCGGTAGCGCTCCGGGATGCCCATCATGTTGCAGATGACCTCGAGCGGAAGCCGCGAGGACACGGCGGAGACGAACTCGTCGGGTTCGTGCTCCAGCACGTCGTCCACGATCCGGGCGGCCACCGTGTGGATGTCCTGCTCGGCCGCCGCCAGCAGCCGCGGTGTGAACGCCCGCTGCACGATCTTGCGCAGCTGCGCGTGGTCGGCACCGTCCAGGTTGACCATCGAGTCCCCGAACAGCGCCCGCACCCACCGGGCCGGCTCGGGCGTGGTCACCCCGGGCGCGCTGGCGAACACCTTCGGGAGCCGGCTCGCCTCCTGCACGTCCGCGTGCCGTACGAGGGCCCAGTGCCCGCGGCCCTTCCCCTCGGGCACGTAGACCGGGGACTCCAGCGCCCGCAGCCGGGCGAACGCCGCGAGCCGCGCGGCAGGGGGCTGCTGCCAGAACGCCGGGTCGGCGAGCTCCCCGTACTCCGCCACCGCCGGGCCCGAGCCCGTGTCCGCGTACCGCTGTACCGGGACCTTCATCGTTTCTTCTTCCTGTCGCCGGCGTGCTCGCCGGGGCCGCCGCGGCCGTCGCCGCCCGCCGTCCTCACGCACCAGAACGCTCCCGGTGGGCCAAGGTCACGCCCACCGCGACGGCGGCCGCGGCGACCAGCCCGGCCCACAGCACCGCCTGCGCGCCGGTCCACGCGCAGGCGAGGATCGCCAGAGCCGTGAGCGGCAGCACCAGCTGCTGGGCCGTACCCCGCTTGAAGTGGCGTGAGTGCAGCAGCCAGACGAAGGCCAGGAACAGCGCCGCCGGGATGCACACCGAGAGGTTGGCGGTCAGGGCCGAGACGTGGGCCTTGCCGACCGCGTGCTCGATCGCCACCTCGATGCCGGCCCCGATGGCCGCGGCCGACGCGAAGATCACGTAGTGCCCGTACCCCCAGGGGATGGCCTGACGGTTGCCCTGCAGCCGGTCGTGCGCGGGGACGGCGAAGTAGATCCACCAGGCCGCGAAGACCAGCAGCAGGCCGCCCGCCGCGATCGGCAGCAGCTCGCCCAGCGCCTCGTGCTCGTCGATCGCCGACTGGACCGCGACCGTGCTTGCGGCGATGGTCTCACCGAGCACGATGATGGTGAACAGGCCGTACCGCTCGGCGATGTGGTGCGGATGCCACTGCGTCTGGTAGCTGCGCTCGGCCAGGAGCGGAACAAGCAGCTCCACCATCACGAGGACCAGGAAGAGCCACCTGCGGGAGTGCTCCGGGGCCGCGAGCAGCGCCACCCAGCCCGCCTGGCAGAGCACCAGCCCGATCGCGTACGTGAGGGCGGTGCGCCGGGCCGGACCCTGCTCCCCGGCGGCGGCGCGCAGCCACTGCACGGTGAGCGCGAGCCGCATCACCACGTAGCCGAGGACGCAGATGGTCCACTCGTTGTCGTTGAACGCGCGCGGGATCCCGGCCGCATAGATGAGCACACCGGCGATCTGCACGAGGGTCGCGATCCGGTACGGCACGTCGTCGACGTCGTAGGCGGAGGCGAACCAGGTGAAGTTCATCCAGGCCCACCACACGCCGAAGAACACGAAGAGGTAGCCGGCGATGCCGGCGCCGACATGGCCCTCGGCGAGCGCGTGGACGAGCTGCCGGCCGGCCTGCGCCACCGCGACGACGAAGCAGAGGTCGAAGAACAGTTCCAGCGGGGTCGCGGCCCGGTGGCCCTCGTCCCGGCTGCGGGAGGTCATCGGTACGTACGTCATACCGCCAGGACACCAGCCGTACGCCGGCCGGCAGGCGAGGCGCGCGGCCGGCGGGCTGCGGACCCCTCTGACCTACGCACCCTTCTGCCCCGGGGACTGCGGGCGGCGGGACCGTGCCCCGTCGGCTGCGCGACGCCGGTGCCCGGGCGCAGGGCGGGGCCACAGGGCGGGGCCACAGGGCGGGGCCGCGGGGCGGGCCGGGGGCGGCCGTACCCTGGAGGCATGAGCACCGCCCCCGCCTCCGACCCGCAGTCCTCGCAGCCCGCATCCCGGCCCGAGGCCGCGCCCGCGGCGAAGCCCAGGCCCCGGCTCGTCTTCGACGACCCGCTGGACCAGCAGTCTTCGGACGACACCGACCGCGGGTGGGGCGAGCGGCCGCCCGCCGGCGGGAGCGCCGCCGACCTGGCCCGCTTCCTCGACGAGAAGCCGCCGCACCACCTCTGACCTGCTAGTACCCCGAGCCGGGGTGACCGTACTGGCCACCCTGACCGCCATATCCGTCCTGGCCACCCTGACCGCCGTACCCGCCCTGACCGCCCTGCCCATTGCGGCTGCGCTGGGCGACCAGCTCGTCCCGGATCTCCTTGAGGACCACGAGCTCGGTGATCTCCATGGTCTCCTGGACGCCCTCCCTGGCCCGGCGGCGCTGCTCCACCTTGGCGAGGTACTTCGACATCGGCAGCACCATCAGGAAGTAGACGACCGCCGCCGTGATCAGGAAGGTCAGCGCGGCGTTCAGCACCGATCCCCAGAGGATGTTGACGCCGATGGCGTCCCCCTTCGCGTCGACGCCGCAGGGGCCCTTCAGGCAGGACGTGTAGCCGTCCAGGCTCTTCGTGCCGACGGCGCCCACCAGCGGGCTGATGATCCCCTTCACCACCGAGTTCACGATGTTGGTGAACGCGGCGCCGATGACGACCGCCACCGCCAGGTCGACCACGTTGCCGCGCATCAGGAAGGCCTTGAAGCCCGCCAGGACGCTCTCCTTCTTCATCTCGCTCACCACTGAGCCTTTCTTCGAATCCGCCGAACATGGAGCCAACGGTTCCGAAAGCTACGGCAGTCCGGACCCGGCGTGTCCAATCGGAGCCCGTCTTGTGGTGACTTGACGGCACTCCCGTCCGATTCAGCACAACGTCACCGCCAGTCGTGCCACTGCGCCCGCCCCCACGAGAGCCCGCGCGGTGTCCCGGGGCACCGACAGGACCACCAGGGCCCCGCCGTCCCCAACGCCCTTCTCCGGATCGGGTACTTCGACCACCCGGGCCCCCGCGGCCACCACCCGCGGCGGGCCGGCGCGCTCCGCCGCCACCACGTCCACCCGGTCCCCGGACCGCAGCAGTCGCACCGTCGCCGCGTCCGCGATGCGCACCGGCGCCGACACCCACCGCACCGCCGCGGGCGCCGGTTTCACCTCCGGCGGCGCGGCGCCCCGCGAAGCCTGGGCCTCCGTCCCGCCCACCACCGCCAGGGCGGCCGCCAGCACGGCCAGCCCGGCCGACGCGGCCCGCCGCCGACGTCGCACCGCGCGGCGCAGCCGGTCCCCGCCCCGACCGACGCGCAGCGGGGGAAAGGACGGGACCGGGCGCGCAGGGGGACACGTAGAGGGAGCGGAAAAGGAGGAAGGTGCGGAAAAGGAGGAAGGTGCGGAAAGGGAGCAAGGCGCGGAAGGGGTCGAGAGGGAAGGGACGCGCGAGGTCCTGGACATGACGGCCACCACCAGTGAGCTGAGTTCCGGTGCCCGGGCCCAGTGCCCGGACACCCCTCACGATCCGCCGCCCCGCCGAATCCCGCCCGCGCCTGTGGACGGTCCCCAGCCTGTGGACAACGTCGCCACCCGCAGGGGTGAGGGCCCGTCAGGCCTCGGTGCTCTCCTCGCGCAGGACCAGTGCCAGCAGCCCCGGGAAGCGGGCCTCGAACTCCGCGCGCCGCAGCCGGTTGACGCGCCCGCGCCCCTGGTCGCGCTGCTCCAGCAGCCCGGAGCCGCGCAGCACCGCGAAGTGGTGGCTGAGGGCCGCCTTGCCCACGGGTACGTCGAACGTGCCGCAGCTGCGCTCCCAGTCGCCCGCACCCGCGAGCTCCCGTACGAGCTGCAGCCGCACCGGGTCGGCGAGTGCGGCGAGGGCCGCCTGGACGGGCACGTCGTCGGGGTGGGTGTGCTCGGGTTCGGCCCGGTGTCCCATCGCGGGTCCTTCCTGCAGCGTTCGCGCTCTTGCGGAATGTTCGATGAAAACCGTACAGTCGCGTCACCGCATTGTTCGCTTTTCATTGAACAGTCTAGCCGGGGGTACCAGTCATGCACGCAGTCGAGTTCCACGAGTTCGGCGGACCCGAGGTCCTCCACACCACCGAGGTCCCCGTACCGGAGCCGGCCCACGGCGAGGTGAGCGTCGACGTCGCCTACGCAGGAGTCAACTTCGCCGACGTCCTGGCCCGGGCCCACGGCTACCGGGTCCCGGCCCTGCCCTTCCGCCCCGGCCTCGAGATCTCCGGCCGCATCCGGGCCGTCGGCCCCGGAGTCGAGGGCCTGCGGCCCGGCCAGGAGGTCGCCGCCCTCACCTCGCACAGCGGCTACGCCGAGGTCGCCGTCGCCCCCGCCGCCACCGTCTTCGCGCTCCCCGAGGGCATCTCCCTGCGCACCGCCGCCACCCTGCCGACCGTCCTGCCCACGGTCCAGGGGCTCGTGCACGCGGTCGGCCGGCTGCGCGCCGGGGAGAGCGTGCTCGTCCAGAGCGCGGCCGGCGGCATCGGAACCGTTGCCGCCCAGGTCGCCCGGCTCGCCGGAGCCCGCGCCGTCTACGGCGTCGTCTCCCGCCCCGAAAAGGCCGCGGAAGCCCTCAAGTACGGCTATGACGAGGTGTTCGTCGGCGACGGATTCACCGAGGACGTGCTCCGCGCCACCGGCGGCCGTGGAGTCGACCTCGCCCTCGACCCCGTCGGCGGCGACACCTTCCGCCGCAGCCTGGACTCCCTCGCGCGCTACGGCCGCCTCGTCGCCTACGGCAACGCCGGCGGGGCCGCACCCTGGCAGATCGGCCAGCCCGAGCTCAACCCGCGCGGACTCTCCGTCGGCGGCTTCTCCATCCTCACCCTCGCCCAGGACGACCCCGAGGCGCTGCGCACCCTCGCCGCCGACTCCTTCCGGCTCGCCGCGAGCGGCAGCGTCGAACTGCCGGTCACCGCCGAGTTCCCGCTCGGCCGGGCCGCCGAGGCGCACCGCCTGATGGACACCCGCACCACCACCGGCAAGCTGCTGCTCCGCGTCGCGGGGGAGTGAGGCCGGTCCGCGGCGGCTACCGGCTGCTGTCGCTGATCATCCCGCCATCGTGCGGTTCACGGCCGGGGCGGGACCTCGCAGGCCTCCGAGAAGCCCTGGCTGGTCAGGCCGAAGGCGCGGTTGGCCCGCGAGCGCCAGTTCTCCAGCGCGACCAGCGCGGTGAGTTCGACGTACGCCGCCTCTCCCAGGCGCGCGATCAGCTCCGCGGCGAGCTCGTCCGTGACCGTCGGCTCGGTCTCGGTCATGGCCTCGGCGTACTCCATGACCAGCAGCTCCAGCTCCGTGAACGCTCCGCGGTTCTCGCGCCACCGCGGCACCTGCCCGATCTTTTGCGCCGACAGCCCGCGTTCCAGGCCCTCCCAGTAACCGAAGTTCATGCACCACGAGCAGTTGATCCGGGCCGCCGCCGCCATCACCGCGAGGTGCCCCAGCCCCGCGTCGAGGGCGTGCCACTTCGCCGCCTGCTGCTCGAGGCGTACGTACGTGAACAGCACGCGCGAATTGTGCCCGTACGCCTGGCCGGGGTCGAGCACCTTGCCGTACCTGCGGCGCGAGTACCAGGCGCCGATGCGCATGAGGAGGGTGCGGGGCGGGGTGAGCGAAATGCGCGACATGGCGGTCGCCTCCTGGACGGTCGGTCGGTCTCGTCGGTCCTTCACCAGCCGAGACCGGACAGCCCTCCGGAACGTGACAGCCCGCACCGGATTTCCCGCACCGGATTCCGCCGCCGCGGCCGGTTACGGGAGTTCGATGCCCAGGTCCCAGCCGTCGTGGACGTGGGTGCACAGGCAGGCGCGGGACTCCGTCGGCGGCAGCGCGGCCACCGCGTCGAACAGGACCTCGCGCAGGCGGCCCACGTTCTCGCCGAACACCTTCAGGACCTCCGTGTGGGACACGCCCTCACCCGTCTCCGCGCCCGCGTCCAGGTCGGTGACCAGCGCCATCGACGTGTAGCAGAGCCCCAGCTCGCGCGCGAGGACCGCCTCGGGGTGGCCCGTCATGCCGACGACCGACCAGCCCATCGCCGCGTGCCACTTCGATTCGGCGCGGGTCGAGAACCGGGGGCCCTCGATCACGACCATGGTGCCGCCGTCCACCGGCTCCCACGCCCGGCCCCGCGCCGCCGCCAGCGCCACCGAGCGGCCCACCGGGCAGTACGGGTCGGCGAACGTGGTGTGCACGACGTTCGGCACGGTCCCGTCGGGCAGCGGCTCCCCGTCGAAGAAGGTCTGCGCCCGGGACTTCGTACGGTCGACCAGCTGGTCGGGAACGAGCAGCGTGCCCGGACCGTACTCGGTGCGCAGCCCGCCGACCGCGCACGGGCCGAGCACCTGGCGCACGCCCACCGAACGCAGCGCCCACAGGTTGGCCCGGTAGTTGATCTTGTGGGGCGGGACCTTGTGGCTGCGGCCGTGGCGCGGGAGGAAGGCGATCTGCCGCCCGGCCAGCTCGCCGAAGAAGAGGGAGTCGCTCGGTGGCCCGTACGGGGTGTCCACCCGGACCTCGGAGACGTCCTCCAGGAAGGAGTAGAAGCCCGAACCGCCGATGACACCGATCTCTGCGTTAGCCATGCGGCCACCCTAGCCGGGCGTGCACAAGGCCCCGCCGCCCGGAAGGGGCGACGGGGCCTTGCGAAGAACGGGCGGGACCGGAGATCAGGCAGCCGACGTGGAGCTGCTGCTCGAGCTCGACGTCGAAGACGTGCTGGACGTCGACGAAGCGGCCGGGGCGGCAGGCGTCGACGGCTTCGAGGCAGGGGTGCTGCTCGACGAAGCGCCACGGCTGTCGTTCCGGTAGAAACCGGATCCCTTGAAGACGATGCCGACCGCGGAGAACACCTTCTTCAGGCGTCCGTTGCAGTTCGGGCACTCGGTCAGTGCGTCATCGGTGAACTTCTGCACGGCCTCAAGGCCCTCACCGCACTCGGTGCACTGGTACTGGTAGGTCGGCACGAATTTCCTCCTGGCACTCTGACTCTATGAGTGCTAACGACGTTCCATGGTGACGTATTCCGGCCGATCAGTCCACCGTCACCGGCACGCGGTGACCGAGACCACGCTCGTTCGCCCGCGGAGCCGGGGCCTGCTCGCCCGCGACGGAGGCCGCCGATCCCGGCGACGAGCTGATGATCCGGCTCGGGGCCTTCGGGGCCAGCTTCGAGCGCAGCGCGAGCAGGGTCGCCAGCGCCAGCACGGTGCCCGCCATGGGCACGAGGAAGCCGTACGAGGACCCGTGCGCGTCCGTCAGGCGGCCGGCCAGGGTCACGGCGGTGGCCTGACCGAAGGCGACCGCACCGGTCAGCCAGGTGAAGGCCTCGGTCCGGGCGTTCGCCGGGATCAGCGACTCGATCATCGTGTAGCCGGTGATCAGGGCCGGGGCGATGCACAGGCCGACGACCAGGCCGAGCGCGCCCAGCAGGATCATGGAGTGGGCGGTCCACAGGACCGAGGCGGCGACGGTGAGGCCGGCGTAGCCGAGCAGCAGCCGGCGGCGCGGGCCGATCTTCCAGGCGATGGCGCCGCAGGCGATGCCCGCGGTCATGTTGCCGGCCGCGAAGACGCCGTACAGCAAGCCGTTGGCGCCCGGGTTGCCGATCTCGTTCGAGAAGGCGGCCAGCGACACCTGCATCCCGCCGAAGACGGCGCCGATGCCGAGGAAGGCCACGATCAGGACGCGCAGGCCCGGGAAGGACAGCGCGGAGGCGTGCTTCTCGCCCGCGGCCGCGGGGGCGTGCAGCTTCGGCTGCGTGGCGCGCTGCGCGGCGAAGACCAGACCGCCGGCCAGCGTCAGCGCGGCCTCGGTGATCAGGCCCGCGGCCGGGTGGACGCCGGTGCACAGGGCGGTCGCCAGCACGGGGCCGACGACGAAGGTGAACTCGTCGGTGACGGACTCGAACGCGGCGGCCGTCGGCAGCAGCGGGGAGCCCTCCAGCCTGGCGGCCCAGCGGGCCCGGACCATCGGTCCGACCTGCGGGACGGAGGCACCGGCCGGGACGGCGGCCAGCGCCAGCGCCCACACGGGAGCGCCCAGCAGCGCGAGCGCCACGAGGGTGCTGACGGCGGCGGAGTGCATGAGGACGACGGGGACCAGGACGGCGCTCTGGCCGCGGCGGTCGGTGAGCTTGCCCATCACCGGGGCGGACAGCGCCATCGAGATGCCGGTGACGGCGGCGACGATGCCGGCGCTGCCGTAGGAACCGGTGGTGTGCTGCACGAGCAGCAGGATGCTGATGGTCAGCATGCCGAAGGGGAGCCGGGCGGCGAATCCCGGGAGAACGAAGCCGATGGCGCCGGGCGTGCGCAGGAGCTGCCCGTAACCGGGGCGTGCGGACTTGTCGGTCGTGACCGCGGATGTCACGGCCTGGCCTTTCCGCTGCCTGGTAGAGCGTCCCCGTCTGCGGACGGTGTGCCGCCTCGTGAGCGACCGCACCCGTACATGTGGGAGCCCCGAGAGCTGTCCTCTTGCGCAGAACCGAGTGATACCTGGGCGCCCACTGCGGGAGGGTGCCACGGCCGCTTTGCGGTCGCGCCAGCTCTGCGTCAGGCAGAGTTGGTTCGATGTGGTGTGCCTTTATCGTACAGGTAGTACGCGCGTAGCGTCCTGTGATTCCGGTGACAGAATGTGCCTTCACCTGCGATTAACTGGAAGTTCGCCTTCCTTGCGCCTCTAAAACAGGGTGAAACGGTCCGCAAACCCCCGAAAACATAGAATTAGAACGACGCTCTAACTCTCTGTTCCAGCCCCGCGCGGGCCCTGCTCAAGCCCCGTTCGAGCCCGTGCCGAGCCATCCGGCCAGCTTGCCGCCCCGGGCCACGGCCCGCAGCCGGGCCTCCGCCGCGTCGCGGACCGGATCCGTGGCCACCACCAGCAGCTCGTCCCCGCGCCGCAGTACGGTCGACGGCAGCGGTACGAAGCTCTTCGCGTCGCGGACCACCAGCGTCACCGACGCCCCCGGCGGCAGCCGCAGCTCGCTCACCTCGACGCCGTGCATCCGCGAGGCGTCCGGGATGGCGAAGGACAGCAGGTGCCCGCGCAGCTTCTCCAGCGGTGCCGACTCGATCCCCAGGTCGGCGGCCCCCTCGTCGCCGGCGCCGAGCTCCAGCTTGCGCGCGAGCCACGGCAGGGTCGGTCCCTGGACCAGGGTGTAGACGACGACCAGCACGAAGACGATGTTGAAGACGCGGTCGCTGCCCTCGATCCCGGTCACCATCGGGATGGTCGCCAGGATGATGGGCACGGCGCCGCGCAGCCCCGCCCACGACATCAGGGCCTGCTCCTGCCACGGGATCCGGAACGGCAGCAGGCTGACGAAGACCTCCAGGGGCCGCGCCACCATCGTCAGCACCAGGCCGATGACCACGGCCGGCCAGAAGTCGTTCACGAGCTCGTGCGGGGTCACCAGCAGGCCCAGCAGCACGAACATGCCGATCTGCGCGATCCAGCCGAGCCCGTCCGCGAACCCCCGGGTCGCCGGCCAGTGCGGGAGCTTCGCGTTCCCGAGCACCATGGCCGCCAGGTAGACGGCGAGGAAGCCGGAGCCGTGCGCCATCGCGCCGGCCGCGTACGCCGTCACGGCGATCGCCATCACGGCGATCGGGTAGAGGCCGGAGGCGGGCAGGGCCACGTGCCGCAGGCCGTACGCCCCCAGGAAGCCCACCGACAGGCCGATCGCGACGCCGATCGCCAGCTCGAGGGCGATCTTGCCGATCAGGACGTACCACTGGTCCACGGGGCCGACGGACGCGAACGCCACGACCAGGATCACGACGGGGGCGTCGTTGAAGCCCGACTCGGCCTCCAGCACGCCCGTGATCCGCGCGGGCAGCGGCACCTTGCGCAGGACGGAGAACACGGCTGCCGCGTCGGTCGAGGAGACGACCGCGCCGATCAGCAGGGCCTGGCGCCACTCCAGTCCGACCAGGTAGTGCGCGCCGGCCGCCGTGACGCCGACGCTGATCGCGACCCCGACCAGCGAC
Organism: Streptomyces sp. NPDC002209; assembly: GCF_042890265.1. NCBI lineage: Bacteria > Bacillati > Actinomycetota > Actinomycetes > Kitasatosporales > Streptomycetaceae > Streptomyces > Streptomyces sp. NPDC002209. The sequence continues at coordinate 177,120 of NZ_JBIARX010000010.1, read as the reverse complement.
AGGACGATCGCTGCCGGCAGAGCGGGCTTGATCTGTTTCCACTTGGTGCCCAGACCACCCTCGGCGAGGATCACGACGAGCGCGGCATAACCGATGACCTGAGTCAGTTCGGCGTTGTCGAAGACGACGTTGCCGATGCCGTCCTGCCCTATCGCGATGCCTATGCCGAGGTAGATGAGCAGGCTGGGGAGGCCGCTGCGTGAAGAGATGCGTACCGCCGCGACGGCGACGAGCAGCACGAGCGAGCAGACCAGCAGGAGCTCATTGAGCGTGTGGACGGTCAGCGGGCGGCCCTTTCCTCAAGGCGCCAGGCGGAACGTTCCTCCAGGCGACAAGTCCGGCAAGATCGGCAGGTACTTCGTTACCTTACCTAATATTTGACGCGTCCTTTACGCGATAACCACATTGTGAAACGCCTGTTAGGCCCTGTCCTCGTCACCTCGACCCCTGGCGGATCAACGGACCCGGTCCTGCGCCTATGGTTGCTCCCAGCACTCCCAGGACCACCCTGCCCCTCTAAGGACAGCGATGCCCGCCAACGAAACCGCCCCTTCCGTCAAGAAGAAGGGACGACGCGCCCGTCTGATCGTGCTCGTGCTGGTCCTGGCGCTCCTCGCGGGCTTCGGGTACGGGACGTACTGGAGCATGGACAACGTCCGCGCCTCGTTCCCCCAGGCCACCGGCACCCTCAAGGTGCCCGGCCTGACCGGGACCGTGGAGGTCAAGCGCGACTCCCACGGCATTCCCCAGCTCTACGCCGACAACGACGACGACCTCTTCCGCGCGCAGGGCTTCGTCCACGCCCAGGACCGCTTCTGGGAGATGGACGTCCGCCGCCACATGACCTCCGGCCGGCTCTCCGAGATGTTCGGGTCCGGCCAGGTCGAGACCGACGCCTTCCTGCGCACGCTCGGCTGGCGCCAGGTCGCGCAGGCCGAGTACGACACGAAGCTCTCGGCCGAGACGAAGAAGTACCTGCAGGCCTACGCCGACGGGGTCAACGCCTACCTGAAGGGGAAGTCCGGCAAGGACCTCTCCGTCGAGCACTCCGCCCTCAAGCTCAGCGACGACTACGAGCCCGAGCAGTGGACCCCGGTGGACTCGGTGGCCTGGCTCAAGGCGATGGCGTGGGACCTGCGCGGCAACATGCAGGACGAGATCGACCGCGCGCTGATGTCCAACAAGCTCACGCAGGCGCAGATCGACGAGCTCTACCCGCCGTACCCCTTCGACCGGAACAGGGCGATCGTCGACGGCGGCAAGGTCGACGGCGGGAAGTACACGCCGCAGGGCGGCGGCGCGGCCGCCGGCTCCACGGGCACGGGTTCCGGATCCGGCACGGGATCGGGCACGGGATCGGGTACGGGCTCCGGCTCCCAGGCCTCGACGGCCCCGGCTCCCGGCGCCTCCGGTGCGAGCGGCCTCGCCGACAACGCCAGCGCCCAGGGCGCGACCGCGGGCCTGCGGACCTCCCTCACCTCGCTCGCCGCCACCCTGGACAAGGTCCCCGCGATCCTCGGCCCCAACGGCAGCGGCATCGGCTCGAACTCCTGGGTCGTCTCCGGCAAGTACACGACCACCGGAAAGCCGCTGCTCGCGAACGACCCGCACCTGTCCCCGCAGCTGCCCTCGGTCTGGTACCAGATGGGCCTGCACTGCCGCGCGGTCTCGAACCAGTGCAAGTACGACGTCGCCGGCTACACCTTCTCCGGCATGCCCGGCGTGGTCATCGGCCACAACGCCGACATCGCCTGGGGCATGACCAACCTCGGCGCCGACGTCACCGACCTCTACCTCGAGCAGGTCAAGCCCGAGGGCTACGTCTACGACAACAAGGTGGTCCCCTTCACGACCCGTGAAGAGATCATCAAGATCGCGGGCGGCACCAGCAAGAAGATCACCGTCCGCACCACCAACAACGGCCCGCTGATCTCCGACCGCAGCGACGAGCTCGGCACGGTCGGCAGCCGCGCCCCCGTCTCCAGCTCGGCCCCCGACCGCGGCAACGGCTACGCCGTCGCCCTGCGCTGGACGGCCCTGGACCCGGGCAAGTCGATGGACGCCGTGTTCGGCATCGACCGGGCCAAGGACTTCGCGGGCTTCCGCGCCGCCGCCCGTGACTTCGAGGTGCCGTCCCAGAACCTGATCTACGCCGACACCAAGGGCAACATCGGCTACCAGGCGCCGGGCCGCATCCCGGTCCGCGGCGCCGGCGACGGCCGCATGCCGGCCCCGGGCTGGGACTCCAAGTACGCCTGGAAGGGCGGCAAGGACGGCAACGCGGGCTACGTCCCGCAGGACGAGATGCCGTACGACTACAACCCGGCGCGCGGCTACATCGTCACCGCGAACCAGGCCGTCGTGGAGAGCGGGACCGGCGCGGGCAAGTACCCGTACGTGCTGACCACCGACTGGGGCTACGGCGCCCGCAGCCAGCGGATCAACGACCTCATCGAGGCGAAGATCAAGGACAACGGCAAGATCTCCACCGACGACATGCGCACCATGCAGATGGACAACAGCAGCGAGATCGCCGCGCTGCTCACCCCGATGCTGGCCAAGATCGAGGTCTCGGACCCCGACGTGCGTTCCGCGCAGAAGCTGCTGGAGGGCTGGAACTACACGCAGGAGCCCGACTCGGCGGCCGCCGCGTACTTCAACGCGGTCTGGCGCAACATCCTCAAGCTGTCCTTCGGCGACAAGATGCCGAAGGAGCTGCGGATCGAGGGCAGCTGCATGAACGTCCAGGAGGCGAGCAGCGGTCCGGTCGACGACCTGGCCAAGACGGTCCGCGAGTGCGGTACGCGCGACTCCGACTCGGCGCAGCCCGACGGCGGCGACCGCTGGTTCGAGGTGGTCCGGCGCCTGGTCAAGGACGAGAAGTCGGCCTGGTGGCAGACGCCCGCCGCCCGCAACCAGCCGGCGACCGCCACCCGCGACCAGCTGTTCGCGCGGGCCATGAAGGACGCCCGCTGGGAGCTGACCGCGAAGCTCGGCAAGGACCAGTCCACCTGGAGCTGGGGCCGCCTGCACCAGCTGACGCTGAAGAACCAGACCATCGGCACCGAGGGCCCCGGCTTCATGCAGTGGCTCCTCAACCGCGGCCCGTGGAACCTGGGCGGCGGCGAGGCCACCGTGAACGCGACCGGCTGGAACGCCTCCAGCGGGTACGGGGTCACCTGGGTCCCGTCGATGCGCATGATCGTGAACCTCAGCGACCTGGACAAGTCCCGCTGGATCAACCTGACCGGCGCCTCGGGCCACGCGTACCACGACAACTACTACGACCAGACGGACATGTGGGCCAAGGGCGAGCTGCTGGACTGGCCCTTCGGCAAGGACGCGGTGGACAAGGCGAACGCGGAGACGCTGACCCTCAAGCCGTGAATCTGATCACCCCCGACGGGGTGGCCACCGCCTGAACGGGGTGGTCGTGCGGTTCCTCCGGGACCCGCGCGACCACCTCTTCGTCGTAGAGGAGCACGACCAGCGCGGGATCGGCCCCGGCGCCCGCCAGGCGCGCCAGCACCCGGTCGTACGAGCCCCCGCCGCGCCCGAGGCGCATCCCGCGGCCGTCCACGGCCAGTCCCGGCAACAGGACGGCGTCGGCGCCGGTGACCGCGTCCGGCCCGAGCCGGGGCCCGGCCGGCTCCAGCAGCCGCATCTTGCCGGGGTGGGCGGCCTCGGCGAGGCTGCCCGGGCCTTCGTACGCCGCCCAGTCGAGGTCGTTGTCGGGCAGCAGGACGGGCAGCAGCACCCGCTTCCCGGCCGCGCGCAGGGCGTCCAGCAGATCGCGGGTGCCGGGTTCGGAGCCGACGGAGACGTACGCGGCCACGGTGTGCGCATCGGCCAGTTCGGGCAGTTCGAGAGCGGAGCGGGAGAGCGCGAGGGCCGACGTGCGCAGGAACGCGGGGGACAAGGCGCGGCGGGCGGCCAGGAGTTCTCGGCGCAGTCCGGCCTTTTCGGACGGGTTCGGCGGGTTCCATACCACAGCTGACTCTGATTTCCCTTCAAATCGGGGCGAAGCTGGATCTATTTACCGGAATCAAGCCCGGGGCGGTCTGTTCGACCCACTATCGTTCTGCCCATGACTCAGTTGCACCCTGTGATCAAGAAGGCCGTCATCCCGGCCGCGGGTCTCGGCACCCGATTCCTTCCGGCGACGAAGGCGACGCCCAAGGAAATGCTCCCGGTCGTGGACAAGCCGGCCATCCAGTACGTCGTCGAGGAGGCCGTATCGGCCGGCCTGGACGACGTTCTCATGATCACGGGGCGTAACAAGCGCGCACTCGAGGACCACTTCGACCGCAACTACGAGCTGGAATCGGCCCTCATCGCCAAGGGCGACGACGACCGGCTCAAGAAGGTCCAGGAGTCCAGCGACCTGGCCACCATGCACTACGTCCGCCAGGGCGACCCGCGCGGCCTCGGCCACGCCGTCCTGTGCGCCGAGCCGCACGTCGGCGACGAGCCCTTCGCCGTCCTCCTCGGCGACGACCTGATCGACCCGCGCGACCCGCTGCTGCGCCAGATGACCGACGTCCACGCCCGTACCGGCGGCACCGTCATCGCCCTCATGGAGGTCGACCCCGCCAACGTCCACCTCTACGGCTGCGCCGCCGTAGAGGCCACGGACGAGGAGGACGTCGTCCGGATCACCGGCCTCGTCGAGAAGCCGGACCCGGCGGACGCGCCCAGCAATTACGCGGTCATCGGACGCTATGTCCTCCACCCCGCGATCTTCGACATACTGCGGGAGACCGAGCCGGGCCGCGGCGGGGAGATCCAGCTCACCGACGGCCTGCAGAAGCTTGCCGCCGACGAGAGCGTGGGCGGCCCGGTGCACGGCGTGGTCTTCCGGGGCCGCCGCTACGACACCGGAGACCGCGGCGACTACCTGCGGGCCATCGTCCGCCTCGCGTGCGAGCGTGAGGACCTGGGCCCGGAGTTCCGCACCTGGCTTCACCGTTACGTCACGGAGGAGATGTAGCACCTTGAGCAGCCGCGCACCGCAGGACACCGGCCACGGCGCCCAGCGCCTGTGGTCGGTCGACGAGCACCTCGCGGACGTCCTCGCCGCCATCCGGCCGCTGGAGCCCATCGAGCTCCAGCTGCTCGACGCCCAGGGCTGTGTCCTGGTCGAGGACGTCACCGTGCCCGTCGCCCTCCCGCCCTTCGACAACAGCTCCATGGACGGGTACGCCGTCCGCACGGCCGATGTCCAGGGCGCGAGCGAGGAGTTCCCCGCGGTGCTGACGGTCATCGGGGACGTGGCGGCGGGCAGCGGCGAGCTGCCCACCGTCGGCCCCGGCCAGGCCGCCCGCATCATGACGGGCGCCCCGCTGCCTCCGGGGGCCGAGGCCGTCGTACCGGTCGAGTGGACCGACGGCGGCACGGGCGGCGGCGCGGCCGCCGGCATGACCCCGGCCAGCGCGGCCCCCGAGGGCGCGGGCGGCGAGGTGCGCGTGCACCGGGCCGCCGAGGCGCGGGCGCACGTCCGCTCGCGCGGCAGCGACGTCCAGGCCGGGGACCTCGCCCTGGCCGCCGGCACGGTGCTCGGGCCGCCGCAGATCGCGCTGCTCGCGGCCATCGGGCGGGGCACCGTGCGGGTGCGGCCGCGCCCGCGCGTGGTCGTGCTGTCCACCGGCAGCGAGCTCGTCCAGCCGGGTGAGTCGCTGGCCGCGGGGACGATCTACGACTCGAACAGCTTCGCGCTGGCCGCGGCCGCGCGCGACGCCGGGGCGATCGCCTACCGGGTCGGGGCCGTCGCCGACGACGCCGACACCCTGCGCTCCACCATCGAGGACCAGCTGATCCGGGCCGACCTGCTGGTCACCACGGGCGGCGTCAGCGTCGGCGCGTACGACGTGGTCAAGGAGGCGCTGTCCTCGGTGGGCACGGCCGAGGACGAGCCCGACGGCGGGCGGATGGACTTCCGCAAGCTCGCGATGCAGCCCGGCAAACCGCAGGGCTTCGGCACCATCGGCCCGGACCACACCCCCCTGCTGGCCCTGCCCGGCAACCCGGTGTCCTCGTACGTCTCCTTCGAGCTGTTCGTGCGCCCCGCGATCCGCGCGCTCATGGGCCTGGCGGACGTCAACCGGCCCAGCGTGCGGGCGGTCCTGAAGGCCGACAAGGCACTGGGCTCCCCGGCGGGCCGCCGCCAGTTCCTGCGCGGCACGTACGACGCGGTCAGCGGCACGGTCAGCCCGGTCGGCGGATCGGGGTCCCACCTGATCGCGGCCCTGGCCCACGCCGACTCGCTGATGGTCGTACCGGAGGACGTCACCTCGGTGGAGCCGGGGGCCGAGCTGGAAGTGGTCCTGCTCGGCTGAAGTCCGGCCGGTGCGGGTAGCGTGTTGCACCACACAGGCCCTTGCGGGGCCCGGAGCGGGAGCGGCACGAACCTATGGCAGCGTTTTCCCAGGGGGCGACCCCCGGACCCCCTGAGCACAGCAGGCTGACGCACATCGACGAGGCCGGCGCGGCCCGGATGGTGGACGTCTCGGAGAAGGACGTCACGACGCGGACGGCGCGGGCCAGCGGGCGCGTGCTCGTCTCCGCCCGGGTGATCGAGCTGCTGCGCGGCGAGGGCGTGCCCAAGGGCGACGCCCTCGCCACCGCGCGCATCGCCGGGATCATGGGTGCGAAGAAGACCCCCGACCTGATCCCGCTCTGCCACCCGCTGGCCGTCTCGGGCGTGAAGGTGGACCTCTCGGTCGCCGACGACGCCGTCGAGATCCTCGCCACCGTCAAGACCACCGACCGCACGGGCGTCGAGATGGAGGCGCTGACCGCCGTGGCGGTCGCCGGGCTCACCGTCATCGACATGGTGAAGGCCGTCGACAAGGGCGCCGTCATCACGGACGTCCGGGTGGAGGAGAAGACCGGCGGCAAGTCCGGCGACTGGACGCGCGCGTGAACGCCCCGCGCGGCGGCGACGCCTTCAGCCACGTCCACGTACCGGCGGCGCCGGCGGCGGGCGGGACCCCGGCGGCCGGACCGGACGCCGCGGGCGCGCCCCGGGAGCCCGGGCGCACCCTGCGCGGGCTCGTGGTCACCGCATCGAACCGCGCCTCGGCGGGCGTGTACGCCGACCGGGGCGGGCCGCTGCTGGCCGAGGGCCTCGAGAAGCTCGGCTTCACGGTGGACGGCCCGCGGGTCGTCCCCGACGGGGATCCCGTCGAGCAGGCGCTGCGCGAGGGCGTGGCCGCCGGGTACGACGTCATCCTCACCACCGGCGGCACCGGCATCTCGCCGACCGACCGCACCCCGGACGCCACGGCGCGGGTGCTGGACTACGAGATCCCGGGCATCCCGCAGGCCATCCGGGCCGAGGGCCTGGCGACCGTGCCGACCGCGGCGCTGTCCCGGGGCCTGGCGGGCGTGGCGGGCCACACCCTGATCGTGAACCTGCCCGGCTCCACCGGGGGCGTCCGCGACGGCCTCGCGGTCCTCACGCGGATCCTGTCGCACGCCGTGGACCAGATCCGCGGCGGCGACCACCCCGTGCCCCCGGGCAGATCCTCCGGGAGCCCGAGCTGAACGGACCCTCCTGGCCGGTGGTGCTGACCGACGGCGACGTCACGCTCCGGCCGATAAAGCTGCGGGACCAGGCCGCCTGGCGCGAGGTCAACCGGCGCAACCGCGACTGGCTCCGGCCGTGGGAGGCGACGATTCCGCCGCCCGCGCCGTGGGGGCCGGTGATCCACCGGCCGACGTACCGGCAGATGGTGCGCCATCTGCGGGCCGAGGCGAACGCGGGGCGGATGCTGCCGTTCGTCATCGAGTACCAGGGCCGTCTCGTCGGCCAGCTGACGGTCGCCGGGATCACCTGGGGCTCGATGTGCGCGGGCCACGTGGGCTACTGGGTCGACCGCGAGGTGGCGGGCCGGGGCGTGATGCCGACGGCCGTCGCGCTCGCCGTGGACCACTGCTTCGCGAAGGTCGGGCTGCACCGCATCGAGGTGTGCATCCGCCCGGAGAACGGGCCGAGCCGGCGGGTGGTGGAGAAGCTGGGCTTCCGCGAGGAGGGGCTGCGGCCGCGCTACCTCCACATCGACGGCGCCTGGCGCGACCACCTCGTGTACGCGCTGACGGCGGAGGAGGTCCCCGAGGGACTGTTGCGCCGCTGGCACCGCGGACGCAGGCAGGGCACCTCGTCGGCGTAGCGCGCAACGACCGGCCCGCGTCGCGTAAACGAATGAATGTTCGAATTATCGGGGTGAGAAACCGATTCGCCCATAACCTGATCCGAAGAATCACAAAAAAAGTCCGTGATATCAGCCAGTTCGTGCGACACACCGGTCCAATTGGCGGATCCGCCCGGCCGCGCCCCTCTACGGTGTGAGGTGTGAGCAGCAGCGGCCTCATCTACGCAGTCATTGTCGGGGCCTGGGCCGCCTACTTGGTGCCCATGTGGCTCCGGAGGCAGGACGAGCTGAACGAAGCCCGTCCGACGGAACGCTTCTCCACTGCCATTCGGCTGCTTTCCGGCCGGGCGGGAATGGAGCGCCGTTACGCCAAGGGGCTGCGTGAACGCGGCGACCAGGAGGCCGAGCCCCCGCACCGCGCGGACCCGGACGCCGCGACGGAAACGGTGAATTCCGTGGACGCCGACGCCCGGGCCGTCGCCGTGCCCCCGACCAGGGCGGAGCCGAGGTCGGCCGTGGCGGAGCGGCACCGGCGCGAGCAGCGCCTGCAGGTGCTCGCGCGCCGCCGGCGCACCACCGCCCTCCTCTTCCTGATCTTCACGCTGGGCGCGATCGTCGCGGCGGTCGGCGGCCTGGGCTACCTGTGGGCACCCGCCGTGCCGGCCCTGCTGCTGAGCGCGTACATCGTGCACCTGCGGGTCCAGGAGCGGCGCCGCTACGAGTTCACCATGGACCGGCGGCGCGCCGAGGCCGCCGCCCGGCAGCTGCGCGAGAACCGCCCGCGCCGCCGTGAGCCGGAGGCCGCGGCGGGATCCGAACCGGACCCTGCGCCACCCGTCTCCCCGCAGGAGGCCGGACGGCGCGCGCTCGTCGAGCAGACCGACCACGCCGAGTGGGTGGACCAGCAGCGCGAGCGCGAACGCGGCCCCGCCCGCGGTGACAGCTGGGAGCCGGTCCCGGTCCCGCTGCCGACGTACGTGACGGCCCCGGTCGCCCCGCGCGCCACCGGCCCGGCGACCCCGGACGCCTGGAGCGCGACCCGCTCCAGCACGGCCGAGCCGACGGACCCCCGCCTGCGCGCCCAGCCGTCGCCGGCCCCGAAGGCCGAGCCGAAGCCGGACCAGAAGCCGCAGCCGAACGCCCGCCCGCGCGGCCAGGGCCGCGGCCGCACACCGCTGTTCGACCAGTACGAGAGCGACGACCGCCCCCGCGCCGCGAACGAATGACCGGACCTGCACGGGCGCTCCCGGTATCGGTTTTGGAGCACCCGCGCGGGGATGCTAATGTTTCACACGTCGCAAGGGCCTGTGGCGCAGTCTGGTAGCGCACCTCGTTCGCATCGAGGGGGTCTGGGGTTCAAATCCCCACAGGTCCACAGACGACAGTTCTCGAGTAGCTCTCGGGGATCGTCACGAGATCCCGTCCGGTCGGAAGACCGGGCGGGATCTCGGCGTTTGGTCACGTCGACGGTCGCCCGTGGTGCCGGACCGTGACGGCCGGGAACGAGGGGTCCACACGATGATCGAGATCGCCCCCGGGAATCCGGGAAGCGCAGAGCCCTGGCGCAGCCTGCTGCCCGTGGTCGAGCTGCTGCTCGCCCACGGCAACCGGTACGTGCCGGGCCGCGAGGGCTTCATCGTGGACCCTCGCAACGGCGCCGAATGCGCCCTGGAACTGCCACTGGACTTCGACCTGTTGGCGGCCGAGGTGACCTTCCCGGACACGGTGAACGCCAGCCCCGACAGCGACGGCATCCTGGACAGGGGGACGTGGTGCCTGATCTCGGGGCCGGGAGAGCGGGCGAGCCGGATCGTGATGCCCAAACGGCTGGACTGACCACCAGCGCGTGCCTCCCGGGACCGTTAATCCCCTTGGGATCCCTGTGTGGGCGGTGGTTAAACTCCGGCTGCCCGCAACCCGTGTGATGGTCATCCGGGTCGGGCCGTTCGACCTGGGGGGTTCATGAGTTTGCTGCCGATCGGCAGAAGAGTGCGGGAAAGACGGGGGAGAGGCCGCGGAGCGATTGCCTCCGGCGCCCTGCTGCTCGCCGCACTGACCACGTTCACCGGCCAGACCGGATCCGCGTTCGCGGCCGCCGCGCCGCCCGCGGCCGCCGCCTCACCGCAGTCCGAGCCGGCCGCGCCGGCCCCGGCCGGGCCCAAGGCGCCGCCGAAGGCCGACCCGAAGGCCGACCACGAGGCCGCCGTGCGGGCGCTGCGCCAGAGCGATGTCGCCGGGGACTGCCCGGCGGCGCTCGCGCCGCACACGACCGTCAACTGCACGGTGGAGCCGAACAAGACCGCGTCGTTCGCGCTCACCCTGCCGCAGCAGAAGGACCTGGTACTGCTCCAGGCCGTCTCGGCCCAGGGGTCGGTCTACTCCAAGCTCGTGGGGCCGGACGGCGCCGCGGTGACCTGCGAGCCCGCCTTCGGCAGCAGCTTCGGGTACGGGGCCCAGCGCTGCGCCACCGGCAAGGCGGGCGCGTACACCCTGCAGGTCTGGAGCAACAGCGGTTCGCAGAACGACATCTCGGTGTCGTACGTCCCGCTGCTCTCCTCCACCTCCTGCAAGGCGGTGGGCGCCGCCGACCGCAAGCTCGGTGCGCCGACCGTGTTCCACGGTGCACCGGCCGCCGGCTCGGCGGGCGACTGCTACACGCTGGACCTGGCCGCGAACGACGTACTGCGCGGCTACGCCTCCACCTACCGGGTCACCCAGAGCGTCTACGACGCCACCGGCACGCAGATCTGCTCCTCCCGGGACCACGAGGGCGAGGCCCTCGACTGCAAGCTCACGGGCACCGCGCCCTACCGGATGTCGGTGCTGCAGTTCTCCGGGGCGGCCGAGACCTACGACCTCACGGTGGCCCGGCTCTCCAGGCCCGAGGGCTGCGCCGTGGTGGAACCGCAGGCGTTCGGGGTCTCCCCGGACCTGAGCTCCACGGCCCGCTGCCGCACCCTGCGGGTGTCGCAGGGCGGCGCGTACGCCTTCGAGCCGGTCTCCTCCGGTTCCGCCCCCTACGGCGGGCTGTTCGCGGCCGACGGCGCACCGATGGCCGGCTGCGCGCAGGGTGCCTGCGACCTGGCCCCCGGTGACCACAGCTGGGTGGCCGACCCGCGCAGCGCCGACGCCGGCGCCTTCGGGATGGCCTTCCTCTCCACCAAGGAGGCCCGGGGCTGCACCGCGACCCACGACAACGGGCTGGTCGCCGGTCCGGCCACGGGCACGTTCGGCCCAGTCGGGCAGAAGCTGTGCCTGACGCTGCCGACCGCCACCGGCAAGGGCGTCTACCTGCTCAACCGGCCGCCCGCCGAGGGCACGAACGCCACCGTCGTGGTCTACGACGCCTCCGGCGCCAAGCAGTGCGAGGACGATGCCCGCGCCTACGCCGTCTGCAAGCTGACCGGTACCGCTCCGTTCCGCGCGGTGCTCAGCGGCACGCCGTCCCAGGCGTACGGGCTGGTCGTCCACCGGACCGGGGAGACCGCCGGCTGCACCACCTGGCAGCAGACGGGCTTCGACGGCACCTGGGGCGCCGAGGTCTCGCAGACCCCGGCCGACCCGATGCGCTGCCTGGCCGTCGCGGCGGACCGGCACTCCACCGCGGAGATGCTCGACTACGCCAACCTGAACAACAAGGTGAACGCCTCGGTCCAGGTGGTCGACCCCGCCGGTACCACGGTCTGTTCCACGGCCGGTTCGTCCACGACCATGTGCAGCCTCGCGGCCGGTGTCCCGTACACGGCGATGCTGATCCTGTCCGGCTGGCAGCCGGACACGTACAAGCTGGTGCGCCGGGACGTCTCGGCGACCGCGAAGTGCCTCACGCCCTCCTCGACCACCGTCGGCGGCAAGTCGACCCCGCTCGACCTGACCTCCGCGCTCGACGCACGCTGCGTCCGGGTCACCGGAGCGGCCACGGACAAGTTCTGGCTGAGTTCCCGGTCGCTCGGGGACGCACGCTACGAGCCCTCCACCCTGATGATGGCGGTCGACGCCGACGGCAAGTACGTCTGCCGCCAGTGGGGCGTCTCCTGCCGGGTCACCGGTTCGACCTCGTACCTCGCGGTCGTGCTGGCCTCCGGCTACAAGGACAAGCCGATCCACGCCGACGTGGACACCTGGAGGGTGGGCACGGCGGCCGGCTGGGCGCCGGAGTGCACCGCCAACCCCGTCTCGGTCAACGGTTTCCCGGCGCGGAGCGGGGTGCTCTCCGAGTCCTCGGCGGGCTACTGCGCCGTGGTCGACGTGAAGCCCAATCAGGCGTTCAAGGTCGCCGGTACCACCAGCACGACCACCAGCGAGAACCCGTCGCTGAACCTGCACGGCGCCGCTCAGTGGACGAGTACGGGCTCCGAGTACCAGTGCACCCAGTCGTGGGGCGTGTTCGGTGCCCGGTGCCTGACCCTCGGGAACGCCGAGGCCGGCCAGGCCGTTCTCCTGCTGAGTGCCGCTCGCAGTGCCACGCCCGTGGAGTTCAGCATGCAGGGACTGTGCGACTCCGAGTGCGTCTACCCGCAGCCGGGGGCTCTGCCCACGTCGATCAGCCCCGCGACCGGCGCCGCCGGGACGCAGACCCACGCCGTCGTCCGCGGTACGGGGCTGACCCTGGACAGCAAGATCCATCTGGTGCGCAGTGACATCGGGGGCGATCCGAGGCCGGTCATGAAGGTGCTCTCCGTGAACGCCGACGGCACCGCCCTCGATGTGCTGGTCGACACCAACGGACTGGAGCCGGGAACCTACGACGTGGTGCGCGACGGCTACGTGTCCACTCCCGGAGTGCCCTCTCCGGGCTACCTGCCGAAGGCGTACACGGTGACGGCGGCCGCGGCCGCGGCGAAGAGCCGGTTCGTGCCGATCACGCCCTCGCGGTTCCTGGACACGCGTGACGGCACCGGGGCGACGAAGGCGCGGGTCGGGCCGGGTGGTGTGGTCACCCTCCAGGTGGCCGGTGTGAAGGGCGTCCCGGCGACCGGGGTGACCGCGGTGGTCATGAACGTGACCGCCGTCAACCCGACCGAGGCCGGGCACGTGATGGTGTACCCGAACGGGCAGCCGAAGCCCGCGGTGTCGAACCTCAACTTCTCGGCCGGGCAGATCGTTCCCAACCTGGTGACGGTCCCCGTCGTGAACGGCAAGGTGGACCTGCGCAACAACGCCGGTTCGGTGGACCTGATCGCGGACGTGACCGGGTACTTCACCGACAAGGCCGCGACCGGCTCGGCATTCACGCCGATCACTCCGTCGCGGTTCCTGGACACGCGTGACGGCACCGGGGCCAACAAGGCCCGGGTCGGTCCCGGCGGGGTCGTGACCCTGCAGGTGGCCGGTGTGAAGGGTGTTCCGGCGAGCGGGGTGACCGCGGTGGTCATGAACGTGACCGCCGTCAACCCGACCGAGGCCGGGCACGTGACCGTCTACCCGAACGGGCAGGCGGCGCCGGGGGTGTCGAACCTCAACTTCACCGCCGGGCAGGTCGTCCCCAACCTGGTGACCGTTCCGGTCGTCAACGGCAAGGTCGACCTGCGCAACAACTCGGGCTCGGTGGACCTGATCGCCGACGTCACGGGCTACTACTCGGCGAACGGGTCGACGTTCTCGGCCGGTTCCCCGGTGCGGCTGCTCGACACCCGTACCGGCACCGGCGCCCGCGCCGGGGCGGTCGGCCAGGGCGGCGTCGTCAGCCTCAAGGTCTCCGGGGTCGAGGGCGTGCCGCTGACCGGGGTGACCGCGGTGGTGCTGAACGTCACCGTCACCAACCCCACCCAGGACGGTCACCTCATCGTCCAGCCGCACGGGGTCGCGCGTCCCAACGTGTCGAACCTCAACTTCCTGGCCGGACAGACCGTTTCCAACCTGGTCGTGGTCCCGGTCGTGGACGGTCGGGTGACCTTCTACAACAACACCGGTTCCGCCGACGTGATCGCCGACCTGAACGGGTTCTTCACTTCCTGACCCGGGTCCGCACCGCCTGACGGGAGATCCCGTCCGATCGCAACGATCGGGCGGGATCTTCTGCTTTCGCGGATCGTTCGCAGAATGGACCCATGACGATCTTCGACGGTGGGACGCGGCAGGCCTGGGGCGCACTCGGCGGGGCGGACGAGCTGGTGGGGCGGGTCGGCTACCAGGGGGTGAGCGCGCTGGGGGAAGGGCCGCTGCCGGTACGGGAGCTGGCGCGGGCCACCGTCGGCGTGTGCGCGCTGGCCGCCGCGGAGCTGGCCGCCGTACGGGCCGGGGGCTCGGCGGACGACGTGGCGCCGCTGGTGGTGGACGAGGGGGCCGTGGCCACCGCGTTCGTCAGCGAGCGGCACCTGCGGGTCGAGGGGCGCGAGCCGGTGAACTTCGCGCCGCTGTCGGGGTTCTGGCGGGCGGCGGACGGGTGGGTGCGGACGCACGCCAACTATCCGCATCACCGGGCCGCCCTGGTGCGGGCGTTGGGACTGCCGTCCGCGACGCCCGAGGCGCTGCGGGACGCGGTGGCGGGGCGCGGGGCCGCCGAGGTGCAGGAGCTGGTGTACGGGGAGGGCGGGCTGGCGGTCGCCGTTGCGGGCGGGTACGGGGATCCGCAGCCGCTGGTGGAGGTGCGCGACTCCGGGGGCGCGGGGAGCGCCGGGCGGGCGCTCGGGCCGGGGGCGCTCCCCTCGCTGCCCGCGGCCGGGGTGCGGGTGCTGGACCTGACCCGGGTCATCGCGGGGCCGGTCGCGACGCGGACGCTCGGGCTGCTGGGGGCGGACGTGCTGCGGATCGACTCGCCGCGGCTGCCGGAGTCGGACGACGCGTACGCGGACACCGGGTTCGGGAAGCGGTCGGCGCTGCTGGACCTGGCGGACGCGGGGGAGCGGGCCGTCTTCGAGGGGCTGCTGGCCGGGGCCGACGTGGTGGTGACCGGGTACCGGCCGGGGGCGCTGGAGCGGTACGGGCTCGGCGCGGACGAGCTGCTCGAGCGGCGGCCGGGGCTGGTGGTGGCGCAGCTGTGCGCGTGGGGGTGGCGGGGGCCGTGGGCGGGGCGGCGGGGGTTCGACTCGCTGGTGCAGGCGGGGTACGGGGTGGCCGCGGCGTACGGGGACGGAGCGGCCGGGGCCTCGGGGGCGCCGGGGGCGCTGCCGGCGCAGGCGCTGGATCACGGGACCGGGTACCTGGCGGCGGCGGGCGTGCTGAGGGCGCTGGCCGCGGGGGGTGGGCGGTCCTTGCGGTTCTCGCTGGCGGGGACGGCGTCGTGGCTCGTACGGGAGGTTCCGGCGGACGCCCCCGCCGGTCCCTCGGGGCAGGCGTACGCGGCGGAGCCGTGGCTGCGGGAGGTGGACTCGGGGTACGGGGTGCTGCGGTACGCGCGCTCGCCGCTGCCGTTCGGGGAGTGGGGGCGGGGGCCGTCCCGGTGGGGGACGGACCGGGCGGAGTGGCTCCCGCGGTAGGGCGCGTCGAGGAGGAGAGGGGCGCGTCAGGGGAGGAGCGGTTTGGCCATGCAGCGGCTCGAGTCGTAGTGGCGGTAGTGGCCGAACTTCGCGGAGGGGGTGTAGCCCGACGAGAGGTAGAGGGCTATCGCCTCCGGCTGCTGGTCGCCCGTTTCCAGGACCATGCGGGTGCGGCCCGCCGCGCGGGCGTCGGCCTCCAGTTCGGCCAGGATGCGGCGGGCCAGGCCCAGGCCGCGGGCCTCGGGGACGACGTACATGCGCTTGAGCTCGGCGTCGCCGTCCGCGTAGCCCTCGTCGTTCTCGTCCTGGCTGCGCCAGCCGCCGCTGGCCATCGGCGTGCCCGAGGCGTCGTACGCCAGCAGGTACAGGCCGCTCGGCGGGGCGAACATCGCCGGGTCGAGGGGTGTGACGTCCCCCTCACCGCCGTAGCGCGCCTGGTACTCGAGCTGGACCTGGTCGTTGAGTTTGACCGCGTCCGGGTGGTCGTACGGCAGGGCGCGGAGCTGTATCCCGTGAGACATCCGGACATCGTACGGAACGGTCCCGTTATGGTGCTGGGATGCTCACTGTGACCTCCGTGAATGTGAATGGGATCCGCGCCGCCGCCAAGAAGGGGTTCTCCCCGTGGCTGGCCGGGTCGGATGCCGATGTGGTCTGCCTCCAGGAGGTGCGGGCCGAGGAGGGGCAGATCCCGGACGAGGTCCGCACGCCCGAGGGCTGGCACACCGTGTTCGCGCCGGCCGCCGCCAAGGGGCGGGCCGGGGTCGCGCTGTACACGCGCCGCGAGCCCGAGCGGGTGCAGGTGGGATTCGGGAGCGACGAGTTCGACGCGAGCGGGCGCTACCTGGAGGTGGATCTTCCGGGTGTGACCGTCGCCAGCCTGTACCTGCCCTCCGGCGAGGCCGGGACCGAGAAGCAGGACGAGAAGTACCGGTTCATGGGGGAGTTCCTCCCCTATCTGGCCGCCCTGAAGGTGCGGGCCGCCGCGGAGGGGCGGGAGGTCGTCGTGTGCGGCGACTGGAACATCTGCCACCAGGAGGCCGACCTCAAGAACTGGAAGACCAACCGGAAGAACGCCGGCTTCCTGCCCGAGGAGCGCGAGTGGCTCGGGGAGGTCTACGACACCGCCGGGTACGTGGACGTCGTACGGAGCCTGCACCCCGACACCGAGGGGCCGTACTCCTGGTGGTCCTACCGCGGGCGGGCCTTCGACAACGACGCCGGGTGGCGCATCGACCTCCAGGTCGCGACCCCGGGGCTGGCCGCCCGGGCGGTGAAGGCCTTCGTCGAGCGGGCCGAGACGCATCCGGAGCGCTGGTCCGACCACGCGCCGGTGACCGTGGTCTACGAGCTGGGGTCCTGAGCCCCCGAAGCCAGCAGGCGGTCCATCGCCATGGTGAGTTCCGCCTCGACCACGCTCTTGGCGAGCGGGCGCAGCCGCGGCAGGGCCTCCTCCGTGAGGTGCGCGGAGATCAGCTCGGTGAACAGGGCCGCCATGGCGTCCGCGTGCTCGCGGACCCGGCGGCCGGTCTCCAGGACCGCGGAGAGCGGGACCCCTTCGCGGACCAGTGCCGAGGAGACGTCCAGCAGGCGGCGGCTGACGTGGACGATCGCGTCGCCGTCGGTGGCGAGGTAGCCGAGGTCGAGGGAGGCCGCCAGGTTCTCCGGGGTGACCTCGCCCTCGAAGTAGTCGGCGAGGGCCTCCGGCGTCAGGCGTACCGGGGTCTCCTGCGACCAGCCGATGCCGAGCAGCTCGCCGAGCTGGCTGACGTCGCGGCCGTTCTCGAAGGCGGCGGTCAGCTCGGCGATGCCGCCGAGGGTGTGGCCGCGCTCCAGCAGGGCGGCGATGGTGCGCAGCCGGGCCAGGTGGTGGTCGTCGTACCAGGCGATCCGGCCCTCGCGGCGCGGCGGCGGGAGGAGCTTGCGCTCGCGGTAGAAGCGCAGGGTGCGGACGGGGATGCCGGCCGCCTCGGCCAGTTCCTCCGTACGGTATTCACGCACTGTCGTCCCTGCTTCCGTCTGTTCCACAGGCGAAGCCTATGGCGTACCGCCAGTAACTTTCCGGGCGCGACCTCTACCCATGAGTACGGGGCTGCTCTACTCTCCCGATTGTGCCAGTGATTGCTGGCAGTGTGGCGCTGTGGTTGTGACTGGGCTGGGCTGGGCTGGGACTGCGGAAGCGGAAGGCGGCGGGCATGGGTGGCATGGGTGGCGTGGGCGGGCGCGAACACGTACGCGTGGCGGTGATCGGATCCGGGTTCGGCGGGCTGGGAGCGGCCGTACGGCTGCGGCGCGAGGGGATCACGGACTTCGTCGTACTGGAACGGGCCGACTCCGTCGGCGGGACCTGGCGCGACAACAGCTATCCCGGATGTGCGTGCGACGTCCCCTCCCATCTGTACTCGTTCTCGTTCGCCCCCAACCCCGACTGGCCGCGGACCTTCTCCGGGCAGCCGGCCATCCGGGCGTACCTGGAGCACGTCGCCGACACCTTCGGGCTGCGCCCGCACATCCGGCTGAACTCCGAGGTCCGGATGATGCGCTGGGACGCCGACGAGCTGAGGTGGGAGATCGAGACCTCGGCCGGGGAGCTCACCGCCGATGTCGTCGTCTCCGCCACCGGGCCGCTGTCCGACCCGAAGATGCCGGAGGTCCCCGGGCTCGCCGAGTTCCCCGGCAAGGTCTTCCACTCCGCCCGCTGGGACCACGACTACGACCTGCGCGGCAAGCGGGTCGCCATGATCGGCACCGGTGCCTCGGCCATCCAGATCGTGCCGGCCATCGCACCGGACGTGGAACGGCTCACGCTGTTCCAGCGGACCCCGCCGTGGGTGATGCCGCGCACCGACCGGGCCATCAGCGGCGTGGAGCGCTGGCTGCACCGCCAGCTGCCGTTCACCCGGGCGGCCCGCCGCGGGCTGCTGTGGGGGATCCGGGAGCTCCAGGTCAGCGCGTTCACCAAGCGGCCGAACCAGCTCGGCCTCATCGAGTCGCTGGCCAAGGCCAACATGGCGCGCTCGATCAAGGACCCGGCGCTGCTGGCCAAGCTGACGCCCTCGTACCGGATCGGCTGCAAGCGGATCCTGCTGTCCAGCGAGTACTACCCGGCGCTCGCCCGGCCGAACGTGGACCTGGTCGCCTCGGGACTGAAGGAGATCCGCGGCAACACGCTGATCGCGGCCGACGGGACCGAGACCGAGGCCGACGCGATCGTCTTCGGCACCGGCTTCCACGTCACGGACATGCCGATCGCCGACCGGGTGGTGGGCGCGGAGGGGCGGACGCTCGCGGACCACTGGAAGGACGGGATGCAGTCGCTGCGCGGGGCGACGGCGGCCGGCTTCCCGAACTGGATGACGATCATCGGGCCGAACACCGGGCTCGGGAACAGCTCGATGATCCTGATGATCGAGTCGCAGCTGAACTACATGGCGGACTACCTGCGCCAGCTGAACGTGCTGGGCGGGCAGGTCGCGCTCGCGGCCCGGCCCTCCGCCGTGAACCAGTGGAACCGGCAGGTCCAGGCCCGTATGCAGCGGACGGTGTGGAACACCGGCGGCTGCACCAGCTGGTACCTGGACGCGCAGGGGCGCAACACGACGGTCTGGCCGGGCACCACCGGCGAGTTCCGGAAGGAGACGCGCAGCGTGGACCTCTCCGAGTACGAGGTCGTCCGCCTCCGGGAGGCCGAGCGCGAGCCGGTCCCTGCCCTTACGGCGCAGGCCACCGCCGAGGAGGGTGCGGCATGAGCCGGCCGGCGCACGTCACCTCCGGACCGTACGCACCCCCCGCCGCCCGGCGGGAACTGGTCGCGGTCTCCGCCGACGGGTCACGGCTGCACGTCGAGGAGCACGGGGACGAGGGCGCGCCGGCCGTGGTGCTGGCGCACGGCTGGACCTGCTCGACCGCCTTCTGGGCCGCGCAGATACGCGAACTCTCCAGGGACCACCGGGTCATCGCGTACGACCAGCGCGGCCACGGGCGCAGCCCCGCCGCCTCCCGCTACGACACCACCGCCCTCGCCGACGACCTGGTCGCCGTCATGGCGGCCACCCTGGTCCCCGGCGAGCGGGCGGTCGTCGCCGGACACTCCATGGGCGGGATGACGATCATGGTCGCCGCCGGACGGCCGGAGTTCGCCGAGCACGCCGCGGCCGCCCTGCTGTGCAGCACCGGCAGCGCCCGGCTGGTCGCGGAGGCGCTGGTCGTGCCGCTGCGCCCCGGGCGCGTGCGGACCCGTATCACCGGCGCGGTACTCGGCGCGCGCGCCCCGCTCGGGCCCGTCACGCCGGTCGCCAAGCGGGTGCTGAAGTACGCCACCATGGGCCCCGGGTCGGCGCCCGACCGGGTCGAGGCCTGCGCCCGTATCGTGCACGCCTGCCCCACCGGGGTCCGGTACGCCTGGTCCGAGGTGCTGGCGGGGCTGGACCTCGAGGCGGACCTGGCGGCGCTCACCGTGCCCACCGCCGTCATCGGCGGCAAGGACGACCGGCTCACCCCGATCGTGCACGCCCGGGGGCTCGCCGCCGCGCTGCCGCACTGCGTGGGGCTGACCGAGCTGACCGGCATGGGGCACATGACCCCGATCGAGGCCCCCGAGGCCGTCACGAACGCCGTGCGCGAGCTGAGCGCGCACTTCTTGAAGGAGGTCACGCAGTGAGTGCGCGCAGGAGTCTGGAAGGCCAGGTCGCCGTCGTCACCGGCGCCGCCCGCGGGGTCGGCGAGCTGCTCGCCCGCAAGCTGTCCGCCCGCGGTGCGAAGGTGGCGCTGGTGGGCCTGGAGCCGGAGGCCCTCAAGGAGGTCTCCGAACGGCTGCACACCGACAGCGACCACTGGCACGCCGACGTCACCGACCACGAGGCCATGGCCCGGGTCGCGCAGGAGGTCAAGGAGCGCTTCGGCAAGGTCGACGTCGTCGTCGCCAACGCGGGCGTCGCCGCCGGCGGGCCGTTCGCCGACTCCGACCCCGACGCCTGGCGCCGGGTGATCGAGGTCAACCTGATCGGCGGGGCCGTCACCGCCCGCGCCTTCCTCCCCGTACTCACCGAGAGCCGCGGCTACTTCCTGCAGATCGCCTCGCTCGCCGCGATCACGCCGGCGCCGATGATGACGGCGTACTGCGCCTCCAAGTCCGGCGTTGAGGCCTTCGCGCACTGCCTGCGCGCCGAAGTCGGCTACAAGGGCGTCAAGGTGGGCGTCGGCTACCTCTCCTGGACCGACACCGACATGGTGCGCGGAGCCGACCAGGACGAGGTCATGCGGGAACTGCGTCAGCGGCTGCCCTGGCCGTCGAACCGCACGTACCCGCTGGGCCCGGCCGTGGACCGGATCGTGGCCGGCATCGAGCGGCGCTCGCCGCACGTGTACGCGCAGTGGTGGCTGCGCGGGATGCAGGGTGTGCGCGGCTACCTGCCCGGGATCATCGCGACCGTCGGGCAGCGGGAGATGAAGCGCTTCGAACCCAGGCTGACGAGTGTCTCCAGGGGACTTGTGGGGGCCGGAGGGGCCGCCGACGAGAAGGAGCGCACACAGGGCACCGGGCGCCATTGATCGAAATGCGAGCTTTGTCCGGTCGTGCAAATCTGGTCGAGGCCCAGTCCCCTACACCCCTCCAGGAGTGAACAGCATGGGCATCAAGGACCAGTTCCAGGACAAGGCGCAAGAGCTCAAGGACAAGGCCAAGGAGGCCGGGCGGAGCGCGAAGGGCGAGTCGTCCGAGCGCACTGCGCAAGCCTCCGAGCCGGCCAGGAAGAAGAAGGAAAAGGTCCACGACGAGCTCGACGACAACTGGGACTTCTGACGCCCGGACGCCCGTACTCCGGAAGGGGCGCGACCCGTGTGTTCCACGGACCGCGCCCCTTCTGCACGCCCATGTCCCCCTGGTTCCTACGGCCTCGGCGGCAGCTTCGGACGCCGCAGGTCCGGTACGTCCGCGTAGCCGGGCGGCACCGCCGCCGGCTCCTGCTCCAGCAGCTCCAGCGCCAGGTACACGGCATCGTCCAGCTGGGCGTGCCGCCCCTCCGCCCAGTCGAGCGGGGTGCGCAGGATGGCGAGGTCCGGCTCCACGCCGTGGTTCTCCACCGACCACCCGTACTCCGGGAACCAGGCGGCGTTCATCGGCACCGTGATGACCGTGCCGTCGCCCAGGGTGTGCCGGCCGGTCATGCCGACCACCCCGCCCCAGGTGCGCTGGCCGACCACCGGGCCGAGACCGAGCAGTTTGAAGGCCGCCGTGATCATGTCGCCGTCCGAGGAGGTCGCCTCGTCGGCCAGCGCAACGATCGGACCCCGGGGCGCGTTGGAGGCGTACGACACCGGCTGGGCGCCCCGCGTCAGGTCCCAGCCGAGGATCGAGCGGGTCAGCTTCTCCACCACCAGCTCGCTGATGTGCCCGCCCGCGTTGCCCCGTACGTCCACGATCAGCGCGGGCCGTGACATCTCCATCCGCAGGTCCCGGTTGAACTGCGCCCAGCCCGAGCCGCCCATGTCGGGGATGTGCAGGTAGCCGCACTTGCCGCCGCTGACCTCGCGGACCACCGCGCGCCGCTTCGACACCCAGTCCTGGTAGCGCAGCGGCCGCTCGTCGATCAGCGGCACGACCGCCACCCGCCGGGCCCGGCCCTCGCCTTCTGCGGGCTTGAAGGTCAGCTCGACCGTGGTGCCCCCGGCTGCCGAGAGCAGCGGATAGGGCCCGGTCACCGGGTCCACCGGCCGGCCGTCGACGTGGGTGAGCACGGCGCCCTCCCGGATGCCGGTGCCGGCGAGCGGGGAGCGGGCCTTGGAGTCGGAGGACTCGCCCGGCAGGATCCGCGCGAGCACCCAGCCCTCCTCGCGGTGCACGAGGTTGGCGCCGAGCAGGCCGATGGGCCGCTGGTAGTGCGGCGGGCCTTCGTTGCGGCGCGCGGGGGACACGTACGCGTGCGAGGTGCCGAGCTCGCCGAGCACCTCGCGCAGCAGGTCCGCGAACTCGTCGGGGGAGGCGACCCGTTCGACCAGGGG
The DNA here is from genome assembly GCF_042890265.1 of Streptomyces sp. NPDC002209. NCBI lineage: Bacteria > Bacillati > Actinomycetota > Actinomycetes > Kitasatosporales > Streptomycetaceae > Streptomyces > Streptomyces sp. NPDC002209. The sequence continues at coordinate 154,550 of NZ_JBIARX010000010.1, read as the reverse complement.
GCGGTACTGGCGCAGCACCCCGTCCCAGTCGATGTTGCACATGTCCGGCTCCCAGAAGTACGCGCGGATCAGCCGCCCGGCCTCCTCGAAGGCCTGGCGCCACTCGGCGGCCGGGTCCACCTCGTGCAGGATGCGCCGCAGGTCCAGGTAGACGGTGGAGTCGCTGTCGCCGGACTCGGTCGAGGGGACCGCACGCAGGTCGCCGTCGTCGTTGACGACGAGCCGGGTGCCGTCGCCGCTGACCGCGAACCAGTCCAGCCCGGAGGCCAGTTCGGTCTTGCGCGCCTTGGTGATCTCGAAGTGCTCCAGGGTGGGCTTGCCGCTGGTGTCGGTCGGGTTGGCGAAGGTCTCGCCGAGCGCGCCCGAGATCGGCCAGCGCAGCCACACCAGCCCGCCGCCGTGCACCGGGTACAGGGCCGAGTACTTCGACGCCGTCACCGGGAACGGGGTGACGCGGCTCTCCAGCCCCTCCACCTCGACCATGACCGCGCCGTCGCCCTCGGCCGCCTCGGCGGCCTCGCCCTCGCCCGGGTCGAGCCCGCCCGCCGCCGGACGGCCGTCGGGGGTGAACGCGAACGGCGAGGGGGTCGCCGAGGACAGCGGCACCAGGTACGGGCGGCAGCCCAGCGGGAACGACAGGTCGCCGGTGTGGACGTCGTACACCGGGTCGAAACCCCGCCAGGACAGGAAGGCCAGGTAGCGGCCGTCGCGGGTGAAGACCGGGTGGTCGTCCTCGAAGCGGCCGTTGGTGACGTCCACGATCGAGCGCGGACCGGGCCCGGAGATCCGGGCCATCTTGATCTGGCGCAGCGAGCGCCCGATGCCCGGGTGCGACCAGGTCAGCCAGGCCCCGTCGGGCGAGAACGCCAGGTCGGTGACGGGCCCGTTGATGGACCGGATCAGTTCCGTGGCCTCCCCGTTGGACTCCTCGCTCGCGTCGATGAGCAGCAGCCGGCCGTCGTTGGAGGCGATGGCGAGCCGCTCCCCGTCCGGATCGGAGAGCAGTTCCAGTACGCGGCCCAGTGCGCCGGAGGCCAGCCGGCGCGGCTCCCGGTCCCCGGAGGCGCGCGGGAGGTAGGCGATCTCGATCGCGTCCTCGCCCTCCGCGTCCGTCACGTACGCGACCTGCCCGCTGCTGCCGAGCATCTCCGGCAGCCGCACCCGTACGCCCGGGGTGTCGGCGATGGTCCGGGCGGGCCCGTCGCGGTGGGTGAGCCAGTACAGGCTGCCGCGGACGACGACCGCGCTGGCCCGGCCGGTGGCGTCGACGGAGAGCGAGTCGACGTGGCTGGCGGCCGGGACCTGGTACGTACGGCGGCCCGCGCGGGGCCCGCCGAGGCGGACGTCGAGCCGGCGCGGGGCGGCGTCGGCGGACAGCGAGTCGACGAGCCAGAGGTCCCCGGCGCACTGGTAGACGACCCGGGAGCCGTCGCTGGAGGCGTGCCGGGCGTAGAACTCCTCGTGGTCGGTGTGCCGGCGCAGGTCGGTGCCGTCGGGCAGGCAGGAGTACAGGTTGCCGATGCCCTCGTGGTCGGAGAGGAAGGCGATCCGGCCGTCCACGAACATCGGGGCGTCGAGGTGGCCCTCGACGTCCTCCAGCAGCTGCTTGCCGTGCAGCCAGAGCCGGCCGGTGGCGCCGCCGCGGTAGCGCTTCCAGGCGGCGGGCTCGTGCGGGGGCTTGCCGGTCAGCAGCAGGGTGCGCCGCTCTCCGCCCGGCTCTTCGTGGACGGCGATGTCGGAGACCGGGCCCCAGGGCAGCCTGCCGCCGGGCGAGCCGTCGGTCGGCAGGCTGTAGGCCCAGGCGTAGTACGAGAAGGGCTGGCCGTGCGAGGACACGGCGAGGATGTCGCTGTGGCCGTCCTTGTCGGGCGGGGTCCAGCCGCAGACGCGGGTGTCGGTGGCGCCCCAGTAGCTCAGCCGGCGGGCCGGGCCGCCGTCCACCGGGGCGAGGTGGACCTCGGGGTCCAGGCTGCGCCAGGTGGTGAAGGCGATGTGCCGTCCGTCGGGGGAGAAGCGGGGGTGGCCGACTCTGGTCCGGTCGACGGTGATCCGCCAGGCCCGGCCCGGGGTTCCGCCTTCGGGGACCAGCGGGGCGACCCAGAGGTCGTCCTCGGTGGCGAAGCACAGCAGATCGTCGTGGAGGTGCGGGAAGCGGAGGTACGCGCCGTCGTGACTCACCCCACAATGCTTTCCGCGCCGAGGGGCCCTGGCAACTCGTACAGGTGATCCACGCCACCCCCTTCAGCGAAACGGAACGGTTTCGTTTCGTTCGCGACCGGGGTATCGTCATCGGTGTACGAAACAGTTTCGTTCGGAAGGGAGGTGCCGGAGATGTCCGAAGAAGTCTCGTCGCGGCGCAGCCGGATCACCCCCGAGCGGGAAGCCGAACTCCACGAGGCGGTCCTCGACCTCCTGCGCGAGGTCGGCTACGAGGCGCTGACCATGGATGCGGTCGCCGCCCGTACGAAGTCCAGCAAGGCCACCCTCTACCGCCAGTGGGGGAGCAAGCCCGAGCTGGTCGCCAGGGCGCTGCGCTGCACCCAGCCGACCTCCCTCCGGGAGATCGACACGGGAACGCTGCGCGGCGACTTCCACCGCATGGTGGAGCTCTCCGACAACGCGCAGATGGCGAAGGACACCGCGCTCCTGCGGGGGCTCGCCCACGCCGTCCACACGAGTCCCGAACTCCACCAGGCGTTGCGCAGGCTGCTCATGGAGCCGGAGATCTCCGGCCTCGACGAGATCCTGCGGCGGGCCGTGGACCGGGGCGAGGTCGCCCCGGACTGCCCCGCCATCCGTTTCGTGCCGCACATGCTGATCGGCGCCTTCATCGCGTTGCCGCTGATGGAGGACCGGTCGGTGGACCAGGCGTTCCTCGCCGACTTCATCGACTCCGTGGTCTTCCCCGCCCTCGGCGTCTGAGTCCGCCCGCACTCCTTCCTGCTGCTCCTGACACGCCGCTCTCGTCGTCGGGCCGGCTTTCCACGCCCTGATCCATCCCGGATCCATCCCACGACCTGAACGGGAGAACCGCCTCCGTGGCTACCTTCCTCTACCGACTCGGCAGGGGCGCCTTCCGGCGCCGCGGCCTCGTCGCCCTCGTCTGGGTGGCACTGCTGTTCGCCGCCGGCTTCGGCGCGGCGACGGCGTCCGCACCCACCTCCGGATCGTTCTCCATACCCGGCACGGAGGCCCAGAAGGCCTTCGACGTGCTGGACGAGAAGTTCCCGGGCATGGCCGCCGACGGCGCCACCGCCCGTATCGTCGTCAAGGCGCCCGCGGGCGCCTCGGTCAACGACCCGAAGTACAAGACCGAGGTCGAGAAGATCGTCTCCGGTCTGAAGGACGGCCCCGGCAAGGCCGAGGTCGCCTCGGTCACCGACCCGTACCAGGCCCAGGCGGTGAGCCAGGACGGCTCCACCGCGTACGTCAGCGTCAAGTACACCGTCAGCGGCATGGAGCTGAAGGACGAGACGCGCGACGCGCTCAAGGACTCCGGCACCGCGGCCCAGAGCGCCGGGCTCACCGTCGAGATCGGCGGCGACGCCCTGATGACGGCCCCCGAGACCGGCTCCGGCGAGATCATCGGCATCATGATCGCGGCGATCGTGCTGGTCATCACCTTCGGCTCGCTGATCGCGGCCGGGCTGCCGCTGCTGACCGCGCTGATCGGCGTGGGCATCGGCGTCTCCTCCATCACCGCGCTCGCCAACGTGCTGGACCTCGGCTCCACCACCTCCACGCTCGCGATGATGATCGGCCTCGCGGTCGGCATCGACTACGCGCTCTTCATCGTCTCCCGCTACCGCGTGGAGCTCGCCCAGGGCAGGGAGCGGGACGAGGCCGCGGGCCGGGCCGCCGGAACCGCCGGCTCCGCCGTCGTCTTCGCCGGTCTCACCGTGGTCATCGCCCTCGTGGGCCTGGCCGTCGTCAACATCCCGATGCTGACCAAGATGGGCTTCGCGGCCGCGGGCACCGTGGTCATCGCCGTCCTCGTCGCGCTGACGCTGGTCCCGGCCATCCTCGGCTTCGCGGGCAAGAAGGTCCTGCCGGCGGGCGAGAAGAGCAAGCTGTTCGGCAAGGGCAAGCCCGCCGGCGCCGAGCCCAAGGCCAACGGCGGCACCCGCTGGGCCCGCTTCGTGCTGCGTCGCCCGGTCATGGTTCTGCTCGTCGCCGTGATCGGCCTCGGCGCCATCGCGATCCCGGCGAGCAAGCTGGAGATGGGCCTGCCGGACGACGGCGCCCAGCCGGTCTCCACCACCCAGCGCAAGGCGTACGACCTGCTGTCGGAGGGCTTCGGCCCGGGCTTCAACGGCCCGCTGATGGTGGTCGTCGACGGCGACAAGAAGCTCGCCGACGCGACGGAGGCCCGGATCAAGGGCCTGGAGGGCGTGGCCGCGGTCATGCCGCCGGCCCCGAACGAGGCCGGCGACGCCTCGGTGATCACCGTGATCCCGAAGGACCGCCCGTCCTCGGTGGAGACCGAGGACCTGGTCCACACGATCCGGGACGGCAGCGGCGACGACGTCCTCGTCACCGGCGCGACCGCGATGAACATCGACTTCTCGCAGAAGATGAACGACGCGCTGCTGCCCTACCTGGCGCTCGTGGTCGGCCTCGCCTTCCTGCTGCTGATGCTGGTCTTCCGCTCCATCCTGGTCCCGCTGAAGGCGGCCCTCGGCTTCCTGCTCTCGGTGGTCGCCGCCCTCGGCGCGGTCGTCGCGGTCTTCCAGTGGGGCTGGCTCGGCTCGGTCTTCGGGGTGGAGCAGACCGGCCCGATCATGAGCATGATGCCGATCTTCATGGTGGGTGTCGTGTTCGGCCTGGCCATGGACTACGAGGTCTTCCTCGTCACCCGGATGCGTGAGGCGTACGTCCACGGCGAGCGCCCGGGCCAGGCCGTGGTGACCGGCTTCCAGTACAGCGCCCGGGTGGTCGTGGCGGCCGCCGTCATCATGATCGCGGTGTTCGCGGGCTTCATCGGCGCCAGCGAGCAGATGATCAAGATGATCGGCTTCGGTCTGGCCATCGCCGTCCTCTTCGACGCCTTCGTCGTCCGCATGACGATCGTCCCGGCGGTGCTCGCACTGCTCGGCCACAAGGCCTGGTGGCTGCCGGGCTGGCTGGACCGGCTGCTGCCGAACGTCGACGTGGAGGGCGAGAGCCTGCGCAAGCACCTCGAGGGTGCGGACGGCTCCCCGAAGCCGGAAGGACCGGACAAGGACCGCGAGCTGGTCAACGCCTGACCCGCCCCGCAGTACCCGTCGGCCCGGCCCCGCACCTGATCACCAGGTGCGGGGCCGGGCCCGTTTCGTCTCGTCCCGTTACGCCTGCCGGGTGACGGGGGCGTTCGTGCGGCGCAGGAAGCGGCGCAGCGCGGCGATGTCGAACTGGATCACCGCGACGCCCTCGGGGGAGTGGAACTCGACGACCGCCTGGACACGGCCGCAGGGCCAGACGCGCACGTCGCCGGTGCCGGTCGGGGCCTGGAGGCCCGCCTCGAGGAGGGCCCGGGGGAAGACCCACTCGTTGTCGGTGCCCTCGGGGGAGAGCCCCGAGGGGAAGACGATCCGTACGGCGAGCGGCTCGGCGGGGGCGAAGCGCAGGGCGACGGGGATCTTCCGGAAGAGCGGGTCGTCGCTGATCACGCGGGCCGTGACGCGCTCCTCGACGCCGGCGGTGGCGACGGCGGCGGTGGCGACGGCGGTGGCCGTGGCGGCCGGAGCCGTGGGGGGATTCTCGGCGGTGGCTGACACGACAAGACTCCTCTAATCGGAACATATGAGTCCGTATTGCCCCCAGCCTCGCACATTCCCACGAATCTGCGCGGCCGTATTTGTCATGCGGACGCTCTTGCCAAGGGTTTGCAATTGGGCACTATTCTTGAACGGTTAAAGACTTTGCCAGCTCAAAGACCGCAGGAAGCGGAGCAGCCCCATGCATGTGCCCGACGGCTTCATCGACGCCCCCGTCTCCATCGCCGCAGGTGTCGCTGCCGCAGGCGCGGTGGCCGTCAGCCTCCGAGGTGCCCGCCGAGAGCTCGGGGGCACCTCCCAGGCCCAAGGCTCCGGGGGAGAGCGGGCGGCGCCGCTCGCCGGACTCGTCGCCGCGTTCGTCTTCGCCGTCCAGATGCTGAACTTCCCGGTCGCCGCCGGCACCAGCGGGCACCTGCTGGGCGGGGCGCTCGCCGCGATCCTCGTCGGCCCCTACACGGGTGTGCTGTGCGTGTCCGTGGTGCTGCTCATGCAGGGCGTCCTGTTCGCCGACGGCGGGCTGACCGCCCTCGGCGTCAACGTCATGACCATGGGCGTCGTGACGGTGGTCGTGGCCTACGCCGTCTTCCGCGGGCTGCTCAAGCTCCTGCCGGACACCCGCCGCTCGGTCACCGTCGCCGCCTTCGCCGGAGCACTGCTCTCGGTGCCCGGCGCGGCCGTCATGTTCACCCTCCTGTACGCCCTCGGCGGGACCACCGACGTCCCGCTCGGCAAGGTGTTCACCGCCATGGTCGGCGTGCACGTGCTGATCGGCATCGGCGAGGCCGTCATCACCGCCGCGACCGTGGGGGCCGTACTGGCCGTGCGGCCGGACCTGGTGCACGGCGCGCGCGCCCTGACCGCGCCGCTGAAGCTGCGCGTCGGCGGCGAGCTGGTCGACGCTCCGGCCGCGGCCGCGGCCGCGGTGCCCGCGGCCGGCCGGTCGACGAAGCCCGTGTGGATCACCGGCCTGGTCACCGCCCTCGTACTGGCCGGCTTCGTCTCCTTCTACGCCTCCGCCAGCCCCGACGGCCTCGAGAAGGTCGCCGCCGACAAGGGCATCGACCGGAACGTGAAGGAGCACGCCGCCGCCGACTCCCCGCTCGCCGACTACAGCGTCAAGGACGTCGACGACGCCCGCCTCTCCGGCGGCCTCGCCGGTGTCATCGGCGTCGGCGCGACCGTGGCCGTCGGCACCGGGATCTTCTGGACCGTGCGCCGCCGCCGCGCGCAGGACCCGACGGCGGCCGGGGCCGCCTCGACCCCGGCGCTCTGAGGTGGGCGCGGGACACGCCCACAAGCTCTACCGGCACGGGCACTCGCCGGTCCACGGGCTGCCGCCGCACTGCAAGCTGGCCGCGGCCCTCGCCTTCGTCGTGGTCGTCGTGTCCACCCCGCGCGAGGCGGTGTGGGCCTTCGGGTTGTACGCGGTTCTCATCGCGGGTGTCGCGGCCGCGGCCCGGATCCCGGCGGGCTTCCTGCTGAGGCGGCTGCTGATCGAGATCCCGTTCGTGGCCTTCGCCCTGCTCATGCCGTTCGTGGCGCAGGGCGAGCGGGTCAGCGTCGGCGTCGGCGGACTCGGCGTGTCGCTCAGCGTCTCCGGACTGTGGGGCGCCTGGAACGTGCTGGCCAAGGGCACCATCGGGGTGGCCGCGTCCGTCCTGCTCGCCTCCACCACCGAACTGCGGGCGCTGCTGCTCGGGCTCCAGCAGCTGAAGCTGCCGCCGCTGCTGGTGCAGATCGCCTCGTTCATGATCCGCTACGGCGACGTGATCACCGACGAGCTGCGGCGGATGTCGATCGCCCGGCGCTCGCGCGGGTTCGAGGCCCGCGGCATCCGGCACTGGGGGGTGCTGGCCAAGACCGCCGGGGCCCTGTTCATCCGCTCCTACGAACGCGGTGAGCGGGTCCACCTCGCGATGGTCAGCCGCGGCTACGCCGGCTCGATGCCGGTGATCGACGAAGTCGTGGCCACCCGCGCCCAGTGGGCGTACGCGGCCGTACTCCCGGCGGCGGCGCTCGCCGTCTGTCTGATCGGATGGGTCCTGTGACTCCTGTGACTGCTGTGACCGATGTGCCTTCCCTTGAGGTCTCCGGCCTCGCGTACGCCTACCCGGACGGGCACCAGGCCCTCTTCGGGGTGGACCTGAGCGTCGGACGGGGCGAGCGGGTGGCCCTGCTCGGCCCGAACGGCGCCGGCAAGACCACGCTGGTGCTGCACCTGAACGGCATCCTCGGCGGCGGGGTCGGCACGGTGGCGGTGGCCGGGCTCCCGGTCGAGAAGCGGAACTTCGCCGAGATCCGGCGCCGGGTCGGCATCGTCTTCCAGGACCCGGACGACCAGCTGTTCATGCCGACCGTGCGGGAGGACGTGGCCTTCGGGCCGGCGGCCGCCGGGATGCGGGGGGCGGAACTGGAGACGCGGGTCCGCGAGGCGCTCGAGCAGGTCGGCATGGAGGCCTTCGCGGACCGGCCCCCGCACCACCTGTCCTTCGGGCAGCGCCGCCGGGTCGCGGTGGCGACCGTGCTGGCCATGCGGCCGGAGATCCTGGTCCTGGACGAGCCCTCGTCCAACCTCGACCCGGCGTCGCGGCGCGAGCTCGCGGACATCCTGCGCTCGCTGGACGTGACGGTGCTGATGGTGACCCACGACCTGCCGTACGCGCTGGAGCTGTGCCCGCGCGCGGTGATCCTCAGCGAGGGCGTCATCGCGGCCGACGGGCGCACGCAGGACCTGCTGTGCGACGAGGAGCTGATGCGGGCCCACCGGCTGGAGCTCCCGTTCGGCTTCGACCCGCGCTCGGTGTCGGTGGCATAAGTCCGACCAGGTGATTGTTGGACCGCTCGTGAACATCCAGGGTGAGGTGGCGGAGGGCTTCGAGGCCGTCCGCGAGGCCTTCGTGCGCAATTTCGAGGTGCTCGGGGACCGGGGCGCGGCGGTGGCCGTGTACCGGGACGGCCGGAAGGTCGTGGACCTGTGGGCGGGCCCGAGGGACGTCGACGGCGGCGACGTCGACGGCGGTGACGGCGGAGGCGGCGAGGCGTGGGCGGCCGGGACCGCGCAGGTGGTGCGCTCGGCCACCAAGGGCGTGGCCGCCGTCGTACCGCTGCTGCTGCACCAGCGCGGGCTGCTGGACCTGGATGCGCCGGTGGCGGCGTACTGGCCGGAGTTCAAGGCGGGCGGCAAGGAGCGGGCGCTGGTCCGGGACCTGCTCGCGCACCGGGCCGGAGTGCCGGCGCTCGACGTTCCGCTGACCCCCGCCGAGGCGGAGGACGGGCTCTCCGGGGCGCGTGCGGTCGCCGAGCAGCAGGCCTTCTGGGAGCCGGGCTCCGCGCACGGCTACCACGCGCAGACGTACAGCTGGCTGCTGTCGGAGCTGGTGCTGCGGGTGACCGGGGCGTCGCTCGGGCAGTGGCTGGCGCAGGAGGTCACGGGCCCGCGGGGGCTGGAGTTCTGGATCGGCCTGCCGGAGGCGGAGGCGGCGCGCGTCGGCCGGGTGGGCCCGGTGGACCCGCCGCAGACGGCGGGCGGTCTTCGCACGCGCCCCCGGCGAAACGTTTCGGAGGCCTGGGCGGACCCGTCCTCGCTGACCCGGCGGGCGTTCGCGGCGATCACCCCGCTGCCGGACGAGAACGACCCGGCTTTCCGGGCGGCGGAACTCCCGGCGTCGGCGGGCATCGGCACGGCGCGCGGCCTGGCCGGCCTGTACGCGGCCCTGCTGGGCGACACGCAGGACGGCACGCGGCTGTTCACCCCGCAGACGGCCCGGCTGGCGGGTACGGAGCTCTCGTCCGGGCCGGACCGGGTGCTGGTGGTCAACACCCGCTTCGGCCCCGGCTACATGCTGCACAGCCCGGCCTCGCCGCTGTTGTCCCCGGCGTCGTTCGGTCACCCGGGGCGGGGCGGCTCACTGGGCTTCGCGGACCCGGAGACGGGGATCGGCTTCGGCTACGTGACGAACGCCCACGCCAAGTCGGTCACCGCCGACCCCCGGGCCCAGGCCCTGGTCAGGGCCGTCCGGTCCGCACTCTGACCCGTCGGCCGCGGCCCTGTCCGGGCGCCGCCGCGGGTCAGCGTTCGCGGACGTCGCTCAGGGTGGCGCCCGCGTGGGCGATCAGGTCCTGCGGGGTCATCGGGAACACCGAGTGCGGCGTTCCCGCCGCCGCCCAGACCACCTCGTGGGCCAGCAGCGAGCGGTCCGCCAGGACCCGGGTGCGGATCCGGTGCCCGAAGGGCGGGACGCCGCCGATCGCGTAGCCCGTGGTCTCCCGGACCAGCGCCGCGTCCGCCCGGGTGACCTTCTGCGCGCCGAGCTCCCGGCGCACCGCCTCCACGTCCACCCGCGAGGCCCCGTCCATCAGGACCACCACGGGCACCCCGTCCGCGGCGAAGATCAGCGACTTCGCGATCTGGCCGAGCTCACAGCCGATCGCGGCTGCCGCGTCGGCGGCGGTGCGGGTGCCGTCCGGGAACGTGCGTACGGTCACGTCGAGCCCCAGCTCGGCCAGGGCTTCCGCGAAGCGGGGGTGGGTGCTGGTCGTCATGCGGGCACGCTAACGCCCCGCGCACCACCCCCGCGACGCCCTTTCCGGCGCGGCCCCCGCAGCGGTGGGGGGTCAGGAGGCGTTCAGGACCGCCGCCACGATCGGGCCCGCCGCGTCGCCGCCGTGGCCGCCGGCCTCGACCATCGCCGCCGCGGCCACGTCCCCGCTGAAGCCCGTGAACCAGCTGTCCGGGCTGCCGGCGCCGTCGACCTCCGCGGAGCCGGTCTTGGCTCCCTTGTCGGAGCCGCCCACCGAGCTCATCGCCTGCTGGGCCGTGCCGCTGGTCGCCGTCAGCTTCATCATCCGCACCAGCTGCTGCTGCACCGACGGCTTCATCCGCCGCGAGGCCTGCGCGATGGGCCGCCCGTCGAGCTCCGGCGAGACGAGCAGCGGCTGGTGGAAGGTCCCGCTGCGCGCGGTGGCGGTGAAGGAGGCGACGTTCAGCGGGTTCATCGTGATCCGGCCCTGCCCGATGTACTCGGCGGCCGCCTCCGCGCCCTTCGCCTCCGGCACCTGGCCGTCGGTCGAGCGGATGCCCGTCTTCCAGTTGTCCAGCCCGAGGCCGAAGACCTCCCTGGCCTCCTTCGCCAGCGCCGGGTCGTCGTCGACGTCGTCGATCTGCTTGATGAAGGCGGTGTTGCAGGACTTGGCGAAGCTGGTCGCGAAGTTCGCGCCCGGCAGTTCGAAGTTGTTCAGGTTGTGGAAGGTGCGGCCGCCCCAGGCGGCGTCCTTGGTGCACTCCGCGGGCTGGTCGGCGGCCGCCTTGCCCCGGTCGATCAGCATCGCCGCCGTCACGATCTTCATCGTCGAGCCGGGCGCCCGCCGCCCCTCCATCGCCGCGTTGAACCCGTCCTTGCGGTTGTTGGCCACGGCCAGGATGTGTCCGTCGCCCGTCTGGACGGCGACCACCGAGGACTCCGGGTACTTGGCGACGGCCTTCTCGGCGGCCGCCTGCACCTTGGCGTCCAGGTACGTCTTCAGCGTGCTCGGCTCGCCCTCCACCAGCGTCATCAGGGTCCGCTTCGGCGCGTCCTGGGCGGCCGGCTCGATCCACAGCTCGGCCCCGGACTTGCCGCCCACCTTGCCGCCGTACGTCTGGCGCAGCTGGTCGAGGACCGGCCGCAGCGAGGGGTACTTCTCCGCGCTGAGCTCCTCGCCATTGCGGTCCACGGCCTTGACCGGCGGGGACGGCGGGGCGCCCGCGCGCAGCTTCTCGTCCTTCTGCAGCTGGGGGTGGATCACCGAGGCCTGCCAGTCGACGAGCGGCTTCCCGCTGGTCACGCCGCGCACCACGGTCAGCTTGGACTCGTACGCGAGCGGCTTTGCGGCGCCCTCGTACGTGACCTCCGCGGCGACGCTGAACGGGATGGTCGTACCCGTCTGCGTCCCCGGAGTGATCACGGCCTTGGACACGTAGGCCTTCGCCCGGTAGTCGGCCACGGCGGTCTGCGCGGCCTGCACGTTGTTCGTCAGCTCCGCGGCCGCGCGCGCGTCCCCGGCCGCCCAGGCGGCGAAGAAGGCCTTCGCGGTCTGGGCGGCCTCCTTGTCGGTGACGGGCCCACTGCCCTTCGCCGCCGCCGCGGCGGTGTCGCCGCCCTTGCCCTTGTCGTCCCCGCCGCCGTCCCCGACCAGCGCGTACACCCCGTACCCGGCCCCGCCGACCATCGCGAGGAACACCCCGCCGATGATGGCCCCTTTCGCCGCCCCGTTCACGTACGTCCTCCCCAGATCCCCGTGTATTCCCTGAACGTGTTCAAAGAACCTCTGGTGCGGACCTTACGCTGTGCAAACAGAACGCGTACGGCTTGTTACCAGAACGGAACAACGCGGCCGGAGGCCGGCCCGGCCGGATCAGCCGATCCTCACCTGGGTCGAGTCGGGGAGGACGCACACCTCTCCGCCGCCGTAGGGGATGTTCTTGACCGTTCCGCCCTGGTCCGTGCACTCCGCGGACGTGATGGTCGGGGCTGCCGCGGCCTGGGCCGTCGCGGCGCCGAGGGCACTCGCGCCGGCCAGCGCCGCCGTGGCGAGGGCGAGGCCGAGAAGTCGTCGCATGCGCATGACGCGCCACCTCTCCGGTGCCCTGGGCCCGGCCCGCTCCGAGGACGACCGGTTGCTGAAGCCGAGGGCGTCCTCCTTCCAGCATGGCCGCCGCCCGCCACGCCCGCGAGCGGCGGCGGGCGGCGCCCGCCGGGCCCGTCGTCGCTCCTGCTAGACCCAGCTGTCCAGCCACATGCGGCCGCGCCAGGAGTCCATCGGGAGGGGCTGGCCCGTGTAGATGGGCCAGAAATAGATGAAGTTCCAGACGATGAGGAGGACCAGCACGCCCGCCGCGATCGCGCCCAGCGCGCGTCTGCGCTCCGTCGAGCCCGACGGGCCCAGCAGGGCGCCGATCATCATCGCCACCGCCAGGCACAGGTACGGGACGAAGACCACCGCGTAGAAGAAGAAGATGGTCCGCTCCTGGTAGTTGAACCAGGGCAGCAGGCCCGCGGCCAGCGCGCACGCGATCGCGCCCGCCCGCCAGTCGCGCCGGAAGAACCACCGCCACAGCACGTACAGCAGCGCGAAGCAGCCCGCCCACCACAGCATCGGGGTGCCCAGGGCCAGCACCTCGCGCGCGCACTTGCCCGCCTCCGTCGCCGGGCAGCCGTCCGCACCCGGGTCGGGGGACTCGTAGAAATAGGAGACGGGACGGCCCAGGACCAGCCAGCTCCACGGGTTCGACTCGTACGTGTGACCCGAGGTCAGGCCGACGTGGAACTTGTAGACCTCGGTCTCGTAATGCCACAGGCTGCGCAGCCACTCCGGCAGGAACGACAGTGAGCTGCCCTGGTCGTTCTTGGCCGCCCAGTCGCGGAAGTAACCGCCCTTGCCGTTGTCGGGGGAGAGGATCCAGCCCGTCCACGACGCCAGGTACACCGCGATGGCCACCGGCACCGTCGACAGGAAGCCCGGCAGCGCATCGCGGCGCAGCATCGCCGCGTACGGGGCGCCCGCGCCCGCGGTGCGGCGCGCGGCCGCGTCCCACAGCACGGTCAGCACACCGAAGAAGGCCAGCACGATCAGGCCGTTCCACTTCGTGCCGAAGGCCAGCCCCAGACACACGCCCGCCAGGATCCGGTACGGGCGCCAGCCCAGGCGCAGCGTCTCGGCGACGGCGACGTCCGGGAGGGTGCGCCCCTCCTCGTCCACCGGGAGCGCGTCCGCGAGTCTGGCCCGGGTCCGGTCCCGGTCGACGAGCAGCGCCCCGAACGCGGCCAGCACGAAGAACATCAGCACCAGGTCGAGCAGTGCGGTCCGGCTCATCACCAGGTGCAGGCCGTCCACCGCGAGCAGCGCGCCCGCCAGGCAGCCCAGGAAGGTCGAGCGGAACAGGCGGCGCCCGATCCGGCACAGCATCAGCACCGACAGGGTGCCGAGCACGGCCGTCATGAACCGCCAGCCGAACGGCGTGAAGCCGAACATCCACTCGCCGAGCCCGATGACCCACTTGCCGACCGGCGGGTGCACGACGTAGCCGGGGTCCAGCGGGAGGGCGACCCCGTCGGGATTGGCGAGGATCGACTTGTCGATGTCCTTCGGCCAGCTCGCCTCGTAGCCCTGCCGGATCGTGGCCCAGGCGTCCTTGGCGTAGTACGTCTCGTCGAATATCACCGCCTTCGGGCTGCCCAGGTGCGCGAAGCGCAGCACCCCGGCCACCAGCGCCACCAGCACCGGCCCCGCCCACGCCAGCACGCGCTGCCAGGCGTCCACCGCGCAGAGCGGGATCCCGAGCGCCGTCCACAACTGCTCGGAGGGCCGGGCGTACGGGGGCACCAGGCGGGCCCGGACGTCCGGGCGCCGCGCGCCGGCGGGCGGCGCGTAGCCGAAGCTGCGCAGGCGGCGCAGCCAGGTGGACGGCTGTTCTTCGCGCCCCGCCGGAAGGGCGGGCGGAGCCCCCGCGGGGCTGGGCGGCGGCGTCGCGGTACTGGTCACCGGGTCATCGTAGGGAACGCACCTGTGCGAACCCCAGCGCCGGGGACCCTCGGAGCGTGTGCCGGGTGGGACGGCCGGCATGTGCCGGGCGGGACGGCTGAGAGGATGGACCGGTGACGACTGACCAGCTCCCCGGCTCCGGAACCGCCTCTTCGACCTCCTCCACCGCAGGCGTGCTCGTGCTCGCCGGCACCCCGATCGGTGATCTCGCCGACGCCCCGCCCCGGCTCGCGGCCGAGCTCGAGCGGGCCGACGTGGTCGCCGCCGAGGACACCCGGCGGCTGCGCCGGCTGACCCAGGGGCTCGGCGTGCACACCACCGGGCGGGTCGTGTCGTACTTCGAGGGCAACGAGTCGGCGCGTACCCCGGAGCTGGTCGAGGCGCTGGAGGACGGCAAGCGGGTGCTGCTGGTGACCGACGCCGGCATGCCGTCCGTCTCCGACCCCGGCTACCGGCTGGTCGCCGCCGCCGTGGAGAAGGACATCAAGGTCACCGCCGTGCCCGGGCCGTCCGCGGTGCTCACCGCGCTCGCCCTTTCGGGACTGCCGGTGGACCGCTTCTGCTTCGAGGGGTTCCTGCCGCGCAAGGCGGGCGAGCGCCTCGGCCGGCTCCGCGAGGTCGAGGGCGAGCGCCGCACGCTCGTCTACTTCGAGGCCCCGCACCGGCTCGACGACACCCTCGCCGCGATGGCCGAGGTCTTCGGCGCCGGCCGGCGGGCCGCCGTGTGCCGCGAGCTGACCAAGACGTACGAGGAGGTCAAGCGCGGCGGGCTCGGCGAGCTGGCGGCCTGGGCCGCGGAGGGCGTGCGCGGGGAGATCACGGTCGTCGTGGAGGGCGCCCCGGCGGCCGGGCCCGGAGACGTGGACGCCGAGGAACTGGTGCGCAGGGTACGGGTGCGCGAGGAGGCCGGGGAGCGGCGCAAGGAGGCCATCGCGGCGGTCGCGGCCGAGGCCGGAGTACCCAAGCGGGAGGTCTTCGACGCCGTGGTCGCGGCAAAGAATGCGGCTCAAAAGGTGCTGTAAGACGGTAAAGAGCTAACCTGAAAAGCAAAGCTCAGACCGCGCACCGGGCGCTTTGGGACATGAGTCGGCCAAAGGCCGTCCAACAGTAGACAGGGCCTGATGCGCTCCCGCCCGAAGAGGCGTCCACTGGCAATGGCACCAGTGGAACAAGAGGAGCTGGCATGAGTGAGATCGCAGACACCTCGGTACCCGTCCCCGCCCCCGCAGCACCCGTCTCCGTGCCGAGGGCCGCAGTGCACACCGTGCACGAGGCCTACTCGTTCGCGTGCATGAAGTGCGGGTACGCCTGGGAGCAGGGCTACGAGATCGAGCACCACGTCGACGGCAACGGCCAGCCCTTCATCATCTACACCGTCCAGGGCGAGCGGGTCCCCTCCCCGCTGTCGAACCCGACCTGCCACAACTGCGGCGGGCACGTGGTGCGGATCATGCGGGAAGGCCAGGTGTCGTCGGTGCTCGGCACGATCGACAAGATCTACCACCACCGCATCTCGCCCGGGATCGCCGGCCCGGTGCCGGCCGGCGCCAACGTCCCGCGGACCCCGAAGCAGCGCAGGACCCCGCTGCACGACGCCCCGGGGCCCGTCCCGGTGGACGCGGCCGAGGAGCGCGGGGGCTGGCTCTCCCGCCTGATGAGGATCTTCCGCCGGTCATAAGATCGGCCGTATGAGCACTGCCGCCAAGGACGCCTCGAAGGACACCCCGCCGCCGCTGCCCGAACCCCTGCGGGTGGCGGTCGCGGACTCCCACACCCATCTGGACATGCAGGGCGGCACCGTCGAGGAGGGCCTCGCCAAGGCCGCCTCGGTCGGCGTGACCACCGTCGTCCAGGTCGGCTGCGACGTGAAGGGATCCCGCTGGGCGGCCGAGACCGCCGCCGCGTACGAGAACGTCCACGCGGCCGTCGCCCTTCACCCGAACGAAGCGCCCCGCATCGTCCACGGCGACCCCGACGGTTGGTCGCGGCAGGGCGCGCGGGCCGGGGGCGGCGAGGCCGCGCTCGACGAGGCGCTGGCCGAGATCGAAGAGCTCGCGAAGCTCGCGCACGTGAAGGCCGTCGGCGAGACCGGGCTGGACCACTTCCGCACCGGACCCGAGGGCATGGCCGCGCAGGAGCGCTCCTTCCGCGCGCACATCGAGATCGCGAAGCGGCAGGGCAAGGCCCTGGTCATCCACGACCGCGAGGCCCACGCGGACGTGCTGCGCATCCTGCGCGAGGAGGGTGCGCCCGAGCGCACCGTCTTCCACTGCTACTCCGGGGACGCCGAGATGGCCCGCGCGTGCGCCGCCGCCGGGTACTACATGTCGTTCGCCGGGACCGTGACGTTCAAGAACGCCCGGCCGCTGCGCGAGGCCCTCGCCGTGGCCCCGCAGGAGCTGGTGCTCGTCGAGACGGACGCCCCCTACCTCACCCCGGCGCCGTACCGCGGACGGCCCAACGCGCCGTACCTCATTCCGCTGACCGTACGGGCGATGGCCGCGGTGCGGGGGATCGACGAGGACGCGATGGCCACCGCCCTGGCGGCGAACACGGCGCGCGCCTTCGACTACTGAGGACCACCGGGCCCGCAGCGCCATCCGACACGCCGGGTAGCCGCACGGCTTTGGTGAGTGACCGGCGTCCGCTAGGGTGCCGTGCCCGAACCGATGGGGCCGGACCAGTGGAGCGAGCGTCGTGAGCGAGAGTCCTTTCACCGGGGTGTACGGGGACCAAGCCGCCCCGGACCCGGAGCCGGCCGTGGTACCCGCCCCGCGCACCGGAGACGGGCGGGCCGCCCGGCGCCGCAGGAGCGCCGAGGCCGGTGTCCACACCGTCCCCGCCGGCACCGGCCGGCGGCGCCGCCCCGCCCCCGCCGGGACGGCCGCGGGGCGGGACAGCTGGCGGCGGATCGTCCCGCAGGCGCTCGTCGTCGCCTTCCTCGCCGGCGGCACCACGGCCTTCGTCGCCGCCGACAAGTCGGTACGACTCACCGTGGACGGCGAGCCCAGGACGCTGCACACCTTCGCCGACGACGTCGACGGGCTCCTCGCCGCCGAAGGGGTCGGCGTCGGCCCCCACGACCTCGTCGCCCCCGCCCGCACCGAAGCCCTCGACGACGGCGACGAGATCGTCGTCCGCTACGGCCGCCCCCTGCGCCTGACCCTCGACGGACAGACCCGCCAGGCGTGGACCACCGCCGGCACCGTGGAGGGCGCGCTGCGCCAGTTCGGCATCCGCGTCGAGGGCGCCTACCTCTCCGCCGCGCGCACCGCCCCCGTGCCCCGCGCCGGCCTCGCCCTGGCCGTCCGCACCGAACGCAGCGTCACCTTCATGGCGGACGGCCGCGAAAGCACCATCCGCACCAACGCCGCCACCGTCCAGGAAGCCCTCGGCCAGGCCGGGATCACCCTCCAGGGCCAGGACACCACCTCCGTCCCGCCCGCCTCCTTCCCGCGCGACGGCCAGACCGTCACGGTGCTCCGCATCACCGGCACCCGCGAGGTCCGCGAGGAGCGCATCCCGTACGAGACCGAGCAGACCGAGGACGACGCCCTGTTCGCCGGCACCGAGGTCGTCGAGCGGGCGGGCCGCCCCGGAGCGCGCCGGGTCACGTACGCCCTGCGCACCGTCAACGGGGTCCGGCAGAAGCCCCGCAAGATCGCCGAGGAGATCGTCCGCGAGCCCGTCACCCAGCTGGTCAAGGTCGGCACGAAACCGCTGCCGGCCTCCGTCGCCGGGGCGGACGGCCTCGACTGGGGGGCACTGGCCCGGTGCGAGTCCGGCGGCCGCCCCGCCGCCACCGACGCCTCGGGCACGTACGGCGGCCTGTACCAGTTCGACGTCCGCACCTGGCAGAGCCTCGGCGGCTCCGGCCGCCCGCAGGACGCCCCGGGCCCGGAGCAGACGTACCGGGCGAAGAAGCTCTACGTACAGCGGGGCGCGGCCCCCTGGCCCCACTGCGGCCGGCGCCTCTACCGCGGCTGATGCGGCGCACGGCCGGCCCGGGTGCGGGGGAGGTACGGCGGGCCGCCGTCATCTGAGACGCTTTACCGGTGAGCACCGCAGAGCAGCAGCCCGAGCCCTCGACCAGCACGTCCCCCGACGCCCTTCTCGGACCGGCAGACATCCGGGAACTGGCCGCCGTACTCGGCGTACGGCCGACGAAGCAGAAGGGGCAGAACTTCGTCATCGACGCCAACACGGTGCGCCGGATCGTGCGCACCGCCGAGGTGCGCCCCGACGACGTGGTCGTCGAGGTCGGGCCGGGGCTGGGGTCGCTGACGCTCGCGCTGCTGGAGGCCGCCGACCGGGTCACCGCCGTCGAGATCGACGACATCCTGGCCGCGGCGCTGCCCGCCACCATCGAGGCGCGGATGCCCGCGCGCAAGGACCGTTTCGCGCTGGTGCACTCCGACGCGATGCTGGTCGAGGAGCTGCCGGGCCCGCCGCCGACCGCGCTCGTCGCGAACCTCCCGTACAACGTGGCCGTGCCGGTGCTGCTGACCATGCTGGACCGCTTCCCGACCATCGAGCGCACCCTGGTGATGGTGCAGGCGGAAGTCGCCGACCGGCTGGCCGCCGAGCCGGGCAACAAGGTGTACGGGGTGCCCTCCGTCAAGGCGAACTGGTACGCGCACGTCAAGCGCGCCGGGTCCATCGGCCGCAAGGTCTTCTGGCCCGCGCCGAACGTGGACTCGGGCCTGGTCTCGCTGGTGCGGCGGGCCGAGCCGATCAAGACGACCGCCACGAAGGCGGAGGTCTTCGCCGTCGTGGACGCGGCCTTCGCACAGCGCCGCAAGACGCTGCGCGCCGCACTGGCCGGCTGGGCCGGCTCGGCGGCGGGCGCCGAGGCGGCGCTGGTCGCCGCCGGCGTCTCCCCGCAGGCGCGCGGCGAGTCGCTGACGGTGGAGGAGTTCGCGGCGATCGCCGAGCACAAGCCCGCGCAGGAAAGGCCCGCGCTGTGAACCACCTCGAGAGCCGCAGGGCCGTGACCGTACGGGTCCCCGCGAAGGTCAACGTCCGGCTGGCCGTGGGCGCGGCGCGGCCGGACGGCTTCCACGACCTGGCCAACGTCTTCCTCGCGGTGTCGCTGTTCGACGAGGTCACGGCCGCCCCGGCCGATGCCCTGACCGTCACCTGCACCGGACCCGACGCCGACCAGGTCCCGCTGGACCGCACCAACCTCGCGGCGCGCGCCGCCGAGATCCTCGCGGCCCGGGCCGGGATCGAACCCGCCGTCCACCTCCACATCGCGAAGAACATCCCGGTCGCGGGCGGCATGGCGGGCGGCAGCGCGGACGGCGCGGCGGCCCTGCTGGCCTGCGACGCCCTGTGGGGTCTGAACACCCCGCGCGAGCAGCTCCTCGACATCTGCGCCGAGCTCGGCAGCGACGTCCCCTTCAGCCTGGTCGGCGGAGCCGCGCTCGGCACCGGCCGCGGTGAGCTGCTCACCCCGCTCGAGGCGGGCACCTTCCACTGGGTGTTCGCGGTGGCCGACGGCGGCCTGTCCACCCCGGCCGTGTTCCGCGAGTTCGACCGCCTCGCGGAGGGGACGCACATCCCGGAGCCCCATGCCTCCCCGGCGCTCCTGGCGGCCCTGGCCTCGGGCGACGCCGACGCACTGGCGGCCACGCTGGCCAACGACCTCCAGCCCGCCGCCCTCTCGCTGCGCCCGCAGCTGGCCGGGACGCTGGCGGCGGGCACCGACGGCGGTGCGCTCGCCGCGCTCGTCTCGGGCTCGGGGCCCACGACGGCCTTCCTGTGCCGTGACGCGGAGTCCGCCGAGAAGGTGGCGGCGGCCCTGTCCGCGTCCGGCACGTGCCGGGCCACGCGCGTGGCGTCCAGCCCGGCCCCCGGAGCCACGGTCCTGCCGTCCTGACCCGCAGGGCCCGCAGCCGTGCCGCGCCGGGTACTCATACCGGAGTTGAGTACCCGCACCCTGTCGGAAGACGGCCCGCGCGGGCGACCGTGGCTCCATGACAGCCACCACCGCACGGGCCATGGCCGATGCGACCCCCGCCGACCGCGACCGGTACGTCGACCTGCTGCGGGTCGCCTCGCTCGGGACCGTGCTCCTCGGGCACTGGCTGATGGCCGCCGTCAGCAGCGACGGCATAGGGAACCTGCTCGCCCTCGTCCCCGCGCTCCAGGTGCTCACCTGGGGGCTGCAGATCATGCCGGTGTTCTTCTTCGTCGGCGGGTTCTCGCACGCCCTGTCCTACCGGTCCCTCGCCAGGAAGGCCGAAGGACGGCCCGTCTACGCCGCCTTCCTGCGCGCCCGGCTCCAGCGGCTGCTGCGCCCCACCCTCGTCTTCGTCCTCGTCTGGACCGCCGGGGCGCTGGCCGTGCAGCTCGCCGGCGGCGGGGACGGCCGGCTGACCGGGGCCGCGCTGCGGCTGGTCACCCAGCCGCTGTGGTTCATCGGCATCTACCTCGCCATGGTCGCCTTCACCCCGGCCCTGCTGGCGCTCCACCGGCGGTGGGGCTGGGGGGCGTTCGCCCTCCTCGCCGGGTCCGCGGCCGCCGTCGACGTGCTCCGCTTCGCGCTCGCCGTCCCGTACGTCGAGTTCCTGAACTTCGCCTTCGTCTGGCTCGCCGTCCACCAGCTCGGCTTCCTGCGCGCCGACGGCCGGATCACCCGCCCCGGCCTGCTCGCCGCCGCCGGGCTCACCGGCGCCGTGCTGCTCGTCGCGTACGGCCCGTACCCGCTGTCCATGGTCGGGATGCCCGGCGAGAAGGTCTCCAACATGGCCCCGCCCACCCTCGCCCTCCTGGCGCACGGGATGTGGCTCGTCGGCGCCGTGCAGCTGCTCGCGGCCCCCGCCACCGCCCGGCTCGCCCGCCCCCGCGTCTGGCGCACGGTCGTCGCCGCCAACGGCATCGCCATGACCGCGTTCCTCTGGCACCTCACCGCCATGCTCGCCGTGTACGCGCTCCAGCTCGCGCTCGGCATCCCGCTCCCCGCGCCCGCCTCCGCCGCCTGGTGGGCCCAGGTCCCGCTGAGGCTGCTCGCCGCCGCCGGGCTGACCGCCGTACTGGTCGCCCTCTTCCGCAGGTTCGAAGCCCCGGCGCGCACCGCCGCCGAGCCCGGCAGCGGGCCGCTGGCCGCCCTCGGCACCACCCTGTGCCTGCTCGGCATCCTCGGCCTGTCCACGACCGGGCTCGGCGGCCTCCTCGAAGGCCACAGCGCCACCCTGATCGCCCTTCCGGTCACCGCGCCCGCCGCGATCGCCATGGCGCTGGGCGGCTGGCTCCTGGTGGAACGTTCCGGGGCGGCCCGGACCGTTAGGCTGGGGGGCTGATCCACACCCTCCCCCGGGACCCGTCCGGGGGGACCCCCACCTGGAGCGCTCCTGATGGCCGTCAATCTGGTCAATGTCGAGGCAGTCAGCAAGGTGTACGGCACCCGTACCCTGCTCGACGGCATCTCCCTCGGCGTGTCCGAGGGGGACCGGATCGGTGTCGTGGGCCGCAACGGCGACGGCAAGACCACCCTCATCCGCATGCTCGCCAAGCTCGAGGAGCCCGACACCGGCCGGGTCACCCAGAGCGGCGGCCTGCGCATGGGCGTGCTCACCCAGCACGACTCCCTCGACCCCGCGGCGACCATCCGCCACGAGATCATCCGGGACATGGCCGACCACGAGTGGGCCGGCAACGCCAAGATCCGCGACGTGCTGACCGGACTCTTCGGCGGCCTCGACCTCCCCGGCTTCGGCCAGGGCCTCGACACCGTCATCGGCCCGCTCTCCGGCGGTGAGCGCCGCCGCATCGCGCTCGCCAAGCTGCTCATCGCCGACCAGGACCTGCTCGTCCTCGACGAGCCCACCAACCACCTCGACGTCGAGGGCATCTCCTGGCTGGCCAAGCACCTCCAGGAACGCCGCTCCGCACTCGTCTGCGTCACCCACGACCGCTGGTTCCTCGACCAGGTCTGCACCCGCATGTGGGACGTGCAGCGCGGCTCGGTGTTCGAGTACGAGGGCGGCTACAGCGACTACGTCTTCGCCCGCGCCGAGCGCGACCGCATCGCCGCCACGGAGGAGTCCAAGCGGCAGAACCTGATGCGCAAGGAGCTGGCCTGGCTGCGCCGCGGCGCCCCCGCCCGCACCTCCAAGCCGCGCTACCGCATCGAGGCCGCCAACGAGCTCATCGCCGACGTGCCGCCGCCGCGCGACAAGTCCGAGCTGATGAAGTTCGCCAACGCCCGCCTCGGCAAGACCGTCTTCGACCTGGAGAACGTCACCGTCCAGGCCGGGCCGAAGACCCTGCTCAAGCACCTCACCTGGCACCTCGGCCCCGGCGACCGCGTCGGCCTCGTCGGCGTCAACGGCGCCGGCAAGACCTCCCTGCTGCGCGCCCTCGCGGAGGCGGCCCGCACCCAGGGCGACGTCCAGCCGGCCGCCGGCAGCGTCACCGTCGGCAAGACGGTCAAGCTGGCGTACCTCTCCCAGGAGGTCGGCGAACTCGACCCGTCCCTGCGGGTGCTGGAGGCGGTGCAGCGCGTACGCGACCGCGTCGACCTCGGCAAGGGCCGCGAGATGACGGCCGGTCAGCTGTGCGAGCAGTTCGGTTTCACCAAGGAGAAGCAGTGGACGCCCGTCGGCGACCTCTCCGGTGGTGAGCGGCGCCGGCTGCAGATCCTGCGGCTGCTGATGGACGAGCCCAACGTGCTCTTCCTCGACGAGCCCACCAACGACCTCGACATCGAGACCCTCACCCAGCTCGAGGACCTCCTCGACGGCTGGCCGGGCTCGATGATCGTGATCTCACACGACCGGTTCTTCATCGAGCGCACCACCGACACGGTGATGGCGCTGCTGGGCGACGCCAGCCTGCGGATGCTGCCGCGCGGCCTCGACGAATACCTGGAGCGCCGGCAGAAGATGATCGAGGCGGCCGCCCCGGCGCCCGCCCCGGCCGCCGCCAAGTCGACGGCCTCCGGAGACTCCCGCGCCGCGAAGAAGGAGCTCCAGAAGATCGAGCGCCAGCTCAACAAGATGTCGGACCGCGAGACGAACCTGCACGCCCAGATCGCCGAGAACGCCACCGATTTCGACAAGGTCGCGAAGCTCGACGCGGAGCTGCGCGAACTCATCTCGGACCGGGACGAGTTGGAGATGCGCTGGCTCGAGCTGGCCGAGGACGCCTAGGCGCTCTCGCCGGACCGGGCCGTCGGCAGGCGCCAACTGGCCTGATAACGGCGTTGTCACGGGCCGGTCCTCCCTTGGGAACAGGGGCTGGACCGGCCCGATGTATGAGCGCTGTCAGTGATAGAAAGGTGATCCCCCTACGCCACCCGACGCCGAAGGTACGCGCTGATGACCGAGCCGCCCCAGCCGCCGAACCAGCCGCCCACACCTTCCGGTTACGGCCACCTGCCCGGCCCGCCGCAGCCCGGTTACGGCTACCCGCAGCAGGGCGAGAACCCGTACGCCCAGCAGCCGCCGACGCAGCCGATGCACCCGGTGCAGCCGCCGCCGATGCCGCAGCAGGGCTACCTCCCGCCGCCCGGCGCGCCGACCGCCCCGATGCAGCAGGCCGGGGGCGCGGCGCCGAAGAAGAAGACGGCCGTGGTCATCGCCGCAGCCGTCGCCGGCGTCCTCGTCCTCGGCACCGGCGGCTACTTCGCCTTCGCGGGCGGCAGCGACGAGGACCCGAAGAAGCCCGTCGCGCAGAGCTCCGCCCCGGCCGACGCCAAGCCCTCCGCCGGCGTGGACAAGGGTGACGGCAGCGGCAACGGGTCCACGGCGGGCGAGGACCTCAACGCCGGGCGCAAGCAGGGCGAGGACAAGACGCTCTGGCTCAGGACCGCCAAGATCGACGGCCCCGGCATGGGCGTGGAGTCCGCCGGCCAGTGGATCGTCGGCGACACCGTCGTCAAGAGCGTCTGGAAGAACCTCACCGCCTACGGGGTCACCGACGGCAAGGAGAAGTGGACGCTCGCGTTCCCCACTCCCATCTGCTCCGTCACCCGGCAGACCACCGCCGAGGCCAAGACCGTCGTCATGTTCAAGGACGGCGACGGGGACAGCGCCACCTGCAACCAGATGAAGCAGGTCGACCTCAAGGCGGGCAAGGAAGGCTGGACGAAGGAGGTCCCCAAGGAGGGCCTCTTCGACATCATGACCAGCCCCAGCCTGGGCATCACCGGCGACACCGTCGCCGTCAGCCGCAGCGGCACCGCCAGCGCCTTCAAGGTCAGCACCGGCGACAAGCTCTTCGGCAGCGCCACCGCCGAGGGCTGCAAGCCCGACTCGTACGTCGTCAACAACGGCAAGATGATCGCCGTCTCCACCTGCTACGACGACGACCTCTCCAGCGAGGTGTCGGCCGCCGACCCGGTCACCGGCAAGAAGAGCTGGACCTTCAAACTGCCCGCGAAGTACAAGGTCGCCGCCATCTACTCGCTGGATCCCGTCGTCCTCGACATCGGCAACCAGGACAAGAAGGAACGTGCCATCGTGGTCATCGGACCCGACGGCAAGCAGAGCGCCACCGTCAGCGGCGAGGGCAGCTTCGCCACCGAGTGCGACGGCGGCCTCTTCCGCTCCGTCGAGGTCTGCTCCACCACCGCCGTGGACGCGAACACCCTCTACATGCCGACCGTCGCCGGATCCGGCAAGGCCAACGAGATCGTCGCCTTCGACCTGGGCACCGGCAAGGTCAAGTGGCGCACCCCCGCGGGCGACGGCCGCACCCTCACCCCGGTCGGGGCCGCGAACGGCCAGCTGCTCGCCTACCGCAAGGCCACCTCCGACCAGGGCGGCGAGGTCGTCTCGATCCCGGCAGCCGGCGGCACGCCCACCGCGCTGCTGCGCAACCCGTCGGGATCCTCCGCGCCCATCGAGAGCACCTTCTACACCCCGAAGGTCGACTACGTGGACGGCCGGCTCTTCATCTCCCAAACCCGCCTTCTCGCCAAGGGCACGGACGAGAAGCTCCTGATGGTCTTCGGCAAGTGAACGAGTCCACCGAGCCGCCCACCGAGAGGCAGTAGCAAGCGATGAGTACCCCGCCGCCCCCCAACCAGCCGCCCGCCGGCGGCTTCGGAGCGCCGCAGGATCCCCCGCCCCAGGGCTTCGGAGCGCCGCAGGCCCCGCAGCCCCCGCAGCCCGGAAGCTTCGGCGCGCCGCCGGCGGCGCCCGCAGCGCCGGTGGCCCCGCAGCAGCCGCCCGCAGCGCCGGCCGTGCCGCCGACCGTGCCGGCCGCGCCGGCCGTGCCCCCGCAGGGGCAGCCGGCGTACGGCTATCCGCAGCAGGGCTACGGATACCCGCAGCAGCAGCCGGCCCCCGGTGCCGGCGCCCCGCCGCAGTTCGGCGCGCCCACGGCCCCGATGCAGGCCGCCCGGCCCGCGGGCCCGGGCGGCGGCAACGAGAAGCGCACCCAGCTGATGATCGTCGGCGCGGCCCTGCTGGCCATCGTCCTGATCGTCGCGGGCGGCTTCTGGTACGTCTCCGGCGACGGCGGCGGTGACGACAAGCAGCCCACCGCGGACGGCAGCCCCAGCGGCAAGCCCGCGGCCGGCACCCCCGGTTCGGAGAAGGTGCCCGCCAACGTCAAGTCGAAGCCGCTGTTCAACCAGCCGAACCCGACCCCGGAAGACGTCGTCACCGTCGCGGGCTCCTGGCTCACCGACTCCACCTACGTCAAGTCCGACGTATCGAAGGTCGTCGGCTACAACACCGTCGACGGCGCCAAGAAGTGGGAGATCCCCCTCCCGGGCGAGCTCTGCGGCGCGACCAAGCACATCAGCGACAACAAGACGGCGATCCTCTTCCGGCCCGCGCAGCCCACGCCCGAGGTCAAGTACCCGGCGTGCACCGAGGTCGGCGTCATCGACCTGAACGCCGGCAAGCTCCTGTGGTCCGGCAACGCCAAGGGCGCCACCACCGGTGACAAGCCCGCCTCCTACTACGAGGTCACCCTCAGCGGCCAGACCGTCGCCGCCGGCGGCACCAGCGGCGGCGCCGCCTGGAACCTCGCCGACGGCAAGTCCCTGTGGACGCCCAAGGTCGACGGCGAGGGCTGCTACGACAGCGGCTACGCCGGCGGCGAGGCCCTCGGCGTGATCCGCAAGTGCGGCCGCGGCGACAGCCAGACCCTGTACGCCCAGACCCTGGATCCGGCCACCGGCGCGCAGACCGCCTCGTACAAGCTCTCCCCGGGCATCGAGTGGGCGTCCATCGTCTCCACGAAGCCCCTCATCGTCGCCGCCGACGTCGGCAAGACCGCCAAGAACGCCTCCGGCGTCAGCGACCTCTTCGTCGTCGACCCCAAGGGCGAGCTGAAGGCCCGCATCTCGCTCGCCTCCGGCACCTTCGGCGGCAAGTGCGGCGGCACCGAGGTCGAGAAGTGCTCCGGCTTCGTCGTCGGCAACGGCAAGCTCTACCTGCCCTCGATCGAGCACCAGGGCCAGTCGTCGTCCGGCCGCACCAACGAGCTGCTCTCCTTCGACCTGGAGACCGGCAAGCAGACCACCGACCGCGCCGACGCGGGCGAGCGGTACACCATGTTCCCGCTCCGCATGGACGGGTCGCACATCATCGCGTACAAGGAGCCCCCGTACGACAAGGGCGGCCAGATCGTCAGCATCGACGGTACGACCATGAAGGAGACCGTCCTCATGGAGAACCCGGCCGAGAAGGCCAGCCGGACCGCCGAGACCGGCTTCTCGCCCGACTTCTCCGAGTACCGCTACCACAACGGCAAGCTCTTCATCTCCCGGACCACGGCCAGGAAGCCGTACTCCGACAAGGGCGACCCCGAGTACCTGTTCGTCTCCTTCAGCGCCAGCTGATCCCCGGCCGATCCCGGCCGTTCACCGCAGCGTGCAGAAGCCCCCGGAAGGTCCGCCTTCCGGGGGCTTCTGCGCGGTATCCGCCGCGCACCGTCGAACAAGCGTGTAGCTTGCCGGGGCAGAAGGGTCGGGGGTGGGTGCGCGATGGGCGTACGGGTCATGGTGCTCGACGAGCACCGGCTGCTGGCCGAGGCGCTGGCCTCGGCTCTCAAGCTGCGCGGGCACCGGGTGCTGGCCGCGGCCGCCCCGGCCGCGGGCGCCGCCGAACTGGTCATCAGCCGGGCGCCGGAGGTGTGCCTGCTGGGCACCGCCACGCCCGCAGAGCCGGGGGTCTTCGAGCCGGTGGTGCGCATCAAGCGGGAGCGGCCGCAGATCGCCGTCGTCGTGCTCGGCCCGGTGCCGAGCCCGCGCGGGATCGCGGCCGCCTTCGCCGCCGGCGCCTCGGGGTACGTCCGCCACGACGAGCGGATCGAAGGCGTGGAGCGGGCGCTGGCCAAGGCGCGGGCCGGGGAGGTCGCGATCTCCCCGCAGCTGCTCCAGGGAGCCTTCGCGGAGCTGCTCAACCCGGCCGCCCAGCCCGACGACGAGGGCAGCCGGCTGCTGCGGCTGCTGACCCCGCGCGAGGTGGAGGTGCTGGTCCGGGTCGCCGAGGGCGAGGACACCCGGCTCATCGCCGCGGGCATGGAGATCGCGCCGAGCACCGCCCGTACGCACGTCCAGCGGGTGCTGATGAAACTGGGCGTCGGGTCCCGGCTGGAGGCGGCGGCGCTGGCCGCCCGGACCGGTCTGCTGGACCGGGCGGGGCCGGTGCCGGTGGCCGCCGATTTCCCCGGAGGCCCGTAATCCGGTAAGCCAGTGACCGGCATGTGCACGCATCCGGCGTGCATCCCCCTGCGAGAGGCAGTAGGCGAGTGAGCAAGACGGCGTCATCTAAGTACATGGTCACCGGCGGCGCCGGATACGTCGGCAGTGTCGTCGCGGCGCACCTTCTGGAGGCCGGGCACGAGGTCACGGTCCTCGACGACCTCTCCACCGGCTTCCGCGAGGGCGTCCCGGCGGGCGCGGCCTTCATCGAGGGCCGGATCCAGGACGCCGACCGCTACCTGGACGCCTCCTACGACGCGGTGCTGCACTTCGCGGCGTCCTCGCAGGTCGGCGAGTCCGTCGTCAATCCGGGCAAGTACTGGGAGAACAACGTCGGCGGCACGCTCGCCCTGCTCGCCGCGATGCGCGGCGCCGGGGTGCGCAAGCTGGTGTTCTCCTCCACGGCCGCCACCTACGGCGAGCCCACCGAGGGCCTGCTCACCGAGGAATCGGTCACCAAGCCCACCAATCCGTACGGCGCCTCGAAGCTGGCCGTCGACCACATGATCGCGGGGGAGTGCGCGGCGCACGGCGTCGCGGCGGTCTCGCTGCGCTACTTCAACGTGGCGGGCGCGTACGGCGAGTTCGGCGAGCGGCACGACCCCGAGACCCACCTGATCCCGCTGGTGCTCCAGGTGGCCCTGGGCGAGCGGGAGTCGATCTCGGTGTTCGGCGAGGACTACCCGACCCCGGACGGCACCTGCGTCCGCGACTACATCCACGTGGCCGACCTGGCGGAGGCCCACCTGGCCGCCCTGGAGGCCGCCACCGCGGGCGAGCACCTGATCTGCAACCTCGGCAACGGCAACGGCTTCTCGGTCCGCGAGGTCGTCGAGACGGTCCGCAAGGTCACGGGCGCGGAGATCCCCGAGGTGGTCGCCCCGCGCAGGGCCGGCGACCCGGCGGTGCTCGTCGCCTCCGCGCGCGCCGCCCACGAGAAGCTCGGCTGGACCCCGGCCCGCTCGGACCTCACCGGCATCATCACGGACGCCTGGAACTTCACGCGCAAGCACCGTTCCTGACTCCTTGCCGCACCCGCTCACCGCGCCCCCCCCGCACCCGATGGTGCGGGGGGCGCGGTGCGTGCGGCGGCGTGCGCAGGGAGCGCGTGCGGGCGGGGCAGCGCCGTGGGCGGGCGCGGTGCGCGGGCGCCCGGCGTGCACACGCCGGGTGAAATGCCCTCCGTGCAACTGCCCGTGGCACGCGCCCGCCGGAAACCGCCTTCCGGACCTTCCACACCGTCGAATTCAAGCCACCTCGCACCGCGTTCCTCACTGCCCAGCCCGAAAATCGCTCGGAAAACTTCTGCTATTCGGCCAACCGCGAGCCGTGACCCGTTCTACGCTGATGCGTGACACCGGTGGGGGCCGGTGTTGATTCAGGGGTCGAGACACGCCGGGTACGGCGTCCGGTCCGGGGTAGTGCAGAGATGTCTCGGCGGCGGCCGCGGCAGCTGCGGATCACCCGGTCCGGGCGCCGTACCCGCAGTCGTCCGTTCCCCGACCCTTGGGGGTTTTGTGGTTCGCATCCGGGTTCTCGTGGTCGACGATCACCGCATCTTCGCCGAATCGCTCGCAGCCGCGCTCGCGGCCGAGCCCGACGTGGACGTGTCCGCGGCCGGCAGCGGTCCCGCCGCGCTGCGCTGCCTCGAACGGGCGGTGGCCGAGGGCCGCCGCTTCGACGTCCTGCTGGTCGACGCCGATCTCGGCGCCGCCGCCGGGGGCGTGCCCGCCCAGCGCGAGCAGGGCTCAGGGCCACCGCCCGGCGCGGACGGGATCGCGCTGGTCGCCGGGGTACGGGTGTCCCACCCCGGGGTCCGCACCGTCGTGCTCGCCGAGCGCGACGACCCGCGCCGGGCCGCGCTCGCCCTGCAGGCAGGGGCTTCCGGCTGGGTGGCGAAGGACTGCTCGCTCTCGCGGCTGCTCGCCGTCATCCGCGGGGTCCTGCGCGAGGAGACCCACCTGCCGCCCGCGCTGCTCACCGGAGTACTCCGCGAGCTGACCGCTGCGCGCAAGCACCGTACCGACAGCGAACGGCTCGTCGAGTCCCTCACGCCGCGGGAGCACGAGGTGCTGCGCTGCATGGTGGCGGGGCTGGGCCGCAAGGACGTGGCGGCGCGGCTGTTCCTGTCCCCGCACACCGTCCGCACCCACATGCAGAACGTGCTGGGCAAGCTCGGGGTGCACTCCACGCTCGCGGCGGTGGCACTGGCCCGGCGGGCCGGGGTGCGGCCGGCGGACCTAGCCGGGGATGTTGTCGAACGGAGCGGTCAACTGGCGTAGCAGCGCCGCGAGGTCGCCGCGCTGGGCCTGGGAGAGCTGGGCGAGGATCGCCCGCTCCTGGGCCAGCAGGCCGGCCAGGGCCTGGTCGGCGCGGTCGCGGCCCTCCGGCGTGAGGCGGACCAGCACCCCCCGCCGGTCGTTGGGGTCGGGCAGCCGCTCGACGAGGCCCTTCTTGGCGAGCCGGTCGATGCGGTTGGTCATGGTGCCGGAGGTGACCAGCGTCTGGGTCAGCAGCTGGCCGGGGGAGAGCTGGTAGGGCGCGCCGGCGCGCCGCAGCGACGTCAGGACGTCGAACTCCCAAGGCTCCAGGCCGTGCTCGGAGAAGGCGAGCCTGCGGGCGCGGTCGAGGTGTCGGGCGAGCCTGCTGACGCGGCTCAGCACTTCGAGCGGTTCCACGTCGAGGTCAGGGCGTTCCCGCCGCCATGCCGCGACCAATCGGTCGACCTCGTCCTCCATGCCGATCAGTGTAAGGGGTCTGTCGACGTGAAGTCTCTTCAAATCGAGGATCTCGGGCATGGATATCTTGAGATCAGGAATCTTGACGTCAAGATATATTTTGGGCGACGATGGGCATGGAGGGGGCCGGAACAGCTTCCGCTTCCGCCCGCCCCGCCAGCAGGGAGGCTCGAACATGCATTCCGATACCGCGTCGGCAAGGATCCCCACAGCCACCACCCACGCCGCGCCCACCTGGGACCCCCAGCAGTACCTCCGGCACGCCGGACACCGAACCCGCCCCTTCCTCGACCTCCTGAACCGGATACCCGGACTCCCCACCCGCCCCGCCCGGATCGCCGACCTCGGCTGCGGCCCCGGCAACGTCACCGCGCTGCTCGCCGAACGCTGGCCCGAGGCCCGCATCACCGGCTTCGACCTCTCCCCCGAAATGCTCCGGCGCGCCACCGACGAGTACGCGGGCAAGACCATCGGCGGCGGCAGCCTCGACTTCCACCACGGCGACCTCGCGAGCTGGCTCCCCGAGGAGCCGTACGACCTGATCGTCTCCAACGCCGCCCTCCAGTGGGTCCCGAGCCACCCCGGCTCCTTCGCCGCCTGGATCAACGGACTGCGCCCCGGCGGCACCTTCGCCTTCCAGATCCCCGGCAACTTCAGCGCACCCAGCCACGCCCTGCTCGCCGAGTTGTGCGACACCCCGCGTTGGCGGGGCCGGCTCGCCGGCCACGGCGCCCGCTACGTCCACCTCCTCGAACCCGCCGAGTACCTGGCCCGGTTCACCGAGCTGGGCTGCGCCGTCGACACCTGGGAGACGACGTACCACCAGCTGCTGTCCGGCCCCGACCCGGTGCTCGACTGGGTCAAGGGAACCGCCCTGCGGCCCGTCCTGACCGCCCTCGGCGGCGACCGGGACGCCGTGGACGCCTTCCTCGCCGAGTACCGCGACCTGCTGCGCGAGGCCTACCCGCCCGGCCCGCGCGGCACGGTCTTCCCGTTCCGCCGCATCTTCACCGTCGCCCGCAAGGAGCTCTGACCGTGCTGACCGCAGTCGACCACGTCCAACTCGCCGCGCCGCCCGGCTCGGAGGACCGGCTCCGCGCGTACTACACCCACGTCCTCGGCATGACCGAGGTCCCCAAACCGCCCGTCCTCGCCGCCCGCGGCGGCTGCTGGTTCGCCGCCGGGCCGGTGCAGCTGCACCTGGGCGTCGAGGAGGACTTCCGGCCCGCCCGCAAAGCGCACCCGGGGCTGCGGGTGACCGGGATCGAGGCGTACGCGCGCAGACTGGAGGAACGGGGGGCCGAGGTCGTCTGGGACGGCAACCTGCCGGGGCACCGCCGCTTCTACTCCGAGGACCCCGTCGGCAACCGGATCGAGTTCCTGGAACCCCTCGCCTGACTGCCCGACTGCCCGACTGCCTCACTGGCAGTGCTGCGCCACGCGACGGCGCCCCGTCACCGGATCTCCGGTGACGGGGCGCCGTCGCGTCGTCGCACCGCCGCCGCGGGCTCAGCTCTTGCGGTGGCCCACCAGCCGCGGCTTCGACTCCAGCCCGTCCAGCCCGTGCCAGGCCAGGTTGACCAGGTGGGCCGCGACCTCCGCCTTCTTCGGCCGGCGCACGTCCAGCCACCACTGCCCGGTCAGCGCGACCATCCCGACCAGCGCCTGCGCGTACAGCGGGGCCAGCTTCGGGTCGAACCCGCGCGCCTTGAACTCCAGCCCCAGGATGTCCTCGACCTGCGTGGCGATATCGCTGATCAGCGAGGCGAACGTACCCGTCGACTGGGCGACCGGGGAGTCCCGGACCAGGATCCGGAAGCCGTCCGTGTACGACTCGATGTAGTCCAGCAGCGCGAACGCGGCCTGTTCCAGCAGCTCCCGCGGATGCCCGGCCGTCAGCGCGCCCGTCACCCCGTCCAGCAGCTGGCGCATCTCCCGGTCCACGACGACCGCGTACAGGCCCTCCTTGCCCCCGAAGTGCTCGTACACCACCGGCTTGGACACCCCGGCCTTCGCCGCGATCTCCTCCACCGACGTGCCCTCGAAGCCCTTCTCGGCGAACAAGGCGCGGCCGATGTCCAGCAGTTGCTGACGCCGTTCGGCGCCCGTCATCCGGACCCGGCGGCCGCGCCGGGGCTTGTCGCTGCTGGAACTGCTGCCGTCGATCGCCACGTCCCCCATCATGCCGCGTTCGACGCGTTTTCCCTGCGCCGGGCGTCGATGCGGTCCCGGGACGGCCAGCGCACGTCCGTCGCCCAGCCCGCCAGCTCGAACCAGCGGATCAGCCGGGCACTGGAGTCGACCTGGCCGCGCAGCACGCCGTGCCGGGCCGAGGTCGGGTCCGCGTGGTGCAGGTTGTGCCAGGACTCCCCGCACGAGAGCACCGCCAGCCACCACACGTTGCCGGAGCGGTCCCGCGACTTGAACGGGCGCTTGCCCACCGCGTGGCAGATCGAATTGATCGACCACGTCACGTGGTGCAGCAGCGCCACGCGCACGAGGGAGCCCCAGAAGAACGCCGTGAACGCACCCCACCACGACATCGTCACCAGACCGCCGACCAGCGGCGGGATCGCCAGCGAGACGACCGTCCACAGGACGAAGTCACGCGAGATCCGCCGGATCGCCGGGTCCTTGACCAGGTCGGGCGCGTACTTCTGCTGGTTGGTCTGCTCCTCGTCGAAGAGCCACCCGATGTGCGCCCACCACAGCCCCTTCATCAGCGCCGGGACGGTCTCCCCGAACCGCCACGGCGAATGCGGGTCGCCCTCGTGGTCGGAGAACTTGTGGTGCTTGCGGTGGTCGGCCACCCAGCGCACCAGCGGCCCCTCCACCGCCATCGAACCCATCACCGCCAGCACGATCCGCAGCGGCCGCTTCGCCTTGAAGGAACCGTGCGTGAAATACCGGTGGAAGCCGATGGTGATCCCATGGCAGGCCAGGAAGTACATGAACACCATCAGGCCCAGGTCCAGCCAGCTCACCCCCCAGCCCCAGACCAGCGGAATCGCCGCCAGCAGCGCCAGGAAGGGAACGACGATGAACAGCAGGAGGGCGATCTGCTCGACGGACCGCTTGCTCTCGCCTCCGAGGGTCGCAGAGGGCGCTGGGGAAGGGGAATCGGAATCGGAGGCCGCCGAGGCGTCCTCGATCAGCTCGGGACTGGTGGTCATGAAGGTCCCCTGGGGGTGAGGAATCGGCAGGCGCCTGGCGCCCGCCCAGGCTACGGACGCGTAACCTACGGCATCGTAAGTATGGCAAAGCCACAGCCGGGGGCAAGGGGAGCACGGCCCGGCCCGCGGCGCTCGAAACGGCGCCCGCCACGGCCCGCGCGCCGCCTGATGAGACGTTTAGCGGGGCGCGAGCCGATGACACCTATCCTGGTGTCGTCGGACAGCGCGGTCCGCACGGGCAGCCGAGCTGCGCATCAGGTGGGGGACACCCCCGGGGCCCCTCCCAGCCGTGGCTGGGGGAGGAAATCCGGGACGCACGCCCCCGCGCACCCCGGAGCCCACCTCCCAGTAGCGCTCGAACACTGCAAGGAGCCGCACCTGTGAGCAGTGCTGACCAGGCCTCCTCCACCCCGGCCAAGGCCCAGGCCACCGCCGTCGCCGCCAACGCAGAGCTGCGGGCGGACATCCGCCGCCTCGGCGACCTCCTCGGCGAGACCCTCGTCCGCCAGGAAGGCCAAGACCTCCTCGACCTCGTCGAACGAGTGCGCGCCCTGACGCGCACCGACGGCGAAGCCGCCGCCGCACTGCTCGGCGACACCGACCTGGAGACCGCCGCCAAGCTCGTACGGGCCTTCTCCACCTACTTCCACCTGGCCAACGTCACCGAACAGGTACACCGCGGCAAGGAACTGCGCGCCCACCGAGCCGCCGAAGGCGGGCTGCTCGCCCGCACCGCCGACATGCTCAAGGACGCCGACCCCGAACACCTGCGCGAGACGGTCCGGAACCTCAACGTCCGACCCGTCTTCACCGCACACCCCACCGAAGCGGCCCGCCGCAGCGTCCTCAACAAGCTGCGCCGCATCGCCGCCCTCCTCGAAGAGCCCGTCTCCGGCACCGGCGACCGCCGCCGCCACGACCTGCGCCTCGCCGAGTTCATCGACCTCGTCTGGCAGACCGACGAGCTCCGCGTCGTGCGCCCCGAACCCGCCGACGAGGCCCGCAACGCCATCTACTACCTCGACGAGCTGCACGCCGGCGCCGTCGGGGACGTGCTCGAGGACCTCGCCGCAGAGCTCCAGCGCGTCGGCGTCGAGCTGCCCGCAGGCACCCGCCCGCTCACCTTCGGCACCTGGATCGGCGGCGACCGCGACGGCAACCCCAACGTCACCCCCGACGTCACCCGCGACGTACTGATCCTCCAGCACGAGCACGGCATCACCGACGCCCTCGAACTCGTCGACTTCCTGCGCGGACTGCTGTCGAACTCCATCCGCTACACCGGCGCCACCGAGGAGCTCCTCTCCTCCCTCCAGGCCGACCTCGAACGCCTCCCCGAGATCAGCCCGCGCTACAAGCGGCTGAACGCCGAGGAGCCGTACCGCCTCAAGGCCACCTGCATCCGCCAGAAGCTCGTCAACACCCGCGAGCGCCTCGCCAAGGGCACCCCCCACGAGGAAGGCCGCGACTACCTCGGCACCGCCGAGCTCCTCACCGACCTCACCCTCATCCAGACCTCCCTGCGCGAACACCGCGGCGCCCTCTTCGCCGACGGCCGCATGGACCGCACCATCCGCACACTGGCCGCCTTCGGCCTCCAGCTCGCCACCATGGACGTCCGCGAACACGCCGACGCCCACCACCACGCGCTCGGCCAGCTCTTCGACCGCCTCGGCGAGGAATCGTGGCGCTACGCCGACATGCCCCGCGACTACCGGGGCAAGCTCCTCGCCAAGGAGCTGCGCTCCCGCCGGCCGCTCGCACCCACCCCGGCACCGCTCGACGCCGCCGGCCAGAAGACCCTCGGCGTCTTCTCCGCCATCAAGGACGCCTTCGAGAAGTTCGGCCCCGAGGTCATCGAGTCCTACATCATCTCGATGTGCCAGGGCGCCGACGACGTCTTCGCCGCCGCGGTCCTCGCCCGCGAAGCCGGACTCATCGACCTCCACGCCGGCTGGGCCAAGATCGGCATCGTCCCGCTCCTGGAGACCACCGACGAGCTCAAGGCCGCCGACGTCATCCTCGACGCCATGCTCGCCGACCCCTCCTACCGGCGCCTCGTCTCCCTGCGCGGCGACGTCCAGGAGGTCATGCTCGGCTACTCCGACTCCAGCAAGTTCGGCGGCATCACCACCAGCCAGTGGGAGATCCACCGCGCCCAGCGCCGCCTGCGCGACGTCGCCCACCGCTACGGAGTGCGCCTGCGCCTCTTCCACGGCCGCGGCGGCACCGTCGGCCGCGGCGGCGGCCCCTCCCACGACGCGATCCTCGCGCAGCCCTGGGGCACCCTCGAAGGCGAGATCAAGGTCACCGAGCAGGGCGAGGTCATCTCCGACAAGTACCTCGTACCGTCCCTCGCCCGCGAGAACCTCGAACTGACCGTCGCGGCGACCCTGCAGGCCTCCGCCCTGCACACCGCCCCCCGCCAGTCCGAGGACGACCTCGCCCGCTGGGACGCGGCCATGGACACCGTCTCCGACGCCGCACACACCGCGTACCGCGAGCTCGTCGAGGACCCGGACCTGCCGTCGTACTTCTTCGCCGCCACCCCCGTCGACCAGCTCGCCGACCTCCACCTCGGCTCCCGGCCCTCACGCCGCCCCGACTCCGGCGCCGGCCTCGACGGCCTGCGCGCCATCCCCTGGGTCTTCGGCTGGACCCAGTCCCGCCAGATCGTCCCCGGCTGGTACGGCGTCGGCTCCGGCCTCAAGGCCCTGCGCGAAGCGGGCGGCGAAGCCGCCCTCGCCGAGATGGGCGAGCGCTGGCACTTCTTCCGCAACTTCCTCTCCAACGTCGAGATGACGCTGGCCAAGACGGACCTGCGGATCGCCCGCCACTACGTCGACACCCTCGTCCCCGACGACCTCAAGCACGTCTTCGCCCGCATCGAAGCCGAACACGAGCTCACCGTCCGCGAGGTCCTGCGCATCACCGGCGGCCAGAAGCTCCTCGACTCCAACCCGGTCCTCCAGCAGACCTTCGCCGTCCGCGACGCCTACCTGGACCCGATCTCCTACCTCCAGGTCTCCCTGCTGGCCCGCCAGCGCGCGGCCGCCGCCCGCGGCGAAGACCCCGACCCGCTGCTCGCCCGAGCCCTGCTCCTCACGGTCAACGGCGTGGCGGCAGGCCTGCGCAACACCGGCTGACGCCGCCGGGTATCCGTGTCCGTCACCCTTTGTGATGACGGACACGGATACCGGGCGCTACGGTTGGTTCCCCGGATCAGAATGCCGTCCATGGGAGCAGCCATGACCGCCGAGCACACCTGGCCCCGCCCACCGGCGGACGGATACACCGTGGACGACCTCTTCACGCTGCCGGACCTCCCGCCACACACGGAGCTGATCGACGGGAGCCTGGTCTTCGTGAGCCCGCAGCGCAATTTCCACACGGACGTACTTCATCTGCTGACGAACGGTCTGAGGGACACGGCGCCCAAGACGCTCCGGGTCAAGCGGGAAATGACCGTGGTGATCGACAAGCGCAACGCTCCCGAGCCGGACGTTCTTGTCGTGCACGCCGAAGCCGTGACCGGGCGCAGGCAGACCCGCTACCAGGTGGCTGATGTCCTGCTGGCCGTCGAAGTCGTGTCCCCCGACTCCGAAGCGCGGGACACCGAGAGCAAGCCGCAGAAGTATGCCGCAGCCGGTATCCCGCACTTCTGGCTGGTGAAGATGGAGGGCGAGGACGACCACCCGGTCGTCTATGTCTACGACCTCGACCCGCACACCAGGGCGTACGTGTGTCAGGGCATTTACCACCGGGAGCTCAAGGTCTCGCAGCCGTACGACATCGCAATCGACCTGACGCAGATCGACGAGATGTAGCAGCCGTCAGGAGTTGTACGCGGACTGGGCCCGCTCCAGGCCCTCCGCGATCAGGCACTCCACGGAGTCCGCGGCCCGGTCCACGAACCAGTCCAGCTCCTTGCGCTCCGTCGACGAGAAGTCCTTCAGCACGAAGTCCGCCACCTGCATACGGCCCGGCGGACGGCCGATACCGCACCGCACCCGGTGGTAGTCCGCCCCCATCGACTTCGTCATCGACTTCAGACCGTTGTGCCCGTTGTCCCCGCCGCCCAGCTTCAGCCGCAGCGTCGGGTAATCGATGTCGAGCTCGTCATGGACCGCCACGATCCGGTCCAGCGGCACCTTGTAGAAATCGCGCAGCGCCGTCACCGGCCCGCCCGACAGGTTCATGAACGACATGGGCTTGGCCAGCACCACCCGCCGGTTCGCCGGCCCCGGCGGACCCATCCGGCCCTCCACCACCTGCGCCCGCGCCTTGTGCGCCTTGAACTTCCCGCGCATCCGCTCCGCCAGCAGATCCACCACCATGAACCCGATGTTGTGGCGGTTGCCCGCGTACTCCGCCCCGGGATTACCGAGGCCGACGATCAGCCACGGCGCCGCGTCGTCCGACATCCATGCTCCTTAACGAGGACGACCGCCGTCCCGCTCCCAGTGGAGCCGGACGGCGGTCGTTCAGCAAGTGCTGAGGTGGGAAAGCGAGGCTCAGGCCTCTGCGCCCTCGGTGGCGGCCTCGGCGGCCGGCTCCTCGGCCTGCGGGGCCACGACCTGCAGAACGGCGGTCTCGCCGTCGACGGCCAGCGTGGTGCCGGCCGGCAGGACCAGGTCGGACGCGTGAATGGTGGCGCCGGCCTCGAGGCCCTCGATCGAGACGGTGACCTCGGTCGGGATGTGGGTGGCCTCGGCCTCGACCGAAATGGTGGTCAGGAGGGTCTCCAGCATGTTGTTGCCGGCGGCCAGGTCGCCCTCGGTGACGACGGCGACCTCGACGGTGACCTTCTCGCCCTTCTTGACGATCAGGAAGTCGACGTGGGTCAGCGTGCGCTTGACCGGGTGACGCTGAACGGCCTTCGGGATGACCAGCTCGGTGCCGTCGCCCTTGATGTCCAGGGAGAGCAGGACGTTCGGGGTCTTCAGCGCCATCATCAGGCCGTGGCCCTCGACGTCAACGTGCTTCGGGTCGGTGCCGTGACCGTAGATGACACCGGGAACCAGACCGTCGCGACGGGCCTGACGGGCAGCGCCCTTGCCGAAGTTGGTGCGGGTGGCAGCGGAAAGCTTGACCTCGGACATGCTCACTCCTCGTGGGGTGATGGAAATGGACACAGTCACCCGGCCTGAACGGCCTGCTACGAAGAGCGCGTCGATAACGGAGCGCCGACACCCAAAAAGGTGCGGCCTCCCTCGCCGAGCAACTCGTAGAGTCTACCCGGCGCGGAGGCCGCACCCAAAAGGATCTTTACTGCTGCTCTTCGAACAGGCTCGTGACCGAACCGTCCTCGAAGACCTCGCGCACCGCACGCGCGACCATCGGCGCGATCGACAGCACCGTGATCTTGTCGAGCTCCAGGTCGGACGGGTCCGGCAGGGTGTTCGTGAAGATGAACTCGCTGACCTTCGAGTTCTTCAGACGGTCCGCGGCCGGCCCCGACAGGATGCCGTGCGTGGCCGTCACGATCACGTCCTCCGCACCGTGCGCGAACAGCGCATCGGCAGCGGCGCAGATCGTGCCACCCGTGTCGATCATGTCGTCGACCAGGACGCAGACACGGCCCCGGACCTCACCGACGACCTCGTGGACCGTCACCTGGTTCGCGACGTCCTTGTCACGGCGCTTGTGCACGATCGCCAGCGGCGCGTCCAGACGGTCGCACCAGCGGTCGGCGACGCGCACGCGGCCGGCGTCCGGGGACACGATCGTCAGCTTGGTGCGGTCCACCTTCGCGCCCACGTAGTCCGCCAGGACCGGCAGCGCCGAAAGGTGGTCCACCGGGCCGTCGAAGAAGCCCTGGATCTGGTCCGTGTGCAGGTCGACCGTCAGGATGCGGTCCGCACCCGCCGTCTTCAGCAGATCGGCGACCAGGCGGGCCGAGATCGGCTCGCGGCCCTTGTGCTTCTTGTCCTGGCGGGCGTACCCGTAGGACGGGATGATCACGGTGATGGAGCGAGCCGACGCGCGCTTCAGCGCATCGATCATGATCAGCTGTTCCATGATCCACTTGTTGATCGGAGCCGTGTGGCTCTGGATCAGGAAGCAGTCCGCGCCACGAGCCGACTCCTGGAAACGAACGTAGATCTCACCGTTCGCGAAGTCGAAAGCCTTGGTCGGCACGAGGGCAACGCCCAGCTGATGCGCAACCTCCTCGGCCAGCTCGGGGTGGGCGCGGCCGGAGAAGAGCATCAGCTTCTTCTCGCCGGTCGTCTTGATCCCGGTCACAGCACAGTCTCCTCAGACGTGTTGAAAGCTGCTCGCCCCCGTGTGCGTCCGTCCCGCACACGGTGAGCCAGCCGAATTGCGTGCACCTATCACGGTACGCCGTCCCGGGCGTACCTGTTTCCGGTCAGTTCACCTCAACGAGGCCTCAACGGGGGTCGGAGTCCTCCTGGACCGCCGACTGAGCCGCCGTCGCCGCAGCGCTTCCCGGACGCTTGCGGGCCACCCAGCCCTCGATATTCCGCTGCTGACCACGGGCCACCGCCAGCGCACCCGGCGGCACATCCTTCGTGATCACCGATCCGGCGGCCGTGTACGCGCCGTCCCCGATCGTGACCGGCGCCACAAACATGTTGTCCGAACCCGTCTTGCAGTGTGAGCCGACCGTGGTGTGGTGCTTGTGCTCACCGTCGTAGTTCACGAACACGCTCGCCGCGCCGATGTTCGTGTACTCGCCGATCGTCGCGTCACCCACGTACGACAGGTGCGGCACCTTCGTGCCCTCACCGATCGTCGCGTTCTTCATCTCCACGTACGTGCCGGCCTTCGCCTTCAGGCCCAGGTTCGTGCCGGGGCGCAGGTACGCGTACGGGCCGACGGACGCCGACTCGCCGATCACCGCCGTGTCCGCCACCGTGTTGTCCACGCGGGCCCGCGGGCCCACCTGCGTGTCCTTGAGCCGCGTGTTCGGACCGACCTCGGCGCCCTCGGCGACGTGCGTCGTGCCGAGCAGCTGCGTGCCGGGGTGGATCAGCGCGTCCTGCCCGAACGTCACCGTCACGTCCACGAACGTGCTCGCCGGGTCGACCACCGTCACGCCCGCGAGCATCGCCTGCTCCAGCAGGCGCGCGTTCAGCAGGGCGCGGGCCTCGGCGAGCTGCACGCGGTTGTTGATCCCCAGGATCTGGCGGTGGTCGGCGCCGACCGCCGCGCCGACGCGGTGCCCCGCCTCGCGCAGGATGCCGAGCACGTCGGTGAGGTACTCCTCGCCCTGGCTGTTGTCCGTACGCACCTTGCCGAGGGCGTCGGCGAGGAGGGCCCCGTCGAAGGCGAAGACCCCGGAGTTGATCTCCCGGATCGCGCGCTGGGAGTCGGTGGCGTCCTTGTGCTCGACGATGGCGGTGACGGCCCC
This sequence comes from Streptomyces sp. NPDC002209, assembly GCF_042890265.1. NCBI lineage: Bacteria > Bacillati > Actinomycetota > Actinomycetes > Kitasatosporales > Streptomycetaceae > Streptomyces > Streptomyces sp. NPDC002209. The sequence goes on along the minus strand of NZ_JBIARX010000010.1, from coordinate 113,322 downwards.
GTCCGCGCCGCGGATGATCCGGCCGTAGCCGGTGGAGTCCGGGACCTCGGCGGTGAGCACGGTGACGGCGTTGCCGTCGGCCTCGTGCGTGGCCGCGAGCTGCTCGAGGGTCTCGCCGGTCAGCAGGGGGGTGTCGCCGCAGACGACGACCACGGTGCCGTCCTGCTGGCCGCCGAGCTCTTCCAGGGCCATGCGGACGGCGTGCCCGGTGCCGTTCTGCTCGTACTGGACGGCGGTGCGGACGCCGGCGTCGATCCCGGCGAGGTGCGCGGTGACCTGCTCGCGGGCGTGGCCGACGACGACCACGAGGTGTGCGGGGTCCAGCTCGCGCGAGGCGGCGACGACGTGGCCCACGAGCGAGCGCCCGCAGATCTCGTGCAGAACCTTGGGAGTGGCCGACTTCATGCGGGTGCCTTCACCCGCTGCGAGTACGACGACGGCTGCCGGGCGGTTGGCGCTCACGGGGATGCCCTTCGGCTTCGGGTGGTGGACCCGTGAAGGATACCGGGGCGTTACACCCCGGGAACGAGGCCGGGTCCCGACCGACCGGTCAGGACCCGAACCTGTGAAGCTCCCCCGCCAGGACTCGAACCCGGACATAAGGCACCAAAAGCCTCAGTGCTGCCAATTACACCACAGGGGACCATTTTGGACTAAACCGGACATTGATCTTCGTCGGTCGAGTCGACGGCATCTACTATGCCGCACCACCAGCCTTCGATGCGACGATAAAGTTCGGCGCTTTGGCTGACGTACAGAATCAAGCAGCCTCGATAGTTCTCTCCGACGTTCTTGCGGGTGGTCTTGGGGTTGTGCCGCTTGAGGGTGGTCCTGGCGAACAGCTTCACGTCCACGCCTACGAGGTCGGCCCAGTACAGCTCGGCCGCGGCCACGTCGGCCGATTCGTGGATCGCCACGCGATAGCGGATGCGCTCGCGCTCGACGCCGATGAGCTCGAGCCAGGCGATGAACACCCGGATGACCCCCGGGTCACTGTTGATGAAATGCACCTTCTCTCGGCGGTCGTACGTCTTGTCCTTAGCTCCTTCCGCCCAATACAGGGCGACTCCTGCGGCGAAGAGCTCCTTGTCGCCGAGGTTCCCGATCTCGGATCGCGCTGCGGATTTCGTGTCCGTCCGCTGCTTGTCCCGTACCGCGTGTTCGCGTTCCCAGCGCTTGCGGGAGGCGAGCGTCGCCTGCTCGCCAGGGGTCCGTTTCGGAGCCGGCCTCGGGAGGTCGCGGACCCAGAGGGAGATCGAGCTCTTCGAGCAGCCGAGCTCGAGCTGGATCTGGTCGTAGGTCATGCCCTGGAGGCGGAGTTCGCGGGCGCGGTCGCGGAGGTCGTCCTTCGCGTTCGGGCGCCTGGTCCATTCGGGGGCCGGTTCGCCGTCCAGGAGGCGGCCCAGGATGTCGTTGTTGTGGACGCGCAGGCGGTCGCGGATCTGGCGGCGGCTGAGGCCCTCGCGACGGAGGGCGATGGCCTGTTCGCGGAGGTCCTCGAAGGTTGCGGCGCCCGTGCGGAGGCCGCCTGTGCCGTCGCCCGGGCGACGTCGGATTTCGGTCATGTCGCCAATGTCGTCCGGAATGCGGGATTCAGGTCTTGGTCAGCGGACGATTCAGTCGTACGTGCGATTACCGCAGGTCTGCCGGAATTTCGGTCGCCTCTGTGCTGGGGGCGCTGCGTACGCTGGACGGCATGACCTTTACGGGGGAAGAGCAGGGCGGGGCCGGGCGCGACGGGCCCTTGTGGTGGGAGCGGCGGCGGGGGGCCGTGCTCGATGTGGGGCTGGCGGCGGTGTCCGCCGTCGAGTGCGCCGTCGAGGGGGTGCCCTTCGCGCGCGAGGCCGGGGTGCCGGTGGCGGTCGGGGTGCTGTTCGGGATCGTGGTGGGGTCCACGCTGGTGCTGCGCCGGCGCTGGCCGATCGCGGTGGTGCTGGTGGGGATCGCCGTGTCGCCGGCTGCGATGGGGTTCCTGCTCGGGGTGGTGGGGCTGTACACGCTTGCCGCCTGTGAGGTGCCGCGGCGGATCACCGCGACGCTGGCCTCGATGTCGCTGGTGGCGACGTTCGTGGTGATGTACGTGCGGACCAGCGGGGACCAGGGGGCCTCGCAGTCGCTCGTCATCGTGCTGTCGGTGTTCGTGGCGGTGGCGCTGACCGTGCCGCCGGTGCTGCTGGGTCTGTACATAGGGGCGCGGCGGCGGCTGATGGAGAGCCTGCAGGAGCGGGCGGACTCGCTGGAGCGGGAGCTGTCGCTGCTCGCGGACCGGGCGGAGGAGCGGGCCGAGTGGGCCCGTACGGAGGAGCGGACGCGGATCGCGCGGGAGATGCACGACGTGGTGGCGCACCGGGTGTCGCTGATGGTGGTGCATGCGGCGGCGCTGGAGGCGGTGGCGGCCAAGGATCCGGTGCGGGCGGCGAAGAACGCGGCGCTGGTGGGTGACATGGGGCGGCAGGCGTTGACGGAGCTGCGGGAGATGTTGGGGGTGCTGCGGGCGGCCGAGTCGCCGAAGCGGGCTCCTGCGGTGGTGCCGGTGGCTGCGCTGGTGGGGGGTTTCGAGGACGGGCCCGGGCCCTCGCTGGGTGAGCTGGAGGCGCTGGTCGGGCAGTCGCGGGCGGCCGGGATGGTCGTCGAGCTGGATGTCCGGGGTGCGGGGGCGGGGTATCCGGCGGAGGTGGAGCAGACGGCGTACCGGGTGGTGCAGGAGGCTTTGACCAACTGCCACAAGCATGCGCCGGGGGCGCGGGTCGTGGTGCGGCTGGCTCATCGGGAGGGTGAGGTGGCCATGCAGGTGGAGAACGGGCCGTGCGGGGCGGACGGGGTGCGGCCGGGGCTGCCGAGCGGTGGGAACGGGCTGGTCGGGATGCGTGAGCGGGTGCTCGGGCTGGGCGGGGTGTTCGTGTCCGGTCCGACGGACGAGGGTGGTTTCAAGGTCTCGGCGGTCCTGCCGGGTGGTCCCCGGCGGGCATGAGCCCGCCCCGGGGCGGCCGCCGTTCCGGGGCTGTGCCGCGGCCGTTCCGCAGGGCGGGCCCCGGGCGGGGTCGGGGTCAGGGGGTCGGGGTCAGGGGGTCGTGGTGAGGCGGGTGGGCTGGAGGCCGGTCAGGAGGAGGGTCAGGGCTTCGTCCACGGCGCCGCCGAGGTACCAGTCGCCGGTGTGGTCGATGCCGTAGACGCGGCCCTCGCGGTCGATGGCGAGGTGCGAGCCGGCGTCGGCGTCGACGCCGAGGGGGCAGAGCTCGGTGGACAGCGCGCGGCCGAGGTCGGCGAAGGTGCGTGCGAGGTGGAGTCCGGTGAGGGGGTCCAGGCGCACGGGGACGGGCGCTATCTGGCGGCCGGTGCCGGGGGCGGTGACGGTGAGCCCGCCGAATTCGGCCCAGGCCTCGACGGCTGCGGGGAAGACGGTGTGCCGGTGTCCGGCGGGGGTGGTGTGGTCCCGCAGGGCGTCGGCCCAGAACTCGGCCTGCTTGATGTCCCAGCGGCCGGGCTCCCAGCCGGCGGTGCGCAGGGCGGTGTCCACGGCGGCGGGGAAGCGGGTGGCCGAGGAGCGGTCGTAGGAGGCGGAGGAGGTGGTCATGGTGGCGGGGGTCAGGCCTTCTCTGACGCGGGGGTGAGGTCGACGGCGCGGACGCCGAAGTGGGCGAGGAGGGCTTCGCAGGAGCGGCACGGGGGTGCGTAGGTGCCGTGGAGCGGGTCGCCGTCTTCGCGGATGCGGCGGGCGGTGATCTTGGAGTGTTTCAGGGAGCGGCGGGCTTCGTTCGCGGTGAGGGGTTTGCGGGAGGCGCGGCGGCTGCGGGCGCCTTCGGCGGCGGTGAGGTGGCGGGAGAGCAGGATCGCCTCGGGGCAGCGGCCGGTGAAGCGTTCCCGCTGGCCGCTGGTGAGGGTGTCGAGGAAGTCCTGGACGAGGGGGTGGAGTGCGGGTGGCTGGTCGGCCTTGCCGGCGGTGCCGGTGAGGGTTTCGCCGCGTACGGAGAGGGCTGCGGCGACGGTGGGGAGGATGCCGTCGCGGCGGAAGCGCAGTACGGGGGCGGCGGGTCGGCCGTCGGTGCTGCTCCAGCGCAGGCGCGGGTCGCCGGCCGGGCCGCCCGCCGGTCCGGCTGTCTGTCCGTCCTGTGCGGCCTGTCCGCCCGTTCCTGAGGCGCCGTCGGCCGTGTCTGTGCGTGTGGCGGTGTTCTGCATGGTCGCGTCTTCCCTCCCGTGGCGGCGGTGGTGGCCGCTGTCGCGCACGCCCCCGTGCTGAGGGGACAGCCTGTCAAATGTCACCTGTCGTGTGGAAGCGGGGTCGAATATTCGTATCAATTCGGATGTTCCTGGCCCGTGCGCGGGTGCGGGGGTTGCGGGCGGGTGACGCTCTTGCCGGAGCACATAGGCTGTGGTGAACCAGCCAGATCCAGCAGGGGGCTACCGCCATGACGACAGGTCGGCTCGGGCAGCAGGCCGCGCCACCCAACGCCGCGTACTCGGGGCAGGTCGTGCATTTCCCGGACCCGGTCCGGGCTGCTCGGCATCCCCACGGTGTGCGGATGGACGGGGACGGACATCCCGACTTCTCCCCGTACGCGCGTGCGGCGGTGGAGATCGCCGAGCCGCCGGAGGGCTTCGGTGTGGACGAGCTGCGGCTGACGGACTGCGTGTCCGCGAACGCGGCGATGCACGCGGCTGGCCATGCGCTGTGGGACACCGTCGGACCGGTGGCGACCCCGCACGGCTGGACGTGGCACCACGTGGCGAAGACGCGTCGGATGGAGCTGGTCCCGGTCGAGGTGAAGGCGCTGCTGCGGCATCACGCGGGCCTGGCGACGGCGCCGGTCGACCACGGCAAGCGTGGGACGCGGCCGTTGCAGGAGTTGCGTCCGGTGCACCTGGGGCTGCCGAAGTCGGTGGTGTCGGTGTCCGAGGAGGCGGTGCAGGGTGTCGAGGAGGACCTCGGCTACCGGCTGCCGGAGGCGTACCGCGCGTTCCTGAAGGCGGCGGGCGGCTGTGCGCCGGTGGGCGCGGGGCTGGACGTGGAGCTCGGTCTGCTGGTGGACCAGCCCTTCTTCACGGTGCGTGAGGAGGCGGCGGTCAACGACCTCGTGTACGTCAACAAGTGTCTGCGGGACCACCTGACGAAGGACTACCTGTGCGTGGCCTTCGTCCAGGGGGGTCTGCTCGCGGTGAAGGTGAAGGGCCAGGCGATCGGCTCGGTCTGGTTCTCCCCGTACGACGACGCCCGCGACCGGGACGGCTGGTCGGTGCAGGAGCGCGTGGAGCGGTTGTTGCTGCCGTGCGGTGCCGATTTCGATGCCTTCCTGGAGCGGTTGGCGGGGAACCCGCCGGAGTTGGAGACGGTGGCCGGTCTGATGGTGGACGGCGGATTCGCCCGCTCGGTTCCCGTGTCCGGGTCGGTTGCGGGGCCGGGTGCGGCACCGGTGGAGGGGTGACGGCGCGATGGTGACGTTTGCGCAGGCGCAGGAGCGCGCCGAGGAGTGGATCAACGGGGACGTGCCCGCGTACCAGCACCGGGAGGTGCGCGTACGGGAGTTCGGGCTCGGGTTCGTGGTGTGGGCGGAGGACCGCGCGGCCGGTCCGGTGTCCGGTGGCGGCCGGCAGAGGCTGGTCATCGCGCGGGACAGCGGTGAGGTGACGCTGTGGCCCGGGCTGCCGGTGGGTGAGGTGATCCGCCGGTACGAGGAGGAGTACGGGGCTGCGGCCGCGCCGGTGGCGGAGGCTTCGGTGCCGGCGCCGCGGATCGACTCGGAGCAGACCTCGTTCATGCTGAGTCCGCCGGAGTGGCTGCAGGAGGCGGCGGACCGGGCGGGGATTCCGCCGGCGCCGGCCGCGGCTGCGCCGGTGCCTGAGCCCGCCCCTGCCCCCGTGTCTGCGCCGGAGCCTGTGGTTCCGGCTGCGCCGGAACCCGTTCGGGCGTCCGCGCCCGAGCCGGTGGAGGCGGTGCCGCTGCGCCGCGAGGTGCCGTACGAGCCGACGGCCAACGACGGGGTGCCCGTGGGGGCCACGCCGTGGGCCGGGACCGATGTGAACCCCGGTGCGGACGACGTGTCCGTACCGCTGCCCGCGACGGTGTTCGCGCCGCCCCTGTCGGGCTCGGACCTGGAGGACATGGCGCCGCCGTCCGGCACGGCCTCGGAGGCGAAGACCACGCTGATGGCCGGGGGCAGCCAGCTCCCGAAGACGGCGATCGCGCCTGCGTTGCACCTCGGGGCCGACGCGGGCCCGGATTCCGGGTCCATCGCCGATGCGCCGACGAGCAAGGCCCAGGTCTCCCGGCCGGGCGGGCAGCCGGTGACGCCGCCCGGCCCGCCGGGGGCTCCCGGTGCGCCTGGTGCGCCTGGTGCTCCGGGTGCTCCGGGTGCTCCGGGTGCTCCGGGTGCGCCCGGTGGCGGGCTGGACCATGCGGCGACGATGCTGGCGGGTCCGGCCGTGACGGGTCAGCCTGCGCCTCCGGGTCCGCCGGGTGCTCCGGGTGCGGGGCAGCCGCCGGCGCCTCCGGGTCCGCCTGGTGCTCCGGGTTCGCTGGGGCGTGGGCTGGATCATGCGGCGACGATGCTGGCGGGTCCGGCCGTGACGGGTCAGCCTGCGCCTCCCGGTCCGCCCGGTGCTCCGGGTGCCGGTCAGCCGCCCGCGCCTCCCGGCCCGCCCGGGGCGCCCGGTGGCTCGGCCCATCAGGCGGCCACCATGCTCGCGGGTCCCGGCGTACCCCAGCCTCCCGGTCCGCCGGGGGCTCCCGGTGCGCCCGGTGCGCCCGGCGGCGGGCTCGACCATGCCGCGACGATGCTGGCCGGTCCGGCCGTGACGGGTCAGCCGCCCGCGCCTCCCGGTCCGCCCGGGCAGCCGCAGGCCGGTCCCGGTCCCGCGGCGCAGCCCCCGGCGCCCACCGGTGCGCCCACCGTCGGCCCGGGCTACCAGGCCGTACTGCGCTACCGGGCGCCCGACGGCTCCGAGCAGCAGCTCATCCGGCGTTCCGCGCCCGGCACCCCGCACCCCGAGTGGCAGATCCTGTACGAGCTGCGCGCGATGAACGTGCCGCCGCAGCAGGTGCTGGAACTGCACACCGAGCTGGAGTCGTGCGAGCTGCCCGGCGGCTACTGCGCGCGGATGATCCGCGAGACCTGGCCGCAGGTCCGGATCACGAGCGTGGCCCCGTACGGCAAGGACCACGCGGGCCGTCAGCAGGGCATGCGGCATCTGCTGACCCATCAGGGTGAGCTGCACCAGGTGGCGGACGGTCCGGCGCGCCCCGCGCCGGTACGGGCGCCGCTGCAGCAGGTGCCGCTCCAGCCGGCGATTCCGCTGGACGCCATCGGCGCGGAGCTGGCCGGGGCGTTCGGTCCGCAGGGTGTGTTCCGCTTCGACCAGCGGGCGGTCTCCCGTCAGGGTGTGCCGGAGATCGTGGCGCAGACGCTGGTGTGGGCGGGTCTGCCGACGGACTTCGGGCCGTTCTTCTGGGCGCAGGCGGTGCCGGGCCAGCCGGTGCCGACGCTGGCGGAGCTGGCCGCGCAGCGGCAGGTGCAGCCTGCGTCGGACGCGGGTTCGTACCTGGTGGTGGGCAGCGACTTCGGCAAGGCGCTGTGCGTGCAGTACGGGACGGCGCACATCGTGGCGGTTCCGGTGGAGGCCGGTCCCGGCGGTGCGCCGGTGCCGCCGCAGTTCGTGAATTCGAGCCTGCCGCAGTTCGCCCGTTCGCTGGCGATGCTGGGTCACATGTGGCGTCTGCGCCAGCATCTGACGCCGGAGCAGGCGGGGCGCTGGACCGTCGATTTCCAGACGAATCTGGCCGGGCTCGACAGTGCGGCGCTGGCGTCGCCGGAGAGCTGGTGGTCGGTGCTCCTGGAGCAGATGTGGGACGGATTGCTCTGATCGGATGATCAGTTGGATGGCCGGGCCGGGACCCTCGTACGGGGTCTCGGCCCGGCCATTCCGGCTTCCGAGAGCAAATGGCGCATCCTTGACAGGAATCCCCCCGAGAGAGGCGCTTCCAGGATGACTGCACCCATGTCACCTCACGGACCGGGTTTCGCGACCGTACGAGGTCGCGGCTACCGCGCGGAAGAGGTCGACCGGTATCTCGCCCGGCTCTCCGCCGGCCGGGACGAGGCGTGGGAGCGGGTGGCGCGGCTGACCGTCCTGGCGAAGCGGATGGAGGCGGAGGCGGGGAGGCTGCGCGAGGCGGTGGCGGAGCTGGCTCCGCAGACGTACGACGAGCTGAGCGAGCGGGCCCGGCGGATCCTGCTGCTGGTGGAGGAGGAGGCGGACGCCGTGCGCCGCGACGCGCGGGTGGACGCGGTGGACGCGACGGGCGCGGCCGAGGCGTACGCGGACCGGGTGGCGGAGCTGGCGCGGCAGGACGCGGAGGCGGTGCGCGAGCAGACGGAGGTCCGGGCGCGGCAGGGGCTGCTGCGGGCGGAGCGGGAGGCTGACGCGGTCCGGGCGGAGGCCAGGGACGATGCGGCGGAGTGGCGCTCGCAGGCGCAGACGGCGCTGGCCGAGATGCGGCGCCGGTCGGATGCCCTGCTGGCCGACCGCGAGCAGGAGCACGTGGAGCAGTGGGACGCGGCGGAGCGGGAGCTGGCGGCCCGGGAGGCCGATCTGGAGGCGCGCCTCGCGGAGCTGGAGCGGCACGCGGAGGGCCGGCTGGCGGAGGCGCGGCGCGGTCACGCGGAGGCGGAGGAGTCGGCGCGGCACGGGCAGGAGGACGCGGAGGCGCGGGCCGCGGAGCTGCTGGCGCAGGCCCGGGTCCGGGAGGAGCGTGCGGGCCGTGAGACGGACCGGATCCTGCGCGAGCACGCGGAGGCGCAGGACGAGATGCGGGCCCACATGAACCACGTCCGCTCGAGCCTTGCGGCCCTGACGGGCCGCGCCCCGGCGGAGGGCTGACCCGGCGCCCGGTCAGGATTTGTGGCGGGCGTAGTAGCGGGCGACCCTGGCGCGGTTGCCGCAGGTCGAGGCCACGCACCAGCGCCGCCTCGGGTGCGCCGGCAGGAACAGCAGGACGCAGTCGGCGCCCTCGCACTCCCGTACGTCCTGCACCCGGGGGTCCGTCAGGAGGTCCGCCGTCGCCTGCGCCAGCTCGGCCGCGAGCCGCCGGGCCGGGGTGCCCCTGCGGTGCGGGGCGGCCGTCAGGCCGGTTCCCGGGGTCCAGGCGAGAGCGCGGTGGGCGGGGGCGCCCGCCGATGCCTCGTTCAGTGCGTGCAGCGCGCCGGCCGGGGGCTGCTCGCCGCGCCGTGCGGCCGCGAGCGCCGCGCCGGCCGCCTCCCGTACGGCGTGCACGGCTGCCACCTCTGCCGGGCCCACCTCTGCGACCGGCTCGAGCCGGTCTTCCTGGACGGCCAGCCAGGCCGCGAGCCCCTCGGGGCCGGCGATCAGGTCGCCCGCGCCGACGGGCCGGGTGTTGAGGAGGTCCAGGGCGAGGGGCTCACCGGTGAGCGGGAACGTCATGCAGCTAATGGTACTTGAAGCACTTGACCCATTAGCGATCTCCGGTGAGACTAATGGAAACAAAGCCATTGGAGGCATGTGATGCAGCTCGTCCACCACCGCACCGCCGAGGTGCACGGGGTCCGCGTCGCCTACCGCGAGAGCGGCCCCGCCGACGGCCCGGTCCTGCTGCTCCTGCACGGTTTCCCCACCTCCTCGCACCAGTTCGCCCGGCTGATGGACGCGCTCGGCGACACCCCGTACCGGCTCATCGCCCCCGACTACCCCGGCTTCGGCCGGACCGAGGCCCCGGACGGGTTCACGTACACCTTCGACCGGCTCGCCGACGTCGTGGAGGGGTTCACCGACGCCCTCGGACTGGACCGCTTCGCGCTGTACGTCTTCGACTTCGGCGCCCCCGTCGGGCTGCGGCTCGCCGCGCGGCGGCCCGACCGCGTGACGGGCCTGATCGTGCAGAACGGCAACGCCTACGAGGAGGGGCTCTCCGACGCGGCCCGCGAGTTCGCCGGACTGCGGCGGGACGTGCCGGGCCACGAGGAGCGGGTGCGGGGGCTGTTCACCCCGGAGGGCATCCGCTTCCAGTACGAGACCGGCGTCGCCGACACGAGCCTGGTCTCCCCGGACGGCCGGACGCTCGACGTGCACTACCTCGGGCTGCCGGGGCGGGCCGACGCGCAGGCCGACCTGGCCTTCGACTACGCGTCGAACTTCGCCCACTACCCCGCCTGGCAGGCCTGGCTGCGTGCCGCCGGGGTGCCGGTCCTGGTCGTCTGGGGCGCGGGGGACCCGTTCTTCACCCCGGCGGGGGCGAAGGCGTACCTGCGCGATGCGCCGGATGCCCAGGTGCACGTCTTCGAGGGGGCGGGGCACTTCGCGCTGGAGACCCACCTCGCGGAGATCGCCCCGCTGATCGGGGAGTTCCTCGCGAAGCTCCCGTGACCCGCCCCGCCCCGCCCTCGGCGTACTAGCCCGCCGGCCGCGGGGCCGGGACCGCCGGCGCGTGGCGGTAGGGGTCGCTGCGCAGGCCGCGGGCGGTGACCACCACCGTGAAGGCGGTCGGCGCGGAGGCCGGCAACTGCGCCGTCAGGGTGCCCGACGCCGGGTCGTACTCGGTCGCCAGGGCGGTGGAGTCGAGCTCCACCCGGGCTTCGGGCCCGAAGCCGCCGCCCTCCACCACCAGGGCGGCGCCCTGCACCGCCACACCCGTGATCACCGGATTCGCCCGCGTGGCCATCTTGTTCACCAGGTAGGCCCCGGCCGGTGCGCCCGTCAGCGCCCAGATCTCGGCGGGGAGGTGGGGGAGCCCGCCGCCCACGTCGGAGAGGAAGAACAGCACCACGTACAGCATCGTGACCGCGCTCAGCGCCACGTACTGGAGGTCCACGAGGTCGGTGCGCCCGCTGTCGTTCGCGATCAGCTCGCGCAGCGGCCGCTTCCCGGAGTCCGTGGGCCTCGGGGCGGGCTTGGCCATGGTGCCGTTCTCCAGGCGGATGCCGACGACCGTCTTCGCCGCGATCAGGGCCACGTACGGGCCCCCGAGCAGCGGCAGGTACACGGTGGTCAGCGAGGACAGCGGGCCGTGCTCCCCGGCGAACCAGTCGGCGCCGCCGCCGGCCGTGAGCCCGTACGCGAGGATCGTGAGCAGGAGCCAGACCAGGATCACCGTCCAGGCCAGTGCCAGGGTGGTGGAGGTGGAGAGCCGGCCGTCGCGGCCGGTGACGAAGCCCGGGTGGCGGCGCAGCCGCAGGCCGATCGGCCCGGCCACGGCGGCCAGTAAGGCCAGTGCGAAGAGTGCGGAAACCATGTCGTCCCCCCGGAACGGATCTCGGATTCAGGACTCCGAGGTGTACTCCGTTGACCGGGGGCATGACAAGCGGGGTGGCGCCGGGTGCCCTCTACAGGGCCTCGATCCGGGGAAGCGTCGAGGGGCCGCAGGGGGCCACGTCACAGACCACGTCGCGACCGATGGGGGGTTGCACCGATCCGCCGTCGTCGGTGCTGCCGACCGGGACGGGGAGGTTCTTGCCCGGGTGCTTCTTGCCCCACTTGCCGGGGCCGTGCCTGCCCTGGCCGGCCTTGGTGTCGGGCGGCGTCCCGCCGGGATCGACGACGACGGCGCCGCCGCCCTCGTCCACGTGCCCGATGGTGCCGGTCTGGGGTCCGCTGCACGCCATGTTGCCGGGGCCGTCGCAGGGGTTCGCCGGCGGGCTGTCGGCGACGACGGTGTGCGGCGTCGTCGCGGGGGCGGCGAACGCGCCGGTGGGCAGCAGCACGGCTCCCGCCGCCGCGGCGGTCGAGGCGGCGAACACGAGGAAACGCCGGGTCCGGAAGGGGTGGGTCATGGGAGTTCTCCTTGGGGCGGCGGGACGAATGCCCGGTGGACCGTGCGGCCGGGGCTGTTCCGGCCGCTCTGGGTGGGCCGCTCCGCGAGCCGGGCCCGCCTCAAGTAAGCCCCGGCGTCCGCGCCCCGTCAGGTCGCGGGATCCCGTGGCTTGACACCTGCCGGGAGGCGCGCTCCGCCCGCTCCGGCCGGACCCGGGGCCGGCCGGAGCGGGCGCTACGGCTCGCGCGCGTCCGGACCGGACCCCTGGTGCCCCTGGTGCTCCGCCAGTATCGGGAACCGCCGCGGAGCCACCAGGAGCAGGACCAGCAGGGCCGCCACGGCCGCGGCGGTCGCGCCGAGGAAGACGTGGTCCACGGCGGCGGCCACCGCCTCGCGCAGGTAGTCGGCGGCGGCCTGCGGGAGCAGCCCGGGCCGGTCGAGGGCCTTGGAGACGTCGTCGAGCTGGTCCGGCAGTCCGGGCATCGGGGCGTCGGCCAGCCGGGCGGCGATGGTCGCGTTGGCGACGGCCCCCAGCAGGGCGGCCCCGAGGCTCTGGCCGACCTGGCGGCAGAACAGCACCGAGGCCGTCGTCGTACCCCTTTCGGACCAGCCCACGGTGGACTGGACCCCGATGATCAGCGGCAGCTGGAAGAGGCCGAGGGCGGCGCCCAGCAGCAGCATGATCAGCGTGGGCTGCCAGGGCCGGGCGGGATACGGCAGCAGCGTGAACGAGAACAGGATCACGCCGGCCAGCGAGATCCCGACGGCGGCGGAGTTGCGGAAGCCGATGCGCCGGTAGACGTGCTGGCTGAGGGCGGCGGACACGGGCCAGGTGAGGGTCATCGCGGACATGACGAGCCCGGCGCTGACGGGCCCGAGGCCGAGCACCGACTGGGCGTACGTCGGGACGAAGACCATCGGGGCGACCATGAGCAGGCCGAGTGCGCCGAGGGCCAGGTTCACGGCGGCGATGGTGCGGCGGCGCCAGACCCATCCCGGAATGATCGGTTCCTCGGCCCGGCGTTCGATCCGGACGACCACCGCCACCAGCACCGCGCTCGCGCCCAGCAGTCCGAGCGAGGGCGCGGACAGCCAGGGCCAGGCGACTCCGCCCTGCACCAGCGCGAAGAGCAGCAGCCCGCCGCAGGCGAAGACGCCGAGGGCGCCCGCCCAGTCGATCGGGCCGCGGCGCCCGGGGGACCGTACGGGCTCGACGAGGTGGCGGGCGAGCATCCACCCGGCCAGGCCGCCCAGCGGCAGGTTGATGAGGAAGATCCAGCGCCAGTCGGCGTACGAGGCGATGAGTCCGCCGAGCGCGGGGCCGGCCACGGCGGAGACGGCCCAGACGGTGGACATCCTGGCTTGGATCCTCGGGCGGTCCTTGAGCGGGTACAGGTCGGCGGCCAGGGTCTGCACGGTGCCCTGGAGGGCGCCGCCGCCCAGCCCCTGGACGATGCGGAAGGCGATGAGGGCGGCCATGTTCCAGGCGAGCGCGCACAGCAGCGAGCCGACGACGAACAGGGCTATGCCGAAGAGCAGGACGGGCCCCCGGCCGAGGGTGTCGGAGAGCTTCCCGTAGACGGGGAGGGTGACGGTGACGGCGAGCAGGTAGCCGGCGAAGAGCCAGGAGAAGACGGAGAACCCGCCGAGGTCGCCGACGATCTGGGGGACGGCGGTGGAGACGATGGAGAGGTCGAGGGCGACGAGGGCCATGCTCAGCATGAGGGCGGCGACGAGCGCGGTGCGCGGGGGCCGGCTGCCGCTCCCGGGGGCCGCCGGGGCCCCGGATGCGGCCTCGGCCGCGGCTCGTGCCCCCGCTCCCGGCCCGGCGCCGGCCCCGCCGCTCTTGGCTGAAACCGGACGCCCGGCGACGGCTTCGCCGCTCTCTCCTGCAGCGTCCCCGGTGCGCTCTCCCGTGCTCTCCTCCGCGCCCACCAAGATCCTTTCACCGTGCACGTACCTGCGGGGAACACCCTCTCATCACGGCGTATCCAGCGGTATCCCCCAGAGCCGGTCCCCCAAAGGGTGGAGAACCCCTAGGGGTTGCTCCTCACAAGGGTCCAGGGGGCTTTCGTCCCGGCGGAGGAGGAGGACGGCCCGGGGAGGTCCTTAACTGGTTCATACGAGCGGGGGTGGGGTTAACCCCCCGGTGGATACGGCGATGGGCACCAGCGCGCCGGCCGCCTCCGCCGCGCAGACTTCACGACGGCATCACACGCCGGATCCGGCCGACGTGCCGGAACCGGGCACAAGCGCAGCAGCGCGACGAACGAGGGGAAGCACCGTGACAACGGCTATGACCGAAACCAGGCACGGGGGTACTGGAGGGCATGAAGCCGTCGCGGCCCGGGCGCGCAAGGTCGTCAAGGCCTACGGCGCCGGGGAGACCCGCGTGGTCGCCCTCGACGAGGTGGACGTGGACATCAAGCGCGGCCAGTTCACGGCGATCATGGGCCCCTCCGGCTCCGGCAAGTCCACGCTCATGCACTGCCTCGCCGGTCTCGACACGGTGACCAGCGGGCAGATCCACCTGGACGACACCGAGATCACCGGCCTGAAGGACAAGAAGCTCACGCAGCTGCGCCGCGACCGGATCGGCTTCATCTTCCAGGCGTTCAACCTGCTGCCGACGCTCAACGCCCTGGAGAACATCACGCTCCCCATGGACATAGCGGGCCGCAAGCCCGACGCGGAGTGGCTGAACCGGGTCGTGGAGACCGTCGGCCTCGCGGGCCGCCTCAAGCACCGCCCGACCGAGCTCTCCGGCGGCCAGCAGCAGCGCGTGGCCGTCGCCCGCGCCCTGGCGGCCCGCCCGCAGATCATCTTCGGCGACGAGCCCACCGGAAACCTGGACTCCCGGGCCGGCGCCGAGGTCCTCGGCTTCCTGCGCCGCTCGGTGGACGAGCTCGGCCAGACCATCGTGATGGTCACGCACGACCCGGTGGCCGCCTCGTACGCGGACCGCGTGATCTTCCTGGCAGACGGCCGGATCGTGGACGAGATGTACGGGCCCACCGCCGACCAGGTCCTCGACCGCATGAAGGACTTCGACGCGCGCGGGCGGACCTCGTGAGCAACACCGTCCTGAAGACCTCGAGGCGCAACTTCGTCGCGCACAAGGGGCGGATGGCGCTCTCCGCCGTCGCCGTCCTGCTCTCCGTCGCGTTCGTCTGCGGCACCCTGGTGTTCACCGACACCATGAACACCACCTTCGACAAGCTGTTCGCGGTCACCAACTCCGATGTCACGGTCAGCCCCAAGGCGGCCGAGGGCGGCGAGGGCGTCCCGGACCGCGGCAAGCCCGAGGTGCTGGCCGCCTCGGTCGTCGAGCAGGTCAAGAAGGCCGACGGCGTCAAGGGCGCCGAGGGCGGCGTCGTCTCGATGTCCGTCACGGTCGTCAACGCCAAGAACGAGAACCTGGGCTCGACGACCGGTGCCCCGACCATCGCGGGCAACTGGAACGACAACGAGCTCAAGTCGATGAAGATCACCTCCGGTCGGGCCCCGCGCGGCCCGACCGAGATGATGGTCGACGCCGACACCGCCGAGAAGCACCACCTGAAGCTGGGCGACGAGCTGCGCACCATCGCCGTCACCGGCGACATCCGCGCCCGGATCAGCGGGATCGCCACCTTCACCGTGACCAACCCGGGTGCCGCGATCGTCTACTTCGACACCGCGACCGCGCAGGAGAAGCTGCTCGGCGCCCCCGGCCTCTTCACGCACGTCAACGTGACCGCCAAGGACGGGGTCGGCGACGAGCAGCTCAAGCAGAACGTCGCGGCCGCCGTCGGCGCCGGCACCTACAAGCTGCAGACCGCGAAGGAGGCCGCGGACGCCAACCGCAAGGACGTCGGCTCCTTCCTCAACGTCATGAAGTACGTGATGCTCGGATTCGCCGGGATCGCGTTCCTCGTCGGCATCTTCCTGATCTTCAACACCTTCTCGATGCTGGTCGCCCAGCGCACCCGCGAGATCGGCCTGATGCGCGCCATCGGCGCCGACAGCGGCCAGGTGCTGGGGTCCGTGGTCGTCGAGGCCCTGCTGCTCGGCCTCGTCGGCTCGCTCCTCGGCGTCGGCGCCGGTGTGGGCCTGGCCGTCGGCCTGATGAAGCTCATGGGCCAGATGGGCATGCACCTGTCCACCGACGACCTGACCATCGCCTGGACCACCCCGGTCGTGGGCCTGGTGCTCGGCACCATCGTCACCGTCGTCTCGGCGTTCATCCCGGCCCGCCGGGCCGGCAAGGTCTCCCCGATGGCCGCCCTGCGCGACGCCGGCACCCCCGGCGACAAGAAGGCCGGCCGCGTCCGAGCGGCCCTGGGCCTGGTCCTGACCGGCATCGGCGGCGCGGGACTGTTCCTCGCCGCGGCCGCCGACAAGGCCGTGCCCGGCTCGCTCTGGCTGGCCCTGGGCGTGCTGTTCACCCTCATCGGCTTCATCGTGATCGGCCCGCTGCTCGCCGGCGGCGTGGTCCGGCTGCTCTCGGGCGTGGTGCTGCGGCCCTTCGGGTCCGTCGGCCGGCTCGCCGAGCGCAACGCGCTGCGCAACCCGCGCCGCACCGGCGCCACCGCCGCCGCGCTGATGATCGGACTGGCGCTGGTCGCCTGCCTCTCGGTGGTCGGCTCCTCGATGGTGGCCTCCGCCACCGACGAGCTCGACAAGTCGGTCGGGGCGGACTACATCGTCCAGTCCCAGGCGCAGCAGCCGGTCGTCCCGCAGGCCGAGCAGGCGCTGCGCGGCGCGAAGGACCTCGACCACGTCACTGCGTACCGGCTGGTGAAGGCGAAGATCACCGCGCCGGACGGCTCCGCCAAGGACGCCGAGCTGAGCGTCAACGACCCCACGTACGTCCAGGACGTCCGGCGCAAGATGGTGGCCGGCGAGCACGCGGCGGCGTACGGCAACGGCGCGATGTCGGTCGGCTCGCTCTACGCGGACGAGCACCACGTCAAGGTCGGCGACGAGATGACGGTCGCCTTCACCGACGGCCGGAGCGCCAAGCTGAAGGTCGCCGCGATCACCTCGGACGAGGGGAACATCGACAAGGGCGCGATGTACGTCAGCACCGCGACCGCGCAGCAGTACATTCCGGCCGACCGGATGCCCCTGCCCTTCATGCTGCTGGCCAAAGCCGCCGACGGGAAGGCCGACTCCGCGTACGCGGCGGTCAAGACGGCGCTCGCCGAGTACCCGCAGTACCAGGTGCGCAACCAGACCGACTACAAGAAGGACCTCCAGGACCAGGTCGGCCAGCTGCTGAACATGGTCTACGGGCTCCTCGCCCTCGCGATCATCGTGGCGGTCCTGGGCGTCGTGAACACCCTCGCCCTCTCCGTGGTCGAGCGGACCCGCGAGATCGGTCTGATGCGCGCCATCGGCCTCTCCCGCCGCCAGCTGCGCCGCATGATCCGCCTGGAGTCGGTGGTCATCGCCCTCTTCGGCGCCCTCCTGGGCCTCGGCCTCGGCATGGGCTGGGGAGCGACCGCGCAGCAGCTGCTCGCCCTCCAGGGCCTGAAGGTGCTGGAGATCCCCTGGCCGACGATCATCGGCGTCTTCGCCGGGTCGGCCTTCGTGGGCCTGTTCGCCGCACTGGTCCCGGCCTTCCGGGCAGGGCGGATGAACGTACTGAACGCGATCGCGAGCGAGTAGCTGCGCGGTCGTACGGGGGGCCGGCGGCCCCGGTCGGCCCATCCGGGCGGACCGGGGCCGCCGGCGGTCATTGCGTCACTCGCCGGAGTGACCGCAATCCCTCGCGCGGGCGAGGGGGCGGCGTCGTAGGGTGGGAAGCCCCGGCCCGTGAGACGTGTCGGGCCCTTCGCGTTGCCCCTCCACCGGACGGAAGCCTCCTTTCATGAGCCTGCACGGACTGCTCGACGCCGTCACCCGGGACCCGGCCCTCGCCGAGGCGGTCACCGCGGCCGGTGACGGCAACCGCATGCACGTGGACCTCGTCGGACCGCCGGCCGCACGGCCCTTCGCCATCGCCGCGCTGGCCGCCCGGACCGAGCGGACCGTGCTCGCGGTCACCGCCACCGGGCGGGAGGCCGAGGACCTGGCCGCGGCGCTGCGCTCGTTCCTGCCGCCCGACGAAGTGGCCGAGTACCCGTCCTGGGAGACCCTTCCGCACGAGCGGCTCTCGCCGCGCAGCGACACCGTGGGTCGGCGGCTCGCCGTACTGCGCCGTCTCGTGCACCCGAGCAAGGACGATCCGGCCGCGGGGCCCGTCTCCGTCGTCGTCGCGCCGATCCGCTCCGTGCTCCAGCCGCAGGTCAAGGGGCTCGGCGACCTGGTCCCGGTGAGCCTGCGGCAGGGCGAGAGCAAGGATCTGGGGGAGGTCACCGAGGCGCTGGCCGCGGCGGCGTACTCCCGCGTCGAGCTCGTCGAGAAGCGCGGGGAGTTCGCCGTGCGCGGCGGCATCCTCGACGTGTTCCCGCCGACCGAGGAGCACCCGCTGCGCGTGGAGTTCTGGGGCGACGAGGTCGAGGAGATCCGCTACTTCAAGGTCGCCGACCAGCGCTCCCTGGAGGTCGCCGAGCACGGGCTGTGGGCCCCGCCCTGCCGGGAGCTGCTGCTGACCGACGAGGTACGGGAGCGGGCCGCGGCCCTCGCCGAGGCCCACCCCGAGCTCGGTGAACTGCTGAACAAGATCGCCGAGGGGATCGCGGTGGAGGGCATGGAGTCCCTCGCCCCGGTCCTGGTCGACGACATGGAACTGCTGATCGACGTCCTGCCGGCCGGGTCCATGGCCGTGGTGTGCGACCCGGAGCGGGTGCGCACCCGGGCCGCCGACCTGGTGGCGACCTCGCAGGAGTTCCTGATGGCCTCCTGGGCCGCCACCGCCGGCGGCGGCGAGGCCCCGATCGACGTCGGCGCGGCCTCGCTGCGCGGGATCGCGGACGTACGGGAGCACGCGCGCGAGCTGGGCATGATGTGGTGGTCGGTGTCCCCCTTCGCGGCGGACGACGCCGACCTGGCCGCCGACACCCTCAAGCTCGGCATGCACGCCCCCGAGGCCTACCGCGGCGACACCGCC
Source organism: Streptomyces sp. NPDC002209 (assembly GCF_042890265.1). Lineage (NCBI taxonomy): Bacteria > Bacillati > Actinomycetota > Actinomycetes > Kitasatosporales > Streptomycetaceae > Streptomyces > Streptomyces sp. NPDC002209. The sequence goes on along the minus strand of NZ_JBIARX010000010.1, from coordinate 94,531 downwards.
CGCGCGCTCGCCGACACCAAGGGCTGGATCTCCGACGGCTGGCACACCGTCTACCTCACCGAGGGCCACGGCCCGGCCGCCCGCACCGTCGAGGTGCTCGGCGGCGAGGGCATCGCGGCCCGGCTCGAGGCCGATCTGCGCACCCTGGAGCCGTCGATCGTCCATGTCGCCTGCGGCTCCCTCGACAACGGGTTCGTCGACCCCGCGCTCAGGCTCGCCGTCCTCACCGAGACCGACCTGACCGGCCAGCGCACCGCCACCAAGGACCTGGGCCGGATGCCGACCCGGCGCCGCAAGTCCATCGACCCCCTCACCCTGGAGGTCGGCGACTACATCGTCCACGAGCAGCACGGCGTCGGCCGCTACATCGAGATGGTCCAGCGCACCGTGCAGGGCGCCACCCGCGAGTACCTCCTCGTCGAGTACGCCCCCGCCAAGCGCGGCCAGCCCGGCGACCGCCTCTACATCCCGACCGACCAGCTGGAGCAGGTCACCAAGTACGTCGGGGGCGAGGCCCCGACCCTGCACCGGCTCGGCGGCGCCGACTGGACCAAGACCAAGGCGCGCGCCAAGAAGGCGGTCAAGGAGATCGCCGCCGACCTGATCAAGCTGTACAGCGCGCGCATGGCGGCCCCCGGCCACACCTTCGGCCCGGACACCCCCTGGCAGCGCGAGCTGGAGGACGCCTTCCCGTACGCGGAGACCCCCGACCAGCTCACCACCATCGCCGAGGTCAAGGAGGACATGGAGAAGTCCGTCCCCATGGACCGCCTGATCTGCGGCGACGTCGGCTACGGCAAGACCGAGATTGCCGTGCGAGCCGCCTTCAAGGCGGTCCAGGACGGCAAGCAGGTCGCCGTCCTGGTCCCCACCACCCTCCTCGTGCAGCAGCACTTCGGGACCTTCTCCGAGCGCTACAGCCAGTTCCCGGTCAGCGTGAAGGCGCTCTCCCGCTTCCAGAGCGACACCGAGTCCAAGGCCACCCTGGAGGGCCTGAAGGAGGGCTCGGTCGACATCGTCATCGGCACCCACCGGCTCTTCTCGCAGGAGACCAAGTTCAAGGACCTGGGCCTGGTCATCGTCGACGAGGAGCAGCGCTTCGGCGTCGAGCACAAGGAGCAGCTGAAGAAGCTGCGCGCCAACGTCGACGTACTGACGATGTCCGCGACCCCGATCCCGCGCACCCTGGAGATGGCGGTGACCGGCATCCGCGAGATGTCGACCATCACCACCCCGCCGGAGGAGCGCCACCCGGTCCTCACGTTCGTCGGCCCGTACGAGGAGAAGCAGATCGGCGCGGCCATCCGCCGCGAACTGCTGCGCGAGGGCCAGTGCTTCTACATCCACAACCGGGTCGAGTCCATCGACCGGGCGGCCGCCAAGCTGCGCGAGATCGTGCCCGAGGCGCGGATCGCGACCGCGCACGGGCAGATGTCCGAACAGGCCCTGGAACAGGTCGTCGTGGACTTCTGGGAGAAGAAGTTCGACGTCCTCGTCTCCACGACGATCGTCGAGTCCGGCATCGACATCTCCAACGCCAACACCCTCATCGTGGAGCGCGGCGACAACTTCGGCCTCTCCCAGCTGCACCAGCTGCGCGGCCGCGTGGGCCGAGGCCGCGAGCGCGGGTACGCGTACTTCCTGTACCCGCCGGAGAAGCCGCTGACCGAGACCGCGCACGAGCGGCTCGCGACGATCGCCCAGCACACCGAGATGGGTGCCGGCATGTACGTGGCGATGAAGGACCTGGAGATCCGCGGCGCGGGCAACCTGCTCGGCGGCGAGCAGTCCGGCCACATCGCGGGCGTCGGCTTCGACCTCTACATCCGCATGGTCGGCGAGGCCGTCGCCGACTACCGGGCGGCCGTCGAAGGCGGGGTGGAGGAGGAGCCGCCGCTGGAGGTCAAGATCGAGCTGCCCGTCGACGCGCACGTCCCGCACGACTACGCGCCCGGCGAGCGGCTGCGCCTGCAGGCGTACCGGTCCATCGCGTCGGCGAACTCCGAGGCGGACATCAAGGCGGTGCGCGAGGAGCTCCACGACCGCTACGGCAAGCTGCCGGAGCCCGTGGAGAACCTGCTGCTGGTGGCGGGGCTGCGGATGCTGTCGCGGGCCTGCGGGGTCGGCGACATCACCCTCCAGGGCGTCAACATCCGCTTCGGGCCGGTGGAGTTGCGCGAATCGCAGGAGCTGCGCCTCAAGCGGCTCTACCCGGGCTCGGTGCTCAAGCCGGCCACCTCGCAGGTGCTGATCCCGCGGCCGAAGACCGCCCGGGTGGGCGGGAAGCCGCTGGTCGGGCGGGAACTGCTGGCCTGGACCGGGGAGTTCCTCACCACGATCCTCGGGTCGTAGCCCGTCGCGCACGGCCGGGCGCGCGGCCGGTGACCCACGGGTCCCCGGCCGCGCCGCGGGCCGGTCGGGCGTGGGCTACCTGTTCGGGTCGTCGTCGATGCCCAGCTGCTTCTCGACCTGCTGCTGGCCCTGGTCGACCTGCTCGGCGTACTTGCCGCCGGTGCGCTGGTTGATCTGCTGCTCGGCGGCGTCCGACGCCTGCTTCGCCTGCTTGCTGTGGCCGTGCAGCATTTCCTTGGCCCTGTCGAAGATCCCCATGCGAGGGCTCCCTTCCGTATCCCTTTTGCGACGCTACGCGCGTTCTCGGGGATCCGCCCGCCGAGGTCGGTCTCAGACCGATTCGGCGGGGCCGCCGCCGCCCAGCTTCGACAGGTCCAGGACGTCCGTGCCCTCCGGCAGGGCCGTGTCGACCGGCGTGCCGAACGCGGAGAAGAGGATCTCCCCGCTCTCGTCCCCCGAAATCGTGGACTTGAGCAGGTACGGGGTGCCCTGGGTGGCTATGTAGTCGACCTCCGTGCCCTCCTTGGCCGCCGAGGTGATGGTCAGCGCCTGCTTGCCGTCGATGGCGACCGTCTCGCCCTTGCGGGCCAGCGGGCTGGGCTTGCTGCTCCCGCCCGTCAGTTTGCCCAGGTCGCAGACGTGGGCGAACGAGGCCGCCTCGGGATCGGAGAGCGGCATCTTCAGCCAGCGGTCGGCGAGCATCGTGACCATCGCGTCCGTCTGCTTCTTGGGGGTGTGCTTCTTCGCGGCCACGGCCCGCCAGTAGTCGGTGTCCCCCTTGAAGTGCACGAGGTCGGTGGACTTGACGAGGTCCACCTTGCCCATGGCCTCGTACCGGATCGCGCCGTTGCAGCCGCCCTTCTTGTCGAGGGAGAGGTCGAACTCCACCTGCTTGCCCTCCTCGCGCAGCTTCGCGACGACGTGCGCCGACTCGACCTTGCGCATGGCCTCGTACGACTGGCTCAGGATCTCGGCGCCCGACAGGTCGGCGAGCACGCCCGTGCTCTTGTCCTTGCCCCTGGCCGTCGGCGACTGCGTGGCCGCGTCCGAGGCCTGCTCGGCGGCGCGGGCCGCCCTGCCGACGTCGGCGGCCTTGCCCCCGCCCCCCGGCAGGCAGGCCGTCGTCAGCCCGAACAGGGCCGAAGTGGCCAGCACCGACATGCCGATGGTCCGGCTGCGCATGTGGATTCCCCCTAGGAACAGCAACTCGACTGCCGAGGGTAGTCGCCGCCGGTCAGGAGGCCCCGGCGATTTCCGCCCCGGCGGCTCGGCCCGCGGCGGACGAAGGTGTGCGGCGACCCTGCAACGGTTGCGCGCATCCCCTCACTGGCGGCCGGAAACGCTGTATACGCTCAGACCCGAAACTTCGTCGAATCGGTCCGTCAGGAGCAGCGATGCACGGCCCCGGCCTCCCGCCGCAGCAAGGCCCCCAGCCCAGTACCGGGGGAATCGTGGCACTGCGCGTGCTGTTCGCCCTGCTGCCCGTCCTGAGCTGCGGCTTCCTGGGATGGGGCACGATGCTGCGGCTCGCGGTCGTCACCCGCAAGCCCCGGGACTGGTGGCTGCTGGCCGTCAACTGCGCGCTCAGCGTCGCCTGGATCGCGCTGATCGGCGCCGACAAGACGCCCGACACCGACGGCTGGCAGAGCGATACCGGCGCCTTCGGCATCATCATCACCGGCTTCCTGACCTGCGTGTACTTCCTCGTCTCCGACATCCGCCACTACGCAGCCCGCGCGGCGGCGGCCCCGGCCGCCCCCTGGTACCCGGCGCAGCCCGCGCCGTACGTTCCGCCGCAGCAGCAGGCCCGGCCGGCGTACGGATACCCGCCGGCCCAGCAGCACACGCCGACCCCGACGCCGAGCCCGGCCCCCGCACCGGCTCCCGGGCCGGCCACCCCGCCGCGGATCGGACAGGTGCGCGCCGAGCTCGACGAGCTGAGCGAGCTGCTGCGCAAGCAGACGCCGCACCCGCACCCGAATCCGCAGGCGAACCCGAACACGCCCGGCAACGAGGGCGAGGGCCCGGCCCGGTGACCGATGACGACCGGATCATCGGCGAGCGCTACCAGCTCGCCTCCATCCTGGGACAGGGCGGCATGGGCCAGGTCTGGACGGCGTACGACCAGCGGCTGGACCGCCGCGTCGCCGTCAAACTGCTGCGCCCCGACAAGGTGGCGGGCCCCGGCTCCGTCGCCGACGAGCTGCGCCGCCGCTTCGTGCGCGAATGCCGGGTCACGGCGCAGGTGGACCACCCGGGCCTGGTCACGGTCCACGACGCGGGCAGCGACGGCGACGAGCTGTTCCTCGTCATGGGCTACGTCGAGGGCACCGACCTCGCCGACCACCTCGCCCAGCACGACCCCTACCCCTGGCCGTGGGCGGTCGCCGTGGTCGCCCAGCTGTGCGGGGTGCTGTCGGCCGTGCACGCGGTGCCGATCGTGCACCGCGACCTGAAGCCGCGCAACGTGATGATCCGCCCGGACGGCACCGTGCTGGTCCTCGACCTCGGTGTCGCCTCGGTGATGGACACCGACACCACCCGCCTCACCAGCACCGGCACGCCGATCGGCAGTCCGGCGTACATGGCGCCCGAGCAGGCGATGGGCGGCGCGGTGGGCCCCCACACCGACCTCTACGCACTCGGCGTCCTGCTGTACGAACTCCTCAGCGGCAACGTCCCGTTCGCCGGGTCCACCGCACTCGGCGTACTGCACCGCCACCTGTACGAGCCGCCCGTTCCGGTCCGCAGGATGCGCCCCGAGATCCCGCACCAGCTCGAGGCGGTCCTGCTCCACCTCCTCGCGAAGGACCCGCAGGACCGGCCCGCCTCCGCACAGCACGTGTACGAGGCCCTCGCCTCGCTGCTGCCCAAGGAGGGCACGCCGGCGGGCACGCTCGACCCGACCCGCCCCTTCCTGCGCCCCCACGCCCCCTGGCCGGACCGCGCCTCCACCGTTCCGCCGCAGCCGACCGTCCCGCCGACGCCGCCCCGGAAGCCGGACATCCCGGCCGCGGTGGACGAGGCGCGCAGCCTCCTGGACGAGGGCCGCCTCACCCAGGCCGTGGACATCCTCGGCGGGATCCTCCCGGCGGCCGAGGCCGAGCACGGCGCGCACTCACCGGTGGTCCGCTCCCTGCGCAAGCAGTACGCCGCCACGCTGATGGACGACGGCCAGTACCGCCGCGCCCTGCCCGAACTGCGCCGCCTCGCCGACGAGTTCCCGGCCGGCGACCCCCAGTCCCTGCGCTTCCGCTACGACGCGGCCCAGTGCCTGGAGCAGCTCGGCGCCCCCGGCGCCGCCCTGGCCGAATACCGCTCCCTGCTCCCGCTGTTCGAGAACCACTACGCCAACCCGGACCCCGGCCTCCCGCTGGAGGTCCGCCGCCGGATAGCCCAGCTGCTGCTCTCCATGGGCGACCGCCCCGCGGCCCACGACACCCTGGCCCGCCTCCTGTTCGACGCCGAGCGCGTCCACGGCCCGGCGCACCCCTTCTCGACGGAGGTCCGCCGCACCCTGCACTGGCTGAGCCAGGTCCGCTGACGCCGGCGCTCACGCCCCGGTCGCGGCGAGCTCCGCGGAGGCGCCGGCCTCCCGGGCGCCCGGTGCGACCGTCCGGCCGGCCCGGGGCCTGCGGCGGCGCTGCACCGCGAGGAACGCGCCCAGCAGCAGGAGGGCCGCTGTCGCGACGGCCGTGCCCGGGAGGAGGCCCGGGGGGCGGAACGTACAGGTGATCGCCGTGGTGCCCGGGGTCACGGGGACGGAGACCAGGCCCAGGTACGGCGTGGCCGGCCGGTCGTTGCAGGTCCAGCCCGCGATCGCCGGGGACGAGAGGACCGCCGTGCCCGCGGTGCCCGCCGGGACGGTGGCGCGCACGGTCGACGAGCCGACCCGCAGGGAGGTGGGCGCCGACGCGCGGAGCGCGGCCACCGCCGGGTCCAGGCGGGCGCGGTCCAGGCAGGACAGGGCCCAGCGCGGCGGCGCGGCAGCGTCGAAGACCAGAGCCGATGAGGCCCCCCGGGAGGCGCCCAGCGGCTGCAGGGCCGCCCGGTTGCGGGGGGCGTTGCCGTTCAGCCGGAAGGCGGGGCCGTCCGCGAGGCGGGCCGTCGCGTTGTACTCCGGGGCCCAGAGGTAGGCCTCCGTGCCCGCCCGGCACACCCCGGGGGAGACGGGGTCCTCGTACACCCGGGCGCCCAGCAGGAGTTCCTGGTTGGCGAAGGGGGGCCCGTCGCCGTCGGCGTACGACGGCGTGGGCCCCGGCGGGCGGATCGTGATCAGCGGCGGCACCTGCGCGCGGCCGATCGTGCCGTCCGGCCGCAGGCGGGCGCCGACCGCGAACACCGCGTCCGTCACCGGGTTGTCGATGCTCTGCACGTTGCGCCCGCGCGAGGTCCAGCCCGCCCCGAGGGCCACCATCGTCCGCGTGAACACGTCGGGGGTGTGGCTGCTGTAGTACGCGCCGCCCTCACCGCCCAGCAGCAGCGGATCGTTGCCCGACAGCGCCGGCCGGCTCGGGTCCGTGCGGTACGCCGGCCAGCCCTCGGCGCCGGCCAGGGCCTCGGCGCGCGCCGTGTGCGCCGCCCCCCACGAGGGGTAGTCGTCCAGGCCGCCCAGCTTGCCCTTGTGCCCGAACGCCGTCGTCGCCGCGGCCTGGCCGACGAGTACCAGCGCCAGCACCCCGGCCGCGGGCAGGACCAGCCTGCGGTGGCGCAGGCACCACCAGGCCCCCGCCGCGAGCGCCAGCCCGCCGCAGAACAGAGCGAACCCCCACGCCGTCGCCAGGGTGCTGCCGCTCGCCGCCGCGGCCGCCGCGGCCAGCACCGCCGCCCCGGCGGCCAGCGCCCGCGGCCCCGGCAGCCCGGCCGTCGCCAGCCCGGTCCACGCGGCGATCACCGCCACCCCGGCCAGCACGAAGGTCTGCCGGTACGGGCTGCCGTTCGGGGTCGCGAACACGTGCCAGGCCAGGTGCGTCGGCGTCCACTGGAAGGAGAGCAGGACGGCCGCCGTCAGCCCCGCCCACCCCAGGCGGGTCGCCGGCGGCACCGCCCGGTGGAACGGCAGGGCCGCCACCAGCAGCAGCGTCCCCGTACCCACGAACAGCGCCGGCGAGGAGAAGGAGTACGTGGCGGGCAGGACCCGCGCGAAGAGGTCCGGCCAGGACACCGGCGCGAACTGCCGCGTCCACCCCGGGTACGCCTGCTTCGAGCTCAGGAAGAGGGGGACCAGCACCGGGGCGGACACCGCGATGCCCAGCAGCGTCGTCCCCGCCCCGCGGACGAGCACCCGCAGCCGCTCCCGTACTCCCTGGCGCGTCAGCACCACCCGCAACACGAGCACCAGCGCCGCGCCCAGGGTCGCCATGTAGGCCGTGTAGAAGTTCGCCGTCCAGCACAGCGCCACCACGAGGACGGCGACCGCCGGCCGGCGCCCCCGCAGCGCCCATTCACCCGTCAGACACAGGAGCGGGAACGCGATCAGCCCGTCCAGCCACATCGGGTTGTACGAGGCCTCGATCACCGACCAGCCGCACAGCGCGTACGAGGCGGCCAGCAGTCCCGCCGCCCACCACGGCCCGCGGCGCTGCGTGCGCAGCAGCCAGGCCATCGCCGCCGCGGCGGCAGCCATCTTGAGCACGGTGACCACGTACACGGCGAGGTCGATGTCCTCGCGCGGGAACAGCGCGACGAGCACCGCGAACGGGCTCGAGAGGTAGGTGCCGAAGTCGGGCAGGAAGCTCGTGCCGTAGCCGGACTGCCAGTTGAGCAGCAGCCCGCCCTCCGCGCGCCCGTGCAGGAGGTCCCACAGGTGGGCGTGGAAGGGGACGAACTGGTTCCCGAGGTCGTTGATGCTGCGGTGGCGGTGCCCGTACGGGAACACGCGGGCGGCCGCGTCCCCGGCGCACACGGCCACCGCCGTGATCAGGGCGGCGAGGGCCGAGCCGTGCAGGCTCCGGCGGCGCGGCGAGCGGTGCGGTGTCGACATGGTGGGCCGACTTTGGCAGCGCCGGTGGACCAAAGGGTGGCCACCGAGTGAATACGCACCCCAACACCCCGGGAATCGTTGGTCGAACCGGTGGCCCGGACCACCCTGACTGCATACCATCGATCACCGCACGGCCCTTGTGCACCGACGCACAATCTCCCGGCCCTGGAGGCTCCTTTGCACCGTCGCACTGCGCTCTCCGTCTCCGCCGCCCTGCTCGCGGCGGCCCCCCTGCTGTCCGCCTGCTCGGGTCAGGCCCGCCCCGGTACCGCGGCCGTCGTCGGCGGCGAACGCATCACCACCTCCGCGCTCCAGGCCCAGGTGAGCGACGTCCGCGCGGCGCAGAACGAGTCCGGGCCGACCGCCGCGCAGCTCATCCAGGCCTCGCCCGGCCTGGAGCGCGTCAAGCTCAACAAGATGATCCAGACCGTCGTCCTGGAACGCGCCGCGAAGGACGCGGGCGTGAGCGTCGGCGAGAAGGAGGTCCAGGACTTCCGCAAGGCCCAGCTGGAGAAGGCCGGCGGCAGCGAGAAGCTGGCCGCGGCCGCCCTCGAGCAGGCCCAGCTGGCGCCCGGCCAGCTCGACGCCGACGCCCGCTTCAAGCTGCTGCGCGACAAGCTCTTCGACCACTACGGCAGCCAGGACAAGGCCGTCGAGAAGCTCGCGTCCGCCGCGAAGGCGCTGCACATCGAGGTGAACCCGCGCTACGGCGTCTGGGATGCGCAGCAGATCGTGCTCGGTGACCAGGACACCCCCTGGATCGTCCAGCGGACCAGGCCCGAGCAGGCCCCCGCCGGAGCCTGAGCCGCCCGTCCGGAGGTAGGTTCGGAGGGTGAACGACCACGCCGCCGAACCCGCCCCCGCCGTGCCCGCCGCCGATCCTGCCGCCGCCGGCGACACCGCCGCCGGCCGGATCGTCCTGCTGACCGCCAGCCACCGGGTCGCGCCCGGCCTGCTGTCCTGGCCGGCCTGGCAGACCCTGCACGCCGCGGACCGGGTGCTGTGCGCCGACCCGGGCCACCCGCAGCTGCCGTACCTGCGCGAGGCGGGCGTCGAGGTCGCGCACGAGACCCCGGACGCGCACGCGCTGGTCGAGGCCTGCGCCGGCGGCCGCACGGTCGTGGTGATCCCGAGCGGCGAGGGCGACCAGCGGCTCACCGACGGACTGGCCCGGCTCGCCGGCTCCGGCCGCGTCGACATGCCCGACCTCGAGCTGCTTCCCGGCTCCTACGATCTGCCCGGCGCCCGCCTGCTCGACCTCGTCCAGGTGATGGACCGGGTCCGCCGGGAATGCCCCTGGACCTCGCGCCAGACCCACGAAGGACTGGTCAAGTACGCCACGGAGGAGGCGTACGAGCTGGTCGAGGCCATCGAGGACGGGGACCGGGAGGCGCTGCGCGAGGAGCTCGGCGACGTACTCCTCCAGGTGGTCTTCCACGCGCGCATCGCCGAGGAGCATCCCGAGGAGCCGTTCTCCATCGACGACGTGGCCGGCAGCCTCGTCGAGAAGCTGATCCACCGGCACCCGCACGTCTTCGGCGACGCGGACGCGCAGACCCCTGAGGACGTCAGCGCGCACTGGCAGCGCACCAAGGCGGTCGAGAAGCAGCGGGAGTCGGTCACCGACGGGATCCCGCTGGGCCAGCCCGGTCTCGCGCTCGCGGCCAAGCTCGCCGGCCGGGTCCGCACGGGCGGCGTGGCCGTGGAGCTGCCCCGCGGCGAGGGCATCGGGTACGAACTGCTCGAACTGGCGGCGCGTGCCGAGGCGGCGGGCGTCGACCCCGAGACCGCGCTGCGCGCCGCGGCCCGCGTCTACCGGGACGCGATCCGCGCCGCCGAGGGCGTCGGCGAGTAGCCCGCGGGCAGCAGGGACCCCTACCGGGGCGCGCGCCCCGACGGGTTGTGCCAGTGCGGTGCGGGGCGGCTCAGGAACCACTCCCCGAAGCCCAGGGGCCGGCCGTTGGGGCCGTGGCCCGTGCCGGCGGCGGGGACGGAGTCGTGGAAGATCCGGCCGGGGAGGGCGCCGAGCTCCCGGAGCAGGTGCGCGGTCTCGTCGACGAACGGCGGCGGGCCGCTGAGGTAGACGTCCTGGTCGGGCCAGAGCGCCCGGTGGCCGAGCGCCGTCGCGAGCCGCCCGGTGGCCTGGTTGCGGTGCTGCCCGGGGGCGGGCGTGATGTAGGTGACGCCGAGCCAGCCGAAGGCGGCGGCGTACTCGTCTATCAGCGGCCGGTCGTAGAGGTGGGCGGCGTCCCGGGCGACGACGAAGAGCCGTACGTCCTGATCGGGGGGCTGCCCGGCGAGCTCCTCCAGCATGGCCCGGATCGGCGCCCAGCCGGTGCCGGCCGCGATGAAGCTGACCGGCCGGTCGGCGCGGCGGAAGGTCAGCTGCCCGCCGGCCGCGCCGAGCCGCAGCATGTCGCCGGGCCGGGCCTCGCGGACCAGGGCGGTGCTGAGCCGGCCGTGCTCGATGCGGCTGACGTGCAGGTCGAGGGTGCCGTCCGGGCGCGGGGCGTTCCCCATGGAGTACGTGCGCCAGGTCGTCGGGACCCGCTCGCTGCTCACGCTCACGTACTGGCCGGGGAGATAGGGGAAGGGGGCGTGCGGGCGCAGGGTCAGCACCCCTATGTCCTGCCCGTACTGGAGGTGGCGCACGATCTCGGCGTCCCACCACGGCGGGTCCTCGCTCGCGGCGGCTCCTTCCATCATGGCGTCGGCTATCACCTGGTACGCCTCGGACCAGGCCTTCTCCACGCCCGGGGTCCAGGCCTCGCCGGAGGTCCGGGCGAGCGCGGCGAGCAGGCTGGAGCCGACGGCCGCGTAGTGCTCGGGCCGGGCGAGGAACTTGCGGTGGTCGCGGCCGAGGTCGTGGAGATAGGGGAGGAGGCCCTCGTCGTCGAGGTGGGCGACCACGTGGGTCAGCGCGGCGAAGAGCCGGTCGCGCTGGCGTTCCATGTCCTCGGCGGAGGCCGGGAAGAGTTCACGGATCCCGGGGTTGTGCCAGAAGAGGTGGGAGTAGAAGTACTTGACCGCGTGCTCGGCCCTTCTCTCCACCACCGCGAAACTGCTCTTCAAGATCCTCGCATCCACAGAACCGAAAGTAGGAGGGCCGGGGAACGCGAGGTCAAGCGATGGCCGATCTACGGACAGCCGCGGCGAACACCCCATATGGGATGGCAGCCGGTCCGCGGGATACGGTCAGCGGGTGCACGAGCCGACCTCCGCAGCCCCCGAAGACAGCATTCCTCCCCAGGGCCCCACCCTGTTCGACTGGGAGTTCGCGACCGATCCGTACCCGGCGTACGCCTGGCTGCGCGAGCACTCCCCGGTGCACCGCACCAAGCTCCCCAGCGGGGTCGAGGCCTGGCTGGTCACCCGGTACGCCGACGCCCGCCAGGCCCTCGCGGACCAGCGCCTCAGCAAGAACCCGGCGCACCACGCGGAGCCGGCGCACGCCAAGGGCAAGACCGGGATCCCGGGGGAGCGCAAGGCGGAGCTGATGACGCATCTGCTCAACATCGACCCGCCGGACCACACCCGGCTGCGGCGGCTGGTGTCGAAGGCGTTCACCCCGCGCAGGGTGGCCGAGTTCACCCCGCGGGTGCAGGAGCTGACCGACCACCTCATCGACAAGATCGTCGAAAAGGCGGGGGAGGGGGGCGAGGGGGAAGCGGACCTCATCCACGAGTTCGCCTTCCCGCTGCCCATCTACGCCATCTGCGAGATGCTCGGCGTACCGCGCGAGGACCAGGACGACTTCCGCGACTGGGCCGGGATGATGATCCGGCACGGCGGCGGCCCGCGCGGCGGTGTCGCCCGCTCCGTGAAGCAGATGCGGACCTACCTCGGTGAACTCATCCACCGCAAAAGGGATGATCTGGGCAATGACCTCATCTCCGACCTGATCCGCGCGAGCGACCACGGGGACCACCTGACGGAGGCCGAGGCCACGGCCATGGCCTTCATCCTCCTGTTCGCCGGTTTCGAAACCACGGTCAACCTGATCGGCAACGGGGTGCACGCCCTCTTCATGAACCCCGATCAGCGCACCCGCCTCCAGGAGTCCCTCGCCGCCGGCGAGAGCGGCCTGCTGGAGACCGGCATCGAGGAGCTGCTGCGCTACGACGGCCCCGTGGAACTGGCCACCTGGCGCTTCGCCACCGAGCCGCTGACCCTCGGAGGACAGGACGTCGCGGCCGGCGATCCGGTTCTCGTCGTCCTCGCCGCGGCCGACCGGGACCCCGAGCGGTTCGCCGATCCCGACACCCTCGACCTCTCCCGCACCGACAACCAGCACCTCGGATACGGGCACGGCATCCACTACTGCCTGGGTGCTCCGCTCGCACGACTTGAAGGGCAGACGGCGCTTGCGACTTTGCTGACGCGTCTGCCGGATCTGGAACTCGCTGTTCCGCCCAACGAGCTTCGCTGGCGCGGGGGTCTGATCATGCGTGGCCTGCGCACTCTTCCCGTCAGGTTCACAGCTCGAAACATCTGAAGGCTCCCTGACCGTAAGTCAGCCCCCGTCAAGAGTTGTGACTAACGTGCTAAGACGGCTAGGTTCTGCCGTTACCCAGCCGTTATGCGAAAGGTGCAGCTCATGCGTTCCGGGAACGGCCGCCACAGACGCCCCCGCCAGGTACCCGCGATAGTCGTCACCGCCGGAGTCACCGGTTCCGCCCTGGCACTGCCACTGCTCGCCGCCACCGGCGCGAGCGCGGCGGACACCTCCACGTGGGACAAGGTCGCCGAGTGCGAGAGCGGCGGCTCCTGGAGCGCCAACTCCGGCAGCGGGTCGTACGGCGGACTTTCGTTCACGCAGGAGCAGTGGAACTCCTCGGGCGGTCTCGACTTCGCCGAGCGCCCCGACCTCGCCAGCCGTTCGCAGCAGATCGCCGTCGCCGAGCGGGTCCTGGGCGCCCAGGGCCCCCAGGCGTGGGGGCAGTGCTCGGAGTCGGCCGGGCTGACCCAGCAGGCCCCCGCCGCGGCCGTGGACCCGGGTCTGCCCGGCACGCTCGGCCCCGTCGCCCCGAGCCCCGCGCGCCCCGACGACTCGGTCCCGGCCGGCGGCACCGGCGCGAAGGCGCACGACTTCGGCGCCCCGACCCCGGCCCCGGTCTTCACGCTTCCGCCGGCGCCGCTCGCACCGAACAGCGGACTGCCCGTCATGCCCGACCCGGACATGCCGTCCACGTCGCCGACCGTCCCGGTGCTCCCGGGCGACCCGACCACGAACCCGGGTACCCCCACGGCCCCGACGACACCCACCGCGCCCACGACCCCGGGGACCCCGACCACGCCCGGGAACCCGGCGGACCCGACCGCTCCGGTCGTCCCGGCCGACCCCGGCGCCCCCGCGGCACCGGGCGCCCCGGGTGCCTCCACCAACCCGAGTGCCATCCCCGACCCCTCCGCCACCGGCAAGCACCGTGGTACGCCCGCCCTCGAGCGGCCCGCCGCATCTGAGGGGTCGTCGGCGCCCTCGTACACCGTCCAGGCGGGCGACAGTCTGGCCACCATCGCGTCTGCCAAGGGGGTCAAGGGCGGCTGGAACGCGCTCTACCAGGCCAACGAGCAGGTCATCGGCAACGACGCCGATCTGATCAAGCCCGGCCAGAACCTGGATCTAAGCTAGGAATAGCGGCACTTCGGACACCCAGAAAGAGCTGAATGTCCGTTATCTGCAAGTGAGACATGTGTCTCTTCCGGTCAACTGGCGTGTCCCGCCTGGAGCCTTCCGCAAACCCCGTCCTCACCTGCGCAAACGCCCCTAAAGGGAGCGCAAGTAGGGGCCGTTTCTCCCCGGTGTTCCTCGTTGAACATCGGGGAGAGACATGTCTACCTTCTGAGTCGCCCGCCACCGCGGGCTCCTTCGACCGCATCGCCGAATCCTGCCGGCGGCCGGAGGGAACAGTCGTCGCGTCAAGCGCCGAAGGCAGGAGCGGGGGAACCAAGGTAGGCGCCGGGACCGGCCGTTGAGAGACGGTCACGGAAACGGCTAGGGGTTAAGTCGTGCGCCACGTCGCACGGCCGGGCACTCATCCGCCCGAACCCGACAGCTCACCTCGTAGGCGTCGGTGAGGAGAACTCCATGCTGCTTTCCGGCAAGGGCAAGCACCGCCGCGCCACGGCCATTCAGCGGACCACCCGCATCGTCACGCTCGCCGGCGTCGCCGGTGTCGCCGTCGCCGCCCCGCTGATGGCGGCCGGCTCGGCCTCCGCCGCCACCGCGGGCGAGTGGGACCGCGTTGCGCAGTGCGAGTCCGGCGGCAACTGGTCGATCAACACGGGCAACGGCTACTACGGCGGCCTGCAGTTCTCGTCCTCCACCTGGGCCGCGTACGGCGGCAAGGCGTACGCCGCGCAGGCCAACCAGGCCTCCAAGTCGCAGCAGATAGCCATCGCCGAGAAGGTCCTCAAGGGCCAGGGCAAGGGCGCGTGGCCGTCCTGCGGCGTCGGTCTCTCCAACTCCTCCTACACCGGCGGTGGTACGACCGACACCCCGAAGAAGACGGAGCAGAAGACCGAGACCAAGAAGACCCAGCCGAAGAAGACCGAGCCGAAGAAGGAGACGAAGCGCTCCGAGGCCCCGACGACCCGCTCCGAGCGCTCCGAGGCCCCGGCCCCGAAGACCGGCAACGGCTCGTACGAGGTCAAGTCCGGCGACACCCTGGGCACCATCGCCGAGGCCAACGGCGTCAAGGGCGGCTGGGAGAAGCTCTTCGAGCTGAACAAGGACATCGTCTCGGACGCCGACCTGATCTTCCCGGGTCAGAAGCTGAAGCTCAGCTGAACCCTGCCGTAACAACTGCGGCAGCGAGCACCGCACGCAGCATCCCCACCGCCCGGCGCGTCTTCCCCCCACGCGCCGGGCGGTGGCGTTTGTCCGGCCCGTTCCCCTCCTGTTCCCCTTCCGGCCCCGCCCCGGACCGGCCGGGACGCCCGCGGTCAGGCGTCCTATGTACCGGAAGGCGGGTATTCGGGCCCTTTTTCGTCCCAGGGGGCGGGCGGTCGGCTGGCCGAGTGCCCGGAGCCGGTTAGGCTCTAGTCGGCGGGGCCATCCCACGGCCTGACATGCCACCGCACACCCAGCGTCACATCCCAGAAGGAGATGCTCGTGCCGTCCATCGACGTCGTCGTAGCCCGGGAAATCCTGGACTCCCGAGGCAACCCCACGGTCGAGGTCGAGGTGGGCCTCGACGATGGCAGCACCGGCCGTGCTGCAGTTCCGTCCGGCGCCTCCACCGGTGCCTTCGAGGCCATTGAGCTCCGCGACGGTGACCCCAACCGTTACATGGGCAAGGGTGTCGAGAAGGCCGTCCTCGCGGTCATCGAGCAGATCGGCCCGGAGCTCGTTGGCTACGACGCCACCGAGCAGCGCCTGATCGACCAGGCCATGTTCGACCTGGACGCCACCGACAACAAGGGCTCGCTCGGCGCCAACGCCATCCTCGGCGTGTCCCTCGCCGTCGCGCACGCCGCGTCCGAGGCCTCGGACCTTCCGCTCTTCCGCTACCTCGGCGGCCCGAACGCGCACCTGCTGCCCGTTCCGATGATGAACATCCTCAACGGTGGGTCGCACGCCGACTCCAACGTGGACATCCAGGAGTTCATGATCGCCCCGATCGGCGCGGAGTCCTTCTCCGAGGCCCTGCGCTGGGGTGCCGAGGTCTACCACACCCTCAAGAAGGTCCTGCACACCAAGGGTCTGTCCACCGGCCTGGGCGACGAGGGCGGCTTCGCCCCGAACCTGGAGTCCAACCGCGCCGCGCTCGACCTCATCGTCGAGGCCATCAAGCAGGCCGGCTACACCCCGGGCAAGGACATCGCGCTCGCGCTCGACGTCGCCGCGTCCGAGTTCTACAAGGACGGCAAGTACGAGTTCGAGGGCCAGTCCCGCTCGGCCGCCGAGATGACCGAGTACTACGAGGAGCTCGTCTCCGCGTACCCGCTCGTCTCCATCGAGGACCCGCTGTACGAGGACGACTGGGCCGGCTGGAAGGTCATCACCGACCGCCTCGGCGCCAAGGTCCAGATCGTCGGCGACGACCTCTTCGTCACCAACCCCGAGCGCCTGGCCCGCGGTATCGAGGAGGGCTCCGCGAACGCCCTGCTCGTCAAGGTGAACCAGATCGGTTCGCTGACCGAGACCCTCGACGCCGTCGAGATGGCCCAGCGCAACGGCTTCAAGTGCATGATGTCGCACCGCTCCGGCGAGACCGAGGACGTCACCATCGCCGACCTCGCCGTCGCCGTGAACTGCGGTCAGATCAAGACCGGCGCCCCGGCCCGCTCGGACCGCGTCGCCAAGTACAACCAGCTGCTGCGCATCGAGGAGATCCTCGACGACGCCGCGGTGTACGCGGGCCGCTCCGCCTTCCCGCGCTTCAAGGGCTAATCACCAGCCTCGGGGTCTAGCCTCCGTACGTCCCCGCACTCGGTCCCGTACCGTGTGCGGGGACGTATTGCGTAGTGCGTACCGCGTACAAGGGGAGGCGGGATCAATGGCCGGGAACCGGGATCGGTTCTCCACCTTCTCCACCGCGACCAGGCTCAAGCAGCTCGGCGAGCGGACCGCCGCCCACGTCTACCGCTCGCAGACGCGCCGCCAGGTCCGCCGCAGCCGGCTCACCGGCCGGGCCGCGCTCCTGGTGCTCGTCCTCTGTACGCTGGTCGTCGCCCTCGCGTATCCGATGCGCCAGTACGTCTCCCAGCGCTCGGAGATCGCGGAGCAGCGGCGGGCCGCCGAGGCCGCGAGCCGGCGCCTCGAACGCCTCCGCGACGAGAAGGCCCGCTGGCAGGACAACGCGTACGCGGAGCAGCAGGCGCGCAAGCACCTGCACTTCGTCCGCCCGGGCGAGATCAGCTACATCATGACCGACCCCGGGGCCGGGGCCGCCGAGCGGCACCGCACCGGAACGGCCGGATCCGACCGGCCCTGGTACTCGAACGTCTGGGACGGCGTCGACAAGGCCGACCGCCCCGGCGAGTGACGAACAGCGGCACTCCGAGTACCGCACCCCGAGTACCGCACCCATCCACGAGAACGAAGAGACTTCCTCCAGGCATGCAGACGCCCCCGCCCCAGACCGACCGGACCGAGCCGACCGACGCGGACATCGACGCGTTCCAGCAGCAGCTCGGCCGCCCGCCGCGCGGGCTGCGCGCCATCGCCCACCGCTGCCCCTGCGGCCAGCCGGACGTGGTGGAGACCGCCCCGCGCCTCCCCGACGGCACGCCCTTCCCCACGCTGTACTACCTCACCTGCCCGCGCGCGGCCTCCGCGATCGGCACGCTCGAGGCGAACGGCGTGATGAAGGAGATGCAGGCACGCCTCGCCGAGGACCCCGAGCTGGCCGCCGCCTACCAGGCCGCGCACGAGGACTACATCCGGCGCCGCGACGCCATCGAGGTGCTCCAGGGCTTCCCGAGCGCCGGCGGGATGCCGGACCGGGTGAAGTGCCTGCACGTGCTGGTCGGCCACTCGCTGGCGGCCGGCCCCGGGGTGAACCCGTTCGGCGACGAGGCCCTCGCCATGCTGCCGGAGTGGTGGGCCAAGGGCGCCTGCGTCACCCCGTGCGCGCAGAAGGCGCAGACCGCGGACGAGACGGAGTCGCACGCGTGACCCGGGTCGCCGGCATCGACTGCGGGACGAACTCCATCCGCCTGCTCGTCGCGGACTGCGACCCCGCCACGGGCGAGCTGGTCGAGCTGGACCGGCGGATGACGATCGTCCGCCTCGGCCAGGGCGTGGACAAGACGGGGCGGCTGGCCCCGGAGGCGCTGGAGCGCACCTTCGCGGCCTGCCGCGAGTACGCGGCGGTCATCGAGGAGCTGGGTGCGGAGCGCCTGCGCTTCGTGGCGACCTCGGCCTCCCGCGACGCCGAGAACCGGGACGAGTTCGTCCAGGGTGTCCTCGGCATCCTGGGCGTCGAGCCCGAGGTGATCTCCGGTGACCAGGAGGCGGAGTTCTCCTTCATCGGCGCCACCAAGGAGCTGACGGGCACCACCCACATGGACAAGCCCTTCCTGGTGGTGGACATCGGCGGCGGCTCGACCGAGTTCGTGGTCGGCGAGGAGCACGTCCGGGCGGCCCTCTCGGTCGACGTGGGCTGCGTCCGCATGACCGAGCGCCACCTGGTGGTGGACGGCGCGGTCACCGACCCGCCGACCGCCCCGCAGATCGCCGCCATACGGGCCGACATCGAGGCGGCGCTGGACCGCGTCGAGCAGACGGTCCCGCTCTCCGAGGCGCGCACGCTGGTGGGCCTGGCCGGCTCCGTGACCACGGTCGCGGGGATCGCCCTCGGGCTGCCGGAGTACATCTCCTCGGCGATCCACCACGCGCGCGTCCCCTACGGGACGGTCCGGGAGATCAGCGAGCGGATGCTGACGGCCACGCACGCCGAGCGCGCGGCGATCCCGGTCCTGCACCCGGGCCGGGTGGACGTCATCGGCGCGGGCACCCTGGTGCTGCTCGCGATCATGGAGCGCATCGGGGCCTCGGAAGTCGTCGTCTCGGAGCACGACATCCTCGACGGAATCGCCTGGTCCATCGCCTGACGGGTGGGTCGCGGGGGGCTGGTGCGGGGCTCGTGCGAGGGTCGCGGGAGGCCTGCCGAGGACCTCTGAGGGCCTTTACGGGGGTCTTAGATCCCCTCGCCCACAGAAAGTTCGTGAAGTTCTTCACAAGGAAAAGGGGCCTGATGGGCCGCGGGAAGGGCCCTTCGGGGGCCTCCCGGGGCCCGCAGGCCCCTTTTGCGTGAGCGTTCGTGCGTTTCGAGGGTGCGGTCCGGCCTCGTCGGTAGGTATCCACCAACCCGGTGGTCTACTCCGCTTACAGGCCTTGAGCCCAGTTCAGGACGGGTGAACAACGACTCCCGTTACACCCTGGTTCCCGTTCGGCGCCATGACCTCCGTCACGTGGGCCGCGCAGTGTAGCAGAGGCCTTCCGACACCTTGTGAAGGGGCTCACGAGCGACACCCCTTTGGGTGCTGGATACTCGTTCCATGAGCACCACGGAGCGTCCCAGGATCCTCGTTGTAGGAGGTGGGTACGTAGGCCTGTACGCAGCCAAGCGCATCATGAAGAAGATGCGTTACGGCGAGGCGACCGTCACGGTCGTCGACCCGCGCTCGTACATGACCTACCAGCCCTTCCTCCCTGAAGTGGCCGCAGGCAGCATCTCGCCTCGGCACGTCGTCGTCCCGCTGCGACGCGTGCTGCCCAAGGCAGAGGTTCTCACCGGCCGGGTCACCAGCATCGACCAGGACCGCAAGGTCGCCGTCGTCACGCCGCTCGTCGGCGAGGCGTACGAGCTGCCTTTCGACTACCTGGTGATCGCGCTCGGCGCCGTCTCCCGCACCTTCCCGATCCCCGGCCTCGCCGAACAGGGCATCGGCATGAAGGGCGTCGAAGAGGGCATCGGCCTGCGCAACCACGTACTCGAGCAGCTCGACAAGGCCGAGTCCACGACGGACGAGAACGTCCGCCGCAAGGCCCTCACCTTCGTCTTCGTCGGCGGCGGCTTCGCCGGTGCCGAGACGATCGGCGAGGTCGAGGACATGGCCCGCGACGCCGCGAAGTACTACACCACCATCAAGCGCGAGGACATGCGCTTCATCCTGGTGGACGCGGCCGACAAGATCCTCCCCGAGGTCGGGCCCAAGCTCGGCACCTGGGGCAAGGAGCACCTCGAGTCGCGCGGCATCGAGATCTACCTCAACACCTCCATGGACTCCTGCGTGGACGGCCACGTGGTGCTGAAGAACGGCCTCGAGGTCGACTCCAACACCATCGTGTGGACCGCCGGCGTCAAGCCCAACCCGGCGCTGGCCCGCTACGGCCTGCCGCTCGGCCCGCGCGGCCACGTCGACACCGCCCCGACCCTCCAGGTCCAGGGCACCGACTACATCTGGGCCGCGGGCGACAACGCCCAGGTCCCGGACATGGCCGCCCGCAAGGCCGGCGTCGAGAACGCCTGGTGCCCGCCGAACGCCCAGCACGCGCTGCGCCAGGCCAAGGTCCTCGGCGACAACGTCATCTCGGGCATGCGGGGCTTCCCGCAGCACGAGTACGCCCACTCCAACAAGGGTGCGGTGGCGGGCCTCGGCCTCCACAAGGGCGTCGCGATGATCGTCATGGGCAAGATGAAGATCAAGCTCAAGGGCCGGCTCGCCTGGTACATGCACCGTGGCTACCACGGCATGGCCATGCCGACCTGGAACCGCAAGATCCGCGTCTTCGCCGACTGGACCCTCGCCATGTTCCTCAAGCGCGAGGTCGTCTCCCTCGGTGCGCTCGAGACCCCGCGCGAGGAGTTCTACGAGGCCGCCAAGCCGGCGCCGGCTCCGGCCGCCGCGGCAGCCCCCGCCGCGAAGGCAAAGGCCTCCTGACCCGGGCCTGACCGGCAACTCCACCAGCACGTCCCCGAAGGGGCCACCCGCCATCCGTGGTGCGGGCGGCCCCTTCGGCGTTCCCGGCGCGCCCCTCCTGCAGCCCCTCCGGCACCCCCCCTCACGTAGCCCCTCCGGCGGTCCGCCCGATGGAGCGGTGTCCGATTGACGGCCCCCGGAAATGGGTAGGCCGTTCGGTCGGATCGTTCTGGAGGTGCCTACGATGACCGACGCCGCGCCGCGGCTGGCCACTCTTGCCGAGACACTGCTGGGCGCCCCCGTGCCCGTCCGGATTCGGGCCTGGGACGGCAGCGAGGCCGGACCGCCTACCGGCCCCACCCTGGTGCTGGCCAACCGGCGCGCCCTGCGCCGCGTCCTGTGGCGACCGGGTGAACTGGGCCTGGCCCGTGCCTGGGTCGCCGGCGACATCACCGTCGAGGGCGACCTGTTCGAACTGCTGGACCGGGTGGCCGGTCTGCTCTGGGAGCGGGGTCCCGCCGCCGCCCCCGAGGCCGAGCCGGCGGTCCGCCGCTCCGGGCTCGGCAAACTCGCCGCCCTGCGCCCGCACCTGCCCGGCCGGGCTGCGGCGGGCGCCGCCGGGACCGCCGCGCTGCTGCGCGACCCGGCCGCCCGCTCCGCCCTGCGCGAGCTCGTCGCCCTGGCCCGGCCGTGGCCGGCGCCCGCGCCGCCGCCCGAGGAGGCCCCCCGTCGCGGCGGGCCGCTGCACACCAGGAGCCGCGACCGGCAGGCGATCAGCCACCACTACGACGTCGGCAACGAGTTCTACGAGCACGTCCTCGGCCCCTCGATGGTGTACTCCTGCGCCTACTGGAGCCCCGGCTCCACGCTGGAGGAGGCCCAGCGGGACAAACTCGACCTGGTCTGCCGCAAGCTGGGCCTCGAGCCCGGCCAGCGGCTCCTCGACGTCGGCTGCGGCTGGGGCTCCATGGCCCTGCACGCGGCCCGGGAGTACGGGGTCCGCGTCACCGGCATCACCCTCTCGCGCGAGCAGGCCGTGTACGCCCGCAAGCGGGCCGCGGAGGAGGGCCTGGCCGACCGGGTCGACATCCGGATCCAGGACTACCGGGACGTCAAGGACGGCCCGTACGACGCCATTTCGTCCATCGGCATGGCCGAGCACGTCGGCGCCGACCGCTACCGCGAGTACGCCCGCACCCTGCACGCCCTGCTGGCCCCCGGCGGCCGGCTGCTGAACCACCAGATCGCGCGCCCGCCGGAGCCGGACGAAGAGGCCTACCGCGTCGACGAGTTCATCGACGCCTACGTCTTCCCCGACGGCGAGCTCTCCCCGCTGGGCACGACGGTGGGCGAGCTGGAGCGGGCCGGGTTCGAGGTCCGCGACGTGGAGGCGCTGCGCGAGCACTACGGGCTGACCCTGCGCGCCTGGGTGGCCCGGCTGGAGGAGCACTGGGAGGCGGCCGTACGGCTGACCTCGCCCGGGCGGGCCCGGGTCTGGCTGCTGTACATGGCGGCCTCGGCGCTGGGCTTCGAGCACGGCCGGCTCGGCGTCAACCAGGTCCTCGCGGTGAAGTCCGCGGCCTCCGGCCGCTCGGGTCTGCCGCTGCGGCTGCGCTCCTGGGGCGCGTGACCCCGTACGGCAGACCTCGTACGGAAGACCCCGTACGGAAGCGGGAAGGGCCCCGGGGCGTGTGCCCCGGGGCCCTTCCCCGCCCCTCGCCCCCGCGACGGCTACTCCGTCTTGATGGCGGTCAGCATGTTCAGCCGGGCGGCGCTGCGGGCCGGCCACATGGCGGCCAGGACGCCGACCACGGCGGCCAGCAGGAGGAAGATGCCGATCCGGTCCCACGGCAGGACCAGTGCGTAGTTCGGGACCGACTTCGCGAAGGTGCTGCCGACCGCCCAGGCGAGGAAGACGCCGATGACGACACCGAGGACCGCGCCGAAGAGCGAGATGACCACGGCCTCCAGGCGGATCATGTTCTTGACCCGGCCGCGGTCGAGGCCGATCGCCCGCAGCATGCCGATCTCCTGGGTCCGTTCGAAGACGGACATCGCGAGGGTGTTGACCACGCCGAGCACCGAGATGATCAGCGCCATGCCGAGCAGGCCGTACATGATGTTCAGCATCGTGTTGATCATGCCGCCCATCTCGTTGCGCATGTCCTGCTGCGTGGCGACGGTCATCGCCGGGTTCTTGCCGAGGGCGTCGACGACGGCCTGCTGGTTGGCCTTGGAGGCGCCGCCGGCGGTGTTGACGTAGACCTCGGGGATGTACTGGTCCTCGCTGTGCCCGCCGAGGATCTTGTTGTCGAGCACGTACGGGGAGAGCAGGCCCTCGAGGTCCTTGTAGACGCCGCCGACCTTGAGCGTGGCCTTCTGGCCGTCGTCGTACTGGACCTGGAGCGCGGAGCCGACGGAGAGGTTCTGCTTCTTCGCGGTGGTCTCGGCGACCAGGACCTCGCCCTTGGCGAGGGAGTCGACCGAGCCGCTGACGGTCTCGATGTTCAGCAGCTTGCCGATGGCGGCCGGGTTGACGCCGGAGGCGGAGCGGAAGCTGTCGCCGATCTTGAGGTAGCCGGCGGCCTGCTCGGACACCGCCTTGACGGCGGGGTTCTTGGCGAGGGTCTCGGCGACCGACTTGTCGAGGGGCATGCCCTCGGCTGCCATGGAGACCCTGTAGTCGGCCTTGAGCTTGTCCGTGCTCATCCGGTCGACGGCCTTGCCCATGGTGATGCCGAGCACCGACAGCGTGGTGACCAGGGTCAGGCCGATCGCCAGGGAGGCGGCCGTGACGGCGGTGCGGCGCGGGTTGCGCACCGCGTTCTGCGCGGCCAGCTTGCCGGGGACGCCGAACACCTTCTGCAGCCCGGGGCGGACCGCCGCGATGACCGGCTTGGACAGCAGCGGCAGGATCACGATCAGGCCGATGATCAGGAAGAACGCGCCGGCGCCGATGACCATGCGGCCGTCACCGGCCATGGACACACCGAGCATGACCACGCCGATGCCGACGAGGCTGATGACCGAGCCGAGGATGTTGCGCAGGACAAGGGACTTGGCGGTGGCCGGCAGGTGGGCGCTGCCCATGGCGGCGACCGGGGCGATCCGGCCGGTGCGCCAGGCCGGCAGCAGGGCGGCGAGAGTGGTGACGAGGACGCCGATCACCAGGGCGGCGACGACGGTGCCCGGGGCGATCACCAGGTCGCCGGCCGGGAGCTTGGCGCCGAAGGACTCGATCACGGAGCGCATGCCGACCGCGAGGCCCACACCGGCCACCAGGCCCACGGCGGCCGAGACGACGCCGACGACCAGGGCCTCGGAGAGCACCGAGCGCATGACCTGACCGCGGTTGGCGCCGACGGCGCGCAGCAGGGCCAGCTCCTTGGTGCGCTGGGTGACGAGCATGGTGAAGGTGTTGTAGATCAGGAAGACACCGACGAAGAGGGCGATGCCGGCGAAGGCGAGGAGCATCTGGTTCATGTTGCTCATCCCCTTCTGCACGTCCTTCGCCTGCTGCTCGGCGAGCGCCGCACCGGTCTGCGCCTTGGTGTTCTTGGCGTCGACCAGCGGCTTGATCTCGGTGAGCAGCTGGTCGGCGGAGGTGCCGGCCTTGGCGCCGACGGAGATCTCCTCGTAGAAGCCGGGCTTGAGGTACAGCTGCTGGGCGACGGAGGTGTCGAAGAGGACCAGGCTGCCGCCCGCGCTGACCGCGCCGTCCTCGGTGGTGAAGACACCGGAGAGGGTGTACTCCTTCACCGGGCCGTTGGTGGCGACGCGGACCTTGTCGCCGGTCTTGTACTTGCCCTTGAGCGCGGTCTCCTTGTCGAGGGCGACCTGATCGGCCTTGGCCGGGCCGGTGCCCTCGGTGAAGGTGTAGCGGGGGTCCTTGCCGTCCTTGACGGGGGCGTAGTTGGAGCCCTTGTTGGACCAGCCGGAGCCGATCAGCTTGCCCTTCTCGTCACCGACGCCGGCGAAGCCGGAGACCCGGCCGGAGACGGAGTCGACGCCGGGCAGCGCCTTGACCTTGTCGAGGGTCTGCTGGCTGATGCCCGGGTCGCCCTCCTTCTGGCCCTCCTCGTTGCGGCTCTGGCCGTACGAGGACACGGAGACGGCCACGCCGTCGTAGCTCTTGGCCGACTGGCCGGAGAGGGCCTTGCCGAGGGTGTCGGTGAAGACGAGGGTGCCGGAGACGAAGGCGACGCCGAGGACGACGGCGAGCAGCGTCATCAGCAGCCTGGCCTTGTGCGCGAGGACGTTGCGCAGGGCGGTTCGGAACATGGTGGAGGAGTCCAGGATGTCGGGGGTCAGCGGAGGAGGACTGGCGGAGGGGCAGTCCCTCAGCTGGTGCGGCCCTTGGCGTCGAAGGCCTTCATGCGGTCGAGCACCCCGTCGGCCGTGGGGCTGAGCATCTCGTCGACGATGCGGCCGTCGGCGAGGAAGATGACGCGGTCCGCGTAGGAGGCGGCGACCGGGTCGTGGGTGACCATGACGACGGTCTGGCCGAGCTCGCGGACGGAGTTGCGCAGGAAGCCGAGGACCTCGGCACCGGAGCGGGAGTCCAGGTTTCCGGTGGGCTCGTCACCGAAGATGATCTCGGGGCGGGAGGCCAGGGCGCGGGCCACGGCCACGCGCTGCTGCTGGCCGCCGGAGAGCTGGGTGGGGCGGTGGCCGAGGCGGCCGGAGAGGCCGACCATCTCGATGACGGTGTCCAGCCACTGCTTGTCGGGCTTGCGGCCCGCGATGTCCATCGGCAGGGTGATGTTCTCCAGCGCCGTCAGCGTCGGCAGCAGGTTGAACGCCTGGAAGATGAAGCCGATCTTGTCCCGGCGCAGCTGGGTCAGCTGCTTGTCCTTGAGGGTGCCGAGCTCGGTGTCGCCGATGCGGACGGAGCCGGCGGAGAAGGTGTCCAGGCCGGCGACGCAGTGCATCAGGGTGGACTTGCCCGAGCCGGAGGGCCCCATGATCGCGGTGAACTGGCCCTGCCCGAAGTCCACGGAGACGTTGTCGAGGGCGACCACCTGGGTCTCGCCCTGGCCGTACACCTTGGAGAGGCCGGTGGCCCGGGCGGCCACGGCCTGGGTGGTGTGGGGGGCGTAGTTCATGGTGGTCACGGAAGCGACTCCTCGGGCTGCGGACCGGGGTGCGGTCTGCTGATCGGCGGGACCCTTCCATCGTCGCCGCGCCCGCCCGGCCGGGGATCAGCCGAGGTGCCCGTTCCCAGGCCCACTGGAGTCTGATCGCCGGGCGGCCCGCCTCCTCCTCTGGTATGACGGCCGGCCGGGTGGTCCTCAGGGGCGGACCGGGCGCCCGGCGGTGCTCGGGAGGGGCGAGCGGCCCGGGGTGGCCCGGGGTGGCGGGAGGGTGGCGGGCAGGGTGGCGCGAGCCATCGAAATCCCGTCATTCCCGTTTCGGGGGTGATCGCCGCCCGTAACGGGCCCACCGTGTGTTCTCGTGCCTGACGGCCCCTCAAGCGCCAATAAAATCAGACAACATCGGATAGAGACCCCGCTGTCGACCTGGGCGTTCCGGATAGGCTCGGCGCAGCGTTCAGTGCTTTTTACGGGAGCCGCTACGCCCTGCCCGGATGGTGGAATGCAGACACGGCGAGCTTAAACCTCGCTGGCCTTAGGCCGTGCCGGTTCAAGTCCGGCTCCGGGCACTCCCGCACCCTCCTGAATATCTCCGGCGCTTCGCCGTGCCTTCTCCTAAGATCCTCCTCCAGCAGTAGGGTGCTTTTTTTGCGAGCGCATTACTCTTGTTGCAAGGCCGCGCACGGTGGCCATGGAGGAGTGAGATGAGGAGCAGCAACCCGGTCTTCTCGCGACGGGGGTTCAGCCGCGACAGCGGGGGCTACGCGGGCTTTGACGCGCAGCACCAGCAGGCCGGGACCAACCCGTACGCGACGAATCCTTACGCCACCGACGTGACCACCGGCATGCCGCAGGCGCCCGCGCGCGCCGGCGTCATGACGATGGACGACGTCGTGAGCCGTACGGCCATGACGCTCGGCACGGTCATCCTCACGGCGACGATCGCGTGGATCGCCATGCCCGTCGACCCGGCGAACCTCGGCAAGTCGTACGGCGTCGCCTTCGCCGCCGGGCTCGTCGCGCTCGTCCTCGGGCTCGTCCAGTCCTTCAAGCGCAAGGCCTCCCCGGCGATCATCCTGGGCTACGCGGCCTTCGAGGGCTTCTTCCTCGGTGTCCTCAGCGCGGCCGTCAGCACCTACCTCGGCGCCGGCGTGGTCATCCAGGCCGTGCTCGGCACGATGTGCGTCTTCGCCGCGGTGCTCTTCGCGTACAAGATGCGCTGGATCCGCGTCACCCGCCGCTTCTACGGCTTCGTGATGGCGGCCGCCATGGGCTTCATGCTGCTCATGGTCACGAACCTGCTGTTCTCGGTCTTCGCGGGCGGTGACGGCCTCGGCTTCCGCAGCGGCGGCCTCGGCATCCTGTTCGGCATCGTCGGCGTCGTCCTCGGCGCCTGCTTCCTCGCCCTGGACTTCAAGCAGGTCGAGGACGGCATCGCGTACGGTGCCCCGCGCGACGAGGCCTGGCTGGCGGCGTTCGCCCTGACCGTGACCCTGGTGTGGATCTACACGGAGCTGCTGCGGCTCCTCTCGATCCTCTCCGGCGACGACTAGTCGGCCGGCCGTACCGGCGCCCGTACCCGGTGTGGGGAAGGCCCCGCGAGCTCACCGCTCGCGGGGCCTTCCCGCGTCTCGGAGGGGGTACGGGGTCGGGGACGACGGGTAGAGGGATCGGGGGGTCGAGGGATTCGAGGGGTCGAGGGGATCGGGACGGGGAGGGCTCAGCCGAATTTGCGGGCCGCCCTGCGCAGGTCGTACTCGTGGATGATCGCCTTGGCCTGGCCGTACGAGAGTTCGTGCGCGCCGCGCAGCCAGCTGACCTTCTCCTCGAACCGGACGAGGGAGGGGCCGTCGTCCACGGTGCGGAGCCAGTCGGACACTTCACGACCGGTGGTCCGGGGGATTCTGTCGATCATGTTGCGGTGGGTCTGCTCGGAGAACTCTACGGACATGGGCGCCTCCGGAGGTATCGCCGTGCTGTGCTGTTCTCTTCACGCCACCGTGCCGGAGAGTTCGCCCGTTGGCAATGGTGCCGCGGCGGCGCGTAAGGTCGGCCGGGTGCTTGATACTTCGCCCCTGACCGCCGCCGTGGAACGTTTCGCCGACCGGTTGCGGGCCATGCCGCAGAGCCGCCTCCAGCAGGGGGCGGCCGCCGAGGCGCTGGAGCTGGCCAGGGAGCTCTCCGTACGGGCCCAGGCGCTGGAGGCGCGGGAGCAGGCCCAGGGGGCGGCTCCGGCGCGCAAGATGCCCGACGCGGGGGTCTTCGTGGTCGGGGACCAGGTCGCGGTGGCCGGGCTGGACCTCGCCGAGGCGCTGCGCGCCGCCGCTGCCGAGGAGACCCCGCACAGCGCGAAGGCCCCGTCCGGGATGCTGGACGAGGCCGTGCGGCTGGTGGAACAGGCGGAGCTCAGAGCGAAGCGATGACGCGGTCCGCGAGGATGTAGACGTTGTTGTCCGGGTCCTGGGCGTCGCCGCAGGAGAAGGTCAGCGCATAGGCGCCCGAGATGCCCGAGCCGCCCAGCAGGACCGGCGCGGTGCCCGAGCGCAGGGCCTCGGCGAGGCGCTCCGCCGTCTCCCGGTGGCCCGGGGTCATGCACAGCGTGGTGCCGTCGGTGAAGACGTACACGTCGAGCGTGCCCAGCGGGCCCGGGCGGACGTCGGCGAGGGCCGTACGGGCCTCCGCGAGCTCCTCCAGGCGGCTGACCGTGCGCTCGTGGTCGGCGCCGGGGGCCGAGGCCTGGACCGGTACGAAGTCGGGGTGCGAGGGGTGGCGCCGGCGGGCGGCGGCCAGCTCGGCGGAATCCTCGGGGTAGTCGTCGGCCGCCTCGTCGCCGAGCACCGGCTCCAGACCCACCAGATCGGCCTGGCGGGGCAGGAAGACGGCCGGGCCGTCCTCACCGAGCCCGGGCAGGCCGCCCAGCAGGGAGGGGGCGTCGGCGGCGTCACGGGCCTCCTGCGCGGCCCAGAAGGCCCGCGCCTCGGCGAGCTCGCGCTCGCGCTCCTCGGCCAGGGCCTCGGCCACGGCGGCTCGTATCTCGGCGGCGGGGGAATGCACGGCACTGCGGGCGTGCGGGACGGTCGTTCCGCCGCGGACGTGGGCCGGCGTGGCCAGCTCACCGCGGAGGGCCGCCACCTGCTTGCGCAGGCCGTGTACAGCGTGCAGCGCAGCAGCGCCCACGGCCGCGGCGGCGGCCGTGGTCAGCAGCAGGGCAAGAGACATGGCGCTCACTGACTAACTCCTGATTGATTCGATCCCCCGACTTCCTACATCAGAGTGTCCCGACCTGGGAATGGCGTGCAGTGCATTACGTCACGAATTGGACAGGGCTTTGGTCACACCGGGGGCTGGCGAATATGCCCTGACCTGGGGAAATGTCAAACCCCCAGGACAAAGGTCACATCCTGGGGGAGATTCGGTCACAGGTCGGCCGCGACGGGGTTGGATTCGGTGTCCGTACGCCGCAAGGGATCAAGCGGATCCCTTGCGGCGCATGGACGGACGCCCGCTCCGGCTCAGCTCGGGCGCTCGCCTCTTGTGGTCGCGCCGGTCTTCGCCGCGCTGCGGGCAGGTGCCGCCGCTCGCCACGCGGCGGAGCCGCATGTCGATGCGGTCGCGGCGACCCCTACCCTCCGCTCCGGCTCAGCTCAGGCGCTCGATGACCATGGCCATGCCCTGGCCGCCGCCCACGCACATGGTCTCGAGGCCGAACTGCTTGTCGTGGAACTGCAGGCTGTTGATCAGAGTGCCGGTGATGCGGGCACCGGTCATCCCGAACGGGTGACCGACGGCGATGGCCCCACCGTTGACGTTCAGCTTCTCCAGCGGGATCTCCAGGTCCCGGTAGGAGGGGATGACCTGGGCCGCGAAGGCCTCGTTGATCTCGAACAGGTCTATGTCGCCGACGGTCAGGCCGGCGCGCTTCAGGGCCTGCTTCGACGCCTCGACCGGGCCCAGGCCCATGATCTCGGGAGACAGGCCGGTGACGCCGGTGGAGACGATCCGGGCCAGCGGGGTCAGGCCGAGCTCACGCGCCTTGGTGTCGCTCATGATGACCAGCGCGGCGGCGCCGTCGTTGAGCGGGCAGCAGTTCCCGGCCGTGACCAGGCCGTCGGGGCGGAAGACGGGCTTGAGGCCCTGGACGCCCTCCAGCGTGACGCCGGCGCGCGGGCCGTCGTCCGTGGAGACGACGGTGCCGTCCGGCGTGGTGACCGGGGTGATCTCCCGCTCCCAGAAGCCGTTCTTGATCGCGGCCTCGGCGAGGTTCTGCGAGCGGACGCCGAACTCGTCCATGTCCTGGCGGGTCACGCCCTTGAGGCGGGCCAGGTTCTCGGCGGTCTGACCCATCGAGATGTACGCGTCCGGGATCAGGCCGTCCTCGCGCGGGTCGTGCCAGGACGCGCCCTCGCTCTGGGAGACGGCGGCGGTACGCGCCTCCGCGTCGGCGAACAGCGGGTTGTGGGTGTCCGGCAGGCCGTCCGAGGAGCCCTTCACGGAACGGGAGACCGTCTCGACGCCCGCGGAGATGAAGACGTCGCCCTCGCCGGCCTTGATGGCGTGCAGCGCCATGCGGGAGGTCTGGAGCGAGGAGGAGCAGTAGCGGGTGATCGTGGTGCCGGGCAGGTAGTCCATGCCCATCTGCACGGCGACGATCCGGGCGAGGTTGTGGCCCTGCTCGCCGCCGGGGAGGCCGCAGCCGAGCATCAGGTCGTCGATCTGGCGCGGGTCCAGCTCGGGGATCTTGGCGAGCGCGGCCTGGATGATCGTGGCGGTCAGGTCGTCCGGACGCACGTCCTTGAGGGACCCCTTGAAGGCGCGCCCGATGGGGGAGCGGGCGGTGGAAACGATGACTGCTTCGGGCATCGGGGCTCCAAGGGGGATGCGTGGTTGCGGGACCGCATGCGAAGTTACCGCCCCGTACGGTCGAGGTCACCGACTTCGGCATGTGATGCCGGTCGCTCCGCGGGTGAAACGCCCCGCCCCGCCGTTCTGTTCCCCCTAGGTGCCCGCCACCTGGGGGCCCGGGACGGGGTCCGGGGTGGTCGGGGGCGCGGAGACGTCCTCGGCCGGGACCCGGCGGCGGCGACGGTGCTTGAGGAGGGCCCACGGGCCGCGGGCGGCCGTGACCTCGGTGCCCGCCTGCCCGGCAGCGGCGGACGCGGCCTTGGCCACCGGCAGCATGTCCTCGTTCCGCGCCACCTCCAGCCGGTCCGACTCCGGCCACAGGGAGAGCGCCGCGCACAGCGTCGGGAGGACGGCCATGGCGGCGGTCGCGTACCCCTCCGCCGAGGGGTGGTACGAGTCCGGGCCGAACATCTCGCGGGGGTTCGCCGCGAATTCCGGGCCCAGCAGGTCCCCCATCGAGACCGTGCGGGCCCCCAGGGCGACGACCCCTATGGTCTGCGCGGCAGCCAGCTGGCGCGAGACCCGGCGGGCCAGCCACCGCAGCGGCTGGTACACCGGCTCGATGGTGCCCAGGTCGGGGCAGGTGCCGACCACGACCTCGGAGCCCGCGAGCCGCAGCCGGCGCACGGCCGAGGTGAGGTGGCGCACCGACTGCGTCGGCGGCATGCGCCGCGTCACGTCGTTCGCCCCGATCATGATCACGCACACGTCCGGCGGCGGCAGCTCGCCGTCCAGCAGCAGGCCCGCCTGGCGGTCGAGGTCGTCGGACATGGCCCCGGAGAGGGCCACGTTGCGCAGCTCCACGGGGCGCTCGGCCACCGCCGCCAGCCCCGACGCCAGCAGCGCGGCCGGGGTCTGCCTGGCCCGGCGCACGCCGAGCCCGGCGGCCGTGGAGTCGCCCAGCATGGCGAGCCGCAGCGGCACGGTGCCCGGCTCCAGCCCGGGGCCCGCCTCCGGTCTGGCGAACTCGCTCCCGTACAGTCCGTCGGCCCGCGGCGGATCGCCCAGTCCGGTGCCCACCGTCCGCTTGGCGAACTGGACCTCCGCCAGCACCAGCCCCACGGCGGCGGCTCCGACCAGCCCGAGCCCGCCGCCGCCGTACGCCGCGCCCGCCGCGATCCGGCGGGCCGTCCTCGCCCTGGACACCTCTCGAGCCACCTCGCTTTGCTGCCTGGCCTCGATGACCTACCTGCCCCGTACTGCCGGTCGGCCAATCCCTTTCCGCATAGTCTGGCCGGACCTCCCGGAGAACCCGTGGAGTCCCCTCCCTGGAGAACATGGTGCAATTCCACGACTCGATGATCAGCCTCGTCGGCAACACCCCGCTGGTGAAGCTCAACCGTGTGACCGAAGGCCTGCAGGCCACCGTCCTTGCCAAGGTCGAGTACTTCAATCCCGGCGGATCCGTGAAGGACCGGATCGCCGTCCGGATGATCGAGGCCGCCGAGCAGAGCGGTGCCCTCAAGCCCGGCGGCACCATCGTGGAGCCGACCAGCGGCAACACCGGCGTAGGACTCGCCATCGTGGCCCAGCAGAAGGGCTACAAGTGCATCTTCGTCTGCCCTGACAAGGTGTCCATGGACAAGATCAACGTGATGCGCGCGTACGGAGCCGAGGTCGTGGTCTGCCCGACCGCCGTCGACCCGGAGCACCCGGACTCGTACTACAACGTCTCCGACCGCCTCGCGCGCGAGCCCGGCGCCTGGAAGCCCGACCAGTACAGCAACCCGAACAACCCCCGTTCGCACTACGAGACCACCGGTCCCGAGCTGTGGGAGCAGACGGACGGGAAGATCACCCACTTCGTCGCCGGCGTCGGCACGGGCGGCACGATCTCGGGCACCGGCAACTACCTCAAGGAGGTGTCCGGCGGCAAGGTCAAGGTCATCGGCGCCGACCCCGAGGGCTCGGTCTACTCCGGCGGCTCCGGCCGCCCGTACCTGGTCGAGGGCGTCGGCGAGGACTTCTGGCCGACCGCGTACGACCCGAACGTCACCGACGAGATCATCGCGGTGTCCGACAAGGACTCCTTCCAGATGACCCGCCGCCTCGCCAAGGAGGAGGGCCTGCTCGTCGGCGGCTCCTGCGGCATGGCGGTCGTCGCGGCGCTGAAGGCCGCCGAGGGCCTCGGCCCGGACGACGTGGTCGTCGTCCTGCTGCCGGACAGCGGCCGCGGCTACCTGAGCAAGATCTTCAGCGACGAGTGGATGGCCGGTCACGGCTTCCTCGAGGAGGCGGGCCCCGCGGCGCGCATCGGCGACGTGCTCGCGGACAAGGAGGGCGCCATGCCGTCCCTGGTCCACATGCACCCCGAGGAGACCGTGGGCGAGGCCATCGAGGTGCTGCGCGAGTACGGCGTCTCGCAGATGCCGATCGTCAAGCCCGGCGCCGGCCACCCGGACGTGATGGCCGCCGAGGTCATCGGCTCGGTCGTGGAGAAGGAGCTGCTGGCGGCGCTGTTCGCGAAGCAGGCCTCGCTGTCCGACCCGCTCGAGAAGCACATGAGCAAGCCGCTGCCGCAGGTCGGCTCGGGCGAGCCGGTGTCGGAGCTGATGTCCGTGCTGGGCGAGGCGGACGCGGCGATCGTGCTGGTCGAGGGCAAGCCGACCGGTGTGGTCAGCCGCCAGGACCTGCTGGCGTTCCTCGCGAAGGGCGCGAAGTAAGCGTCGGCGGTGGCGGGATGACGCCGTGTCGGCATGTCGCGCAAAAGGTACGGGCCCGTCATGTGACGGCAGCACCGGCTTAACACGGCTCCGGCACAGTGGTGGTTGTCGGCAGGAGCGCAAACGCCCCGGCCGGCACCACCGAACGGCGTTGGCGTGATTCCGGAGCGGCTCCCGGACCGCGTGGACGCCACGGACGCGGCCGGCCCTGACCCGGCCCGTGTCCTTCGCGGGGACCGCCGTCGTCCCGCCCCTCGCGCTAGCGAGGGTGCGGCGGTCCCCGCGCACAACTCTTTTCCGGGGCTCGGCTCGCCCGCGCCGTGGTCGGTGCCCGCGCAGCGGTCAGGGGCGCGGGCGGAGGCGCTTCGTCGCGTGGATGAAGTTCACGCCGAGAATGCCCGCCCAGGCGACCAGCAGGCCCTTGAGCCCCGCCTGCGCGGCGCCGATGGCCGACAGCGGGATCGCCAGGACCAGCGTGATGATCGCGAAGCCGAAGCGTTCGCCGAAGCCGCCGTCCAGCGGCGACGGCGCGCCGCCGTCCCGGCCCCCGCGGGCGGCGGCCAGGCGCTCCTCGGCCAGCCGGCGCCGGACCTGGGTGTCGACCTTCTCCACGAAGGAGTCCACGAGCGCGGCTTCGTAGTCCGGCCCCAGCTCGCGCCGGGCGTCCAATGTCGCGTCGAGTTCCTTCTTCAGCTCCTGGGACTCCATGCGCCCCAGCGTAGGAACGGCCGCCGGCCCCGGCACTGGGGGTAGCCCCCGTATCCCGGGCCGCCCTCTCCCCGGGCTTCCCGAGCCGTCTCGCGGAACGGTCCGCGGCTTGCCGTGCTGCATAACCGCATGCAGAGTGCTCGGTGACTGAATATTCACGGGGACGGAGGGGTCGGGATGAGCGACAGCCCGGCAGCGCGGCTGCAGAAGCTGTTCGAGGGGCACCGGCTGACGCCCACCCAGCGGCGGATCGCCCACTGCATGGTCCGGGGTGCGGCGGACGTGCCGTTCCTGTCGAGCGTGGAGCTCGCCGAGCTGGCCGGGGTGAGCCAGCCCTCGGTGACCCGCTTCGCGGTGGCGCTCGGCTTCGACGGGTATCCGGCGCTGCGCCGGCACCTGCGCGAGGTGGCTCCCGCCGAGCGCGCCGCCGCGGCCGCGCAGGAGGACGCGTACAACGAGTACCAGCAGGCCGTCCAGGGTGAGATCGAGAACCTGCGGCAGCTGTCGGCGATGCTCGCCGACCCCTCGCCGGTCGAGGAGGCGGGCCGGGTGCTCGCCGCATCGAGGCCGCTGCCCGTGCTCGGGCTGCGGGCGGCGTCCTCGCAGGCGCGCGGTTTCGCGTACTTTGCCGCCAAGGTGCATCCGGACGTACGGCTCCTCGACGAGGGCGGCTCGATGCTCGCCGACCGGATCGACGCGGCCGCCGGGGCGGGGGCCTCGGCGCTGCTGTGCTTCGCGCTGCCCCGGCATCCGCGGGAGGTGGCGGAGGCCCTGGACCACGCGCGGGCGGCCGGGCTGAAGGTGGTCACGGTCGCGGACTCGGCGTTCGCCCCGGTGGCCCGCTCCTCGGACCTGCTGATCCCGGCGCCCGTCGGGACGGGGCTGGCCTTCGACACGGCGTGCGCGCCGATGCTGCTGGGCCGGGTCCTGCTGGAGGCGATGGCGGACGCCCTCCCCGACGCCCAGGCCCGCCTGGAGGCCTTCGACGCCCGCGCCGCGGCGCGAGGGCTGTTCGTGGAGTAGCGGCCCTTCGGGGGCGGGCGGCGGCGCGGTGCCGGGCGGGAGCCGAGGAGCGGGCGGGCTGCGTCAGCCGGGATCGCCCAGTGGCGCCGGGGGCTTCGAGGTTCGGCGGCCAACTGGCCGGGATCGGGGAGGGTTTGGGGGTTTCCCGCCAGTCCCATAGTCCTTCCGGGGTCGGACGGTCCCTCAAGGGCGCTCACTGCGTTCGCGTCGCTACGCGATGGCCTGCGGCCACCCTTGACCGACCGTCCCACCCCGGAAAGACAAGGACTGCCGGGAAGCCCCCAAAAGAACGGTCACCGTGCTTCCTGCTTCGGACCCGGGTCCATCAGCGATGCAGGGGCCCGCTCCAAGGGGGGCCGATCCCCGCACAGGGCCCAGAAGCAGGCCCTTCCCGGGTCGGGCCCGGCCAACCCGCACCGGACAGCGAACAGAGAGGCACCGGGGGCGTCCAGACGCGCCACATCGCTACGCGCTCCTCACGTCTCGGCGTCCGGCGGCCGTCTTGGGCTGGTAGCAGGCCGCCGGCGATCGCTGCACGGCTGGGGTGAACGGGCGGCGATCAGCCCGGCACGGGCCGGGCGCAGGCCGCCGACGACGAACCGGCGGGCGGGCCGTGTGGCGTCTGCGGCGCCCCGTCATACCGCCTCCCGGAGGGGCGGCGGAGTTCCCCTGCACGGATCCGGCCCATGGTCCCGTTGGTTCGCGGCAGCCTGTGTCCAACCCGCGACGGGCCGCAGACGCTGAGACGTGAGGAGCGCGTCGCGATGTGGCGCGCCTCCAGGCCACTGAGGGGCTTCTGGTCGCTGTCTGGTGCGGGTTGGCCTGGCCCGACCCGGGAAGGGCCTGTATCCGGGCCCCGTATGGGGGTGCGGTCCCCGGGGTCGGCCCCTGCATCGCTGATGGACCCGTATGTCCATCTGTCCAAGGTGACCGTTCTTTTGGGGGCTTCCCGGCAGTCCTTGTCTTTCCGGGGTGGGACGGTCGGTCAAGGGTGGCCGCAGGCCATCGCGGAGCGACGCGAACGCAGTGAGCGCCCTTGACGGGCCGGCCCGCACCGGAAGGACTATGGGACTGGCGGGAAACCCCCAAACCCTCCCCGATCCCGGCCAGTTGGCCGCCGAACCTCGAAGCCCCCGGCGCCACTGGGCGATCCCGGCTGACGCAGCCCGCCCGCTCCTCGGCTCCCGCCCGGCACCGCACCGCGGCCCTGCCCCGCGGGGGTGGAGGCCCCGCCCCCGCGAAGGCCCCCGCCCCTCAGTCGTTCCCGCGCACCAGGGCCTCGGGGAGATCGCCGCCCGCCTCCGTCACGATCGACGCCGGCGTCTGGGGCGGGCGGGCCAGGGTGAAGCGGACCTCGCCCCGGGGGGTCGTCGTGAAGCCGTGGACCGCCGGGCGCGGGAGGCTGTTGTAGCCGTAGTGGGCCGTGAAGAAGTACGCGCCCGTGTCCGGGACCGCGATCAGGTCCCCCGGAGCCAGTTCCGGCAGTTCCCGGGCCGTGGCCAGCAGGTCGCCCGCGAAGCACGCCGGGCCCGCGATGTCCTGGGCGACGGGCGGGCCCGTCTTCGGGGTGCCCTTCGCGTCGTACGGCAGGATCCGCAGCGGCCACGCCCCCGGGGCGTAGACCGTACGGGTCGCCAGCTGGACCCCCGCGTGGGTGAGGGCGATCGGGCGGCCCCCGGTGGTCTTCGTGTACTCGACCCGGGAGAGCACCAGCCCGTGCTTGGCCAGCAGGGACCTGCCGAACTCCGTCACCAGGCCGTAGCGGCCGCGGAAGAGGGCCGGGACGGCCTCCCGGAGGGCCGCCACGTACTGCGCGTACGTCGGGCTCTCGGCGTCCGACGCGAAGTTCACCGGCAGGCCCCCGCCGATGTCGAGGGTGTCGACCTGGCGGCGGCCGGCCGCCGCGTTGATCTCCTCCGCCAGGGAGTGGAGGGCGCGGACCCCTTCCGCGATCAGGGGGAGGGGCACGCCCTGGGAGCCCGAGTGGGTGTGCAGCCGGGTCAGCCACGGCCGGTCCAGGAAGGCCCGTACGAGCCATTCGCGCGCCCCGGGGTCCCGCAGCGCGATCCCGAACTTCGACGTCGCGGTGGCCGTGGAGAGGGCGTCGATGGCGCCCGCGCCCGTCTGCGGGTTGATCCGGATCCCCAGCGGGGCCGATGTGGGAGCTTCGGCGACCAGCAGGTCCAGCCGTTCCAGTTCCTGCCGGTTGTCGGCGTTGACGGCGATCCCGAGCGCCAGCGCCTCGCGCAGCTCGGCCACGGTCTTGGCGGGGGAGTCCAGGACCGTCCGCTCCGGCCCCACCCCGGCCGCCCGGGCCAGCGCCAGCTCGCCGGGGCTGGCGACCTCGCAGCCGAGGCCGCAGTCCGCGAGCAGCCGCAGCACCGGCACGAGCGGGCACGCCTTCACCGCGAAGGCGTGCAGGACGGGCGTGCCGGGCGCCAGCGCGGCCGCGAAGGCGCTGGTCAGGGCGGCGGCGGAGGATCGGATCCCGGTCACGTCCAGCAGGCAGACGAGCGGCTCGGCGGTATCCGCCCCGCCCACCAGACCCTGCTCGACCGCGGCCCGTACGGCCAGGTCCCGGCGCGCCGCGGCGTCCGCCGCGCCCGCCGCCGTGTGCGTCTCGACAGCCATGTCGGTCAGCCAATCATCCGGCGGGTCGGCCCGCAGCTGTTGACTGAATCTATTCAGGAAGTCAGGATGTGAATAGATTGACCAACATCGGAGGAGGCACCGCCATGTCAGGACCCCGCCCCGTACGTGCTGCGCGAGGCACCGAGCTCAGCACCCTGGGATGGCAGCAGGAAGCCGCCCTCCGGATGCTGCAGAACAACCTCGACCCCGAGGTCGCCGAGCACCCCGACAAGCTCGTCGTCTACGGCGGCACCGGCAAGGCGGCGCGCGACTGGCGCTCGTACGACGCGATGGTCCGCACCCTGCGGACCCTCAAGCAGGACGAGACGATGCTCGTCCAGTCCGGCCGCCCGGTCGGCGTGATGCAGACCCACGAGTGGGCGCCGCGCGTGCTGCTCGCCAACTCCAACCTGGTCGGCGACTGGGCCAACTGGGAGGAGTTCCGCCGCCTGGAGCAGCTGGGCCTGACCATGTACGGCCAAATGACGGCCGGTTCCTGGATCTACATCGGCACCCAGGGCATCCTGCAGGGCACGTACGAGACCTTCGCGGCCGTCGCCGCCAAGAAGTTCAACGGCACCCTCGCGGGCACGATCACCCTCACCGCCGGCCTCGGCGGCATGGGCGGCGCCCAGCCGCTGGCCGTGACGATGAACGACGGCGTCGCGATCTGCATCGACGTCGACCCGCGCGCCATCGAGCGCCGCATCGAGCACCGCTACCTGGACGTGAAGGCCGACAACCTGCGGCACGCGCTGCAGCTCGCGGTCGAGGCGCGCGACGCCCGCAAGCCCCTCTCCATCGGCCTGCTCGGCAACGCGGCCGAGCTCCTCCCGCAGATGCTCGCCGAGGGCGCCCCGATCGACATCGTGACGGACCAGACCTCCGCCCACGACCCGCTCGCGTACCTGCCCGTCGGCGTCGACTTCGACGACATGGCGGCGTACGCGGCCAAGGACCCGGCGGGCTTCACCACGCGCGCCCGCGAGTCGATGGCGAAGCACGTCGAGGCCATGGTCGGCTTCATGGACGCCGGCTCCGAGGTCTTCGACTACGGCAACTCCATCCGCGGCGAGGCCCAGCTGGCCGGCTACGACCGCGCGTTCGCCTTCCCCGGCTTCGTCCCGGCCTACATCCGCCCGCTGTTCTGCGAGGGCAAGGGCCCGTTCCGCTGGGCTGCCCTGTCCGGCGAGGCCTCGGACATCGCCAAGACCGACAAGGCGATGCTGGAGCTCTTCCCGGAGAACGAGTCGCTGCACCGCTGGATCAAGATGGCCGGCGAGCGGGTCCACTTCCAGGGCCTGCCGGCGCGCATCTGCTGGCTCGGCTACGGCGAGCGCGACAAGGCGGGCGAGCGCTTCAACGAGATGGTGGCCGACGGCACGCTGGCCGCCCCGCTGGCCATCGGCCGTGACCACCTCGACTGCGGTTCGGTGGCCTCCCCGTACCGCGAGACCGAGGCCATGCTCGACGGCTCCGACGCGATCGCCGACTGGCCGCTGCTCAACGCCATGGTCAACGTCGCCTCCGGCGCCTCCTGGGTCTCGATCCACCACGGCGGCGGCGTCGGCATGGGCCGCTCGATCCACGCCGGCCAGGTCACCGTCGCCGACGGCACCAAGCTCGCGGGCGAGAAGATCCGCCGCGTCCTGACCAACGACCCGGGCATGGGCGTCATCCGCCACGTCGACGCGGGCTACGACATCGCCGAGTCCGTCGCCGACGAGCGCGGCGTCCGCGTCCCCATGCGCGAGGGCGACGACGCGTGAGCGACAACCCCGCAGGGGCGGCCTCGTTCCACAGCATGTGGAACGAGCTCGCCCCCATCGGCCGGCACGCCGACTCCGGCGGATACCGCCGCTACGCGTGGACCGGTGCCGACGCCGACTGCCGGACCTGGTTCCGGGCCCAGGCGGAGGCCCGCGGCCTCGCGTACGAGACGGACCGCAACGGCAACCAGTGGGCCTGGCTCGGCGACCCCCTCGCCGGTGACGCCGTCGTCACCGGCTCGCACCTGGACTCCGTGCCCGACGGCGGCGCCTTCGACGGCCCGCTCGGCGTGGTGTCCTCCTTCGCGGCCCTGGACGAACTCCGCAGGAGGGGCGTGGAGTTCGCCAGGCCCCTGGCCATCACCAACTTCGGCGACGAGGAAGGGGCCCGCTTCGGCCTCGCCTGCGTCGGCTCCCGGCTCGCCGCCGGGCAGCTGACCAAGGAGAAGGCGTACGAGCTCCGCGACGCCGACGGGATCAGCCTGCCCCAGGCCATGGAGGCAGCCGGGTACGACCCCCAGGCGATCGGCGCCGACCCCGAGCGCCTCGCCCGCATCGGCGCCTTCGTCGAGCTCCACGTCGAGCAGGGCCGGGCCCTGGACCTCTCCGGCGACTCCGTCGGCATCGCGTCCGCGATCTGGCCGCACGGCCGCTGGCGGTTCGACTTCCGCGGCGAGGCCAACCACGCCGGCACCACCCGTCTCGTCGACCGCCGCGACCCGATGCTCACGTACGCGTCGACCGTCCTGGCCGCGCGTACGGAGGCGGCCCTCGCCGGAGCCGTCGCGACCTTCGGCAAGATCGCCGTCGAGCCGAACGGGGTCAACGCCATCCCGTCGCTCGTACGCGGCTGGCTCGACTCCCGCGCCGCCGACCAGGCCACCCTCGACGCGGTGGTCACCGCCGTCGAGAAGGCCGCCCGCGAGCGCGCGGATCAGGACGGGATCGACCTGGCCGTCGTCAGGGAGTCCTTCACCCCGGTCGTCGAGTTCGAGCACGCCCTGCGCGACGAGATGAACCGCATCCTCGGCGGCTCCGTCCCCGTTCTCGGCACCGGGGCGGGACACGACGCCGGAATCCTCTCGGCGGCCGTGCCGACCGCGATGCTGTTCGTACGGAACCCGACCGGCGTCTCCCACTCCCCGCGGGAGTTCGCCCCCGAGGACGACTGCGTGGCCGGCGTCCTCGCCCTCGCCGACGTACTGGAAGGGCTGGCATGTCGCTGACGACGTACTGGCTGGAGCACGCCTGGCTCGGCACCCATGTCGAGCCGGGCGTGGTCCTCGAGGCGGGCGCCGACGGGCGGATCGCCGCCCTGCGGACCGGGGTCGAGACCCCGCCGCCCGGCGCCGAGGCGCTGCGCGGCCTGACCGTCCCCGGGCTGGCCAACGCGCATTCGCACGCCTTCCACCGGGCGCTGCGCTCCCTGGTGCAGGTGGGCTCCGGGACCTTCTGGACCTGGCGCGAGTTCATGTACCAGGTCGCCCAGAACCTCACCCCCGACACGTACTTCGCGCTCGCGCGCGCGGTGTACGCGGAGATGGCCCTGGCGGGCATCACCAACGTCGGCGAGTTCCACTACGTCCACCACGCGCCCGGCGGCGCCCCGTACGCCGACCCGAACGCGATGGGCGAGGCGCTGATCGAGGCGGCCGCCGAGGCGGGCATCCGGATCACGCTGCTCGACACGGCGTACCTGTCGTCGGGCTTCGGCGAGGCACCGAACCCGCACCAGCTGCGGTTCTCCGACGGCACGGCCGACGCGTGGGCCGAGCGGGTCTCGGCACTCAAGCCCCGGGAGCACGCCCTGATCGGGGCGGCGATCCACTCCGTGCGCGCCGTACCGGCCGGGCAGCTGGCCACCGTCGCCCGCTGGGCCGAGGAGCGGCAGGCCCCGCTGCACGTGCACCTCTCCGAGCAGACCGCCGAGAACGAGGCCTGCCGGGCCGCGCACGGGCGTACTCCGACCCAGCTGCTGGCCGACCACGGGGTGCTCGGTCCGCGGACCACGGGCGTCCACAACACGCACCTGACGGACGGGGACATCGCGCTGCTGGGTGGCACCACGACCGGTACGTGCATGTGTCCCACGACGGAGCGGGACCTCGCCGACGGCATCGGCCCGGCCCGGCAGCTCCAGCACGCGGGCAGCCCGCTGTCGCTGGGCAGCGACAGCCATGCGGTGATCGACCTGCTGGAGGAGGCACGGGCGATGGAGCTCAACGAGCGCCTGCGCAGCCGGACCCGGGGCCACTGGACGGCGAACGCGCTGCTGACCGCGGCCACCGGCGGCGGCCACGCCGCCCTCGGGCTGCCCGACGCGGGCCGCCTGGAGGCGGGCGCGCTCGCGGACTTCACCACGATCGCGCTGGACTCCGTCCGTACGGCGGGCCCGCTGCCGCGGCTCGGCGCCGAGACGGCGGTCTTCGCCGCCACCGCCTCGGACGTCCGCCACACGGTGGTGGGCGGCCGCCACATCGTCCGCGACGGGTCGCACACCCTTGTCCCGGACGTCCCGTCCGCCCTGTCCGAGTCCATCGCCGCCCTACGCGCCTGACCGGGGCGCCTGCGGCGGGCCGTTCCCCCACCCCGCCCCTCCCGAAACCGGGCGCTGCCCGGACCCGGTCCTCGAACGCCGGACGGGCTGGAACGTCCGGCCCCGCCGGCGTTTGCGGCGCGGGGTCCGGGGCGGAGCCCGGTTTCGGGAAGGGGTGGGGGGAACGGAAACCGTGAGAGGAACCATGACCACCACCGCAATCACCAACATCGGCAGCCTCGTCACCAACGACCCGTCCGTCGGAGACGGAAGCCCCCTGGGCCTGATCGAGAACGCGACGGTCGTCATCGACGGCGACAAGATCGCCTGGGTCGGCCCCGCCGACAAGGCCCCGGCCACGGACGAGGTCTTCGACGCGCAGGGTCGGGCCGTCATCCCCGGCTTCGTCGACTCCCACTCGCACCTCGTCTTCGCCGGCGACCGCACCGCCGAGTTCAACGCCCGGATGTCCGGCCGCAGCTACTCCGCCGGCGGCATCCGCACCACCGTCGCCGCCACCCGCGCCGCCACCGACGCGGAGCTGGAGGCCAACCTGCTGCGCCACCTCGACGAGGCGCGCCGCCAGGGCACCACCACGTTCGAGACCAAGTCCGGCTACGGCCTCACGGTCGAGGACGAGGCCCGCGCCCTGCGCATCGCCGCCGCGCACACCGAGGAGGTCACCTACCTCGGCGCGCACATCGTCTCCCCCGACTACGCCGAGGACCCGGCCGGCTACGTCGACCTCGTCACCGGCGAGATGCTGGCGGCCTGCGCCCCGTACGCCCGCTGGGTGGACGTGTTCTGCGAGAAGGGCGCCTTCGACGGCGACCAGGCGCGCGCGATCCTCACCGCCGGCGCCGCCGCCGGCCTGATCCCGCGCGTGCACGCCAACCAGCTGTCGTACGGCCCCGGCGTGCAGCTCGCCGTCGAGCTGGAGGCCGCCTCCGCCGACCACTGCACCCACCTCACCGACGCCGACGTCGACGCCCTCGTACAGGCCGCGGACACCACCGTGGCCACCCTGCTGCCGGGCGCCGAGTTCTCCACCCGCGCGCAGTGGCCCGACGCCCGCCGCCTCATCGACGCGGGCGCCACCGTCGCGCTGTCCACGGACTGCAACCCGGGCTCCTCGTACACGAGTTCCATGCCGTTCTGCATCGCGCTCGCGGTCCGGGACATGCGGATGACCCCGGACGAGGCGCTGTGGGCGGCCACCGCCGGCGGTGCGCGCGCCCTGCGGCGCACCGACATCGGCCGGATCGCCCTCGGAGCCCGTGCCGACCTGGCCCTCCTGGAGGCCCCGAGCCACGTCCACCTGGCCTACCGCCCCGGCGTCCCGCTCGTCTGCGCCGTCTGGCAGCGAGGTGTACGCGCCGTCTGAACGACCGCCGACACGCACGGACATGGCCTGAATCCAGGCGGCCGAAAGGCCGTGGATCCAGGCCTGTCCCGTGTCTTCCCTCCGTAAGGTCCCGGGCGTACCTTGAGCCACCAATCTGATGTGTCGTCAGTAACTTGTGGCCCGAGGGGAAGACGAAGGTGACCGACCGGAAACGCTCCACCGCGCTTGCGCTGGCCTCCGCGCTGGCCGGAACGGCGGTCCTGCTGGCCGCCCCCGCAGCCCACGCCGACGTCGTCGACGTCGCGTACGACTGCAAGACCCCCATCGGGGACAAGTCGGCGGTGTCGCCCATCGACATCAAGGCCGTCAAGGAGGGCGCCGGCTACAAGCTGACGATGTCCTTCCAGAAGGGCGTCTCGTCCAGCCCCGTCGAACTCGGCAAGGGCGCGATGAGCCCCAGCGCCGTCATCATGGCCGACGGGGCGGAGAAGGCGTCCGTGCCGGTCTCGGGACCGTCCAACCCCGAGGCCGTGCCCGCCAACACCCCCATCAAGATCACCGACCTCTCCGGCACCTACACCCCCAAGAAGAGCGGCAAGGTCACCTTCACCGCGGGCGTGCTCACCATCAAGGCGCTGGGGACCACCACCACCTGCACCCCCGGCAACAGCCCCAAGCCGTCCCTGGAGCTGGAGGTGACGGCG
Source organism: Streptomyces sp. NPDC002209 (assembly GCF_042890265.1). NCBI lineage: Bacteria > Bacillati > Actinomycetota > Actinomycetes > Kitasatosporales > Streptomycetaceae > Streptomyces > Streptomyces sp. NPDC002209. The sequence goes on along the minus strand of NZ_JBIARX010000010.1, from coordinate 50,450 downwards.
GGTACGCAGTCCGAAGGCGCTCCGGAGGACACCCTCCCGCAGACCGGGCCCACCGACTCCGCCCTCGCCCTCGGCACCCTCGGCGGCACCGTGCTGCTCACCGGCGCCGCCGGCGTGCTCTGGCTGACCCGGCGCGGCCAGCGGGCCCGGTCCTGAACGGAGCACCCCCGGCCATGCCCGTGCTCCACACCCCCCGCTGCGTCCGGGGCCTGTGTCTCGCGCTGTTCGCCGCGGCCCTGCTGTACGGGTCCGCGGCGGGGGCCGCCGCGGACGAGGCCGGCTGGACCGCCGAGCCCGCCGCGGGCAGCGCCGCAGCGGCCCGGCCGTCCTTCTACCTCGCGGGCCCCGCCGGCACCGTCCTGGAGGACCGGCTGGCCCTGACCAACATCTCCGACCGGGAGCGCGCCGTCACCCTGCGCGGGGCCGACGCCTACAACACGGCCGGCGGCGCCTTCGCCGTGCGTCCCGTACGGGAATCGGCCGGTGCCGGGTCCTGGATCAGCTTCGGGGCCGCCGCCACCGTGAAGATCCCGCCGCGCACCCGCGCGGTGGTCCCCTTCACCGTCACCCTGCCGCCCGCCGCCCTCCCCGGCGACCACCCGGCCGCCGTGGTCGCCACCGAAGACGGCCGTGAGGTGGGCGTACGGGTCGACCTGCGCGTCGGCGGCCCGACGCTGGCCGCCCTCACGGTCGAGGACGTCTCCGTGCGCGGCAAGGGCGCCCGCGCGGTGGTCGCGTACACCCTCGTCAACCGCGGCAACGTGGCCCTCGCCCCCGAACTGGCCCTCCGCGCGGAAGGCCTCTTCGGCGAGGTCCCGGGCCGGACCGCGCGCGCCCTGCCGGTGGAGCTGCTCCCCGGCCAGCGGGTGTCGCTGACCGAGCCCTGGCCCGGAGCCCCGGTCCTCGACGACGTCGACCTCACCCTCACGGTCACCGCCCCCGGCGCGGCCCCGGTCACCGCCACCGCCTCGGCCCGGTTCGTGCCCTGGGGGATCGCGGCCCGGACGGGCGCCGGGCTGCTCGGCCTCGGCGGGGTCACCGCGGCCGCACTGCTCCTCGTACGCAACCGGCGCAGCCGCAGGGAGCCGCCGGCGTACGAGGAGCCCGTACCCGGGGGGAACCGGGCACCGGAACACGAGCTGACGGGAGCACCCAGGTGAGCGCCACGGTCGGCGGAACGGTCGGCGGAACGGTTCGCGGCAGGGCCGGGGCCCTCCTGGCGGCGGGGCTGGCGGTGTGCGCCCTGGTCCTGTTCCCGGCCCCGGCCGCGGTGGCCGCCGAGGGCAAGCCCGCCGTGGCGCTCTCGCTCCAGGAGGCCGCGAAGGGCACGGAGATCACCGTCACCGGCACCGGCTGGCGGGCCAAGACCCTGGTGATGCTGCTGGTCTGCGGGCAGAACATGATCGGCGGGACCAACAGCTGCGCCAACGCCGACGGAACCGCGGTCTCGGTCGGCGACGACGGGCACTTCACCGCCCGGCTGCCCGTGGTGGCTCCGCCCAAGCCCTGCCCGTGCGTCGTGAACGTCACCTCCGTCAACGGGGACCAGTCCACCGTCGCCGCCCCCCTGAAGATCACCGACCATCCGGTGGCCGAGCTGCCGGCCGAGTCCGGCACGGCGCGCCTGGCGATGCTCACCGGGGTCCGGCTCGAGGGCGAGGACGGGGTGCTGACCTGGTTCGGCGCCCCGCCCAGCCGGAAGTTCACCGTCACCGTCGGCAACCTGGGCTCGGCCCCGGTCAAGGACCCGGTCTTCCAGCTCGGGACCGCCCACGGGGTCTTCGCACCGCTGTGGGACGAGGTCCGGTGGAAGGGCACGATCCCGCCGGGCGGCAAGGCGGAGGTCCGGCTGGACGTCAGCCTCGCGGCGGGGGCCCACGGGGACTACACGGTCTCCCTCAAGTACGGGGACACGGTCGTGGCCACCCAGCCCTGGGGCGTGGACCGCCCGTACGGGGTGCTGCTGTTCTGGGGCCTGCTCCTGCTGGTGATCCCGGCCGCCGTCTTCCGGATCGGCATGGCCGTCGTCGACAGGGTCCGGCCGCGTACGGCGCCGGCCGGCGGCCGCCACCGGGGTGCGCAGGCATCGCTCCCGGACGCGGAGTCCGCTCCGGCGGCTGCCCCGGACTCCCCCCAGACCCCCACGGCGGTCCTGCCGTGGTTCACCCCGGACAGCGCGCCGGGGCCGAGATCTCCACACGTACCCCAGGCGTCCGCACCGTCTGAGAACAGCCCGACGACGAAAGGACATGCGTGAAGACGCAACGGAGGGTGAGCGCGGCCGTGATCGCGCTGCTGCTCGGCGGCGCCGGCATAGCCATCGGGGCCACCCCTGCCCAGGCGGCCGAGACCAAGTTCAACGTCAAGTGCGTGCCGCCGGCAGGCGGCGGCGACCCGGTGGTGGGCGAGACCACCGCCAAGGTCAGCGCTCCGGCCTCGGCGAAGGTCGGGGACGAGGTCGACGTGTCCTGGGAGACCGTGAAGCCGGCCTCGAACAACACGGACCTGATGGACATCCCGCAGGACTCGGTCCAGCCCACCGGCTGGATCACGGTGGGCGGCGGGGGCGGCGAGCTGAAGGTCGTCGGGGAGAAGAAGAACCCGCCGATCCCCAAGAAGGCGCCCATGCAGATGTCCACGATGAAGGGGAAGCTGAAGCTCACCAAACCGGGCAAGATCACGCTGACCCCCGGCAAGTACGACGTCGCGGTCACCTTCTCCTTCGGCACCTTCGTCACCAAGTGCGCACCCACGGGTGACGTGGGCGTCGGGGCCACCATCGACGTGGCGGCCGGCACCAGCGGCGGCACGACGAGCGGCGGGTCCACGAGCGGCGGGTCGACCAGCGGCGGGTCCACGAGCGGTGGATCGACGAGCGGCGGGTCCACGAGCGGTGGATCGGCGAGCGGCGGGTCCACGAGCGGCGGGTCGACCAGCGGCGGGTCCACCAGCGGCGGCGGCGGTGGCCAGACCGACTTCCCGGGCAAGCCCGTCGAGGTCGCCTTCGACTGCGGTCCGGTCGTCCCCGGGGGCATCAAGACCCCGGTCACGATCAACGCCAAGAAGAACGGCGGCAGCTACGACCTGACCGTCAAGACCGCCAAGGGCGCGATGGCCAGCCCGATGGCCCTGCCGGCCGGGGCCCTCAAGCCCTCGATGAACATCAAGCTCGGCGGCGCCGACAGCGGCATGGTCAAGGTCTCCGGCCCGGCCAACGCGGAGCCGATCCCGGACAAGGCCCCGGTCAGCCTCAGCGACATGACCGGCACCTACAAGCCCGGCAAGACCGGCAAGGTCACGCTGAGCCCGGACCAGCTGACGATCGACGTCACGATGGCCCCCGGGGCCACGCCGATCAACGTGCCCTGCAAGGCGGTCAGCAGCGGCGTCTCGCTGGAGCTCGACACCACCGCCCAGCAGGGCGGCTCCGGCTCGCCGGCCACCACCGGCTCCACCACCGCCTCGGGCGGCCTGGCCGAGACGGGCGCCGAGGACGAGGGCGGCATCAAGGCCCTCGCCCTGGTGGCGGGCACGGTGATCCTGCTCGGCGGCGCGGTCTTCACCTTCACCCCGTGGCGCCGCCTGCGCGGCACGCGGTAGCCGGCACACAACGGCAGCGGCCCGGCACACCAGGAGGTGTGCCGGGCCGCTGCGCGTACGGGGGGTGCGTCAGTGCACGCCGCCCATGAGGGGCTGGACCTTCTTGCGGTACATGTAGATCGCGATGCCGGCGAGGACGGCGAGCACGCCCTGGGTGGCGAACCAGCCCTGGGTGTCCGTCGGGGCGCCGAGCAGCTGGAGCAGCGCGATGGTCGAGTCACCGGCGGTGACCGCGAGGAAGAAGACACCCATCATCTGGGAGGCGTACTTCTGCGGCGCCAGCTTGGTGGTCAGCGACAGGCCGACGGGGGAGAGGGTGAGCTCGCCGACGGTCTGGATGAAGTAGACGGCGACCAGCCACATCGGGCTGACCTTCGTGTCGCCGCCGGCCAGGCCCTGGGCGACCATCATGACGCCGAAGGAGGCGCCGATCATGACCAGTGCGAAGGAGAACTTCGCGAGGGTGGTCGGCTCCTTGGAGCGACGGGCGAGGGCCACCCACAGCCAGGCGAAGACCGGCGCGAGCGCCATCACGAACAGCGGGTTCAGCGACTGGAACCAGCTCTCCGGGAAGGAGAAGCCGAACAGCGTGCTGTCCGTGCTGTCCTTCGCGAACAGGGCCAGCGTGGAGCCGGTCTGGTCGTAGATCGCCCAGAAGATCGCGGCCGCGGCGAAGAACCAGACGTACGCCGACATGCGGGACCGCTCGACCACCGAGAGGTCCTTGTCGCGCTTGATCCGCAGGATCGCCCACGCCGGGAGGATGAGACCGGCGATGGTCAGCGGCCACAGGGCGTAGTTGATCGTGAAGATGCCGGCCAGGCCGATGATCGCGTAGGCAGCGGCGGCGACGCCCAGCCAGATCAGGCCCTTCTTGACGACCGAGGACTTCTCCTCGGCGCTCAGCGGGCTCGGAACCTGGTTCGAGACCGGGTTCAGGTGGCGGAAGCCGATGAAGTAGAACAGCAGGCCCAGGGCCATGCCGACACCGGCCATGGCGAAGCCGATGTGCCAGTTGACCTCCTGGCCGACCCAGCCGATGGTCAGCGGGGCGACGAAGGCACCGAGGTTGATGCCCATGTAGAAGATCGTGAAGCCGCCGTCACGGCGCGGGTCGTTCTCGTCCCGGTACAGCTGGCCGACCATCGTGGAGATGTTGGCCTTCAGCACACCGGAACCGGCCGCGATGAGCGCCAGGCCGATGAAGAACGAGACGGTCGCCGGCACCGCCAGCAGGAAGTGGCCCGTCATGATGACGACACCCGCGACAGCCACGGCCTTGCGGGCACCCCAGACGCGGTCGCCCAGCCAGCCGCCCGGGAGGGCGAGCAGGTAGACCATCGCGTTGTAGACGGAGTAGATCGCGACCGCGGTCGCGTCGTTCATCCCGAGACCACCGTCGGCCACGTTCGTGGCCAGGTAGAGCACGAGCAGCGCGCGCATGCCGTAGAAGCTGTAGCGCTCCCACATCTCGGTCATGAAGAGGAAGGCCAGGCCGGTGGGGTGGCCGAGGAAGGTCTTCTCGCCGGTAGCGGCCGAGTCCCTCGTCAGGCTGGAAGCCATCGTCGATCCTTGCTTGGTCGGGACGCTTCGCTTCGTGAGCGGAACAGCGCCCGGTGGGGGGTGGCCGGCACCGGCGACGGGTGTCCCACCCCACGCCCAGGGGTCTGCCCCCGTCCCTTGAGGAGGGGGGCAGCGGGATGTCCGTAACCGGGATCCACGCCCCGGGCGCATCTTCGCGCGCGGGGCCCGGCCCACAGGTCATTCACTGTCACCGAAGTCGAAGAGGAAGGTCGTCAAGACCCCCTGATCGATCCGGACAGAATCGAGACCTTCGGCTCGCTTTTCGGCACAAAGGTCTCAGAGGTAGTGCATCAGGCGTCTCGCCACCATACGACACGACACTGCGGCATATGAAAGGACTTGAGAGATGGATCACAGGCAGGCAGGGAACCGTTTGGCCACATTCGAAGGCCGCCCTCAGACATAAGACCAGATAGACAGGGGTGTGCAGGTGCGCCCCTGCACATCGTCCCCGCGGACTACCATCACCCACATGACGCGTGTACTGCTCGCCGAGGACGACGCATCCATCTCGGAGCCCCTGGCCCGCGCTTTGCGCCGGGAGGGGTACGAGGTCGAGGTCCGGGAGGACGGCCCCACCGCCCTGGACGCGGGACTGCAGGGCGGCGTCGACCTCGTCGTCCTGGATCTGGGCCTGCCCGGCATGGACGGCCTCGAGGTCGCCCGCCGGCTGCGCGCCGAGGGCCACGGCTTCCCCATCCTGGTGCTCACCGCCCGGGCGGACGAGGTCGACACGGTCGTCGGCCTGGACGCCGGCGCCGACGACTACGTGACCAAGCCCTTCCGCCTCGCCGAGCTGCTGGCCCGGGTCCGGGCCCTGCTGCGGCGCGGCGCCAACGACGCCACGCAGGCCCCCGCCACCCACGGCGTGCGGATCGACGTCGAGTCGCACCGCGCCTGGATGGGGGAGGAGGAGCTCCAGCTCACGGCCAAGGAGTTCGACCTGCTGCGGGTCCTGGTCCGCGACGCCGGCCGGGTCGTCACCCGCGACCAGCTGATGCGCGAGGTGTGGGACACCACCTGGTGGTCCTCCACCAAGACCCTCGACATGCACATCTCCTGGCTCCGCAAGAAGCTGGGCGACGACGCCGCGAACCCGCGCTACATCGCCACCGTCCGGGGCGTCGGCTTCCGCTTCGAGAAGAGCTAGCGGCACCGGAGCATGCGCCGCCGCCTGATCAACTCCACGCTCGCCGTGGTGCTCGTCGTCATCGCCGTCTTCGGCGTCTCCCTCGTGATCGTGGAGACCCGGACGATCACCAGCAGTGCCCAGGACCGCATCGAGTCCGAGGCGCTGCGCCTGGTCGGCATCGTCGAGGCGAACGTCCTGGAGCACAAGCCCATCGACGCCCAGGCCCTCGCCGAACAGCTGGACGTCGGCAGCCACGCCCGGATCACCGTCCCCGGGCAGCCGCCCGTGGAGGTCGGCGACCGGATCCCCGACAGCGTCATCCGCGGCACCGCCAAGGGTGAACAGGGCGAGATCGTCGTCGTCGAGGAGTCCCGCTCGACGGTGACCCGCGAGGTCGGGCGGACCCTGGCCGTGGTCGGCGCGGTGGCGCTGCTCGCCGTCGTCGCGGCCGTCCTGCTCGCCGTACGGCAGGCCAACCGGCTGGCCTCCCCGCTCACCGACCTGGCCGAGACGGCCGAGCGGCTGGGCTCCGGCGACCCGCGGCCCCGGCACAAGCGGTACGGGGTCCCCGAGCTGGACCGGGTCGCGGACGTGCTGGACTCCAGCGCCGAGCGGATCGGCCGGATGCTGACCGCCGAGCGGCGGCTGGCCGCGGACGCCTCGCACCAGCTGCGCACCCCCCTCACGGCCCTGTCGATGCGGCTGGAGGAGATCACGGTCACCGAGGACCTGGAGACCGTCCGGGAGGAGGCGAGCATCGCCCTCACCCAGGTGGAGCGGCTCACGGACGTGGTCGAACGGCTGCTGACGAACTCGCGGGACCCGCGGACGGGCTCGGCGGTCCCCTTCGACCTGGACGAGGTCGTCAAGCAGCAGGTGGAGGAGTGGCGGCCGGCCTACCGCAGCGCGGGCCGGGCCATCGTGCGCTCCGGCAAGACGGGCATGCGGGCCGTCGGCACCCCGGGAGCGGTCTCGCAGGTGCTGGCCACGCTCGTGGAGAACGCCCTGATGCACGGGGGCGGCACGGTCGCGCTGCGTACCCGGGTGATCGGGAACCAGGCGGTGCTGGAGGTCACGGACGAGGGGCCGGGGGTCCCGCCGGACCTCGGCAACCGGATCTTCGAGCGGGCGATCAGCGGCCGCAACTCCACCGGGATCGGTCTGGCGGTGGCCCGGGACCTCGCGGAGGCCGACGGGGGGCGCCTGGAGCTGCTGCAGACGCAGCCGCCGGTGTTCGCGCTGTTCCTGAGCCGGACGGCGCCGGAGCGGCCGGAGCCGGAGCAGACGGTCCGCTGAGCGGGGCGGGCGCCCGCGGGGGGCGCGTACGGCTTACTTGCCGGCGGGCTCGGGGGCGCGCGCGGCGCTCGGGCCGCTCCCGCCCCCGCCGTGCGGCGCGGCGACCGCAGAGGCCGAGGCCCGGGCCGCGGCCGGGGCCGGCGCGCGTTCCGGCAGGGCCTTGAAGACCCAGGTCCGGTACGACCAGAAGCGGAACACGGTGGCCGTGCCGATGCCGATGAACTTGAACACGTTCGTGGCGAGCGGGCCGTCCCAGCCGAACCCGTAGGTGGCCGTGTACAGCACGCCGTTCTCGATCACCAGGCCGATCACGCTGAAGGCCGCGAACAGCGGCAGCTCGCGGGAGCTCCCGGTGCGCGCACGGTCGCGGTAGGTGAAGTACCGGAAGCCGATGTAGTTGGTGACGATGGCCACGACGGTGGCTATGACGCTCGCCCGGACGACCTGCAGGTCCGTCGTGTGGCGGATCAGGTTGAAGACACCCAGGTTGACCAGCACGCCCACGCCGCCGACGGCCCCGAACTTCGCGACCTCGCGGCCCAGGCCGCGGAGGCGATCGAGGGCGGATCCCTGCTGCGGGGTGCTCATGTGATGGATCGGTCCTGTCCTTCGCCGCCCCGCGCGGAGGCGTCCGTGGAGGCGTCTGCCGCCTTCGGTCAACCCAGCCATGCTAAGTGTCGCCCCACCGGCCCGTCTGTGCCTTCGCGCACCGTGCGACGCACGGCACACGGGGCGGGAATGCTACGCGCGTCGACCAGAACGGGCCAGGGTCACGTCCGGATGGCGGAATACCGGCGGATACCCTGGAGAGGTGACGTTCCCGGTAGTCGGCATGGTCGGCGGCGGTCAGCTCGCCCGCATGACCCACGAGGCGGGCATCCCCCTCGGCATCAGATTCAAGCTCCTCAGTGACACCCCACAGGACTCGGCGGCCCAGGTCGTGAGCGACGTCGTCATCGGCGACTATCGCGATCTGGAGACGTTGCGCGCCTTCGCGCGCGGCTGCGATGTGATCACTTTCGACCACGAGCACGTGCCCATCGCCCACCTGCGGGCCCTGGAAGCGGACGGCATCCCCGTCCGCCCGGGGCCCGATGCGTTGATGCACGCCGCGGACAAGGGGGTGATGCGCGCCAAGCTCGACGAGATCGGCGCCCCGAGCCCCCGCCACCGGATCGTGAGCGATCCGGCGGACGCGGCCGCCTTCGCGGACGAGGTGGGCGGCTTCCCGGTCATCCTCAAGACCGTGCGCGGCGGCTACGACGGCAAGGGCGTGTGGTTCGTCCGGACCCCCGAGGACGCGGAGGCCCCCTTCAAGGCGGGCGTCCCGGTCCTGGCGGAGGAGAAGGTCGACTTCGTCCGCGAGCTCGCGGCGAACATCGTCCGCTCCCCGCACGGCCAGGCCGTGGCCTACCCCGTCGTCGAGTCCGTCCAGGTGGACGGCGTGTGCGACACGGTGATCGCCCCCGCCCCGAACCTGTCCGAGGAGCTGGCGGGCGAGGCCCAGGCCCTGGCCCTGCGCATCGCCAAGGAACTCGGTGTGACCGGCCACCTGGCCGTGGAGCTGTTCGAGACCGCCGACGGCCGGATCCTCGTCAACGAACTGGCGATGCGCCCGCACAACAGCGGCCACTGGACCCAGGACGGCGCGATCACCTCCCAGTTCGCCAACCACGTCCGCGCGGTCCTGGACCTCCCCCTGGGCGACCCGCGCCCCCGGGCCCGCTGGACGGTCATGGCGAACGTGCTCGGCGGTGACTACCCCGACATGTACGCGGCGTACCTGCACTGCATGGCCCACGACCCGCAGCTCAAGATCCACATGTACGGCAAGGACGTGAAACACGGCCGCAAGGTCGGCCACGTCAACACCTACGGCGACGACCTGGACGATGTGCTGGAACGCGCACGCCACGCAGCCGGCTACCTCAGGGGAACGATCACCGCATGAGCACCTCCACCACAGGTCCCGTCATCGGCATCGTCATGGGCTCGGACTCCGACTGGCCCGTCATGGAGGCCGCCGCCCAGGCCCTGGACGAGTTCGAGATCCCCTACGAGGTCGACGTCGTCTCCGCGCACCGGATGCCGCGCGAGATGGTCGCGTACGGGGAGCGGGCCGCCGAGCGCGGCCTGAAGGCGATCATCGCCGGCGCCGGCGGGGCCGCCCACCTGCCCGGCATGCTCGCCTCGGTGACCCCGCTGCCCGTCATCGGCGTCCCCGTGCCGCTGAAGTACCTCGACGGCATGGACTCCCTGCTGTCGATCGTCCAGATGCCCGCAGGGGTTCCCGTCGCCACCGTCTCCGTCGCCGGGGCGCGCAACGCCGGGCTGCTGGCCGTACGGATGCTGGCCGCCCACGACCCCGAGCTGCTCGGCCGGATGAAGGACTTCCAGCAGGAGCTGAACGACCAGGCCACCGAGAAGGGCAAGCGGCTGCGGACGAAGGTCGCGGGCGCGGAGTCCTTCGGGTTCGGCAAGTGAGCGGGGCGCACACGTCGGTGGCGGCGGACCGCCTCGCCGAGGCCCGCGAACTGCTCGCCGAACACCCGGTGGTCGACGGGCACAACGACCTGCCGTGGGCCCTGCGCGAGCAGGTCCGCTACGACCTGGCGCAGCGCGACATCGCCGGGGACCAGAGCGGCCTGCTGCACACCGACATCCCGCGGCTGCGCGCCGGCGGCGTCGGCGCGCAGTTCTGGTCGGTCTACGTCCGCTCCGACTTCGCCGGCGACGAGGCGGTCAGCGCCACCCTGGAGCAGATCGACGCGGTCGCCCAGCTGATCGACCGTTACCCGGCGGACCTGGTGCGGGCCCTGACGGCGGACGACATGGAGGCGGCCCGCGCCGACGGCCGGATCGCCTCGCTGATGGGTGCCGAGGGCGGCCACTCCATCAACAACTCGCTCGCCACGCTGCGCGCCCTGCACCGGCTGGGCGTGCGGTACATGACGCTCACGCACAACGACACGATCGACTGGGCGGACTCGGCGACCGACGAGCCGCGCCACGGCGGTCTGAGCGACTTCGGCCGCGAGGTCGTCCGCGAGATGAACCGCATCGGCATGCTCGTCGACCTCTCGCACGTCGCCGCGACGACGATGCGCGACGCCCTCGCCGTCTCGGCCGCGCCGGTGATCTTCTCGCACTCGTCCTCGCTGGCGATGTGCGACCACCCGCGCAACATCCCGGACGACGTGCTGGCGCAGCTGCCGGCCAACGGCGGCGTCGCGATGGCCACGTTCGTGCCGAAGTTCATCCTCCCGGCAGCGGTCGAGTGGACCCTGGCCGCGGACGAGAACCTGCGGGCGCACGGCTTCCACCACCTGGACACCTCGCCCGGGGCGATGGCCCTGCACCGCGCCTTCGAGGCGGAGCGCCCGCGCCCGGTGGCCACGGCGGCCACGGTGGCCGACCACCTCGACCACATGCGCGAGGTGGCCGGGGTCGACCACATCGGCATCGGCGGCGACTACGACGGCACGGCCTTCACCCCGGCCGGCCTGGACGACGTGGCCGGGTACCCGAACCTGATCGCGGAGCTCCTCACGCGCGGCTGGTCGCGCGCCGACCTGGCCAAGCTGACCTGGTCCAACGCGGTACGGGCGCTGCGCGACGCCGAGGCGGTGGCGCGCGAGCTCTCGGTGTCCCGCGGCCCCTCCAACGCGGTTCTGTAGCGGCCGCCCGGCGGCCGTGGCCAGGGGCGTGACCTGCGGGTTACACCCGAACGCCACATCTGCCGGGCGATCGGGCCGTCCGGCGTGTCACGGTGGCAGCATCCCTCCCTGCTGCCGCCGAGACCGGAGCGAACGCCATGGCCGACCTGCAGGATGAACAGAACGCCGCGTACACCGCACACACCGCTTACGCCGCCGATACGGCGCCCGCGGGCCCCGGCTCCGCCGGAGCCGGGGACCTTCCCGCCGCGGCAGCGGGCAGCGCCCTGGAGCGGGCCGTCGCCCTGCTGTCCGTGCATCCCGTCGCCGACGGGCACAACACACTGGTCTGGACCCTGCGCCAGAGCCCGTACCACGACATCGACACCCCGGACAGCGGTGTCGACACCGACATCCCGCGGCTGCGCGCCGGCGGGGTCGGCGCCCAGTTCTGGTCGCTGCTGCTGCCGCGCGAGGCCGCGGCCGCCGACCAGGTGGTGTCCGAGACCCTGGAACAGATCGACGTGGCGCTCGCCCTGATGCGCCGTTATCCCGACGGCCTGTGCCTCGCGCTGACCGCGGACGACATGGCCGATGCCCGCAACCGGGGCCGGATCGCCTCGTTCCTGGGCCCCGTGTCCGGCCGTACGCTGACCGATTCGCTGGGCGCCCTGCGTGCGTTCCACGCCCTGGGGGTACGGGTCCTCGCGCCCGCGGGGGCGCCCTGGGCCCACCACGACCTGACGCCCTTCGGCCACGAGGTGGTCCGGGAGATGAACCGGCTGGCGATGCTGGTGGACCTGACCGGCTGTACGCCGGAGGTGGCCTGCCAGCTCGCGGGGGCCTCCAAGGCCCCGGTGATCGTCTCGCACACCGCTGCGGCGGCCCTGAACCCGCATCCGGGGAACGTGACCGACGAGGTGCTGCTGGCCCTGCGGGCGGCGAACGGTCTGGCGATGGTGACCTTCGACGCCGCACAGACCGGGGACTCGCTGCACGCCGTCGCCGACCACGTGGAACACGTGCGGGCCGTCGCGGGACCGCACTGCGTGGGCCTCGGCGCCACCTTCGGCTCCGAGCAGGCAACCCCCCGGCCGACCGGCCTGACCGATCCCTCGGGCTATCCGCGGCTGATCGCGGAACTCCTCGAGCGGGGCTGGTCGGAGACCGAACTGGCCATGCTGACCTGGGAAAACGCCCAGCGGGTGCTGCGCGATGCGGAGTTCACGGCCCGCGCCGCCCAGCACCGCAGGGCGGCGTAGGGCGGCTCAGGCGGCGGCCGGCGCTCCTTTGACGACGGACAGTCCCTAGGCGCGGGGGCGGCCCATCGCGCGGTACGTCCAGCCGGCCGCGCGCCAGCGGTCGGTGTCGAGGGCGTTGCGGCCGTCGAGGATCAGGCGGTCGGTGACGACCTCGCCCAGTTCCACCGGGTCGAGGTCGCGGAACTCGCGCCATTCGGTGAGGTGCAGGACGACCTCCGCGCCGCGGGCCGCCTCCAGCGCCGAGTCCGCGTACCCGAGCGTCGGGAAGACGCGGCGGGCGTTGTCCATGCCCTTCGGGTCGTAGACGGTGACCTGGCCGCCCTGGAGGTGGATCTGCCCGGCCACGTTCAGGGCGGGGGAGTCGCGGACGTCGTCCGAGTCCGGCTTGAAGGTGGCGCCGAGCACCGCGACGCGCTTGCCGAGGAAGGACCCGCCCACGGCCTCGCGCGCCAGCTCGACCATGTGCCCGCGCCGGCGCATGTTGATGGAGTCGACCTCGCGCAGGAACGTCAGCGCCTGGTCCGCGCCGAGCTCGCCGGCGCGCGCCATGAACGCCCGGATGTCCTTGGGCAGGCAGCCGCCGCCGAAGCCGATGCCGGCGCGCAGGAACTTCGAGCCGATCCGCTCGTCGTACCCGATGGCCTCGGCCAGCTTGACCACGTCGCCGCCGGCGGCCTCGCAGACCTCCGCCATCGCGTTGATGAAGGAGATCTTGGTGGCGAGGAAGGAGTTGGCGGCGGTCTTGACGAGCTCGGCCGTCGGGAAGTCGGTCACCACCAGCGGGGTGCCCTCCGCCATCGGCGTCTCGTACACCTCGCGCAGCAGCTTCTCGGCGCGGTCGCCCTGGACGCCGATCACGATCCGGTCGGGGTGCAGGGTGTCCTGCACGGCGAAGCCCTCCCGCAGGAACTCCGGGTTCCACGCCAGCTCGACCTCGTCGCCCGCAGGGGCCAGCGACGTCAGCGTGGCGGCGAGCCGCTCCGCCGAGCCCACCGGCACGGTGGACTTGCCGACGACCAGCACCGGCCGGGTCAGGTGCGGGGCCAGCGACTGCATCGCGGAGTCGACGTACGACATGTCGCACGCGTACTCGCCGTGCTTCTGCGGGGTGTTCACGCAGACGAAGTGGACGTCGCCGAAGGCGCCGACCTCCTCCCAGGACTGGGTGAAGCGCAGCCGCCCGGTGGAGCCCGGCAGGCCCGCGACGTGCCGGGCGAGGAGTTCCTCGAGCCCGGGCTCGTACATCGGCACCCGGCCCGCGGACAGCATCTCGATCTTCTCCGGCACCACGTCCAGCCCGAGCACCTCGAAGCCCAGCTCCGCCATCGCCGCGGCATGGGTCGCGCCGAGGTAGCCGGTGCCGATCACAGTGATCCTGAGGGGGGCCATGGGTGCTCCAGAGGTGCGGGGCCGTTTGCGGCCACTGAGCATAGTCGGGCCGGTCCGCGGGGACGTTCCCCAGGAGACCCGGCTGTCACGCAGCTCACGTACCCCGTACATATCGCTGCTGGGACGCCGGACACTAAGATTTGGGTTACTTAACGGTAGTTAGCATCACGCAGCGCATACGCATCGCACGCGCACCACACTTGGGGAGTGAGAGTCTTGGCGGGTTCTGCCGACTTCGACCTGTACCGCCCGGCCGAGGAGCACGACATGCTCCGCGAGTCCGTCCGCTCGCTCGCCGAGGCGAAGATCCTGCCGTTCGCAGCCGCGGTCGACGAGGAGGCCCGCTTCCCGCAGGAGGCCCACGACGCGCTCGTCGCCAACGACCTGCACGCCGTCCACGTCCCCGAGAGCTACGGCGGCGCCGGCGCCGACGCCCTCGCCACCGTGATCGTGATCGAGGAGGTGGCCCGCGTCTGCGCCTCCTCCTCCCTGATCCCGGCCGTGAACAAGCTCGGCTCGCTCCCGGTGATCCTCTCCGGCTCCGAGGACCTGAAGAAGAAGTACCTCGGCCCGCTGGCCAAGGGCGACGGCATGTTCTCGTACTGCCTCTCCGAGCCCGACGCGGGCTCCGACGCCGCCGGCATGAAGACCCGCGCCGTGCGCGACGGGGACTTCTGGGTCCTCAACGGCGTCAAGCGCTGGATCACCAACGCGGGCGTCTCCGAGTACTACACGGTCATGGCCGTGACCGACCCTTCGATGCGCTCCAAGGGCATCAGCGCCTTCGTCGTCGAGAAGTCCGACGAGGGCGTCTCCTTCGGCGCCCCCGAGAAGAAGCTCGGCATCAAGGGCTCCCCGACCCGCGAGGTCTACCTCGACAACGTGCGGATCCCCGCCGACCGCATGATCGGCGCCGAGGGCACCGGCTTCGCCACCGCGATGAAGACCCTCGACCACACCCGCATCACCATCGCCGCCCAGGCGCTCGGCATCGCCCAGGGCGCCCTGGACTACGCCAAGGGCTACGTCCGGGAGCGCAAGCAGTTCGGCAAGCCGATCGGCGACTTCCAGGGCGTGCAGTTCATGCTCGCGGACATGGCCATGAAGGTCTCCGCCGCCCGCGCGCTGACCTACCAGGCGGCCGCCGCCTCGGAGCGCGGCGACGCCGACCTCACCTACCTCGGCGCCGCGGCCAAGTGCTTCGCCTCCGACATCGCGATGGAGGTCACCACGGACGCCGTCCAGCTCCTCGGCGGCTACGGCTACACCCGCGACTACCCGGTCGAGCGCATGATGCGCGACGCGAAGATCACCCAGATCTACGAAGGCACGAACCAGGTCCAGCGCATCGTCATGGCGCGCAACCTGCCGTAGCAGCCCTGCCGGCCGGAGGCGGCAGCACGATTCAGCCGCCTCCGGCCTGTGCCGCCTCCCGGATGGGCTAACTTTGGAGACCTTCGGACTCCCGAACCGGGTGGGGAGAAACAATTTTGGAAGCCATCCTGCTGGTCGGGGGGCAGGGGACGCGTCTGCGCCCCGTCACGGTCAACACCCCCAAGCCCATGGTGCGCGCGGCCGGGGTTCCGTTCCTCGCCCACCAGATAGCCAGGGCCGCCGCCGCAGGCGTCACGCACATCGTGATGGCCACCTGCTACCTCGCCGAGGTCTTCGAGCCGTACTTCGGTGACGGCTCCGCCTTCGGCGTCTCGCTCGAGTACGTCGTCGAGGACGAGCCGCTCGGCACCGGCGGAGCCATCCGCAACGCCGCGCAGCGGCTGACCGGCGGACCGGACTCCTCCGTCCTCGTCTTCAACGGCGACATCCTCACGGGCCTGGACATCGCCGGGCTCGTCGACTCCCACCGGGCGGCCGCCGCCGACGTCTCGCTGCACCTGGTGCGCGTGGAGGACCCGCGGGCCTTCGGCCTGGTCCCCACCGACTCCGAGGGGCGGGTGCTGGCCTTCACCGAGAAGCCGCAGACCCCCGAGGAGATCATCACCGACCAGATCAACGCCGGCTGCTACGTCTTCCGCCGCAGCGTGATCGACTCCATCCCGGCCGGGCGCCCCGTCTCCGTCGAACGCGAGACCTTCCCCGGCCTGCTCGCCTCCGGGGCCAGGCTCCACGGGGTCACCGAGAACACGTACTGGCTGGACCTCGGCAAGCCCGAGTCCTTCGTCCAGGCCTCGGCCGACCTCGTACGCGGAGTCGTCTCCTCCCCGGCCGTGCCGGGCCCGCGCGGCGAGTCCCTGGTGCTCCCGGGCGCCGAGGTGGCGGCCGGAGCCAAGCTGTGCGGGGGCACCGTCGTGGGCGCCGGAGCCCGTATCGCGGCGGGTGCGGTCGTCGAGGGATCCATCGTGCTCGACGGCGCGGTCATCGGCCCGGACACCCAGGTCCGCGCCAGCCTGATCGGCGTCGGCGCCTCGGTGGGCACGCGCACCGTACTGGACGGCGCGGTCCTCGGGGACGGGGCCGTCGTCGGCTCGGACAACGAACTGCGCGCGGGCGCGCGGGTGTGGTGCGGGGCCGAACTGCCCTCCGCCGCGGTCCGCTTCTCCTCCGACCGGTAACGGCGTACGACGATGCCGCCGACCTTCCCGGTCGGCGGCATCGTCATGCACCGGCGTGCGTCCGCCTAGTTGGCGGTGACGGTGACCTTCTCGTCCTTCTGGATCTGCTTGACGAGCTGCTGCACCTTCGCCTTGTCCCAGAGCAGGTTGCCGCCGCGCTCGCCCGCGATCGGCATGTTCATCGACACGCCCTCGCCGCCGCTGATGCCCTTCATCGCGAAGAACATGTCGGCCATGTCCCACAGCGACATGTCCTTGTCCACGATCAGCGTGTCCAGGCCCGCGCCCAGCACCGGGTACAGCTTGAACGGGTTGAGGATCGTGCCCGGCGTGGCCGCCTGGTTGGCCAGCGTCGCCAGGAACTTCTGCTGGTTCTTCGTACGCGCCAGGTCCGACTCGGCGAACGCGTACCGGGTCCGGACGAAGGCGAGGGCCTGCTCGCCGTTGAGCGTCTGCTCGCCGGCCTTGAAGTCGGCGCCCGACTTCTCGTCCTTGAAGCCCTTCTCGATGTTCATGTCGACACCGCCGAGCGCGTCCACGATGTTCGCGAAGCCGGCGAAGCCGATCTCCGCGTAGTGGTCGATGCGCAGCCCCGTGTTGTACTCCACGGTGCGCACCAGCAGCTCCGGGCCGTCCTCCGCGTACGCCGCGTTGAGCTTGGTGTGCCTGCCCTGCGCCGGGAACTTCTTGCCCGACTGGGAGCCGACGAAGGAGGGGATCTCCACGTCGGAGTCGCGCGGCAGCGAGATCATGGTGTTCCCGCTGGAGCAGGCCGCCAGGATCATCATCGAGTCGGTGCGCTTGCCCTCGGCCGAGCCGGTGTGGAGCTTCTTCTTGTCCTCGTCGGACAGGCCCTCGCGGCTGTCGGAGCCCACGATCAGGTACGTCGTGCAGTCGCCCTCCTTCGGGCGCTCGATGACCTTGGCGAGGTCGACCTCGCGGCGCACCTTGGAGTCGGCCCAGAAGTAGGTGCCGATGGTGGTCGCGAGCAGCGCCGTCACCAGCACGATGGAGCCGATCTTGATCCGCCTGCGCCAGTCCGGGGCCGGTCCGGCCGGCAGCCGGCCCGGCCCGCCGGGACCTCCCGGGCCGCCGGGCCCGCTCGGAGCGCCCGGGCCGCCCGGACCCGCGGGGCTGGTCTGCGGGCGCCCGTAGACCTGGCCGGTGTTGTACCCGCTGTCGTAGCCGCCGTACGTGTCGTGGCCCGGGGCCTGCTGCGGAGGTACCCCGTACGCGGGCGGCTGCCCGGGCCGGGCCGGCGGCTGCGCCGGTCGCTGCGGTTGCTGCTGCGGCGGCACCGGCCGCTGCTGCCGGCGCTGGACGTGCGGCATCCGCCGGGCACCTTCCGGCTGCGCCTGTGCGCTGCCGTGTCCGTACCGGTCGTCGCCGCTGTCGTTGCGCCCCTGGGGCCACTCACTCATGCCGCCTAGGATGCCTGGCCGGACGGGGTGCCCGACAGTCCGGGCGGAGCTTCGTTCCGGTGCTGTTGCAGAGCTGATGCCTCCGCGTCGGCTTTGGGGGCGGCCGGCGGCCACCCCTAAAGTGGGCGCATGACAGAGATACCGGGCGAGACGGCTGGCGACCTGCAGGGCAAGCCGATCTCGGCCTCGCGGACCACCCTCAGCCACATCATGACGGCCAACGACACCAACCTCCTCGGTACGGTGCACGGCGGTGTGATCATGAAGCTGGTGGACGACGCGGCCGGCGCCGTCGCCGGGCGCCACTCGGGCGGTCCCGCCGTCACCGCGTCCATGGACGAGATGGCCTTCCTCGCACCGGTCCGCGTGGGCGACCTGGTCCACGTGAAGGCCCAGTGCAACTGGACCGGCCGCTCCTCCATGGAGATCGGCGTACGGGTCCTGGCCGAGCGGTGGAACGAGTCGACCCCCGCCACCCAGGTCGGCAGCGCCTACCTCGTCTTCACGGCCGTGGACGCCGAGGGCAAGCCGCGTACGGTCCCGCCGGTGCTCCCCGAGACCGACCAGGACCGGCGCCGCAACCAGGAGGCCCAGATCCGCCGCACGCACCGGCTCGCCCGCCGCCGGGCGATCATGGCGCTGCGCGAGGAGCGCGCGGCCCAGGGCTTCGACGACGACTGACCCGCGGTCACTTCCCGCAGACCACCTGGTCGCCCGTGACCACCCCGAACCGGCCCTGGTGCGGGTCCTCCGGCCGGACCGGCACCACCTTGCGGTAGTCCGCTCCGGCGATCACCAGGACCGTCCGGCCCTGGCCCGCCACCGCCCGCAGCTCGCTTCCGGGCAGCGCGGTCGAGACCGTACGGGCCGAGCGGTCCCAGCGGGGGTCGTACGTGATCACCGTGCGCTTGACGTCGCGGCTCGCGCCGCCCACCGGAGCCCGGGTGGTGTCGAAGCCGGTGGCGCGCAGCGCCGTGTCCACGCGCCCGCCCAGCCCGTCGATCCGCGTCCCGTTCTCCACCTGCACCCGGATCTGCTGCGGCGGCACGTCCACCGGCACCGCCAGCTGCTGCTGTGCCCGGCGCCCCGGCTGCCCCTGTCCCTGCGCCTGCCCCGGCCCTGGCACCGGCCCCGGTGCGGCGGGGACCAGCGGCCGGTCCTGGCGCAGCGCCTCGAAGAGTTTCGCGGCCTTCGACTCGTCCCATTTCACCGTCGAGCCGATGCCCTTGACGGGGTACGAGGGGTCCCCGATCGGCACCGAGGCGAACTCCGAGGAGGCCGGGGTGAAATCGCGCAGGGCCTGGCCCAGGGCCAGCATCTGCTCCGACCCGAAGCCCCGGTCGGCCCGGACCGAGCCCAGCAGCGTGGCGCTGACCTCCTTGAACTTCACCGGGTTCAGCAGCACCCCGCCGCCGGTCGCCTGCTTGACCAGGGCGGCGACGAACCGCTGCTGGCGCTGCATGCGGCCGAGGTCGGCGGCCCCGTCCACGTGGCGCGAGCGCACGTACTGGAGGGCCTGTCCGCCGCCGAGCCGGTGGGTGCCGGGCGGCAGGTCCAGGCCGGTGTTCTGGTCGCGCAGGGCCTTGGCGGTGCAGATCTCCACGCCGCCCATCGCGTCGACGGTCTTCATGAAGCTGGCGAAGTCGACCTCCAGGTAGTGGTCGATCTTCACCCGGGTCATGTTCTCGACGGTCCGCACGGTCAGCTGCGGCCCGCCCTCCGCGTACGCGGCATTGAGCTTCACGGCGTGCGGCCCGTGCTGCTTCCCGCTGGACTCGTCCCGGTGCGCGGGCAGCTCGGCGTAGCTGTCGCGGGGCAGGCTGACGACACTGGCCCGCTCCCGGTTCGCGGAGAGGTGCACCAGCATCACGGTGTCGGTGCAGTGGCAGGGGGCGCCGCCGAGGCGGTACTCGCGCTTGTCCTGCGGGGTGATCCTGTCCCGGCCGTCGGTGCCGACCAGCAGGAAGTTCAGCCCGTGCCCGGCCTGCGGCCGGTTCTTCATGTCCTTGAAGGGGTCCACCCGGTCGATCCCGGTGTCCAGGCCGGTCATCACCGCGTGCCCGATCGCCCCGGAGCCCAGCACCGCCACGGCCAGCCCGGCCGCCAGCCGTACCCCCCACCGCGGCCGGTCCGCCCGGCGCCGGGCCGGACCACCGCCGCGCCGCGCGCGCTGCGGCTGCGGGGGCCGGGCGGGTCGGGTGGGGCGGTGTGGCTGGGGCACGGGGGACACCTCCGCGGGGGCAGCAGGGGCCGACAGGAACGAACCAGACACAGCGGGCAGATCGTCAGAACAGTAGGCCCATACGATCAGCCTCTGTCCCTACCGATCATGCGGCGCGCACCCGTTTCCCCCGTACGCGGTAACGTGACACCGATACCCGACCGTGAAGGACCACATGCCCGCCCAGCAGCCCGCAGTCTCGGTGATCATGCCGGTGCTCAACGAGGAGCGCCATCTGCGTGACTCCGTCCGCCACATCCTCGGACAGGAGTACGCCGGTGAGATGGAGGTGGTGATCGCTCTGGGGCCGTCCAAGGACCGCACCGACGAGATCGCCGCCGAGCTCGTACGCGAGGACCCCCGCGTCGTCACCGTTCCGAACCCCTCCGGCCGCACCCCGGCCGCTCTGAACGCCGCCATCAAGGCCTCGCGCCATCCCATCGTGGTGCGCGTCGACGGCCACGGCATGCTCTCGCCGAACTACATCGCCACCGCGGTCCGCCTCCTGGAGGAGACCGGTGCGCAGAACGTCGGCGGCATCATGCACGCCGAGGGCGAGAACGCCTGGGAGGACGCCGTCGCCGCCGCGATGACCTCGAAGCTCGGCGTCGGCAACGCGGCCTTCCACACCGGGGGCAAGGCCGGTCCGGCCGACACCGTCTACCTGGGCGTCTTCCGCCGCGAGGCGCTGGAGCTGGCCGGCGGATACAACGAGGAGTTCATCCGCGCCCAGGACTGGGAGCTGAACTTCCGCATCCGCGAGGCCGGCGGGCTCATCTGGTTCTCGCCCGAGCTGAAGGTCCAGTACCGCCCGCGGCCGTCCGTACGGGCGCTCGCCAAGCAGTACAAGGACTACGGCCGCTGGCGGCACGTCGTGGCCCGCTACCACTCGGGCTCGATCAACCTGCGCTACCTGGCGTCGCCGACCGCCCTGTGCGCGATCGCGGCCGGCGTGCTGGCCGGTGCGGTCGTCACCCCGTGGGGCTTCGTGGTCCCGGCCGGCTACCTCGCGGCGATCACGGTCGGCTCGATCCCGGCCGGCAAGGGCCTGTCCCTGAAGGCGCGGGCGCAGATCCCGGTGGCCATGGCCACCATGCACATGTCCTGGGGCTTCGGCTTCCTGACCAGCCCGCGCTCGCTCGCGGCCAAGGTCATCGCGAGCCGCCGCCCGGCAGTGCAGCGCGACCTCGCCAGCGAGGTCTGAGCAGGCCGGCGACAGCCGCGCAGGCGGAGCGCGAAAGGGCCCGGGGTGCTGTCGGCCGACAGCACCCCGGGCCCTTTCGCGTGCGTGCGCTACCAGGTGAAGCCCGGCTGGATCGCCATGCACTCCTTGTCGTCGTCGCCGTTGAGCGGGCGGGCCGAGTCCGGAGCTTTGGTCGGGGCCGGCGGCGGCGGGGTCGGCGCGTTGCCGGTCCGCCAGTCCTTGCCGACGAACAGGACGATCCCGGTGACGTCGTCGGACTTCTCCAAGGAGCTCGCCGGCAGGCCGAGCGCGGTGGCCACGGCCGCCGCGTCACCCGCCTGGTCCGGGCTCGAGAAGCGGATCACGGTGGTGTCCTCGGCCGCGGTCTGCGTCGTGGACTGGGCCTTGGTGAAGCCCTTGCCGACGAGGAGGGCGGCGACGTCGTCGGCCCGGCCCTTGACCCTGGTCTGGGCGCCGTCCTTGCCGCCGGTCGCGTTGCGCACGGTGACCGGGATCTTCGCCGGAGGTGCGGCAGGGTCGGCGGCCGGCTGGGACGGGGCCGCGGAGGAGCCGGAGGCGCCGGAGGCGGCCGGCGCCTGCGGGGTGGCGGCCGGGTTCCCGGACCCCTTGCCGTCGAGTGCGATGTCCTCTCGGACCATCCGGAACAGGCCCTCGGCCTCGACCGGCTTGGGCTCGACCCGGCCCTCCTCGCGGGTGCTGTACACCCACGGCATGGTGGTCATGGTGATCCGCCCGGTGGGGACCTTCTTGAGCTCCATGCTGAGGTCGTACAGCTTGTCGATCTTGTTGAGGCCGGGGTCCACGACCATGGCCTTGATGGCCGCCTGCGCCAGGCTGTTGAGCTTCACCGGGTTGCTGAGCTTGGCGTTCTTGCGGAACTCGCGGGCCATCGAGTTCATGTACATGTGCTGGGCGTGGGTGCGGCCGAGGTCGGTGCCGTCCTCGAAGCCGTAGCGCGTGCGCAGCCACTGCAGGGCCTGCTCGCCCTGGATGGTGTTCGTCCCGGCGGGGAGCTTCAGGCCGGAGCCCTTGCCGTCCTTGGTGCGCGACTCCACGTTCTGCTGGACGCAGACCGGGACGCCGCCGATGGCGTCCGCCATCGTCACCACGCCCTTGAAGTCGATCATCATGAAGTGGTCGATCGGGATGTGCGTGAGCTCCTGCCAGGCGGCGACCGTGCAGCCCGGCCCGCCCCGGCCGAGGGACTCGTTGGTCTGGACGAGGCCCTTGCTGGCCTGGTGGACCTTGCCGCCCGGCTCGGTGCACTTCGGCATCATCAGCATCGTGTCGCGCGGCATCGACACGACCGACATGTTGCTGCGGTCCGCCGACAGGTGCAGCAGCATCTGCACGTCCGCGAGGGGCGGGCCGTCGAAGGTGTCCCTGGCCCCGCCGAGGGCCTGGTTGGCCGCGTCGTCACGGGCGTCGGAGCCGATGAGGAGGATGTTCAGCGGGGTCTGCCCGAAGGCGTTGGGCTTGGAGCCGCCCAGCTTGGTCTCGCCGAGGTTCAGGGCGTCCGTCTTGATGCTGCCGTTGAGGTGGCGGTAGTAGAGGTAGCCGCCCGCCGCCGTCGCGAGTATGAGGAACGACAGCACGGAGGACACCCAGCGCAGCACGCGCCGGCGGCCCTGCCGCTTCCCGCCGCCACTGACGGGTCCGGCGTCGGATATGTCACCGCCGGGCTGGGCGGGCGCCCCCTCCCCTCGCACGCTGCTGTGCCTCACACGTCCCCCTCAAGATTCACTTCGTGTCGTGGTGTGCCGGTCCACCGGCACAGGCCGGCCCCCGGCCGGACAGCCGGTCCGGGCTGTCCGGCCTTCTTGCCCTGCTCGGCCTACTTGGCGCAGACCGCCTTGTCGGCCTCGACCCGCTGGATGTCCTCCGGCGCCTTCTGAGGCGCCGTCAGCGAGACCCCCGCCCCCTTGAAGTCCGCGCCGAGCGTCAGCTTCATCGGGGTCTTGGGCGCGGCGTCCGCCGAGCCCATCTTCAGTGCCGTGGCCGGCAGACCCATCATGTCGGCCAGCGCCCGGGCCTGGTCGGCCTGGTTGGGCGCGTACTCCAGCTGGGTCGCGTCGAGCTTCGCGGGCGCATTGCCGCGGTTGCTGGCCTTGTTCACGCCCTTGCTGTTCTGCAGCCAGGTCAGGGTGCTGGAGGCGGCACCCCCGGGTCCGCCGCCGTTGTAGACGTCCACCCGTACGTCGCCCGCAGGCGCGCGGTTGCCCTGGAGCAGGGCGTCCGCCTTGCTCTTGGCCTCCGCGTCGGCCGCGTCCTTCGCCGCCTGCTCCTTCTTCTCGACCTCCGTCAGGGAGACGTCCCCCTGGATCATCTTCAGCAGCGGATCGGCCAGGCGCTGGTCGACGACGACGGTCGCCTTCTTGCCCTCGGGCTCGGCCGGGTTGTCGAGCACCGGGAGCGTGGTGAAGGTGATGTTCTTCAGGTCTATGTCCTTCAACTCACCGGCTAGGTTGGTGAGTTTGTCGATGGACCCTATGCCCGAGTCGACGGTCAGCGACTTGGTGGCCGCCTCGGCGAGGGAGAAGAACTTCTTCGGACTGGTCAGCGTCTCCTTCGACTTCATCTCGCGCATCATCGAGCCCAGGAACTGCTGCTGGGTCTTGATCCGGTCGAGGTCGCCGTGGTTGCCGAACGAGTGCCGGGTCCGTACGAAGGCCAGGGCCTGCTCGCCCTGCAGCCGGTGCTCGCCGGCGTCCAGCTTCAGCTTGGAGTCCTCGTCGTCCACGGCCTTCGCGAGACAGACCGGAACACCGCCGACCGCCGTGCTCAGCACCTTCACCGCGTTGAAGTCGACCATCATGAAGTTGTCGACGGTGATCCCGGTGATCTCCTTCACCGTGCGCATGGTGCAGCCCGGGTCGCGGCCCTCCTGGCCGAGGCTGACGTTGAACCGCGTCCCCTTCTGGCCGGGGATGGTCTTCGTCGAACCGTCGGGCTGCTTCGTCGGGCAGGCCGGGATGTTCGTGATCAGGTCGCGCGGGATGGACAGCGCGGTGGCGTTGCTGCGGTCCTTGGCGACGTGGAAGAGGATCGTGGTGTCGGCGTGGCCGACGCTCTCCGCGTCCCCGTAGCCCTCGTTGCCGGCGCCGCTGCGCTTGTCGGTGCCGATGACCAGGATGTTGATGGGCTGGTCCTTCTTGAACCCGCCCGTACCCGCGTCGCCGACGTCGGTGACGTTGAGGTTGCTGTTCAGGTGGTCGTAGTAGAGGTACGCACCCACCGAACCGCCGACCAGCAGGAAGGCCAGGGTGCCGCCGGTGACGACCAGGATCTTCTTGCGCCGGCCGCCGCCTCCGCCGCCCTTGCGCGGACGTCCGCCGCGCCGCCCGGGCGGACCCTCGCCGCGCCGCGGTGCGGGCACCGCCGGGGACGGGGTCTTGGGGGCTGCCGGCGCTCCGGGGCGGGCCGAGGAGGGCCTGCGGGGCGCTGCCACCGAGGGCCGCTGCTGCGCAGCGGAGCGGTCCAGTCGCAGTTCGTAGTTGCCTGTGCGGGGATTGAGCACCCACTGGTCTGCGGGGTCGATCTCGTCCGCCCGCCCACGGCTTTGCGCATCCACGGTTGCTCGAATCCTCCGTCGGTGCCTCGCGACGCGCCTCCCCCAAGACGCCCGGTCAACGATCCGGCTGCTGGTGCACGGCCTCTTTTCTGGCCGGGGCACCGGATCGCTCACCTTATCCGCCCAGGTCAACTGCAAACCATGGTGGTGACAAATTCCACTCCCCTTATAACGGGCCAAACCCCCCAACCCCTTCTGTTCGGACACCGCCTTTTGGGATTGCTTTACCGGCAATCGGCCGTGCCCGCCGTGGTTCCCCTGAAGGTGGGGACGGGAGCCGGGGCGGAGCCGGTTCCCGCCGGGGGTGCGGAGGCCTCGGACTCGGCGGCGCGGCCGGTCTCCCGGAGCCGTTCGGTTTCGGCCGTCGGCGGGGTCACCGTCAGCGGCCTGTCCGTCCGCAACCGCTCGAAGAGTTGGGCCGCGTCCGGCTGCACCAGCTCGTCCCGGTTCGGGTCGGCGGCGTACGGGCGGCGGGGCACCGTCAGGAACTTGACCTGCTCGGCCGGTATGTCCCGGATGCCCCGGACCAGTTCGTACAGGTCGCGCAGCGAGGCCAGCCCCGGGTCCGTGGTCACCGAGGAGGTCGCCGCGTCCAGCAGCGGGTACAGCCGGCCCGGGTTCAGAAGGACCCCGTTGCTCTGCACCTTCTTGACCAGCGAGCCGAGGAACTGCTGCTGGCGCTCCATCCGTTCGGTGTCGCTGCCGTCGCCCAGGCTGTAGCGGGCCCGCACGAAGCCCAGGGCCTGCTCCCCGTGCAGGGTCTGCCGGCCGGCCGGGAGCTTCAGCTTCGCCTCGGGGTCGTCCATCGGCTGCATGAGGCAGACGTCCACCCCGCCGACCGCGTCGACCATCTTCTTGAACCCGCCGAAATCCACCACCATGTGGTGGTCGATCCGGATCCCGGTGAGCTTCTCCACCGTACGGATCGTGCAGGCGGCCCCACCCCACTGGAACGCCCAGTTGAACTGCGCGAGCCGCTCGGCGGTCCTGCTCCCGCCCTCCGTGAGGCAGGAGGGGATCCGCGTCATCAGGTCCCGGGGTATCGAGACCGCCGTCGCACTCCTGCGGTCCGCGGGCAGGTGCAGCAGGATCGCGGTGTCCGAGCGCTCGGTGCCCCGGTCCTGCCCGTACCGGGCGTTCTCCTTGCCGGATCGCGAGTCCGAGCCGATCAGCAGGACGTTCTGCGCGCCGCCCACGAGGTGGGTGGGGCGCTCCCGCTCGTAGCGCTCGAGCTCGGCCGCCGCGGACGTGTCCTCGGTGATGTTCGCGTCGAGCTTGCGGTAGAGCCACCAGCCGGTGGCCGCCCCGGCCAGGACCAGCAGGGCCAGCCCGAGCCCGATCCAGCGCAGCAGGCGGCGCCGGCGGCCGCGGGGAGGCTTCGAGGAGCCTCCCCCGGCCCGGGTGCCGCCCGGTATGCCTGCGCTGTCCGTCACTCGGGTTCCGTCCCCTCGCCGCACCGGCTGCGTCGGTGACACATGAGGGCCGTACGGGTGGATGCACGGCCTCTGCCGATCGTGCCCCCGGCCCGTCGGTGCGGCCCGGGGGCAGCCCCCTGTCTAGGGCCGTGCGGGTGACAGATCGCCCGGCCCCGCGGTTGGGCGGAGTGGGTGACGGCTCCGCCCCGCGACAGGGCCTCCTCAGGCGGCGGTGTGGGTGACGCGCTCGCTCTCGATCCGCTGCGCCAGGCCGTCCGCCGCCAGCCGGTCCAGGTTCCGGCACAGCACCACGGACCCGCCCGCGGCCAGAGCGGCGAACAGTCCCGCCGACAGCCCGTCCCAGCTGTCGTAGCCGAGCCCGGACAGCAGCCGCGAACCCGCGCCGAGGCCGAGCTCCGCCGCGTCCTCGCGGGCGCGCTCGACGATCCGTGCGTACGAGAGCTCCTCGCCGCCGACCACCAGCCCCGGGCCGTTCGCGTCCACGGGGACGAACGGGGCGAACCGGTCGCCCTGCCCCGGCACCTCCACCGCGTAGTCCGCGAACCCGGCGGGCGGCTGCGGGAACCGCCCGCCCAGCGGCCGCAGTGCCAGCGCGACCCGCTCGCCGGAGCAGGCCGCGGCCTGCTCCAGCGTGTCGGGCCCGCTCACCACCAGATCGGCGCCGGCCGGATCCCCGCCCACCTCGGCGACGACCCCGACCGAGGCGCAGGCGAGCAGCCACACGGCGCTCTGCCAGTGCGCGGGGAGCAGCAGCGCGAGCCGGTCACCGGGCTCGGCGCCCAGATCGCCCTGGAGCAGATTGGCGGTCTTGGCCACCCAATTGGCGAAGGTGGCGACGGACAATTCGACGCGCTCGCCCGTGGCGTCGTCGTAGAAGGTGACGAGAGGGCGGCCCGGATCGGCGGCGAGCGCGGATCGCAGCAGGTCGGCAGGGGTGCGGTCAGTGGCGTTCACCCGCCCCAGCCTACGCGCGGGCCCTCGCCCGTACGGCGGGCACCGGCTCCTCCGTACGGGCGAGGGACACCCGCCCCGGATCGGACGGGCCGTCAGTTCTCCGATGGCGCTCCGTGGTGAGTGTGCTCAGCATCGCTTTCATGCGTGGATTCCTTGCTTCCTCGATCGGTGTCGCGACGGCCGCCGCCCTGGCCCTGCCGCTCGCGCTCTCCACTCCGGCCCTGGCCGCGCCGTCCATGGGCGCGGCCGCCCCCGTGGCCCCAGCCGGGTCCACCCAGTCGCTGCCGCTCGCCCCCCTGGGGCCCGCGGCCGACCGGTCCCCCGGCATCCCCGGCATGAGCGCCTCGCCGCGGCTGCCCGAGACCCAGGGTCTGCCGCCGCGCGAGGTCAAGAGGTTCTCGCTGGTCGGCGTCGTCTGGGACGACGCGAGCACCGAGCTGTCCGGCCGGGTCCAGGTCCGCACCCGCGCGGTGGCGACCGGGACCTGGTCCGACTGGCAGGACGTCGAGACCCACAACAGCGAACACGCCCCCGACCTCGGCACCGCGGAGAGCGGCACCGGCCGGGTCCGCGGCAGCACGGCCCCGCTGTGGGTCGGCGACTCCGACGGAATCGAGGTCCGCGTCCAGGCGGAACCCGGAGCCCCGGCCACCCGCGCGGCGGCCCGGCTCCCGTCCGGCATGCGGATCGAACTCGTCGACCCGGGCGCGACGGACCCGGTGACGGTGGTCGACGCCAAGAACGGCGCGTCGGGCACCTCCGACGAACCCGAGGGCGACGACAAGGGCGACGTGGAGGCCCTGCCGGGCATGACCATGGAGACGGCGGAGTCCTCCTCCGCCAACGTCCCGCTGGCCCCGCTCGGCGCGAAGGAGATCACCGCGCTCAACAAGGCGGACTCCACCGCCGACGCGGTCCTCGCCAGCGAAGGCACCCTCAGCGCGGCGGCCCGCCCGTACATCGGCCCGCGGCCGCGGATCGTCACGCGGCTGGGCTGGGGCGCGGACGAATCCCTGCGCGAGGCCGGCTTCGTCTACACCAGCACGGTCAAGGCGGCCTTCGTCCACCACAGCGCCTCGGGCAACAACTACGCCTGCAAGGACGCCCCGAAGGTGCTGCGCAGCCTGTACCGCTACCACGTGGTCAGCAGCGGCTGGCGCGACATCGGCTACAACTTCGCCGTCGACAAGTGCGGCACGGTGTACGAGGGCCGGGCCGGCGGAGTCGCCAAGGCCGTGCTCGGCGCGCACACCATGGGCTTCAACACCGACAGCATGGGCATCGCGGTGATCGGCACGTACACGAGCACCGCGCCGCCCGCCGCCGCGGTGAAGGCGGTGGCCCAGCTGACGGCGTGGAAGCTCGGGCTGTTTAACCGGGACCCGCGGGCGAAGACCACCCTGAAGTCGGGCGGCGGCAACCTCTTCGCGAAGGGCACGAACGTGAAGCTCAACGTCATCTCGGGCCACCGCGACGGCTTCGCCACGGAATGCCCGGGCAAGCTCCTGTACGGCCAACTCCCCCCCACCCGCACCTCATCGGCCAAACTCCAGGGCCGCCCCTAGGCTGATCCCGGCCCCCCGGCGGTGGCCGGGGGAGGGTCCGGGGGCAGGGTCCCGGCAGCGGCGGGGCAGCCGCACGGGTCCGGGCGGGCGCAGCCCGGGTGGGGGACCGGCCCCGCAGGGCTACGCTCAATGGCATGGCCGGCCGCTTCGACCCCCTCACCCGCACCGCCGTCCGCGGCGGCCGCACCACCGTGCCCGCAGGCACCGCAGGCACCGCAGGCACCGCAGGCACCGCAGGCACCGAAGCCTCCGCGGGGCCCGGGGCCCGGGCCCTGGCCCGAACGTGGGAGCCCGAGGGGGTCGTCGACCTCGGGCTCACGCTCGGCCCGCTCAGACGCGGCCCCGCCGACCCCACCTTCCGCACCACCCCCGACGGCTCCGTCTGGAAGACCAGCCGCACCCCCCGGGGCCCGGCCACCCTCCGCGTCGCCCTGCGCCCGAGCACCGGCACCGTCCACGCCGAAGCCTGGGGCCCCGGCGCCGAGTGGATGCTCGACGGCCTGCCCGCCCTCCTCGGCGACGGCGACGACCCCGCCGCCTTCGTCCCCCGCCACCGCCTCGTGCACGCCAGCCACCGCCGCCGCCCGGGCCTGCGCCTGACCCGTACCGGACTGGTCCTGGAGTCCCTGATCCCGACCGTCCTGGAGCAGAAGGTCACCACCGACGAGGCGTACCGCGCCTGGCGGCGCCTGGTGTCCCAGTACGGGGAGCCCGCCCCCGGCCCCGAACACGGCCCGCAGGGCCTGTACGTCATGCCCGACGCCCGGACCTGGGCGATGATCCCGTCCTGGGACTGGCACAAGGCCGGAGTCGACGCCAAGCGCTCCGCCGCGATCGTCCGCTGTGCCCGCGTGGCGAACCGGCTGGAGGAGGCCGCCGCCATGGAGCTCACGCAGGCCGCCGCCCGGCTGGAGGCCGTACCCGGCATCGGCCCGTGGACCTCCGCCGAGACCCTCCAGCGCAGCAACGGCGCCGCCGACGCCGTCACCACCGGCGACCTGCACCTGCCCGGCATCATCGGCTACGCCCTCGCCGGGAACCGGGACGCCGATGACGACGCCATGCTGGAGCTGCTCGCCCCGTACGCCGGCCAGCGCCACCGCGCGGCCCGCCTGATCCTCCTCGCGGGCCACGCACCGCCCCGCCGCGCCCCGAAGATGCGCAAGACGGACATCGGCCGCCTGTGACCAGGCGCCCTACCGGACCTCGATGAAGTCCTCCGCCGACCGCGCCGGCCGCTGCGCCGGAGCCGCCGCGGCATGGCCCACGGCCACCGCGCCCATCGGGTCCCAGCCCTGCGGCAGCCCGAGCACCTTGCGCACCACGTCCCGGCAGAACATCGTCGAGGACACCCACGCCGAGCCCAGCCGCTCCCCGGCCAGCGCGACCAGGAAGTTCTGCACGCCCGCGCCCATCGCGACCACGAACATCTCCCGCTCCGCCGCATCGCGCCGGGCGTGCCCGTAGTCGTGCGCGCCGTCCGTCACCATGCACGGCACCACCAGGTACGGGGCATTGCGCAGCACGTCCCCGCGCCGGACCCGCTTGGCGATGGACTCCTCGGACTTGCCGTCCCGCCGCAGGTCCTCGACCCACGCGTCCCGCATCGCGTCCAGCAGCTCCAGCCGCGCCGCCGCCGACTCCAGCAGGACGAACCGCCACGGCGTCGTGTGGTGCGGCGCCGGGGCCGTCACGGCCGCCGCCACGGCCCGGCGGACCGCGCCCGCGTCGACCGGGTCCGCCGTGAAGGCCCGTACCGTGCGGCGCTGCGTCACGGCCTCCCGTACCGCCTCCGAGGTGCCCAGCCGGAACATGTCCTCGGCCGGCGAGCGCACCAGGTCGGCCGCCGCCGAGCCCTCGCCCAGTACGTGCCCCAGCCCGCGCACGACCGCCACCGGCAGCCCGGCCGCCTTGCCCTTGACCAGGTCGCCGGCCGCGGCCAGCTCGTCCGCCGTGGCCACTATCGTCGCGCTCAGCGGATTGCCGTGGGCGTCGGTCCCGCCGCGCAGGTCGTCGAGGACCCGCACCCCGGCCGAGCCGATCGCCACGTCGGTGAGCCCGGTGCGCCACGGCCGCCCGAAGGTGTCGGTCACGATGACGCCGACGTCGACGGACAGCAGCTCGCGCAGCCCGGCGCGGATCGCGGCGGCCGAGGCGTCGGGGTCCTCGGGGAGCAGCAGCACCGTGCCCGGCTCGGTGTTCGAGGCGTCGACGCCGGCCGCCGCCATGACCAGCCCCTGCCGGTTCTCGACGATCCGCAGCGGGCCCCGGCGCGCGACGACCCGTACGGTCTCCGCGTCTATCGCGTCCTCGCGGGAATCGGCGCGGACGATCCGGCCCTCCGCCTTGGAGACGATCTTCGAGGTGACCAGCAGGACGTCCCCGTCCTGGAGTCCCGGCCCGGCCGCGGCGATCAGCCGCGCGAGGTCGTCGCCGGGCCGGACCTCCGGGATCCCGGCGACGGCGCGCACCTCGTACGAGGGAACGGAGGGGACG
Organism: Streptomyces sp. NPDC002209; assembly: GCF_042890265.1. Taxonomy (NCBI): domain Bacteria; kingdom Bacillati; phylum Actinomycetota; class Actinomycetes; order Kitasatosporales; family Streptomycetaceae; genus Streptomyces; species Streptomyces sp. NPDC002209. The sequence continues at coordinate 19,093 of NZ_JBIARX010000010.1, read as the reverse complement.
GAGGGGACGCTCACCGGGAGGCCTCCGCGAGGTCCAGCGCGGCGCGGGCCATCGCGGCGGTGGCGGCCAGGTCGGTCATCATCAGCGGCACCGCGCGGCAGGCGATCCCGGCGGCCTCCACCTCGGCGACCGCGTCCGCGTCGGCGGTGTCCACGAGCCAGCCGTCGAGCAGGTCGCTGCCGTAGTGCAGGGCGACGGCCGCGGCGGTGGACTCGACGCCGACGGCGGCGAGCACCTTGTCGGCCATCCCGCGCACGGGCGCGCCCCCGACGATGGGGGAGAGGCCGACGACGGGCGCCCCGGCGGCGGCGACGGCCTCGCGGATGCCGGGCACGGCGAGGATGGTGCCGACCGAGACGACCGGGTTGGACGGCGGGAGGACGATCAGGTCGGCGGCCGCGAGGGCCTCGAGCACGCCGGGAGCGGGCTTGGCCTGCTCGGCGCCGACGGGTACGACGGCCTCGGCGTCGAGCGAGGCGCGCAGCCGGACCCAGTACTCCTGGAAGTGGATGACGCGGCGCTCGCCGGTCTCGGGATCGTTGACGGCGACGTGGGTCTCGACGCGGTCGTCGGACATGGGCAGCAGCCGGACCCCGGGCTGCCAGCGGTCGCAGAGCGCCTCGGTGACGGCGCTCAGCGGGTAACCCGCGCCGAGCATCTGCGTACGGACGATGTGGGTGGCGAAGTCGCGGTCCCCGAGGCCGAACCAGGTGGGTCCGACCCCGTACGCCGCGAGCTCCTCCTTGACGGTGAAGGACTCGTCGGTGCGGCCCCAGCCCTGGTCCTCGTTGATGCCACCGCCGAGGGTGTACATCACCGTGTCCAGATCGGGGCACACCTTCAGCCCGAACAGGTGAATGTCGTCACCGGTGTTGCCGATGACCGTGATGTCCGCGTCGGGAACCGCCGACTTGAGTCCCCGGAGGAAACGGGCGCCGCCGATGCCGCCGGCCAGAACAACAATGCGCATGCGGACAGTCTGTCAGTCGGCCGCAGGCTGTCGTCGAAGGGTGGCGGTCGGGCGCCGGGCGCCGCCGCCGGGCGCGGTCCGGCCGCCGCGTCAGACGGAAAGGGTCTCGGGCCGGGCCGGGGAGCAGTTGTGCATCGGCATCTCGGTCAGGCCCGGGAAGTAGACGTGCAGGCTGACCGCTCCGTCGAGGCCGTCGTTGACGACCTCGTGGGCGTACCCGGGGGCGAAGACGCGCTGGGAGCCGGCGGCGAGGGCGAGCGGTCCGCGCGGGCCGTGCTCGGTGAGCTCGCCGTCGAGGACGGTCAGGACGCCGGAGGAGGAGCCGTGGTCGTGCAGGCCGCTGCCCTGGCCGGGGACCCAGCTGAGCAGCCAGACCTCGTAGCCGATGGGGGCACCCCCTGCTCGAGCGGAGTCGAGAGCTTGGGGGACGGTGCGCAGCCGGTGGTACCAGCGGGTGGTGGCGTCGTACTCGACCAGGTGCTCCCACTCGGCGCGGTTCGCGGCGATGCTGCGCGAGAGGCCGACGAACTCGGCGACGGTGGCCGGGTGCTCGCGGGCGGGCTGCAGGAGGTGCTGGACGGAGAGGATGTCGCCGGCGATCTGGAGGTCGCTCTCGACGGGTGCGGCAGTGGTGTTGGTCGCAGTGGTGTTCATCGGGGAGTCCTCGATGGATGTCAGTCGTGCTGGCGGTCGCTGTGGGGGTGGCCGGAGCTCAGGGGAGCCGCGGCTCCGAAGGCATCAACAGCAGCAACAGCAACAGCGAACCTGGGCAGCGCACAGGAACCCACGAATGGGGGTCCGGGTGGCTGCTGAGGTCACTGACATGGGGACAAGGAGACCGGGTCGGGGGCCGGACTGTCAACCCAATGCCTCGTTTGTCGCGAAAGTTTCATCTGATCCGGTTGCTGTGCTCGGAGAAAGGTTTGTGCATTCCGATGTAGGGGAGGTGGCGCTCCACGTCACGCCGGAGCCCACCCGAACCGCCCGGACGACGACACGCCGCTCCGTGACCGGAATGTGATCTGCGCCGCTTCTTTGGCTTGATCGCAACCACACCACCGAGTGGTACGTCGATTGCGGGTGAACACGGGCACAGTGGGGCGCCAGTGGCATGTGTCACGATTTTTGGCGATATGAACACTTTCTGCATACGCTTGGTTCCGCAGAGTGAATAAGGGGCCCAATAGCAGATCTCGGCTTGACTGCGCTGGAGCGGCCCACTTGTAATTTCACTCGTGTCGTTACGTAGCGATCAGTAACGGCACCACCACGGGGACGCACAGACAGAGCGAGGGGCGCACATGACCGAGCTGTTTCAGGAACTGCTGGTCGAGGAGGCGGACGAAGAGCTCGGATGGCAGGAGCGTGCTCTTTGCGCCCAGACCGACCCCGAGTCCTTCTTTCCCGAGAAGGGCGGCTCCACCCGCGAGGCCAAGAAGGTCTGCCTCGCCTGCGAAGTCCGCTCCGAATGCCTCGAGTACGCACTCGCCAACGACGAGCGATTCGGCATCTGGGGCGGCCTGTCCGAGCGCGAACGCCGACGGCTGAAAAAAGCAGCCGTCTGAGCACGCAGCGCAACACAGGGCAACACTGGGCAACACCGGTCGGTACGCAGAACAAGCTTCGGAACAAAGCTTCAGAACAAAGCAATGAGCAGAGCAAACGGTCCGCCTCCTGCACCTTCCCCGCAGGAGGCGGACCGCTGTGTTCCCAGCCGTTAGTGTGGGGCGCTGTCCAGCAGCCTCCGGGAGCACAACCACCCCCGGACCCACTCCCCGGACCGCGTCCGGGGGGACCCCCAGGCCGGAGGGCCAGTAGAGCGATGTCCCTGCACAGCCAGTCGACGGCCTCCTACCAGGCTGCCGCCACACCCGAGTTCCCCCGGCACGTGGTCACCGCGGTCCTCGTCGCCCACGACGGCGCCCGCTGGCTGCCCAGGACGCTCGCCGGCCTCCTCGGCCAGGAACGCCCCGCGCAGAGCCACGTCGCCGCCGACACCGGCAGCGCCGACGAATCCGCACGCCTGCTCGGCGAGGCCCTCGGCGAGGACCGCGTCCTCCACCTCGCCCGCCGCACCGGCTTCGGCGCCGCCGTCGACGAAGCCGCCCGCACCGCGGGCACCCCGAGCCCCGAGGACCTCCCCTACCTCAAGCGCCCCAGCGGCTGGGACCCCGTCAGCCGCACCTGGCGCGACGACGCCCATGAGCTCCCCGAGCTCCCCCACGGCGACCCCGTCCAGTGGCTCTGGCTGCTCCACGACGACAGCGCCCCCGAACCCGACGCCCTCACCGAACTGCTGCGCGTCGCCGAGGACAACCCCGACGCCGCCGTCATCGGCCCCAAGCTGCGCGGCTGGTACGACAAGAAGCAGCTCCTCGAGGCCGGCGTCACCATCGCCCGCAGCGGCCGCCGCTGGACCGGCCTCGACCGCCGTGAACAGGACCAGGGCCAGCACGACCAGGTCCGCCCCGTCCTGTCCGTCTCCACCGCCGGCATGCTGGTGCGCCGCGACGTCTACGAGGCCCTCGGCGGCTTCGACCGCCGCCTGCCCCTCATGCGCGACGACGTCGACCTCTGCTGGCGCGCCCAGAGCGCCGGCCACACCGTCCTCGTCGCCCCCGACGCCGTCCTGCGGCACGCCGAGGCCTCCGCCCGCGAGCGCCGCACCGTCGACTGCGCCGGACGCACCAGCGCCAGCCCCCACCGCGTCGACAAGGCCGGCGCCGTCTACACGGTGCTCGCCAACAGCTCCGGGCGCGCCCTGCCGTACGTCCTGCTGCGCCTCCTGGTCGGCACGGTGCTGCGCACCCTCGCCTACCTCGTCGGCAAGGCCCCCGGCCAGGCCGTCGACGAGATCACCGGCCTCCTCGCCACCCTGCTGCGCCCCGGCCGGATCCTCGGCGCCCGCCGCAGACGGGGCCGCCCCGCCGTCCCCGCCAAGGAACTGCGCCCCCTGTTCCCGCCGCCCGGCGCGAGCCTGCGGGCCAACGCCGAACAGCTCGCCGGGTACTTCGGCGGCGACCGCGACACCGACTCGGCCGCCGTCGGCCGGCACGGCGGAGCCGTCGAGTCCGGCCCCGGCGGCGACGACGCCGACTACCTCGAGATCGAACAGTTCGCGCGCCTCAAGCGGATCGCCCGCAACCCCGCGCCCGTCCTCTTCGCCCTCCTCCTGCTCGTCTCCGTCATCGCCTGCCGCGCCCTGCTCGGCGGCGGCTCCCTCATGGGCGGCGCCCTGCTGCCCGCCCCCGACAGCGGGCTCGCCCTCTGGCGCAGCTACACCGACGACTGGCAGCCCGTCGCCGCCGGCTCCACCGCCGGAGCGCCCCCGTACCTCGCCGTCCTCGGGGCCTTCGCCACCGTGCTGTTCGGCTCCACCGGCGCGGCGCTGACCCTGCTGCTGGTCTGCTCCGTCCCGCTCGCCGGGCTCACCGCCTACTTCGCCTCCCGGCCGCTGGTCGACTCCCGGCTGCTGCGCGCCTGGGCGGCCGTCGCCTACGCCTTCCTGCCCGCCGTCACCGGCGCCCTCGCCGGCGGCCGCCTCGGCACCGCCGTCCTCGCGATCCTGCTCCCGCTCATCGCCCGCTCGGCGGTCGCCGCCTTCGGGTTCGGCGCGGCCGAGGGCGAACGGGCCGGCTGGCGCCCGGTGTGGACGTACACCCTGCTGCTGACCCTGGCCATGGCCTTCACCCCCGTCGTGTGGCTGCTGGCCGCCGTCCTCGGCACCGCCGCCCTCGTGCTGCGCCGCGCCCAGTGGAAGACGTACGGCCTGCGGCTGCTCGCCACCCTCGCCGTCCCGCTCCTCGTGCTCGCCCCCTGGTCGCTGACGCTGTTCATGCACCCCGGCCGGCTCCTGCACGAGGCCGGCCTGCCGTTCGGCTCCGGCTCGGCCACCGCCCTGGACCTGCTCGGCATCAGCCCCGGCGGCCCGCGTACCGCCGGCGGCCTGCTGCTCATCGGCATCGTCCTCGCCGCCCTGGCCGCGCTGCTGCGCGCCGAGCGCCGGTTCGCCGTCCGCACCGCCTGGGCCGCCGCCCTGGCCGCCCTGCTCCTGGCCGTCGTCGTCAACCGCACCGGCTGGGCCGGGCCCGCCACCCTCGTCTACGGACTGGCCCTCCTCGCGGCCGCCGCCGTCGGCGCCGAGGGCGCCAAGGAGCGGGTCGCCGCCAGCAGCTTCGGCTGGCGCCAGCCGCTGGCCGCGCTGATCGCGCTCGGCGCCGCCGCAGGCCCGCTGCTCGGCGCCGCCGGCTGGATGATCAGCGGCGCCGACGGCCCGCTGGAGCGGCGCGACCCGGTCCAGGTCCCCGCGTTCGTCGCCGAGGAGAGCGGCACCCGCGACCAGGCCCGCACCCTCGTCCTCGGCGGCACCTCGCCCGCCACCGTCTCCTACACCCTGGTCCGCGGCTCCGGCGGCCGCCTCGGCGACGCCGAACTCGCCGCCGCGGCCGGCAGCAGCCCCCAGCTCGACAAGGTCGTCTCCAGCCTCGTCGCCGGCTCCGGCGCCGACCAGACCGACCAGCTCAGCGGCTTCGCCATCCGCTACATCCTGGTCCGCGACGGGGCCCCGCAGCAGATGCGCAAGGTCCTCGACGCCACCCCCGGCCTCAGCCGCCTCAGCCAGCTCGACGGCAGCGCCCTGTGGCGCGTGGACCGCCAGGTCGCCCGCGCCGTCATCGTCTCCGGCAAGCCGGGCGAGGCCCCCATCCCGGTCGCCTCCGGCCCCGTCGAGGCCCACACCAAGATCCCGGCGGGCGAGGCGGGCGGTGCCGGCCGAGTGCTGCGCATCGCCGACCGGGCCGCCCCCGGCTGGCAGGCCACCCTCGACGGCAAGCCCCTCAAGCCCAAGACCCTCGACGGCTGGGCGCAGGGCTTCGAACTGCCCGCCGCCGGCGGCCGCCTCGACCTCGTCCACGAGGACGCGCTGACCCGGACCGCCTGGCACTGGGCCCAGGGCCTCCTCGCGCTGGTGCTGCTCGTGATGGCCCTGCCCGGCCGCCGGGCGAGCCTCGACGACGACCTGCCCGAGGAGGAGGCGGAAGCCGCCGACCGGGCCGCCGCGGGCGAGGCCGGAGAGGGCCGCCGGGCCCGCCGGCTGCGCGCGGAAGCGGAGTCCGCGGCTGCCGCGACGGCCGCCGCCGAGGAGCCCTCGGGCGCGGTCGCCGATCCGTACGCGCAGATCCCGGCGCAGCCGGTGTACGGGGAGGAGACGTACGCGTACCAGGCCTACGGCGACCAGGGCTACGCGTACGACCAGCAGCCCCAGCAGCCCCAGCAGCCCCAGCAGCCGTACGTGCCGACGCCCGCCCAGGCCCCGGAGTACGAGCAGTACCCCTACCCGCAGCAGGGATACGACCCCCAGCAGGGGTACCCGCCACAGCCGCAACAGCAGCCGTACCCCTACCCCCCGTACGAGCAGCCGTACGACACCTACGGACAGCACGACCCGCGTCCGGACGGGAGCCCCCAGCAGTGAAGCAGCGCGCACCCCTGACGCTGGCGGCGGTGGCCGCGGCCCTGGCGGCCGTCACCGGCGTCGGCTACCTCACCGCCCCCGCCGCGCCGGGCGCCGACGCCAAGCCGGCGGCCGCGGCCCGGATGCCGGTGGAGCGGTCCGCGCTGGTCTGCCCGGCGCCCAGCTCCTCGGACATCGCGGAGACCACGTACACGGCGATCACCCCCGGCGCGGCCGGCGGCGGCAAGGGCACGGCCCGCCTCCTCGGCGCGACCAAGGAGGCCAAGCCGGTCCTCGAGCTCAAGGAGCGCGGCAAGCCGGCCGGGGCCGCCGCCTCCGGCGCGGAGGCGCCCGCACTGGTGGGTGTCGCCGACGGGATCCTGGCCCCCGGCTGGACCGCGCAGCAGACCACGAAGGTCTCGGTCGGCCGGGCGCGCGGCGTCCTCGGCGTCGGCTGCACCGCGCCCGGCACCGACTTCTGGTTCCCGGGCGCGAGTACGGCCAAGGGGCGCGAGGACTACGTGCACCTCACCAACCCGGACGACACCGCGGCCGTGATCGACATCAAGATGTTCGGCCCGGACGGGGCGGTCAAGTCCGAGGGCGGCACCGGCGAGAACATCCGCATCGACCCCAGGTCCACCAAGTCCGTCTCGCTGTCCTCCCTGGCCCCCGGGGCCCAGCTCGCGGACGTCACCGCCCATGTGACGACCCGGGCGGGCCGGGTCGGCGCCTCCGTGCAGGTCGGCGAGGAGGGGGTGGGCGCCGACTGGCTGCCGGCCGCCGCCGACCCGGCGGGCTCGCTGGTGCTGCCCGGCATCCCGGCGGACGCCACCTCCGTACGGCTGGTCGCCTTCGCCCCGGGCGAGGAGGACGCGGACCTCACCGTCAAGCTGGCCGGGCCGGGCGGCTCGATCAGCCCGGCGGGCAACGAGCAGCTGCACCTCAAGGGCGGCATGACGGCGAGCCTCGACCTGAAGGACGTCACCCGCGGCGAGGCGGGCTCGCTGCTGCTGGCCCCGGCGAACCAGAAGAAGGCCGTCCCGGTGGTGGCGGCCGTCCGCGTGGTCCGCGGCAGCGGCGCCAAGCAGGACCTGGGCTTCGTCCCGGCGACCGGGCCGGTGGGGACGCGGGCGACGGTCGCCGACAACCGGGCCGACGAGAACGCGACGGTGCTCTCGCTGACGGCGGCGGGCGGAACCGACGCGAAGGTGAAGGTCACGGCCTCGGCGGGCACCGAGGCCGGGGAGCCGGCCTCGAAGGAGGTCACGGTCAAGGCGGGCACGACGCAGACGGTGTCGCTGGCCCCGGCCGGGGCCAAGGGCGCCTACGCGCTGACGGTCGAGACCGTCTCCGGCGGCCCCGTGTACGCGGCCCGCACCCTGACCCTGCCCCACGAGGGCACCCCGATGTTCACGGTCCAGCCGCTGTCGGACGACCACGCGATGGTCTCGGTCCCCAAGGCCACGCAGGACCTCACGGTCCTGACCGACCAGCAGTAGGCGCCTGCGGTACGGCCCGTCAGTCCTGGCCGTACCGCGGGTCCACCGTCTCCGGGGACAGCCCCAGCAGCTCCGCCACCTGCTCCACCACGATCTCGTGCACGAGCAGGGCCCGCTCGTCCCGGCTCTTCGTGCGGATCTCCACCGGCCGGCGGAACACCACGACCCGCGCCGGCCGCCCCGTGCCCGTCGCCTCCGACAGCGCCCCGAGCGGCACCGCCTCGTCGTTCCAGCCGGCGTCCGGGCCGCCCGGCGGCCCGGGGACGTCCGCGACCACGAACTCCACCTCCGCCAGCTGCGGCCAGCGCCGCTCCAGGCGCTCGACCGAGTCCCGTACGAGGTCCCCGAACAGCTCCGCCCGGCTCGCCGACAGCGGCACCTGCGGCGGGGCCAGCGGCCCGCGCATCCCGCGCCCGTGCCGGTCGCGACGGCGGGGCCGCGGCTCGGCGGGAGGCTCGGCGGGGCGGGGCGGGGCAGGGGGCAGGTGGCTGTCCGTCACCCCCGCAGCGTAGCCCCCGCAACCCCTCCCACCCGGGGGTTTGCGGACCCGCCGCGCCCCGCCGCAGGCACGACACGGGGAGTGGCCTGCGGGAGAGTCGTCGCGGCCCGGTCAAGAGTGCGGTACCGTCCAACGTCGTGAGCCTTGTACGTCGCTGTTCGCGCACTGCGTGCGGCCGCCCTGCCGTCGCGACACTGACGTACGTCTACGCCGATTCGACCGCAGTTCTCGGCCCGCTCGCCACCTATGCGGAACCCCACTGCTACGACCTGTGCGCCGAGCACTCCGAGCGCCTGACCGCCCCACGCGGCTGGGACGTCGTGCGCCTCACCGACGGCTCCGCGCCGTCCCGCCCGAGCGGCGACGACCTCGAAGCCCTGGCCAACGCCGTCCGCGAGGCGGCCCGCCCCCACGACCGCGCCGCCGAGGCCGGGGGAACCCGTCCGGGCAGCGGCGGCGGCAACACCGGGGAGACCCGTCGAGGACACCTGCGCGTCCTGCGTTCGCCCGACTCCTGACATACACATGGTCTGAAAAGTCGCTCTCCGTGCAGGGTAGGTTTGCCCCACGCACAGCACCTCAGGAGGGCAGGCAGTGGCCGCAGATCTTTCGAACATCGTCAAGGCGTACGACGTACGTGGTGTCGTACCCGACGAGTGGGACGAGTCGCTGGCCGAGCTGTTCGGTGCCGCCTTCGTCGAGGTCACCGGCGCCACGGCGATCGTCGTCGGCCACGACATGCGGCCCTCCTCGCCCGCCCTGTCCGGCGCCTTCGCCCGCGGCGCCGCCGCCCGCGGCGTCGACGTCACCCTGATCGGGCTGTGCTCCACCGACCAGCTGTACTACGCCTCCGGCACGCTGGACCTGCCCGGCGCGATGTTCACGGCCTCGCACAACCCGGCCCGCTACAACGGCATCAAGCTGTGCCGGGCCGGAGCCGCCCCCGTCGGCCAGGACACCGGCCTCTCCGCCATCCGCGAGCTCGTCGAGCAGTGGTCCGACCAGGGCGCCCCGGCCGTCGCCGACGCCGTCGTCCCGGGCACGGTCACCGAGCAGGACACCCTCGCCGGGTACGCCGAGCACCTCAAGTCCCTCGTCGACCTCAGCGGCATCCGCCCGCTCAAGGTGGTCGTGGACGCCGGCAACGGGATGGGCGGCCACACCGTCCCGACCGTCTTCGAGGGCCTGCCCCTCGACGTCGTCCCGATGTACTTCGAGCTGGACGGCACCTTCCCGAACCACGAGGCCAACCCCCTCGACCCGAAGAACATCGTGGACCTCCAGGCCCGCGTGAAGGCCGAGGGCGCCGACCTCGGCCTCGCCTTCGACGGCGACGCCGACCGCTGCTTCGTCGTCGACGAGCGCGGCGAGGGCGTCTCCCCGTCCGCCGTCACCGCCCTGGTCGCGGCCCGCGAGCTGGCCCGCAACGGCGGCACCGGCACCGTGATCCACAACCTGATCACCTCCTGGTCCGTCCCGGAGGTCGTCCGCGAGCACGGCGGCACCCCCGTACGCACCCGCGTCGGCCACTCCTTCATCAAGGAGGAGATGGCCAAGTCCGGCGCCATCTTCGGCGGCGAGCACTCCGCGCACTACTACTTCAAGGACTTCTGGAACGCGGACACCGGCATGCTCGCCGCGCTCCACGTCCTCGCGGCCCTCGGCGGCCAGGACGGCCCGCTCTCCGAGCTGGTCGCCTCCTACGACCGCTACGAGGGCTCCGGCGAGATCAACTCCACCGTCGCCGACCAGGCCGACCGCCTCGCCGCCGTCAAGGCCGCGTACGCCGCCGCCGAGGGCATCACCCTCGACGAGCTCGACGGCCTGACCGCCAGCTCCGCCGACTGGTGGTTCAACCTGCGCGCCTCCAACACCGAGCCGCTGCTGCGCCTCAACGTCGAAGCCCGCGACCCCGCGACCCTCGCCAAGGTCCGCGACGAGGTCCTCGCCCTCGTCCGCGCCTAGGACGCATCCAGGCCGCGTCTTCAGCACCGTGTCACTGCCGGGCCGCGCGACGTGCGGCCCGGCGGTACGCTGACCTCGCCCAATCCGCATGTTCGAAGGGAACCGCCCCATGCCGCTCGAAGCCGGCCTTCTGGAGATCCTCGCCTGCCCCGCCTGCCACTCGCCCCTCGAGGACAAGTCGGCCGACGAAGCGGCTCCCGAGCTGATCTGCACCGGCCGGGACTGCGGCCTCGCCTACCCGGTCCGCGACGGCATCCCGGTCCTCCTCGTCGACGAGGCCCGCCGCCCCGCCTGAGCCGCCGCCCGGCACCCGGGGCGGCCGTCCCCGGGCCGCGCGGGTACCGCACAGGCACCACGGGGCGCCCGTCGCAGCGCCGGGCGCCCGAGCAACCGAGTCGCCCGCCCTTCTGAACCAGCTGTCAGCCGGAGGCCGCAATGCTCGACGAGTCGCTCCTCGACGCACCGGACGAACTCGCCCGCGCCGACCGCCGCGGCCTGCTCCGCGGCGCCGCCGAGGCCGGAGCCAGAGTCCGTACCGCAGCCCGGCACGCGACCGAGGCAGGCCTCGCCGACCTGCGCCCCGACGGGCGGCCCCGCGCCGTACTCATCGCGGGCCCCGGCACCGCCGCCACCGGCGTGGCCGACCTGCTCGGCGCCCTCGCCGGAGCCTCCGCACCCGTCACCCGCCTGCACCCCACCGGGGTCGCACACGCCGCCGGCGCCCTGCGCTGGACACTGCCCGGCTGGGCCGGCTCCGTCGACCTGCTGCTCATCGCCACCACCGACGGCACCGAACCCGGGCTCGCCGTCCTCGCCGAGCAGGCCTACCGGCGCGGCTGCACCGTCGTCGCCGTCGCGCCCGAGCGCTCCCCGCTGAGCGAGGCCGTGGACGGCGCGCACGGGCTCCTCGTACCGATGGCCAAGGCCCCGTACCAGGAGTACGACGAATCCGCCGCGGCCGGCCCCGGCGCCCTGTGGGCCCTGCTGACCCCGCTGCTGCTGCTCCTCGACAAGGTCGGGCTGATCACCGCCGCCCCGGACACCCTCCAGCGCGTCGCCGACCGGCTCGACCACACCGCCGAGCGCTGCGGACCGGCCATCGCCACCTACTCCAACCCGGCCAAGACCCTCGCCGCCGAGCTCGCCGACACCCTCCCGCTCATCTGGAGCGAGGGCGCCGGCGCGGGCCCGGCCGGCCGCCGCTTCGCCGCCACGCTCGCCGAACTCGCCGGCCGCCCCGCACTGGCCGCCGACCTCCCCGAGGCGTTGCCCGCCCACGGGGTCCTGCTCGCCGGCTCCTTCGCCGCCGGCGCCGATCCCGAAGACTTCTTCCGTGACCGGGTGGAGGAGCCCCAGGCCCTCCGCGCCCGCATCGTCCTGCTGCGCGACCGGCCCACCGGCGGCCTCACCGCCGCCCCGGCCGCGCGCGAACTCGCCCTCAGCCACGACACGGCCATCAGCGAGCTCGAACCAGAGGAAGGCAGCGAACTGGAACAGCTCGCCGAACTCCTCGCCGTCACGGATTTCGCCACCGCCTACCTGGCGCTGGCGACCAGGGGACACGGCTGAGCACACCACCGTGCCGGCCCTTCATCCAGGAAGACGGACGAAGATGGACCGCCTGACGAACACGATCCGCCCCTACGCCTGGGGATCGACCACCGCGATCCCCGAGCTCCTCGGCGTCGCACCCACCGGGGAGCCCCAGGCCGAGATGTGGATGGGCGCGCACCCGGGCGCCCCGTCCCGCCTCGACCGCGGCGCCGGCGAGACCACCCTCGCGGACGTCATCGCCGCCGACCCCGAGCGCGAGCTCGGCGCGGCCGCCGTCGCCAGGTTCGGCCCCCGGCTGCCCTTCCTCCTCAAGATCCTCGCGGCCGGTGCCCCGCTCTCCCTCCAGGTCCACCCCGACCTCGCGCAGGCGAAGGAGGGCTACGCCGACGAGGAGCGCCGCGGGATCCCCGTCGACGCGGCCCACCGCAACTACAAGGACCCCAACCACAAGCCCGAGATGATCTGCGCGCTCACCCACTTCGACGGCCTGTGCGGCTTCCGCCCGCCGCTGGAGGCCGCCGACCTGCTCGCGGGCCTCGGCGTCAACTCCCTCGTGCCGTACGTCGACCTGCTCCGGGCGCATCCCGAGGAGGCGGCCCTGCGCGAGATGCTCACCGCCGTACTGACCGCGGACCGCGCCGAGATGGCCCGTACGGTGGCCGAGGCCGGCGCCGCGATCGAACGCCTCGGCGGCCCGTACGCGCCGTACGCCTCGCTCGTGCACCACTTCCCGGGCGACCCGGGCGTGATCGCGGCCATGCTCCTCAACCACGTCCGACTCCAGCCCGGCGAGGCCATGTTCCTCGGCGCCGGCGTCCCGCACGCCTACCTCGACGGCCTCGGCGTGGAACTGCTGGCCAACTCCGACAACGTGCTGCGCGCCGGACTCACCCCCAAACACGTGGACGTGCCCGAGCTGCTGAAGATCGTGCGGTTCGAGCCCGGAGACCCGGCCGTGCAGCGCCCCGAGGGCAACGGCGAGGAGGTCTACGAGTGCCCCATCGACGAATTCCGCCTCTCCCGCTTCGCCCTGGCCGCCGGCGCCGCCCCGCACACGCTCCCGGACGACGCCCCGCAGATCCTGCTCTGCACGGCGGGCCGCCCGAAGGCCGGTGAAGTGACGTTGTCCCCCGGAGAGTCGGTCTTCGTCCCGGCAGGCGAAAAGGTCGAACTGTCCGGAATCGGCACGATCTTCCGCGCCACCGTCGCCCTCTGACATGGCGTCCGGGGCCACTGCTGCAACAATGTGCCGCCGTAGCGCGGCGCCCCGGGCAGGAGCGCCGTACCGAGGAAGGGACTCCGGAAACCCATGAGCGCGTCGGGCGGAACCAGGGCGATCGTGGCGGCACTCGCCGCCAACCTCGCCATCGCTGTAGCCAAGTTCGTGGCCTTCGTCTTCAGCGGGTCGTCGTCGATGCTCGCGGAAAGCGTCCACTCGCTGGCCGACTCCGGCAACCAGGGGCTGCTGCTCCTCGGCGGGAAGAAGGCCCAGCGCGAGGCGACGCCCCAACACCCCTTCGGGTACGGGCGCGAACGCTACATCTACGCCTTCCTCGTCTCCATCGTGCTCTTCACCGTCGGCGGCATGTTCGCCATCTACGAGGGCGTGGAGAAGGTCCAGCACCCGCACCCCATCGAGGCCTGGTACTGGCCGATCGGCGTGCTCGTCTTCGCCATCATCGCCGAGAGCTTCTCCTTCCGTACGGCGATCAAGGAGTCGAACGAGATCCGCGGCTCCCTGTCGTGGACCCAGTTCATCAAGCGGGCCAAGGCCCCCGAGCTGCCGGTGGTCCTGCTGGAGGACTTCGGCGCGCTCGTCGGCCTGGTCCTCGCCCTCGGCGGCGTCGGCCTCGCCCTCGCGACCGGCGACGGCGTCTGGGACGGCATCGGCACCCTCTGCATCGGCACGCTGCTGCTCGTCATCGCGGTCGTGCTGGCCGCCGAGACCAAGTCCCTGCTGCTCGGCGAGGCCGCGGGCACGGAGGACGTCGAGAAGATCAAGGCCGCGCTCGTCGACGGCGACGTCGTCACCCGCGTCATCCACATGCGCACCCTCCACCTCGGCCCGGAGGAGCTCCTGGTCGCCGCCAAGATCGCGGTCGAGGGCAACGACACCGCGACGCAGGTGGCGGACGCCATCAACGCCGCCGAGGCCCGGATCCGCGAGGCGGTCCCGATCGCCCGTGTGATCTACCTGGAGCCGGACATCTACCACGCGGAGTCGGACACCTCCGCCAAGGCCTGACCCCGCGCCACACCCGCACGAAAGGCCCCGCCGCGCCCGTCGACGCGCCCCTGCGCGCGGCGACTTCTTCCCCGACCCACTGGGGCGCCCTCGGCCGATCGGTGTAGATTCGTCATCAGTGTCAGGCGTCGCTGCTGATGGCGGTCGGGCGGTCCTCGCGACCGGCCGAGGGGAGAGAGGGCCCCCGACGGACTGAGTGCTCGGTGCACCGTCCCCACAGGCGATGCGCGGCTCAGCCGTACCCACCCTCTCGAACCATGAGGAGCAGCACCCATGGACTTCAAGGTCGCAGACCTTTCCCTTGCCGCCTTCGGTCGCAAGGAGATCACCCTGGCCGAGCACGAGATGCCCGGCCTGATGTCGATCCGCCGGGAGTACGCCGAGGCCCAGCCGCTGGCCGGCGCCCGCATCACCGGCTCCCTGCACATGACCGTGCAGACGGCCGTCCTGATCGAGACCCTCGTCGCCCTCGGCGCCGACGTCCGCTGGGCCTCCTGCAACATCTTCTCCACCCAGGACCACGCGGCCGCCGCCATCGCCGTCGGCCCGAACGGCACCCCGGAGAACCCGCAGGGCGTCCCCGTCTTCGCCTGGAAGGGCGAGACGCTGGAGGAGTACTGGTGGTGCACGGAGCAGGCGCTGACCTGGCCGAACACCCCCACCGGCGGCCCGAACATGATCCTCGACGACGGTGGTGACGCCACCCTCCTCGTCCACAAGGGCGTCGAGTTCGAGAAGGTCGGCTCCGCCCCGGACCCGTCCACGGCGGACTCCGAGGAGTACGGCCACATCCTCACCCTGCTGAACCGCACCCTCGGCGAGACCCCGCAGAAGTGGACGCAGCTCGCGTCCGAGATCCGCGGTGTCACCGAGGAGACCACCACCGGTGTCCACCGCCTGTACGAAATGATGGCCGAGGGCACGCTGCTGTTCCCGGCGATCAACGTCAACGACGCCGTCACGAAGTCGAAGTTCGACAACAAGTACGGCTGCCGCCACTCGCTCATCGACGGCATCAACCGCGCCACCGACGTCCTCATCGGCGGCAAGGTCGCGGTCGTGTTCGGCTACGGCGACGTCGGCAAGGGCTGCGCCGAGTCGCTGCGCGGCCAGGGCGCGCGCGTCATCGTCACCGAGATCGACCCGATCTGCGCGCTGCAGGCGGCGATGGACGGATTCCAGGTCGCGACGCTGGACGACGTCGTCGAGACGGCGGACATCTTCATCACGACCACGGGCAACAAGGACATCATCATGGCCTCGGACATGGCCAAGATGAAGCACCAGGCGATCGTGGGCAACATCGGCCACTTCGACAACGAGATCGACATGGCCGGCCTGGCCAAGGTCGAGGGCATCGTCAAGGACGAGGTCAAGCCGCAGGTCCACACCTGGAAGTTCCCCGACGGCAAGGTCCTCATCGTCCTCTCCGAGGGCCGTCTGCTGAACCTGGGCAACGCGACCGGCCACCCGTCGTTCGTGATGTCGAACTCGTTCGCGGACCAGACCCTGGCCCAGATCGAGCTCTTCACCAAGCCGCAGGAGTACCCGACCGACGTCTACGTGCTGCCCAAGCACCTCGACGAGAAGGTCGCCCGCCTCCACCTCGACGCCCTCGGCGTCAGGCTCACCACGCTCCGCCCCGAGCAGGCCGACTACATCGGCGTCAAGATCGAGGGCCCGTACAAGCCGGACCACTACCGCTACTGATGCCCGCGCGGCAGTAGCGACAGCACGTCACGCAGGCCCCCGGCTCGGATGCCGGGGGCCTGCCCCGTACCCAGGCAAGGACCGACACGATGCCCCGCGGCCGCTACTCGCTCCACGACCCGCACGACCACACCCCCCTCGGCGAGGAGCACTTCCACTGCGCCCCCGGCCCCTCCGGCTGGCGCTACGTCTCCCAGCTCACCGGCCCGGACGGCGACCACCGAGGCTCGGTCGACCTGGCGGTCGACGAACTCGGCCGCCCCATCCGCCTCGAGGTGAACGCCTCCAGCTGGCAGGTCCGCGGCGCCGCCATCGACGGAGTCACCTGGGTGCGCTCCGACCCCACCGGCAGCGAGGCCACCGAGGGCAACGTCCCCGCCGCCGGCTTCACCGGCACCTCGCCCGCCTTCCTCGTCGCCACGGCCCGCCTGCTGCGCCTGACTCCCGGAGCCCCCGCCACCCGGGTCCGGCTCGTCGCGCTCACCGACCCGGTACTGGCCCCCCGCACGGTCGACCAGGCCTGGGCGCTGCTGGGGCACGCCGAGCACGCGACGGACAGCGGTCCGCTCGTGGTGGACGAGTACCGGGTCACCGCCCTGGACACCGGCGAGGTCCACACGGTCCACCTGGCCGGGGACGTGGTCCTCGCGGCCCCGGGCATCGAGCTCGAGCACCTGGAGAGCCCGCCCTCGACGTTCGAGGAGTAGCCGGAGCAGCCGCTCAGGCAGGCGGGGCGAACCCGGTCCGCCGTACGGGCTCCGCGGGCGCGACGGGCGCGACGGGCGCGGCCGGAGCGACCGGCATGGCGGGGGCGACGGGCACGGGCGCGACGGGCACGAGTCCGCCGGGCACGGGAGCACCGAAGCCTGCCGAACCTCCAGGACCTGCCGGACCTGCCGGACCTGCCGGACCTGCCGGGCGGCCGGGCCCGAAGGCGCGCGCCGCATCCCGCACCTGCCGCTCGTGCACCACCGCCATCAGGAACGCGGCAGCCGGCACCCCCACCGGCGGCGGCGTCCCCGTACGCGCCACCAGATCGTCCGCGAGCTTCGCCGCCATCGCGGCGCCCACCTGCGGGTCCAGCTGGCTCATCCGCGTCAGGTACTGCCGTATCGCCAGCCACAGTCCGTCCGGTACGGCCGACAGATCCAGCCCGGAGAACCGCCCGGCCAGCCACGGCGGCGGCGGAGGCATCGGCATCACCGGAGCCCCCGCCACCCGCTCCCGGACGACCAGCGCCCCCGCGAACACGTCACCGAGCCGCCGCCCCCGCGCCGACACCAGCGATGCGATGCAGGCCACGGCCCCGAAGGTCCCCAGCAGTTCCACGACCCCCATCGCCCCGCGCACCAGCGCATGCCGGAACCGGATCGGGCCGCCGTCGTCGCGCACCACCCGCAGCCCGCAGGCGAGCTTGCCGAGCGAGCGCCCGTGGGACAGCGTCTCCACCGCGATCGGTACGCCGACCAGCACCAGGACGAAGCTCGCCACCGACACCGCGGCCTGCGCGGCGACGTCCAGCGAGGCGGTCGCGACGGTCAGCCCGATCGAGATGATCAGGTACCCGGTGAGGTACACGAGCAGGTCGAGGAAGATCGCCAGCGCCCGGCTCGGCAGCCTCGCCGGCCGCAGCCCCAGGACGACCGCGTCCCCCGTCACCAGATCGCTCACCCTGCACACCTTTCCCGTGACCGGACCCGCCCCTTGGTCGTCCAGTCTGCCAAGCTGACCACGGTAGGAGTAAGCAGAAGCACGGTCCTGGGGCAGGGGAGCGGTAACCGGATGGATCTCGACGTCTTCGTGACGGCCCACCGGGCGGAATGGGACCGCCTCGAACAGCTGCTGGGCCGCGGCCGCCGGCTGACGGGCGCCGAGGCGGACGAGCTGGTCGCGCTCTACCAGCGGGCCTCCACGCACCTCTCCCTGATCCAGTCCAGCGCCCCCGACCCCGGGCTCACCGGCCGGCTGACCCAGCTCGTCGCCCGCGCCCGCGCCACGGTGACCGGCGCCCGCCGCGGAGGCTGGCGCGACGCGGCCCGCTTCTTCACCGTCGGCTTCCCGGCCGCGGTCTACCGCAGCCGCCGCTGGTGGATACCGACGGCCCTGGTCTCCGTCGCGATAGCGGTGCTCATGGGCTGGTGGATAGCCACCCACCCGGAGGTCCAGAGCGCCATCGCGGCGCCGGACGACCTGAAGGCGCTCACGAAGCCGGGCGGCGGGTACGAGACGTACTACTCGAGCAACCCGGCGGGTTCGTTCGCCGCGCAGGTCTGGACGAACAACGCACAGGCGGCCGCGATGTGCCTGGTCCTGGGCGCGTTCCTGGGGATTCCGGTGCTCTGGATCCTCTTCCTGAACATGCTCAACCTCGGCACCGGCATCGGCCTGATGGCCTCGGCCGACCGCCTGGACGTGTTCCTCGGCCTGATCCTTCCGCACGGGCTGCTCGAACTGACCGCCGTCTTCGTCGCCGCGGGCACCGGCCTCCGCCTCGGCTGGACGGTCATCGACCCGGGCCCCCGCACCCGCCGCGCCGCCCTCGCCGAGCAGGGCCGCGCCGCGCTCGGGATGGCGATCGGCCTGGCGGTGGTCCTGTTCATATCCGGCCTGATCGAGGGCTTCGTGACCCCCTCCGGCCTCCCGACCTGGGCCCGCATCGCGATCGGCGTCGCCGCCGAGGCCGCGTTCCTGGCGTACGTCTACGTCCTGGGCGGCCGGGCCTCGCGCGCCGGCGAGGCGGGCGACGTGGAGGCCGCCGACCAGACGGCCACGCTGCCGACCGCGGCCTGATGTGCGTACGACCCTGCTGAGCTGCTAGTCTCCTCGTCGTCCCACGGCGACTGTTGACACAGCCGCCGTGGGGAGGTAGATTTCAACGGTTGCCTCGAACTGGACAAGTTCGGCAGCGATCGCTTAACATCTCTCTCGCCCCCAAGGAATTGAATTCCACTGGGGCACGGTCGACTCCTCATCCAGGAATCCGAAGCCGGGAAATCCGGTGGAAAACTTCTGATAGAGTCGGCATCGCCGGAAAGGGAAAACGCGAAAGCGAAAACCTGGAAAGCAAACCCCGCTTCGACCGGGAATCGGACACGAAAGAGTCTGATAGAGTCGGAAACGAAGAACGAAGCCCGGAGGAAAGCCCGAGAGGGTGAGTACAAAGGAAGCGTCCGTTCCTTGAGAACTCAACAGCGTG
>NZ_JBIARX010000009.1:0-323678 GCF_042890265.1 Streptomyces sp. NPDC002209 | reverse complement strand
CTGCCCGCTGGGCATCAGTGACCGACAACGGCGGAATCTTCGGACCCGGACGACTCATACCGAACTAACGACCAACCTCAGACTCAGGACACTAGACCGTCTCTTCCGGATCTTGCCGGATCAGCCCGCGCCGTCCGGTGCCTCTACCGACTAGGCCAGTCGGGGGATGCGCTCCGGCCCGGCGTGTCCTTCCGTAGTCCGGTCAACGACTCGGTGTTGGCCTCCGTGGCACGCCACGGTCAGCGGACCAGACCGCCCAGGGGGACCTCGTCGGCCAGGGCGCGGAACTGTACGCAGTCCTGTACAACACCGAAACCGAGGTCGGCGTCACCAAGGCATTCCCCCTCGGCCGATGGGTCCACCCGCAGCGCAAAGCCCTGCGCGCCGAAGAGCTCAAGGAGTGGCGCAAGACCCTGCTGGACGCGCCGGAGGCCAGGATGGTCTGGGAGCCGGGAGAGGAAGCGTGGGAGGCCAAACTCGCCGCGCTGCGGTTGTACCGGCAGGCCACAGGGCACCTCGCTCCCCAGCAGGACGCGGTGTGGGGCAAGGACGACGAGATGGTGCCCGTAGGGCGGCACATGGCCAACCCTTCGGCAGGGCGTTGGTGACGTACCGGGCCTCGTGAACCACCACTGCGCGCATTCACAGTCAGGGCGGGAAGAGGTCGCGGGTGGTGCTGACACGATGAGATAGCGTCCCGGCACATGGCGGCCGAAGACAACGAAGAGCGAGAAGAGCACCAGGCGAGCGGAACTGCCGAGAAGGCTGCTGCTGGCGTGCGGCTCGTGGAGGACCTGGTTGCTCAGGTGCCCGGGTTCGAGGACTCCTACGAGTGCCACGTCTTCAACGACAACGGAGTGCTCCCGCACGTGTTCTTCTGGGACGTCGTCCAGGACACCGTGCGCTCGTATCTGGCGGAGGGCGACCCGGACGGTCCCAACTGGCGCCGGGTCCTCGCGTTCCTGGAAGAGGAGACGCAGCGTCGCGTGCCCGGGGCAATCGAGGTCATCGTGACGTCGTTCCTCTGCGACCTCCCGTACGAGGGCGAACCCGGGTACGGCGTCCAGGCGCATCTCGGGCCGGCCATGAAAGAGAGATACCTGCAGCTTCGACCCTGGTACAGGGCAGAGAACCCGGACACTACAGGGAAGCCGCGCGGCCAGTGACAACTCACTGCAGATTCGCTGGCTCTCAGCGCAGGTGGCGAAGCTCGCGCAGTCCGTAGTCCGGTGGCAGCCACCCTTTCGTCCGCCTCTCGATCGTCTTGCGCGTGTGAGGAGGCGGGACGGGCAGCCCTGCATCAGATCGGGTTCATCCCTGACCCGCGCAAGCCCGTAATGGGCGGTACACACAGGCCAGATGGTCTTCGTCGGCTCCCGCGCGGATGTGCTGGGGTCAACCTCTATGTCCGGCTATCGCGTACATAGAGGTGTCGGCGCGCTTGACAGGCTTGCCCACCGGTTCTGACCTGTACGAGCCTCCACGATCACCGGCCTTTCGGCCGAAGCACAGACCGCGCAAGGAAGTTCATCCCCTGACCGAGAACCACGCGCCACCACGCGACCCCGGGATGCTCTGCGGCGTCTCCGTCAGCATCGTGCTGGACATGGCCGAGAAGCTCGAGGAAGCCCGGGATCCCGTGCGCCTGGCCTGAGCGCGGCCACTGAAAGCGACGAGGCCCTGCTCGCCGTGATGGCGCGCGGGGTCTCGGCGGGTCGGCGGCTGCAGCCAGTGCAACGCGCCGCGGTCCTGGCGGGCGGCGCCGGAGGGGTTCTCGGCGTGCAACCGCCGTCGAACTCGAACTGGTCCTCGAGGTCGTTCGTCACGGCGGTGGAGGCGGCGTCGAGGACACCGGCGAACGCGTCGTGCGCTTCCGGCCTGCTTCGGCGCCTCCAAGACGTCGTCGTGGTCGGTACCGTGCCGGATCGCGTCGGCCAGGAGCCGCAGGGCGCCGGCCGCGGCCGCGGCCAGGGGCGAGGTCGGCCAGATGCCCGGCGTGACGGTCGTCCCGAGCGGTGGGCTTGACCGATCCAACGGGGTTCCCGGTCGGGTGCCGGGCGGCAGCTCCACGGACACGTAACCGGCGCCCCTCGCTCCGTCAAGTCCCGAGTTGTCGGAACGTGACGCCCCTGGGCCCTCTCAGGCCCACTGGACGTGCACGCCTCACCGGGACAAGGACGACCCGAGGCCGCGCGGTGGGGCGGAACCCCCAGCGAGGATGTCTTTCCCGCCGGAGCGCCGGCTGCCCCGGCACTGCGATCTGGGTCGGAACCGATCCCCGGCGGCGGAGTACCTGCATGCTGATGGTCGCCGCCGCGACCGCGCTGATCTCCGGGGGCGTCATCCTTCCGGCATCCGCCGCGGTGCCGTCCTTGAGCCACTCCACGGCCGCGGCCATCGTCACCAACGAGACCGCCGACCACGGCGACGATGGCCTCATGGGCGGCGGTGGTGGCGCCGCCGGTGACGCCGCTACCGACCGTAAGGGCGATGACAGCCTCCGGGCCCCCACGGCGGTGGCGACGTCACCACTGACAACGTCAACGCCGGTCACAACGACGGTAACCTCTTCTTCCCCTGGGATGACGTGGACTGGAACCGTTGGGGTCTTGATGAGCAGACCGTCGACGAGGAGTAATTCTGAGCACTCCAGGCCGACGGCAGGGACGGTCCGCCAGCTGCCGGGTCACAACGGCCCTCACCCGAGCGAAACCATGCCTGACCAGCAGGAACGAACAGCAGAACACCACCCTGACCTGCGCCTCAGTCCATGCGAAGCAGGACTCCCGCTGTCACTCACCCCACTGACACGAAACCGAGAGATCGTATGCACTCGCCGCACCTCGAGCCGATCCGTCTGTGAGCAGGCACGCCCATGACAGCCAGCCACCTGCGCGATTGGCGTCTGACGGCAGCAGCCTGGCCACCCCATGACAGTCATGATCACTACCGCTGTGCAACTTGAGCAGGCACAGCCGTCCCGTCCCGGCTGGCGCCCACCCAGTGCCACCACTGCGCGCATTCACAACAGATCACCGCTGCTAATCACCCCCGACCTCCGCGCCGAACTGCACGTGCCCGGGCTGCTGCGCGAGTAGGAGCCGGTCCTCAAGGGGCGCAGCAGGCCGGACAGAACCTCGGCGGAACCGGACCCTACGGGAGGCGCCGGATACACCGCGAAGCTGTGCGTCACCCTGCCCGACACGCTCACCGTGCAGTTGCTGCGCGGGGTGTACTGGATCAACCTCCCCCCATCTCCAAGCCCTCGAAGAATGGGGGGACCAGTACGGAACGGGCGAGCCAATCGAGGGAGGGCACCACGACGGTGTCGCCGCAGAGCGCATCGAGGCCACCAGGAAGCTGCTGACGACCAGGGCCTGTCCGGCGAATCATGTGACCTCCTCACGCTCGTGGCGTTAGGCACATGCAAGCGGGGCTGGCGGCGATCACCGCCAGCCCTTCAGCCACGAGCAGTGGAGGGCATGCAACGTGCTGACCGGTAACAGCTTCAGCAGCAATACATTCGCCATCGAGCTTGGCAAGTTCCAGGTCGAGACCGTCCAGGACGTCTCGGGACTCCAGCTGGAGCAGGACGTGGTGGAGACCCGGCAGGTCTCGGCGACCGGTGAGCTGATCGTTCGCAAGCAGCCGGGGGCGCGCAGTACCGGCGAGATCACCATCACCCGCGGTATGGATAAGAGCACCGCGTTCACCGACTGGATCAAGTCCACCCTGGTCAACGCCGACCTCGACGCTGCCCGCCAGAACATCACCATCGCGTTGAAGGATGCGGAGATGCAGACCGTCCGCCGCATTCACCTCAGCAACGCCTGGGCGTCTCGCTGGGAGGGTCCCCAGCTGGGAGCCGCCAACTCCGGGACCGCTACGGAGCAGGTGACGATCACCTACGAAGACATCACCGTCGAGTAGCGATGGTTTCCGTCCGGCGGATCAAGTCCGAAGCCATAGCCGGATCGAGGCGACCGTGGCGGTGCCGTGAAAGACGTAGGCTCGCTTTTCGCAGCGGGTTGCCACGGCTCGGAAGTTCTTGATCTCGTTGATGGTCCGCTCGACTTCGTTGCGTCGCTTGTATTGCTCTTCATCAAAGCCGGCGGGGTGGCCGCCCTGTTCCCGCGGCGTCTGCGGTTGGCCCGCTGGTCCCTCGGCTCGGGAATCGTGTGCTTGATGTAGCGTCTTCGCAGATAGCGGCGGTTGCGACGAGAGCTGTACGCCTTGTCGGCGCTGACGCGGTCCGGGCAGCTTCGGGGGCGCCCGCCATTTGGGGTGCGGCACCCGGATTCGTTCGAGGACATCCGCCGCCCGTGCCCGGGGCCCCCGCGCACGGGCGGCTGGTCCGTGCCGCCCACCGAGGCGCCTGCGGCGCCGCCCCGCTCCCCGGCCGACGCCAGCTCGGCTCTCGCCTTCACGGCAACCGCCGCCGCCCTCACCGTCGCAACCCCCGCCCACGCCGCGGTGTGGACGACGAGGCCGCCGGGGCTTGGGGAGGCTTCCGGTGGGGTGCCGGTGAGGACGTCGAGGGCCATCCCGATGATCCCGCGCTCCTCCGGGCCCTGCGCGTCCTGCTGGGCGGCGGCCGGGATGTGGCGCGTTGGCGAGGAGGCGTGGCGGCTCGGGCGGCCACTTCCACCAGACCTACCCCGGCACCGTCCCGGGCTGGGGCGGTGTCGTCGGAGGCGTCGTCAACGGTGTCGCCGGAAGCCTGGGCAGCTAAGGCCCCTCCAGCAGATGCCCACACGCCAGACACCGGAACAGGCGCTCCGGCTGAGGCAGGTACGAGGACGGGGTCTCTGCCGGGCACTGCGAGCAGTAGAGCGTCACGGGCATGGTCATGGTCATGGTCATGGGACAGCCTTCCGGTTGGCCCGCCTCTCAGTTGGCGGCCGCAGCCGTCCCTTCTTTGAAGCACGATGCGTCCTCGGCGGTCACGTCCGGACGCCTGGCAGCGGGGGACGGCGTTCCGACGGCAGCTTCCGCAGGGCCGGCGGGACGGTGCCCACCGCCCCCAAGGACACCTGCTTCATCGAAATCGACGAGAACCGCTTCGCCCCGGGCTGGTACACGGGCTGGGACGGGTCCTGGAACCTCGCGAAGAAAAACGACCGGGGAGCGGTGTACAAGCAGTTCGCGTACGCGGTGGTCCGCAAGGAATCGGGCGGGTACCAGGAGGGCTACACCGTGGACCTGGACCAGCTGCGCGACATCGCCGAGAACGTCAGCTGCGACGCCAAAGCCACGGCGGGCCTCGCCCCGTGCCTGGCGAGCCGACATCCGCATCTACGGCGAGCCGAACCGGCAGCTCACCGGCTGGATCAGGACCTGGAACGAAGTATCCGGCTTCACCGACATGGGCGGACGCTGGCACAAGAACCAGTGCGTGAAACTCACCGGCAGCGCAGCAAAATGGCAGGGCCGCACCTACTACGAGACCCCGCAATCAGGTTCCGGCGGCAGACACTACGACTGGATCCGCAACGACGAAATGCAGCTACAACGCAAGTAGCCAAGCCCACGCAGACAACTGGCAGGGCGCAGGCACGACAGCCCCCACGAACGGCCGGCGACGGGCGCCGCGGACCGGGCCGGAGGTCGCGGATGGGCGACGCGCCGATGCCGGTAGCCGCTCGCCTCATCACGCAGGCACGGGGCCCAGATCCGCGGCGTCCGTGCCCAGCACACCGGCCCCAAGGCCCGGGCCGCCAGAGCGACAGCGTCACCCGGCAGTCCGGGCCCGCCCATGCGAGTGGCTGCAACTGTTGGAGCACCCGCCAGACCCCAGGACCGGCAACGGGCGTCTTGCGTCCCGCTACGTCGGTGTGAGGAGTGTGAAGTCGGCGAAGTCGAACCCAGGTGTCACCACGCAGCTCACCAGGACCTCTTCATCGCCGGCGGGGCAGGCGCTTTGCCAGTGGCCTGCGGGAACGCACACCTCCAGCTCGGTGCCAGGACTGCGGTGCGATCCCAGGCGGTACTCGGTGACCGTGGTCGGTGTCGGCCCGGGCGGGCTGATGTACAGCGTGAGGGGGCCGCCGTCACGCCAGAGCCAGATCTCGTCGCTGGCCACCGTGTGCCACTGGGACCGTTCCCCCGGTGCCAGCAAGAAGTGGATCAGGGTGGCCGACGGCCGCTGACCGCGGCCGGCCGGATGCGCAACGGTGACGGGCGAGGTGTAGATCCTGCGGTACCAGCCCCCTTCGGGGTGGGGTTCCAGGTCGAGGGTGCGGGCGGTCTCGGGACGCGAACTCATCAGTGGCAGCCTCCGGTCGGAACGGCGCTCTCCGGGCTGGTGACCGAACTAGCGCTCGTCATAGCCATGGACGACCATTCTCGCCAGGCAGCGCACCCAGTGGTGCCGGCACTCCCCCACTCGGCAGGATGTTGTCTGGCGACTCGCAGCCAAAAGGGAACGGTCCGGCCCGGCCGCGGTGAACACGAACGCCCGATGGCCGTCCAGCCTCAGGCCGTACGCCACCCCCGCCCATAAGAGGTGCTGGCGGGGCCGTCAGGGCCAGCGCCAGGGCCGGCTGCGGCACCCTGGCGGCATGCGCCACCGGCCCCTGCCCCTGGTCCTCACCACACTGCTCGCGGCTTCCGAATATGTCACCATCCACCCGCCCCTACCCGGCCTACCAAGGCCTCCCCCGCCACCGCGGGTGTGGCCGACCGCAAGCAGCCCGCCGATGTGACTGAGCGCTTGAATTGGCGAGTTGAGCGTCCATTGGACAGTTCGGTCGGGTGGATGCCGGAGCCCGCTCGCCGCGCTCTACACCTCAGAGCATCCGCTCGGCCCTCGCAGCCCGAGCTCGCAGCGCATCGGCCTCCCCGTGCCGGCCCCAGACACCCAAGATCTGCGCTCGGTATTCCATCGCGTACCCGTCACCCAGCTCCTCGGCGCGCAGGAGCACCTGCATGGCGCGCTCCAGGTCACCACAGTCCCAGAAGGCTACGCCCAGCGCGGTGATCGGGAACGCCTCGTCCTGTGCAAGGATCACCGGCGCCCAGCGCTCGACACCAGCCGCATCACCACGCTCAAGTGCCTGCTTGACGAGGCCCAGCATGGCGTCTGGATCGCCGAGCGCTGCGGTCTTCTCCCAGATCACCTGCGCGCGGTTCGCGTCGCCGGCCACCGCGTGCAGCATGCCCAGGTTGAAGCCGGCAACCACGTTCCCGGCAGCCCATGCCCGACCCCACCAGTGCAGCGCGCCTTCCCGATCACCCTTCGCATGCAGGCCCACCGCCAAGTTTCCCATCGCCACATCGTCACCCAGCTCCGCCGCAACCGTCAGTTTGGCCAGTTCTTCGTCCGGCTCGGACCGCCGACGAAACCACCAAGCCATCAGCAACCCCTCCGGCAGCACAGCTGCACCGATGCGCGAAATACGGGCAAGCGAACGTCTCTCACCCGGAGATCATGCCAGCTCATGCCTTGGACAGCTCGGGCACGGGTGGTGGATCGCTGGGCCAACGAGGTCGACCTGGCCCTGCTCCTGGCGGACGCACTCGGTTACTCGTCCTGAGGGACGAAAGCCAACGATCGACGCCCAATTCTCTGCTCGCCAAGTGAAGTACTCACTCGCCAACCGAGGGGTTCTGACCGCGCTTCCGTGATCTCTACGCCAGACAGACGGCCCGCGTCCAATCTGGCTGGCCACCGCGCCGTCACCTGAGCGGGGCGGGGCTCTGTCGCCAAAAGCACTCGGGGTGGACGCCAGGCTGGGCCTCCACGGAGAAGCGGTCAGAGGCCATGACTGGTGTCGGGCCTGCGGACGTCACCGTCACAAGGTGTGGCCGGTCACCGGTCGATGACGGCCATGTTCCCTTCGCCGTGGCGCTCGCCAGCGGCCGGGGGTGAGGTTGTTCAGCCTTTCGACCTGCGCGTCGGTCAGCTCGATGGCGTCGGCAGCGGGGTTCTCCTCGACGCGGGCGACCCACTTGTTACCGGGAATGGGCGCGATGTCGTCGCCCTGGACGAGCAGCCAGGCCAGGGCGACACGAGCCCGCGCCGAAGCCGGCGGCCAGTTGATCTACCCGCTGCCTCAGGACCTGGCCGTCCAAACGCAGAGCGTGCTGCGCCACCTCCATGTCGCCCGGGAATCGCTCGGCGCACACATCGTTGGCCGACTGGGCGCGCTCGGCGTGGAGGTAGAGCGTCGCCCAGAGGGTCACACGCGGGATGGCTGAGTGCCCGACTGGCCCGGTCAGAGGTTCTCAATCAGCCACTCAGCGGCTGAAGCGCTCGTGCGCGGACTGCTTCGAGGTACCCAGAGCGCCCGCGATCCCCTCCCACGAGTAGTCGGTACGGGCCGCCTGGACGGCCTCGGCCTGCCAGGTGTCCGCCATCGACTTCAGCAGCGTCGCGGCGTGGACGACAGCCAGCGGGCGGGCCTCGTCGCCCTCGTACCGCGCCGGCCCAATCAGGGTGCCCACCGCATCGTTCAGCGCGACGTCCAAGCGCTGCACGTCCTCGGACAGGGTGCCGGTATCTACTCGCCGACTGCTCCGTCGATCGCTTCGCGCAGCAGGTCGGCGTGGCCGTTGTGACGCGCATACTCCTCGATCATGTGGGTGAGGACGTAGCGCAGTGAGATGGTCTCGCCGCGAAAGTCGACGGTGTCGTCGAGGGAATCGAAGGAAAATGCGACGGCGCGGGCACGGGCACACTCCTCGCGCCAAACTCCGAACGCCTCGCCGACATCGGCGTCCTCGACGTGGAACTCGGCGAACGTACCGTCGACCTCGCCGGGCCAAGGTGTCTTGACGTCCTCGGCGTTCACGATGAAGCGGAACCAGCTCCGCTCGACGGAGGCCGCGTGGCGCACCAGGCCCAGGAGCGTAAGTCCTGAGGTCGGAATCGCCTTCTGCTTGAGTTGTTCGCCGGTCAGGCCCGCGCACTTCATGGCCAGGGTGGCCCGCTGGTAGTCGAGGAACGAGGTGAGCGACGCACGGTCGTCGGCCACCTTCGAGGGGTGTATGCGCGGGTCATAGTTCACCAGGCGATCATGGCAAGAATGCGTTCCCCCAGGCCACTCCTGGTCCGAAGGGCGGACACCCGCGCCCAACCACCCCACCAACGCTGAGGTCGGAAACCAATTGCGGGACAACCTTTAAAGGGTGTTGCACAAGGCTGGCAACTGGGCATTTCCCTTGTATGGCTGCGGTGTTGAGTGCTGAGCGGATGTGGGTGGAGACGTTCACGGGGCTGCGCTCGACGCAGTTTTCGCGGTTGCTGAAGACTGTGCGGGAGCGTGGTGGCAACGGCACGATGCAGGGTCGGCCGTGGCGCCTGCCGCTGGCGGAGCGAGTGCTGCTGGTCGCGGTGTACTACCGGACGAATCTGACCATGCGGCAGCTGGGCTCGCTGTTTGGGGTTTCCTCGTCCACCGTGTGCCGGGTGATCCAACGTCTCGGGCCGCTGTTGGCGCTCGAGCCTGTCTCCCGTCCGGCCGACGCCGCAGACCGGCTGTGGATCGTTGACGGCACCCTGATCCCGGTCCGCGACCGAAAGCTCGGCGCGTCCAGCCGCAACTACCGCTTCTCCGCGAACGTGCAGGTCATCGTCGACGCCGACACCCGTCTCGTGATCGCAACGGCCCGACCGGCGCCAGGCACCACCGCAGACGCCCATGCCTGGCGCGCCTCCGGCCTGGCCCAGCAGTGCCAGGGCGTGACCGTCCTGGGCGACGGCGCCTACCTCAATTGCGGGATGGTCGTGCCGCACCGCAAACGCCCGCGCAGGCCCCTGCTGGCAGGCGAAGAAGCGGACAATGCCGCCCACCGCAAGGTGCGTGCCCGGGTGGAGCATGTGATCGGACGTATGAAGAACTACAAGATCCTCCGCGACTGCCGCCAGCACGGCGACGGCCTCCACCACGCCGTCCGGGCCGTCGCCCACATGCACAACCTCGCCCTCGCATCATGACCAGAAGACTGTGATCACGCGCTCTGACCTGCCCAAACACGGCCTTGTGCAACACCCTTTAGACGGGCCAATAGCTTGATCTTTAACCTCGCTGTTCCTTCAAATGGACGTGTTCGGTGAGGGTCTCTGCTCGTTTCAATGTCTTCCCAGGCTCGTGCCGCAGGGTTGGCCTGCGGCTTTTCGATCCGGGTGGGCGTCCGGGACCGGGCAGGGATGGTTGGGGCACGCCTGCGGGCTGGGTGGTCTTCGCGCGGAGGCGCCGGAACCCGCGGCGGACCCGGGCGGGAGTGGTCGGCGGGGTTCCGCAGGCCGTTCCCAGGGGCGTCGGAGGTCCTCGGCAAGTGGGCGGGCGAGGCGGAGCTGGGTGTGGGCAGCGATGATCAGCCAGGTCCACAGATCGGCCGTGCTCGGGTCGTGGACTTTCGGGACGGTCCAGCCGAGAGTCTGTTTGAAGAGGCGGAAGGTGTGCTCGACGTCGAAGCGCCGGAGGAACGCCTGCCATCTCAGGTCGATGTCCTGGCCCGTCATCCCAGTCTTCGAGGACCATGGCCAGACCGGTTTCGGATCGCGGTCACCTGGGAGGTGCTAGACCTCCAGCCGGATCAACGTGCCGTAAATCAAGGGGAGTTCACCGCAGTGATCGAGCCAGGGCCGCGGGCTTGCAGGCGTGGGTGCATGCGGTCCCAGGCAAGGGTCTCGGCCGCGCCGAGTGGGAAGTGGCGCTGATGGTGGTGTGGTCCGGGTTGTGCCAGGAGTCGGGTTTGGAGAACGTGAGGACACCGCCGTGCTTGCGGGGCTGCCCCCCGCGTGGGGTGGAGCGTCACGGGCCGGCGTCGCGGAGCATGACGCGGTCCGAGCGCAGGCGGCCGACCAGCTCGACGGGCAGGTCGGCCAGGACGTAAGCGAGGCGGGTGACGTCGTAGCCGGCATCCAGGGCGACGAGGATGTCCTGGTCTCCCGGCTTCCACTGGCCGGCCCGCAGCAGCCGGGTGGTGACGTCGCGGAGCTGGGAGGCGGTCACCACGGTGGCGTCGTCGGCCGGGCCCCGACGGACGGCGTCCAATACCGCGGTCCACGAGGTCCGTCCGGTTCCCAGGGCTGCGACAAAGGAGTAGGGCCAGCCGGGGATCATCTGGTCCGCGCTGCGGCCTCGCCCGTAGACGTGGCAGATCAGCAGGTCCGGGCTGGTAGGAGCGTCCGGACGCAGCCAGTTGCTCACATCGATCGCGAGGACGATCCGCCCGTCGGCAGCCCTCGGCAACGGCGTGGAGGCCAGCAGCCGCCGCAAGCGACGCGGCTCCAGCCAGCCGTGATTGACAGCGTCGTACATCGCTCCGTGCCCGCGCCGATGCTCGGCCGTCAACGTCAGCTCAGCCAGCGACTTGACCGGCCCGTCCGCACACAGCACCGCGTCAGCGAGCTCGAAGAGCGCATCCGCACGGGCGTACAGGCAGTCGTGGAACTCCACACGAAAGCGGGACAGGACACCCAACGCCTCGACGGCGGGAACATCAACAGGGAAACTCATCCTCAGCGACCGTTCCTCGACACTTCGTTACTCGACATCACGAAGCGTGGAGGGCGGCCGCGTCACGTGCCCCCGGAAACGGTAGATCTCAGCACGTCGGATGACAGGCGAGGTCAAAGATCAAGATTAGAAGTCGTTGCCATACCGATCACGGTGGGCGTGAGTTCGAGTGTGACTGCCCGGCCGGGTGATCTTTCGGCGGTCTGGGTATCAAGCCAAGGGTGATCGGCGAGCGAGGGGGCGGACTTCGAATGGGGGCAGCGGACGAGCAGGACCATCAGGACGGCGAAGGCTGGCTGACGAAGGCCGAAGTCCGGGAGATCTGGCCGCAGATCAGGCCGATCAGCATCACGGCCGTGGCGCGGGCCAACAGCGTACGTACCTCGGCTGCGCCCTCCCCGGACCTGACCAACGAGGCGACCTACCACGCGGCCGACGTACGCCACGTGGCCGCGCTGATCGCCCGGGGTGAGGCCGTTGTCGCGCCCTGGCAGCGCGCCGACTCCGACGCTGCACGCGACGACGCCACACCCGACCCACCGGTTCGGCAGCCCGTCGGTTGGGGGCCCGAGAACGTGCCGGGGCTGATCCTGCTGGCAATCATCCTGGGACTGATGCTCTGGGGCCTGACCGCTCCCGACAACCACGGCACAGTAACGGACTTCGTGCGCTGAGTGCGCTAACCAGCGGTTGCTCTAATCGAGCTGGTGATCGTGAGTTCGAGTCTGCCGACTCGGTCGGGCGATCTCCTGGTCGGCAGGGCATGAAAGTGGGGCCTCCCGTACAGCTCGTGGGTGTCGAATCCAGTCGAGCAACAGGAGGCCCCTGGTGCCGCAGTCTTCCGTCTCCGTGACATTGCCATCCAACTCCGGTCCGCTGTCGTGCGATTGCCTCGCTCAGCGGTTCGGGAACGCCGGGGACCGGCCGCCCAGGCGTCCGAGGTACCCCTCGGAAATGACCGACGCGGAGTGGGCAGTCGTATGCGACGCGATGCCCGCGCCCGTGCCCGCCTGGCTTGAGGGAAGGGGCGGGCAGCCGGAGAGCTACTGCCACCGGCAGCTGATCGACGCGGTGCGCTACCTGGTTGCGGGCGGCATTGCCTGGAGAGCAGTGCCTGCGGACTTCCCCGCATGGGACCGCGTCTACGCCTTCTTCCGGCGCTGGCGGGACAAGAGCCTGGTCGCCGAGTTCCACGACCGGCTGCGCGACGGGGTCCGCGAAGCGTCGGGCCGCGATCCGGAGCCGACCGCCGGGATCATCGATGCGCAGTCGGTGAAAGGGGCCGCGTCGGTGCCGGTTGCCAGCCGGGGGTTCGACGGCGGGAAGAAGGTGAACGGCTCCAAGAGGCACATCGGCGTGGACACCCTCGTGCTTCTGCTGGCCGTGATGGTCACCGCCGCATCCGTCACCGACCGCGAGGCCGGCTGGACGCTGCTGGAGCGGCTGCGGATGCGGCACTGGCGCATCTCGCTGGTGTGGGCCGACGGCGGCTACACCGGACGCCTGGTCGACCGCGCCCGCGATGTCCTGTGGATCGCGCTGCCGGTGGTCAGACGCATCGACGACGCCACGGGCTTCGTGGTGCTGCCGAAAAGGTGGCTGGCGGAACGGACGTTCGCATGGCTGATGCACTCACGCAGCCTGGTCCGCGACTACGAGACCCGCACCGACACCTCCGAGGCGGTGATCCGGTGGTCGATGAGCATGGTCATGAGCCGCCGGCTCGCCCGGCGAGCACGCTGAACGTCCCCGGACGTTCCTCGGCCATCCAGCCCCGCGCGGCCAGGCGCTTCACCTTCGACCGCGCTCCCTCCACCTTCGCCGCGACCACCTCCACACCCAAGTCCGCCGCGAGCTGCCGGCAGTCCATCTCCTCCCCGCTCCCCGCCAGGACTTCCACGAGCCGTTGGTAGTCCGGGGCCGGTGAGTCGAGAGCAAGCCCTTCCCTCCATGCGGGAACCACCGAGCCGGGCACCGCCCCGGCGACCCGCGCAGGCCGTTCACCGGCCACCCCGGCCAGCGACGCCTCCTCGCCCACAAGAGGTTCTGCCAGGACTTCGGCCACCGTCTGGCAGACGATCGAACCGCTCCCACGCGGCTTCCGCCTCCTGGAGCTCGGTCTGCAGGACCTCCACCCGCTGCCGAGCAGCACGCTCGCATCACCCGGCCGCCGCCCACACTGTTAGCGGACGCCTTGTACAGGGGTCGCGTCAATAAATTTCCAGGCCTGGTTCTCCCTCGCATGACAGGACCATTCCTGCAAATAGGTTCCTTTCGATGGCGCGGTTAGACTCGGGTTATGCGCGTCGAGGCATCGGAGCGCACCAGTTGACCGCCTGATCCTGAATCCGAACCCTTCCGGGTGGGGTTCGATCCTCCAGAACTGCGGGCCCTCCTCTGCACACTCATTTGTGTGAACGATCGCCTGTCCGTCTTTCCAGTGGTCGCTTCCTTCCAGGCACAGATCCGTGCTGCGCACCTGGATCTGGAACTGACCACCTGCACTGGGCAGGAAGCGGAACTGCTGATACTCCGCATTACGATCGGGCTCAAGGAAGACTCGGCCGTACTCGAAAGGCGCATTCACGACCAGATCTTGAGTGAACGCGCTCTGGATGTTCCACCATCCGTCACCGAAGTCCGGCGATCGCCGCGGCTCCGAAAACGGCGGACAGATCCCGCCCGGGAAGATGTCGCAATCCCCTGCCGAGGCACCAAAAGGCGCAAATACCAGGCCAAGTAGCGAAACACTAAGAGGCAAACCAATAAGGGTTCTTCGGCTCATTGCAACCAGCACCAGGCGTTCGACGTAGAAGTGCCAGGATGCGCAAGAGGGATTGGTCGACCGAAAAATACTACCGAGGCAAACAACCAGCGTGAATCGACGCACCCTGGGTGGAATGAGACCTGTCGGCTTTCCTCCCTGGAAGAAGGAAGGGCCCACCACTTCCACCGTATGGGGCCCATGTCAGCTCGCAACTCGACAGGTCTGGGGGGCTGGCGTCGTTTCCCATGGTGGGCTGTCTCCGAGTCAGTGGTCGTCCGTGGGCTCTACGTCGGCGGAGTACGAGACGTGGATGACCGCCGGCAGGACCTGGACGCGGTGCCCAGGCATCCCCGGGTGGCCGCGGCGGTTCGGTGGGCGTGGGTGCTGGGTGGCCGTGCGCGGAGGGCGGGCCGCGGACGCATCCACGCATGTCGGGCCCCGTGGTGTATCTCAACAGCCTCGCACCAGGAGCGACATGCCTGGACACTCGCCGTCGTGCTGGCGGAGGCATCACGCAAGAACGGCGAATACCAGACCGGCTCCTTGCTCAGGCGTTCACAGGCAGGGAACTGCCACCGGCACCACAGCGACCTTCAGGCCACCACCAGCCCGAATGTCGCCGCCGGCCCAGGCCCCGGCCGCCTGCCGCCGACAGGTCGCGGGCGCGAGCGCAGACCGGCCGGGGCGTATGAGGTGGTGGCCCCTATGCGCGGCCGTCGGCGGGAGGCGCGGCGGGCCGGATCCCGCATCCCGGACAGGCCCCTGGCCTGCGGGGCACGGCTGGGAGAATCGGCCGCAGGCCGCATGTCGCGCGGCCGGCGAGAATCGTGCTGGGTCCCTGCTGCCCGCCGAACTCCTCGACGACGTCGCAGCCGCCGGATACGCCCTCGAGGCCGGGGAGTTCGGGGAGTTCGGGGAGAACATCCTCACCCGCGGCCTCGACCTGCACGCACTGCCGGCCGGGACGCTCCTGCACCTCGGCGAGAAGACCGCCGTCCGCCTCACCGGCCTGTGTGACCCCTGCAAACGCATCAACGAGATCCGCCCCCGCCTCCTCAAGCAACTCCTCCACCGGGACACCGGCGGAGACATCGTCCGGCGGGCGGGCGGCAGGCCACCGTCGTCACCGGCGGCACCCTCCAGCCCGGCGCGGGTATCCGCGCCGAGCTGCCCGCCGGACTGCACACCCCGCTGCCACCGGCCTGACACAAACCAGCCACCCAGCCCACGCAGCGGACCGCCAGGGCACGTGACGTGGCGGCCGTCCAAGGCCCCTCGCGCCCGATGGCACTCGTGCAACGTAGCTGACACGCAACCCGGCCATAACGAGATCGAGGTCAGGGCGCAGCCCCTCCTCGTCCGCGGGGTTCACCCGGCCCGGACCCGGAACGGATGACCCGGTCCCGAGGCGGCCGCACGATCGGACTTTGGGGGTCCTAGGCGAACGCGGCGGCGAATCGGGAAAGGGAGATGCCGCCGCCCTTCTTGGCGAGGCGGGAGCCCATCTCGACCCAGTCGCCGGCGTTGTCGGCCATGCCCTGGGTGAAGTCGACGGCGGTGGCCGTGTTCCCGCCGGCTTCCGTCCCGGAGGCCAGCTTCAGCACGGTGGGCACCTGGGTGACCAGGCTGGCGGAGCCCTGGATCACCTTGCCGGCGAGGATGCCCTTCGTGGCGCTGGCGCCGACGAACTTGGCGCCCTTGGTGCCCAGGTAGCTGGAGATCTTCCCGGCGTCGGCGGTGGCGGAGCCCGCCGCGGCGAGGAAGGCCCGGCCACCGGAGCGGGCGGCCACACTCACCTTGCCGACCGTCTTCATGGCGAGTTTCCCGGCCTTCGCCGCCTTGCCGACCGCGCCGATCACCGGCAGAGCACCGAGTACGTCGGTGGCGAGTCCGGCGATCGTTTCGGCGTCCCAGTCTCCCTTGATCGCCGCGTCCACGGTGTGGGCAGCGAGTGAGCCGGCGGCCGCGACGAGGGCGATCGGCCCGGCGAGGGGGGTCAGGACCGGGATCATCGCGAGGACCCCGGCCACTGCTGAGACGATGCCCAGGACATCGCCGAAGATCCCCCAGAAGCTGCTGCCCTCGGCGGCAGCGGCCTCGGCGGCGGCCTTTGCCAGCAGGTACTCGAACTCCTGCCCCCGGGTGTCGATGACCCGGTCGAACTCGCGGTCCAGCAGCAGGGACTGCAGCTGGTACTCGGCCTGGACCGCGAGGACGAGGTCGACGAGATCACGCAGGTCGGCGTCCGGGATGCGCTTGGCGTCGTAGGAGTTGTCGGTCAGCCGCCAGTACTCGCAGCTGAAGGACATCCCGCCCCGGGCCAGCGAGGCAACGTAGCCGATACTGCGGGCGACCTCAGGGTCGTACAGGTCGATGATCGGCGCGGATCCCGGGCACATGGCGTACTCGATGCCGTCGAGCACTTCGCCATCCGCAGTCATGGCACCTCCGGCACCGCGCGTGGCGGGCATGGATGGCACCTCGGGCAGGCTGCCGCCGCCGAGGCCGGATCCGAGCAAGGCTCCGAGGCCGGGGTGATCGGCTTCGGCCTCAGCCCTGGCCGCCTCCCGCTCTTTCTGCCACTGGTCGTGCATCACCTGGTGCCTTTGCCAGGCACCTTCAGCCAGAGAGTCGGTGAACGCCTTGATCCGCTTCTTCGCCTCCGTGGAGGATTTCCACATGGCGGCGAGGTCCCCGTCCAGGCGCTTGAGCGCGGCGAGGATGCGGTCTTCCTGGTAGAGGTACATGCGGATCAGCTCGCTGATCCGGTAACGGTCCTCTTCACGCAGAGCATCCGCCTTCCAGCCCCAGACCTTCATCGAGATGCTCTCGTCGCGGGTGAACTGGTTGAGCTTGGAGTGGACGGCGGCGACGATCTGGTCGTCACCACCCGCCGCGTAGCCGAGGTTGTCCATCGGGAAGAGGCCATTGCCGTCGGCAATCGTGTACAGAACCGCCATGTGATCAGTCCTCCGGGTGGTAAGGGGGTGGGGGTCAGTCGGTGAACCTGATGGACTTGCAGACCTGGCCGACGATGTCGATGCAGGTGTCCCATTCGGCGGTGTTCTCGGTGGCGATGGAGAAGTCGGCCATCGCGAGCCGGCCCGGGATGGGGACGAAGACGTGCAGCTGGCGCACGGTGGTCGCCTTCGTGTCGTCGGTCAGCAGGTTGACGGGCTTGGGTACCTTGGTCTCCTCCGTCAGGAGCACGGCCGGCCCCGTGGTCATGTGAACCACGCCGACCTCGGCCTCCGGGTAGATCGCGCCCATCGTGCGGGCCAGGCGCCCCACCGTGTTCTCGTTGGAGAGCTCGCTGGGGCGGGCGGTGACCGTCAGCATGATCGAGCTGAACTTCGCCTTCGGGTTCTCCTTCGTCGGGCCGTAGAGAAGGATCCCCGCGTAGACGGCTCCGGCAGCCGAGAGCATCTCGTACATCGACTGCTGGGCCAGGACGGCATGCGCGATCTGCTCATCGGTCGGACGCGGGTCGAGCGAGATGAGTTCGTCGACGAGCTTGTCGGTGTTGTCCTTCGCGGAGAGGGCGAAATCGATGTCCCTGAAGACCTCCGGGACATCGAAACTCAGGGGCAGGTCCACGGTCGCGGTGGGCATGAAGAACTCCTTGATGAAAGAGGCGGCCGTGCAGGGGCCCACTCGGAAGGCGGAAGCCTCCGGCAGGGGAGCCCCACGCAAAGGCGCGGGGTTGGTTGATCCGACCCGGGCGGAGCTCGAGTCGCTGGCTGCGCTCCAGGGGGCGGAAGACGGTGGCGGCTCCGGCGTCGGCTGTGCAGGGCATCGGTTCCTGGCCTCCGCCGACGGCCGGCACCAGATCGTGCGCGAACGCGGGTTACCGGTAAGCCCGCGGTGGCGGCGCGGGATTCGGCTCGTCGCTCGCCACGGCCGAATCGGCCTGTGCAGCGTCAGGTACGGCGTCTGGGACGGCGGCCGACGAAGACAGAAACGGCCAGGAGGACGGCCCCGGGGACGTAGGCCCAGCGAGCGGGAAGAACGAGGGCCAGAACGAAGAACACAATGCCGGCTCCGGCGAGGCAGACTTTGACCAAGGCGGTACCGGCGCCGGACTGCGGGCGATCATTGGTCACCGGGGATACTCAGCCCTCCCCTTCCTCGGCCGCTGCCGGGATCATGTCGATCACCTCGAACAGAGGCTTCGGCGCCCCCACGCCAGGCGTCCCCGGGACAGCCGGCGGCCGGGCGTCAGCGTGCGCGGCAGGCACGGAGGAGAGGACGGGCAGGCAGGCGAGGGCGAGCGCGAGAAGACCGCGCTGCAGCAGCTTCTTGATCACAAACCTGATGTCTAACGGCCCGCTCCTCCCGGCGACAGGCTTCGGGACATCAACTCACCCGACTGGGCGGCCGGATTCACCGGATAAACGATCAGCCTCCAACCGGATGCCGCGCACCCCGTACCGGCGAGCAAGCGCCCGTATCGCGCCGGCCCTTGGGCCTGCGGCCTGCGGCCTGCGGGCAGCCGCTGCCACTGCCGGGTGAAATCGCTCTCGGTGAGGATGGCCGGCCTCGCAGCTTCTCTCACGGCATCAGCGGGTGCCGGGCTTCGGCCATGGCTGGTGTGTGCGGTACCTCCAGGCCTGCGGTCGGGCCGATGACGAATACGGCGGGCGGTGCGATTTCGTGGGCAGCGCAGTCCTGGGCGATGTCGGCAAGGGTGGAGCACAGTACGCGCTGGAAGCGGGTGGCCGCGTCCTGGACGACGAGTACGGGTGTGGCGGCGTCCCGGCCGGCTTGGATCAGCAGCTCGCTGCTCGTGGCGACGTGGGTGACGCCCATGAGGATCACGAGCGTGCCCTTGAGGCGGCCGAGGGCTGACCAGTCGACGAGGCCTGCGGCATGGTCGGGGGGTACGTGCCCGGACACGATGGTCACTTCCTGGGCCATGCCCCGCTGGGTCACCGGGATTCCGGCCAACGCCGGTGCCGCCAGCGCCCAAGCCGGGACCGGTTGCGCAGGGCCTTCGGCGTCGGACAGGCCACCGGCAGCCCGAACAGCCCCGCCGTCAGCCTGTCCCACTCCAGCCGGTAGCCGGCCTCGGGGAAGAGACACATCGCAAGCAGGAAATAGAGCCCGACCCTCGAGGGGAGATCACGCAGCCGTAGCTGCACTGACCGCGTCTCCGCCAGGACCGCGTCGACCGGCTCGTACGGCACGCCGGCAGTCAGCTCACCCAGATGCCCGGGCGCGAACCGGCCTGCCGCCACGGTGACCGTATGGGTGATGGCCATCGCGGGGGCCGGCGGGACCTGATGAGACGGCGACAGGGCTCCTCGGATACAGGCTGTCTTGGACGACTGCCCGTACCAACGAGCTCCGTTGCTCCACGTCAGGAATCCTTCAACGGGCTTGCGTGACCTGCGAAAACACCAACCACCCGGCCTTGGGGCAAGACCTCTCGGTCGCCTCGCTCCACCAGGCGCTCGCCGAGACCGAAGGTGCCGCGGCAGGCGCCGGCCTGGCGCTCCGGCCCAAGCCCGTCCACATCTGGCGGCCCGGGGACCCGTTCACCTCCGACGAGATCGACCTCCGCGGACGCCTCCAGGCCCAGCCCAGCTGGCCCTGCCCCGCCCGAAGGCGGGGGTGCCTTGACAGCCCAAGTGATTAGCCGCCATATTACTTGCATGACGAGAGACGGCATCGACGGCGAGGCGCCCACGCTGGACCAGGCCCGGCGGCAGGTCGAGCACTATGGCCTGGAGGTCGATCCGCAGGCGGTGCTGGTCGCGGTGCGGCTGATCTCGGCGGGCGCGAGGGTCGGCCGGGCGGCCGAGGCGCACTTTGCCAGGTTCGGCCTGTCGACGGGTCGCTACCGCCTGCTCGCCGACCTCGAAGACCACGGCGGGGAGAAATCCCCCTCGCGCCTTGCAGCCGACCTCAATGTCTCCAGGGCCACGATCACCGGCCTACTGGACGGGCTTGAGCGCGAGGGCCTGATCGCCCGCCGCCCGTCCACGGAGGACGGCCGGGGCACGGTGGCCATCCTGACCGCACGCGGAGCGCAGCGTTTGCGCGACATGGCGCCCGAGCATTTCGGGCGGCTCGAGGCGATGGTGGGCGGGCTTTCCTTCGAGGAGCGTGCGGTGTTCCTGGATCTGCTCGCCCGCGTCGTGCGGGGCAGTGCGGCTCTGGCCGTCGACTGACCCGACTCCCTACTGGTTTGCCCCTCCCTCCGGGTAGGGGCTCTTTTTCCGAGGTAATAGTTAGCCACCTAATTATATTGGGGCGGTGCAGGCTTGCCGCCCCCGCCACGCGCCTTCGCTCCCCTCACACGAACGAGAAAGAGGCCAGCATGCCCGCAACGAAGGACACAACCAGCCGAAACCAGGCAGCCTCCCGGCCATCCCGACCGTTCACGCTGTGGCGCGAGGTACTGACCGCCTACGCCGCCCCCGCGCTGATGGCAGGTACCGCCGGAGCCGTCACCGAGCAGCAGGACTTGGCCGTGGCCGCCTTCACCTCCATCGCCGGCACATCCGCCGTGGTGGCCTTCCTCGTCGGCACCTGGCTGCGGCACGGCGGGCAGCCCCGACGGTGGACCACCACCGCGCCGCGCGTCGCCCTGACCGCCGCACTCGTCATCGCCGCCGCCGGCGCGGCGGTCCTGCTGGGATGGTTCACCGCCCAATGGCTGCCCGCCCACACCCCGATACCCGCCACCCCGTGGCTGGAGCGCCTGCG
The DNA here is from genome assembly GCF_042890265.1 of Streptomyces sp. NPDC002209. NCBI lineage: Bacteria > Bacillati > Actinomycetota > Actinomycetes > Kitasatosporales > Streptomycetaceae > Streptomyces > Streptomyces sp. NPDC002209. The sequence continues at coordinate 302,735 of NZ_JBIARX010000009.1, read as the reverse complement.
CATCGACCTGCCCGTCTCCGCAGCCCTCGCCACCACCATCGTCACCCTGCGCTGGCGCAGCACCGCCACAGCATCCCCGGCGTAGCCCACCCCGGCACCGGGGCCACCCGCCCCCACGCGCCCAAGCCCGACCGAGCCACACCGGCAGCAACCGCCGCCGGGAAGTCACCAAGTCAAAGGGAATGAGCACACGATGATCGTTGTCATGGGAGCGACCGGAGCGACCGGGAACGCCCTGCTCCACAGCCTCCGCGCACTCGGCGCACCCGTCCGCGCACTGACCCGTACCCCGCACAGGCCGATCCCCGGCATGACCGGCTCACACCAACCGCCCGTCGAGGTTCAGTACGCCGACGCCACCGACCCCCACTCCCTGCGCACCGCCTTCAAGGGCGCCGGCCAACTCTTCCTCGCCATGGCCAACAGTCCCGCACAGGTCGAACTCGAAACCCGCGTCATCGACATCGCCGCCCACACCGGCATCGGACACATCGTCAAGATCTCCGCACCCGCCGCCGAACCCGACTCGCCGGTCGCCATCTCTCGCGGACACCACGCCGTCGAGGAACACCTGCGCGCCAGCGGCCTCGCCCACACCATCCTGCGCCCCTACGCCTTCATGCAGAACCTCCTGCGCCTGGCCCCCACCGTCACCCAGGGCGTCATCCTCGGCACGACGGGCAACGCGCCCTGCAACTACATCGACGCCCGCGACATCGGCGACGTCGCTGCCGCCACCCTCACCAGGCCCGACATCGCCCGCGGCACCTACACCCTGACCGGACCCGAAGCCGTCTCCTACCCCGAACTGGCCTCACGACTGACCACCCTGACCGGCAATCAGGTCGACTACGTCAACCTCACCCCGGACGAACTGCACGACGACCTCGTCCACAACGCCCACATGCCCACCTGGCTCGCCGACCACGTGACGGAGATCCAGCAACTCGCCATTGCCCGACCCGAAACCCCCACCACCACCGTCAACGACATCCTCGGCCGCCCGCCCCGCACCCTCGACGCCTTCCTGCACGAACACCACGCCCACTTCCGCCGGTAAGGCAACCCGGCAACGCCGGGCTGTGAGCGACCAGAGGTCGGCTGATCGTCAGCTTGGAGCTCACGGTCGGGCTGGACCAGGTCCCACATCCAGACCGCCGCGGTCGCAGATGCATCGTGTGTGGCTGGCGGGCATTCCGGCGGCTACTGGTCGCCTACTCCGGCGCAGCGCAGGGAGCGTGGGCCGCAGGGACGGATGACCTGCTCAGGTGCGGCCGGTCCCGCGCGGCGACCGCGCCGATCGGGCCGGCGGCACGGAGTACCACGTCGAGGACTCGGTCCGGTTCGGCGGCGTAGCAGTGCGCGAACCAGGGCATGTTGGCCTCGACGACCGCCCAGCCTCCGTCGGCGAGCCGGCCGATGTCCAGGCACACCGCGCTGGGCAGACCGGCGGCCGTGGCTTCGAGGACGGTGCGGCCGAAGGCACGGCTGTCGGCGTCCAGCGGCGCCGGGTCGAGGTGTCCGTGGACGGCGTACCGGCTTCCGGTGACGACTTCGCCGTCGAGGACGAACAACCGGTACTCGGCGGTGAACTCGACCACCCCGCTCACCAGGACCGGTGTGAAGCCGTCGAGCCCGCCCGGCAGTGCCGTCCCGTCCTCGTATACGGCGGCGGGCAGCAGATCGATCTTGGCCGAGGGCGGCTTCACGAAGGCCCGCTCCCGCAGAGTCCGGGCCTCGGCGAGGGTGGTAAGCCGTACGGAGCGCCGCAGGAGAGAGTGCGGTAGGTGCGTCAGCCAGTCGTCGGCCGGTTCGAGCAGCCCAAGGCCCAAGGGGCCCACGAGGCGTGCTGCCGCGAGGGGGCCTCCGTACCAGTACGCCCGGCGCCCGACGGCGAGCTCCGCCCGCTCGGCCACGTCGTAGCCGCGCCACGCCGCTGCCTGCGCGATGAGTTCAGCGGTCGAGGTGCGCGGCGCGGACAGCAGAAGAACGGGCAGGGTGCGGGCTTCCATCCCAGTAAGCCTAACGAACCCCGCCACCGGGCGAACACGCTCTCCAAGACGGGCGCCAGCTCATAAGTGTGACGACTGCGCAGTTTCACTGCCCGGCGACATCGCCGCCCGCGCTCACCTCGGCATGGACTGGGCACGGTAGGCAGTGCCGACCGGATCCTGGTGCTCTCCTTGACGGCAGACGAAACATCCAGCGAGGTGGAGTCCGGCGAGGATCTGCAAGGAACGCCTAGTCCCGCGGGGCCAGGGAGCGCACGACGTCGAATTCGTTGCCCTCGGGGTCGGCCATGACCACCCAGCTCCGGCCCGGTCCCTGGCCCACGTCCACCCTGGTGGCGCCGAGGGCGAGCAGCCTGGTCACCTCGTCCTCGGTGCTGGCGTCGATCGGGCTGACGTCGAGGTGCAGCCGGTTCTTCACGGCCTTGCCCTCCGGCACCCGGACGAACATCAGGGTGGGCGGCATCTGACGGGCCTGGACATCCTCGATGGTCGGCACCCAGGAGCCGATCTCGACGCTGTCCTCGCCCCGGTCGATCACCTTGAAGTCCAGGACCTCGCACCAGAAGGTGGCGAGCCGCTCCGGGTCGTGGCAGTCGATGGTCAGCTCGGTGAACCTACTTGTCATAGCTCTCCCAGGTAGTACGAACCGGGCTCAGAGTAGGCCGCCCGCCCGGCAGATCCGAGATCTTTTTGAACAGGAACACCGGACGGGCTTGATCCAGAGGAAACAGCCTAGTCACAAGAGCATCCCCACATACCAACTACGGGGACCAGATGCTGTCTTACAGCTCGACGGTGGTGCCGGGCTCGAGGCGGTCGATCGGGGTGCCGGTCAGGCCCTTCTCGCCGAGGAGGCTGGCGGTGGAGTGCTGGCCGAGGTCACTGAGCATGAGTTCGTGGATCTGGATGATGCGCTCGGGCTTGACGGTGCGGACGTAGTCGGCGGCTTCGCCGAGCTTTGTCCATGGGCCGCTGGTCGGCAGCAGGAGGGTGCGTACGGGAGCGTCGGGCGCGAAGTAGGCGTCGCCGGGGTGGTAGACGGCTCCGTTGTCGAGGAGGTAGCCGATGTTGTCGGGGCGCGGGATGTCGGCGTGGATCAGCGCGTGGCGGTGGCCGTGGACGGTGGCGGTGATGGAACCGACGCTGAAGGTGTCGCCCGCGGCGACGGCGTGGACGCGGCCGTCGTGGCTGCCGAGGGCGGCTGCGACCGCGGCTGTGCCGTAGACCTGCAGCCCGGGCTGGGCTTCGAGAGCCGCGGCGACGAGCTCTTCGTCGAAGTGGTCGAAGTGGTCGTGGGTGACCAGGACGGCATGAGCCTGGGTGACGGCTTCTGCCGCGTCCGGGGTGAGGGTGCCGGGGTCGATGACCAGGCGGGTGCCGTCCTTCTCGAGTGTGATGCAGGCATGGGAGTGCTTGGTGAGCTTCACAGAGGGTCCTTTCCGAGCCGCCCGAATATCTACAACCAAACTGTACAACATGGTTGTAGATGGCGCGCCGTAGCGTCGGCCGTGACTCGACCCCACGCCCCCGCTCTTCGCTACGGCAGGGGCTGGCGGCCACTCCCGCGGCACCAAGCGAACAATGTAGCCAAGGTGTACAGTTTGGTTGATGGGTGTGGGTAAGCTGGAATCATGGACGAGAATCAGCTGGCCGAAGAACTTCGTCTGACCATCGGACGGCTCGTACGTACTGTGCGCACTGCAGACACGATGCCGCCCGGCGAGGCCGCCGTCCTGGGGTACCTGGACCGCAGCGGCCCGCTGACCACCGCCGATATCGCACAACAGCGGGGAGTCAGCCACCAGTCGGCTGCCAAGGCGGTCAAAGAACTCCTGGCTCAGGGCCTCCTGCACGCCGAGGCGCACCCCAGCGACGGGCGCAAGCTGTTGCTCCACCTCACGCCGACGGGAAGCGGCCGTCTGGCCGAGGAGCGCCGAAGGCGTGCGGACTGGCTCGGCACCGCGATCAACGATGTCCTCAGTTCCGATGAACGAAAGACGCTTGAGGCGGCGCTGCCTCTGCTATCACGCTTGACCACACACTTGAATGGCAAATAGCCCAGGGACTGTCGTTCGGGTCATCGCGGGCTGTGCATTGCGAAGTTGCAGGTCACCGCGAGACTTCACGCTCGCCGCGCACCGCAACTTGAAGGACAGGGCTTCGGCGCCGTCGGATGGTGACCGGTTCATGAGTGTCAGTCCCGCGTGTGGTGCGCTACTCGATCAACAGGGGTGTCGTAGATGTAGACCCGGCGGTGTGAGCTGCCGCTGGGGAGCGGCCGTGCACCTTCGGCCTGTACGCCGACGCGCTTACGGGTGACGCCCTGGCGGCCACCTGACGGAGGCCCGTACGACCGGCTGCTGTGCCCCTTCAGCGTGCGCTCCATCCCACGGGCCTGGGTGGAAATATGGCGGCCCGGCAGGGTGATCGTCACCCCCCTACGGCACGCAGAACAGCAGCCGCGCCGCAGCCCGCCTCACCCTTCAAGTCGGCCGGGGAACTGCGCCAGACGAGCCACTCCAAGGCCCGCGCACCCCTGATCGGCGGCGTCTTGGACGAGTAAGCCCGGTACCTGTGACGAACCGGTGACGCCGACGCCGCCGTCCGTGTCTCCCTTCCTGGTAATTTGGCACACTCTTTCGATCAATTCGCGCTCCACTGGGGGACTTCTCGTGCACAAGAACCTGCGTCACAGCCTCATCGCCACCGCCGGCATCGCGGCCGCCCTGGCCCTCACGGCATGCGGCAGCGACTCCGGCAGCGACAAGGCCGCCACCTCGAAGGACCCGAAGCCGGCCGCGACGCCGAGCAGTCCGTCGGCCGCGTCCAGCTCCGGTGTCGGCACCGACGCCAAGGGCGGCAGTGTGGAGGGCGGCTGGATCTCGATGGCGAATCCGTCGAAGCCCGTTGTCCTGACCGTCAAGGGCAAGACCGCCGTGGTCGTCGAGGGCGCTTCCGGTCTGACCTGCCAGGGCACCACCGACGGCAAGTCCTTCGACCTCAAGTGCCCGGCGGGCGCACTGCACGCGAAGGGCCAGGTCGCCTCCGTGGGTGCGGCCGAGCTGAAGGTCACCTGGCAGGAAGTCGGCACCGAGACCTACCAGAAGAGCGAGCCGGGCAAGCTTCCCACGGGCCTCCCCACTGTCATCCCGAAGCCCTGACTCATCCCGTACGGTCCCGCGCCTCGGGCGGTCGGGACCGTACGGTGGCGGTGTGCAGCCCACAGGGGGACGACGGGCTATACCGACGCCGGAGCGGCACGCTCGTCCACCCAGAGGACCATGATCAGAGGGTGGCAGCGCGCAGCACGAGCAGGGCTACGGAAGCCATGGTGAGGACCGCCGCCGGAGGCGCGCCCTTGCGGTCGCCGACGCGCAGGTGGAAGGCAACCGCCCCGGCGAAATAGAGCGTCAGGCCGATCGCGGCGGCGACTCCGAGGGGTCCCCACCAGAGTCCGGCGATCCCACCGGCCGCGCCAGCGATCTGAGCGCCGATCAGGAAAGCCATCATGCTCTGCGGCACTCCGAGGGCGGACATCTGCTCGGTGATGTGCCGCGTCCGCAGGGACTTGGCCCCGGCCGATACCAGGAGAACCGCCGACATGAGCACGGTGACGACGGCAAGGGAGACGAACATGGCTGAAACCTCAATCATGCGAGATGCGGGTAAGGGGCGTGCGCACCTCGACGACGATAGGCGGCCGCTAGGTACCTACAGGTAACCTTCGGGGCATGAGCCTGCGACCCGGAATTGCCTTCCTCGCGGACTGTCCCGCCCTCCTGGCCATGGAGATCATCGCCAGCAAGTGGTCAATGGTCACGCTCTTCGCGCTGACCGATGGCCCGTTGCGACACGGTGAGTTGGTAGAGCTGAGCGGTGGCATCTCGCGCAAGGTACTGACCCAGACGCTGCGCCGACTCCAGGCCAACGGGCTCGTCGAGCGGCACGCGTACGCCGAGGCGCCGCCGCGCGTGGAGTACGGCCTGACCGATCTCGGGCGGACCCTGGAGGAGCCCATCAGAATGCTCACCGCATGGGCGCGGGAGAACGGCGAGGCGGTCGTCACCTTTCGGGAAGCCGCCGAGGCGGCCAGGACCATCGAGGCGGACCGGGCGACCCCGGTGTGAAGACCCCTCCTGTTGATGAGAAGTCGCGGGCGAGCCTTCCTGCACCGTGGACGTTCGGAGCCGACCCCTACCGCGTCGAACTGCGCTGCTCCGCCGACCACCTGGGGCTTGACGGAACTGCGCTCCTGCGGCTGGTGGAAAACCGGGCTTGGAATTGTCCTTGGTGGAATCTGGGTCCCAGGGGCCGGGCCGGTGGTGTGACCGGAGTCAACCGCTGGCTCGCAGGATCCCCTCCTCCACGAGGGCTGCGGCGAGCTCCACCTTCTCGTCGTTGCTCAGACTGCCCGCTAGCTCGCGCACGTAGAAGGCGCCGGTGTGTGCGACGAACTCCAGTGCGTCGGCGGCGACGTCGTTCACGCTGATCAGGATCTCACCGTCCGGCGCGAGGAGATGGACCTCGCTTCCCTCCGCCTGGACGCTTTGTCGCCCCGCCTGCTCGTTCACCAGCCGGCGACGCAGCGTCAAGGTTCGACCGTCGTACCAAACATCGGGCAGCTCCTCGCCGAACGTCTCTTCGTACTGGTCCTTGAACTGAGGGAACGTAGCCGTGGGGCGCTCTGGCAGGGCGCCCTCCGCCGACGTCGGCACAGGCGCGTTGCTGGGCGCGTGATGGACGTAGCGGCCGAAGTACCGCTCGCAGAAGTCCTGGTACTGCACTGTGAACAGAATGAACTGGTGCCATGCTTCGTCGACCCGGAGCGAGTGCATCTGCCATGACCGCTCGGCATGCTCGTGCACCAGCACGCAGTACCGTTTGACCTCCCTGAAGAGGAGCTCCGCCTCGGCTTGCGAGTCGACGATCTTCTCCTTGAGCAGCTTCTCGATCAGGTACGGGGCTGGATGGGCCACGGCTGTGGACCGGTCGGCGGTCCGCAGGCTCAGAACCACCGCTTACTCCGGGCTGGGCACGGATAGGTCCTGCAGCAGTGGCGGGTGAGACGTGCAAATGCCGCACGGGCTGTGGCAGGGTTGGCAGGGTGAATGGCAGTCATCTGCGGACTCCGCGCGCTGCCGCCGGGTGATGCGCAGCCGACCGTCCGACGACGGGGGAACAACCGCGCCGTAGATGTCCGCCACGCTCTCCTGCCGGCGTCGGGCGGCCGAACCGTAGATGTCGGCGACGCTCTCCTGACGGCGTCGGACGACGGTGGCATCGGACTTGAGCCAGAGCACGGACCCGCCGAAAGGCAGCAGCTGCCCCGGAGCCTCCTCGACGTGCAGCACCTCTGAACGGCGGATCTCGACGCACTGCGAGAGGTTGTAGAGGCTCGCGTACAGCAGGATGTGGTCGCCGCTGCTCGCCGAACCGATGTAGCCGCAGAACACCTTCACGTTCGCCCCGTGCGGCTGCAGGACTCGTAGTAGCGGATGCTCCGGAATGGACGTACTGGCTTCTTTGGCAGCCAACGTTCTTCCTTCTCTCGCTCTAGAGGTCTCCCCCTGAAGTTCCGACCGTAGGACCCGTAACCACGAATCCGCCGCCGACGCCACCGGTGCGTCAGCCAATTCCACTAAGCGGCACCGCCCTTCGGCTCATCACAGATGCCGGACATGGGGCCGCGCGGCGCGGATGATGCGGGTAGCCATCGGGGGCCCACCACCACGCCCGGCGTCGCGGACGGTGTCCACGCCGACGACATCCAGGCCGGCTCGCGCGAGCAGGCGTTCCCACAGTGGGAGGTCCAGGACCCACCGCTCCATCGTCGTCGGAGTCCCGTCGGCCAGGACGGTGGGGAGTTGGGCGGAACGAACCCGGCTCTCGCAGGCTTGGCCGTTGCGATAGTGGCCCAGAGTAGAAAATACGAGCGTCCCACCAGGGCGGAGGCTCGCGGTGACGGCCGGGAGGAGGCGGCGAGGATCGGTGAAGTCCAGGGCGCCGAAGACGCTGTAAACGAGGTCGAAGGTAGAGGGACGCTCGACGAGGTAGGAGGTGGCCTCGGCGAGGACCATGCGGAGCCGTGGAACGTTGCCGTACGACCGGCGGCAGCGCTCGTGCATGGAGGCGGACGCGTCGAGCGCGGTCACCTCGCAGGCCGTGCTGGTTCTGGCAAGGTGGGCGGCTTGGCGTCCGGTGCCGGCGCCTACCTCGATGACGGCCCTGCCGTCGAGGGAGCCGAGGAGTTCGGCACCCGGCCCGTTGCGCTGGTACCAGTCCCAGTGGAAGGTACCGTCCATCCCCGCAGCCCGGTCGGCCCGGGACCGGCGGGCGCCGTAGCGCTGCCAGAGGTCGGGGCTGGTGTCCTGCGAGGGTGGCGGCACGGGGCTCATCCTTGCCCCCTGACAGCGATCGACAACGGCATCGACACGTCGTATCCACCCGAAGAGTGCACAGCGGCGCCATGTCCCCTCCCGGACCGGCAAACGCTTGACGACCATCAGAACGTGCGGAACCCGGCCCCGCCGATCAGGCGCGTCGGTTCAGGGCTCTGGTCAACTCGCGGTTGGCCGCTCGGCCAGCCTCCAGCTCATCGGCACCCTCATCGAGCTGACCTTGAATATTGGTGAGGATCTGCTCCGGATACCCACCGACCCCATATCGGCAGCATGTTCGATGACTGCTCTGCACCAGTCACATGCGCGAAAGGTCATGCCTTGGCGCCGGACAAGCCACTGGTGACGACGATGGCGGCCACATCGCCGTTCTCCGTCCGCCCCAACCAGACGATGCCGCCTGACTCCGCTCCGAACGTCACCAGGTCGGCTTGTTGCGCCTCGTCACTGATCCGCTCGCACCCGTCCGCCAGCTGCCCGCTTCCACGCGGCTCCCACCGCCCGTCCACGCACGTGCGAAAGGGTGCGGACAGGGTCGTCCACGCGCCGGCGTCGGCGAAGCAGCCGACGTTGTGGTCTGCTGCGAACCGAGGTTCCTCCCTGGGCGGAAGAAGGTCGATGTCGTCATCGACGCCCAGGCCCATTTCCCACCCGACCACAGGGTCATCGCTGATGTGCAGGCGCGTCGCTGCGCACTCCACACCGTCGAACTGCTCGCCGAAGAACTCGTAGGGGCCCGCCGTCCACGCGATCTCCACCGGGTAGACGCCCGGGGGAATGCGCACCGCCAGCTCCCGAGGGGGCCTCGTCGGCACCGCTTGCGCGTACCTCCAGGTGTCATCGTCATCCCACGGCGCATCGACAACAAGACGGCCACTCGGCACACGAAGAGTGGTCACCTCCTCGATGCCCGTCACAACGATGGGCGTCGTCGGATCGTCGTACACCGTCCCCAGGTGAGCGCCGGGCGTGAAAGCCGCCTCCAGGTACCAGGCGGCCTCAGGCCCGGCCGCCAGCCGCGCGTCCCCGACCCACTTCATGTCTCACCCCTCCTCACCGCCCAGGCGGACGGCCAACCGAAAGGTACGTGGCCCAGCTGACATCGGCACCTCCCACACCAGCGGCGCGATGCCGACCCGGGCGTCGTCGTAGACGGTGCAGGACTCCATCGGCCACGGCAAGCTCAGCGAGGTGCTCCAGCTGGGCGACGGTGGTCTGGGGGTCGGCGATGCGGGGGGTGCGGGACGGACTCTTCGACGAGGAACCTGCACGCCGCCTGCTTTTCGGCGCACCCACCGAGCTGCGCCCCCAGGTGGGGGGATGGAGAACGACCACGACCCGGTTCGTGCTGCCCCGGAACGCTCCCGTCCCGGCCGCCGGGCAAGGGGCGTGAGCGGGGGTCGGGTCAGCGCCAGGTGTTGGTGTCCACGATCTCCCCGGTCTCCAGGTCGATGCGGCCGTGGAAGTCGCCTGCGTTGCGCGTAACCATGATCATTAGTGGTCGCCCGTCCTGCGGGAAGGCGTCGTAGAAGCCGTGGACATCGTCCGGATTGCTGAGCAGGTCTCGTGGGGGGTGCAGCCGGAACCGCTCCGTGCCATCGGCCCGGTAAACCACTGCGTTGTCTGACGGGGTGAAAGGGGCACTGTTGACGGCTTCCACCACCAGCACCAAAGTCTCGTCGTATTCCCGCCACGTCATGACGGCCTGCGGCGGAAGTGTGTACGTCGTCTCGACATCCCCGGCGGGGCCGCTCCATCGGACCGTGGTGTCACCCTCGGCCCAATCGACCACGACGTCCGGTTCTTCGGCTGTCACTGGGGGATCTCCCCCGGTGGGGCCGACTGGTATCAGCCGGGCTCGATCTTCGAATTCCATGATCTCTATCTGAGTCCCGCCGCCGGGTAGATGGCCAAGCTTGGGGTCGATCTGGGGCCCTATGATGCTCTCCTGGACGAGGATCGGGTCGCCGTCCGAGATGCGATGGCACTGCAGTGGTGAGACGTCCGGCTTCCAGTCGGTCCGAACCGCCATCTGCTCCCGCACGAATAGCACTCGCTTGCACAGGAGCGAGAAGCCGGAACGGTGAAGGAAAGCAGACATCGCAAGGTGGTGGAGCTGCAGAGCCGCGGCTGGACCGATGACCGGATCACAGCCGAACTCGGGATACCCCGCGCCGCATTCCCCCTGGCCATGCCCGGCCGAGCCGCGTGCATCGCCCTGTCCCTGCCCGCCCACCTCCACCCCGGCTACTGCAGACCGCGCACACCCTCAGCCAACACTCCGCCGGGATCCTCCTGGCCCTCCAACTCGCCGACACCGCCGACACCGCCGACATCAGCCCGAACAGCCGACCCGCCGGAAGCAGCCTGGGCCCCTGGCCGGCAGACAGCGCAGTCGCTTTCGCCCTGCCCTAGGAACTGTCCAAGCGATCTTGGAGGCCAACAACGGTGCCTGACGCCCGTGAATCTCATTGTCGAAGGTCTCGTCGAGTGAGGTAGAAGGGCGGTATGGATGCTGCCGTACTTGAACAGATGCTGGACGAGACCTTCGATCACGCCGTCGTGCACCACGGATACACCAACTACATGCGCGACTACGAGGTCATCGTCTACGCGACGGCGGATCCCCGTACCGGCATCACGCCATCCCACCTGCGGTATCTCTTCCGGTACTGCGTCGAGGCCCGATGCGAGACCTCAGTGCCGGCGGAGACCTGGCGGGTCTCTTTGGACGACCGGCTCATCGACCACGAAACCGGTGTCGATCTCGACGGATACGTCTGGGGTGTGAAGTGGCACTGCCTGTACCCGGGAGCCAGGCTTCTCCCCGAGTCGGAGGCGACCCGCCGCTGGTCGAAGGCCCTCGGGATCGACTTCCACGAGGTTCGCATTGAGACCAACGCGCACAACCTCACTCTGCTCTTTTCCGAGCTTCAGGTGAGCGAGGTCCCGGTCGGGTACGCGCCCTTCGTCACGGAGTAGTGATCAGGGCTCGTCTGATCTTGCGACCGACGTCTGTCCGGGTCGCTTCTCCTGTCATGGGGCGGGGCGATCTGAGTGATGCGGCGTGGGAACGGCTGCGGCCGTTCCTGCCGGTCAGCAACAGGCGTTGTGGCAGGTGGCGGGACCACAGGCAGGCGATCGACGGGATTCTGCACCGGGTCCGGACCGGAGTCCGGAGAAGACCGACAGCCAGGCCGCCCGCCTACGCAAAGGCTCACGAGGCGGGCGGCCACCCGGCTTCGACGAAGAAGCGCAACACCATCGAACGGGCCATCAACCAACTGAAACAGCACCGGGCCGTAGCTACCCGATACGACAAGCGCCGCTACGTCTACCTCGGCACCGCAACCGCCGCGGCCTTCGCCGTTGTTATCCCGGCCCGCAGATGCTCGAGGAACTCGAAAAGGATCTGGGAGGCCGGGCTGGGCGAGGCTCCCCGGGCCAGCAGCCGCAGGTAGTCCGCCCGGCCGAGGATGCCCATAGCCTCAGCGTCGTCCGGATCCACACCGGCCATCCCCGAATCGGTCAAGGCCATGTGAATCAGGCCAGCCGCAGCGCGACGCCGTCCGCCGCGTACAGCGGTCCGAGCGACCTCGTGCAACGTCCTTCCCGGCCGGGCCTCGGCATACCTCACACCAGGGCGCTCGGGGATGCCGATCAGCTCGAGGAACGGCCCAACGGGACGGCCCCGCCGCAGGCCCGGTAGTGAACGGCTCCACCAAGTAGCGCACCCAGGCACAGCACGGCCCAGCTACGACAATCGAAGAGCTTGACAATCTGTAGAACTTCACTGCATCGCTTGCTGGTCGTGGCCGTGCAAGTCCATGTGGTGTGAGTGGGTTGGGGATGAGCCGCTGCCTAGTCCCAGCCGCTGATGCCGGACTGCCCGGGGAACAGGCCCTTGCAGTCCCCGAACCGAATGCTGTCGTTCTGCGAAGACGTGCGTTCGCATCGCTGCCTGTCGTTCTCAGGCCCGCTGTCCCCACAGGAGGAGGCGAGAACCGCTACGAGGAAGACGGCGACGATGAGACCGCATCCGATCTGGAAACACCCGGGACCCGGCGCTGCGGACGGCGTTGTCGACATGGGAGAACTCCGACTTGTGGCCCGCGGACGGGCGAGGATGGATGCCCGGCGTACTCCCGAGGACGGAGGCGCGGAGATGCTGGCATGGGAAACCCTCCCCCGCCGGGTCCGCAACGGGGCTGAGCGAACCCGGCGCCGTCCAAGCCCCCGACGTCAGCGCCCGTACCGCTGGCACGGCCTCCCTCGGGGGAATCGCGGTCGGGCATGCGGTTGGGGCGGCCACAGGCGCCAGGCACGCTCATCGAGCACGCGGCCACGCCGCGGTGCGTCATTGCTCGCAGGACGGCCGGACGCGGAGCAGCTCGGTCCGCAGCACGGGTGCGCCGTCGACCGGTGCCGGGTCCTGCGCGGTCGGTTCGATGCCTCCGGCGGCGACTTTGTCGAGTGTCGTCAGGCCGTCGGCGCCGACCGTGCCGAACACCGTGTAGTTCGGTCGCAGCGCGGAGTCGCCGTATACGACGAAGAACTGTGAACCGTTCGTGTTCGGGCCGGCGTTGGCCATCGCCAGCAGGCCGCGCCCGTAGAGGCGACGTGCGCCGGTCGGATCGGTCGGTGCCGGCGGCAGGTCCACCGGCAGCTCGTCCTTGTACTTGTACCCGGGCCCGCCCTCACCGGTACCGGTCGGGTCGCCGCACTGCAGGACCTTCAGCGTCGGGTACGCCGTCAGACGGTGGCACACCGTACGGTCGTAGAACCCATGCCGTGCCAGGTGCAGGAAACTCTGGACCGTGCACGGCGCCTTGGCCCGGTCCAAGTGCAGCGGGAGCGGGCCCTGGCTGGTCGGAACAGCCATGTCAACCGTGCCACGGCTGGGGGTGCGCCGCGGGTCAGGCGGCAGCGGAACAGAGCGCGCCGGCGGCTCGTCCGGGGTCTGTGTGTACTGGCAAGGGCCATGCGTGGTGCGCGGCGGAGCACCGTCGGAAGCGGTGGCGACACTCCCTCCGGACACGACTAACCCCACGGCCGCGAATGCGCTGATCAGTGCCCGTTTCATCTCGCACGCCTCCCGATGATCGCCAAGTTTCGGAGCGGTCGCAGTCTAGGGCGTGGGCTTGGTCCGCGGGGATGGTTTACGGCAGGAGGCCGGCCCGGCCGACCCCGAGGTCCTCGCCCTCCAGCTGACGCCCCTGCTCGACGGAGCCACTGGCGCTGTAGGACTCGGCCGCACCATAGGCCCCAAACAGCCCTCACGCCGCTTCGACGCCGTCCGAAGCGTCACACCGGCCGCCTCCGCCATCACCCGCACATACAGCAACGACACCGACCCCCGCCCCTGCTCCACCGCCAACAACCGACGCACCACCACACCCCGCGCCAACCAGCCGTCCTCACCCATACCCCCCAGCACACACCGGCCTTGGCCGGCCGCACACAGAAACGGGCATTCCCATGACAGCCACCCGCCATGCTGACGACCAACCAGTGCCACCAACTCGCCCTTTCACAGTCGCTCTTGGGCGCGCGGTCCTGCGGCGGCACCGACGGGGCCGGCGCCCATCAGTGCGCGGTGGGAGACCGGCGCCAGCACGGCCACACCGGCGGGCATCAGCACCCGGGCCACCGCCCCCGTACCAGTGGCCACGAAATCGTCCTGGGCGGCGCCGTACCGAGGCGGGCCTGAGCCCGCCGCGCCCAGGCCGAGGCCGAGCGCGCTGCCGATCGGCCAGCGCCGTACGTCCACGGCCGACTTCCTCTCCCGGGGCGGGGCGCGCTCATCGTCTCGTACCCCTACTGACAACGACCCCACCCGCACGCAGGACCCGGGCAGCCGGGCAACCGGGCGAGGGATGCAGGCCGTCCCGGTCCCGCGCGGGCGCGGCCGCGACTACCGGGTGCTGGCGCGCCCTGGCCGGGCGTGGCGGAGGTTCGGGGTGGTGCGGCGCACGGCAAGAGCGCCACCGGCTCTCGCCGCCTTCTTCATCCGGTCAGCAAGGCGACCCGAAGAAGCGACCCCGGAAAGACCAGGCCCCTCATCCGCGCATCTGCTACTCAGAAGTACAAAATAGCTAGGTAGATGCACGGCTGAAGGGCTGTTATAGTCCGCATGCGCTACTCGGGACAGGGTGGCGAGATGGCCGGTCCGAACCCCAGGTCTGCCCCTGAGCGGCGTACATCCGCGAGGCAGTCAGCCGTTGTGATGCCGTGGCAATTCCGCACCGACGATGCCCCTGCGCCTCTTCCGCTCCGTACCGCCCATGGCCGCCTCTGAGGCCCATCACCCGTGCACCGCTCGTCGCTTATCGCCCATCAGATGGGGAGATCCACATGAACGCAGGACTTCTTCGCCGCTTCGCCACAGGCAGGACGGTCCTCCTGGGTGCCGCTCTGGCCCTGGCCGTACCGGGCACCGCGTACGCCAACACCGTGAGCGTGACCGTGAAGACCCCCGGTGCCACCAGTGGCCCTGCCTCCGCCAACTCCGAGATATCGACCCACGCGGACTGTTCCGGCGGTCTGATCTCCGGTGGGGGTATCAACCAGGCCATCGGCACCGGTTCCAGCGTGAACGGCAACCACGTCAACGGCACCTCGCCCAGCTCCGATGGCACCACCGAGTACACCGGCTCCACCGGCGTCGTCGGCACCGATGTGACGCACTGGCTCGGCATCGGCGGCAGCGGAGGGCAGGTCAACGCCTCCTTCTCCACCACTCCTTACGCCATGTGCTTCACCAGCAACCTGATCAATCACACCCAGGTCGTCATGAACAAGGCCAACACCCCCACCGCCGGCGCGACCGCGGGCCTCGTCACGGCGACCTGCCCGGCCAACACCCGCCTGCTCGGCGGCGGCGCCCGCACCACCCCGGGCAACACGGGCAGCTTGAAGGCGATCGCGAGCTTCCCCACCTTCAACAACTCCGCGCACTCCTTCGGCGCGAAGGCCGCGGCGGACGGAGAGACGAACCCCGACTCCTGGTCGGCGGTCGGCTGGGACTCCGGCGCCAACGGCGCCAACTACACCTATGCCTACGCGATCTGCAGCGGAAGCGGCATCAACGTCAGCGGCACCACCGTGAAGGTTCGCTACACCGAGGTCAGCGGCCCGACCACCGGAAGCACCGGCCAGACGGCGACCGTGGGCTGCGGCCAGGGCGACGGGAACCTGGTCAGCGGCGGTGCCGCGATCAGCGGAGGCAGCGTGACCACCACCAATTTCACCGGGCCGGGTTCGGGCGGCGACCACCTCAACGGCAGCTTCCCCAGCACCTCCGGCGGCGCCGCGGTCAGCGACGGGACCACCACGGCGGCGTACTGGACGGCCTCCGCCCACACCGGAGGCCAGTCCTCTCCCAGCACCTACACCGACGCCTGGGCGCTGTGCGCCAACGACGGTGTCTGAGGCAGCCGTTCCCGACAGCCCGATCACCGACCGTGCACATGAACAGACGAGAGAGACCCCTATGAGCACGCAATTCCGGCGGGGCTCCGCCGCGGGCAAGGCCCTGATCCTGGCCGCCCTGCTCACCGTCGCGGTGCCGGGAGCCGCGTACGCCAAGACCGCCGACGTCACCGTCGTCACCCCCGGACCCACCATGGGCCCCCCGACCCCCTTCACCGGGGTCTCCTCACACGCCGACTGCCCCGACGGCCTCATCTCCGGCGGCGGGGCCGACCAGGCCATCGGCAGCGACGAGATGTCCAACGGCAACCACGTGATGGGCATGGTGCCCAGCGCCGACGGCGCCACCGAGTACATCGACACGCCCGGGATCGTCGGCACCGACGCCACGCACTGGATGGCGTTCGGCGGAAGCGGGAGCCGCAGCAGCGACGCCTTCTCCACCACCCCGTACGCGATCTGCCTCAACAGCAACCTGATCAGGCACACCCAGGTGGTCATGAACAAGGCTCAGGGGCCGTCCGCCGGGCTGTCCTCCAAGCTCGTGACGGCGAGCTGCCCTGCCAACACCGTCCTCATCGGCGGCGGCGCCCGCACCACCCCGGCCAGCGTCGGCAGCCTCAAACCGATCGCCAGCTTCCCCACCTTCAACGACGCCGACCACCACTTCGGCTCGATCGCAGCGGGGGACGGCGAGCGCAACCCCGACTCCTGGACGGCGGTCGGCGGGATCGGCGGCGGACGCGGCGAGGACAACATGACCTACGCCTACGCGATCTGCAGCACGGACGACATCGACCTCAAGCACGTCTCCACAACGGTCCACTTCACCGAGGTCAGCGGCCCGAACACAGCCTCCACGGGCGAGAGCGCGACAGCCGGCTGCTCCCGAGGGGAAGGGCAGCTGGTCAGCGGCGGCGCTGCGATCAGCGGCGGCAACGTGACCACGACCGACTTCAGCAAGGCCACCTCGGGCGGCCCCCACCTCAACGGCAGCTTCCCCAGCGACGCCGCCGGCACCCCGGTCGGCGACCAGGGCGCCAACCCGTCGTACTGGACGGCAGCCACCCACAGCGGTGGTTCACCCTCCCAGGGCAGCTACTCCGACGTCTGGGCGCTCTGCCTGGACGTGCAGCACGGGCACAAGCGCTAGCTTCCCGAGCAACCGCACCGCAGCGGCCCCTCCTGCCCCAGGAGGGGCCGATCGTCGGGACACGGGGACGACCCGGGGCATCCTCGAGGCGGGCCGTGACGGTTCCTGCACCTGCCACAGGCTCCGCACTGCGGCCGCCGTGGACCGCTCACTGCCGCAAAGGGGCCGTCCCGGTCACCGGCGCTCTCGACGTTGAACCAGTAGTCCCCCGCGGCCAGGTACCGGAACGAGTGCGTGCTGGCGGGTGGCAGCTCGAGCGTGACAGCCCGCTTTCCGTCCTTGCGCGGGTGCCACGCATCACCCTCCCGCCACGATCCGTATCCGAAATGGTGCGGAACACGACGCTTCGTGTCAGCGTGAGCGGCAGGAATCCGCACCCCAGCGCAGCAAGGGAGTCACCGTCATGGGCGGTAGGCAGGACAAGCGCCAAGAGCCGGGCAAGGGCCGCGAGGAGCAGCAGCGTCCTCACGGGCCCGGCCAGGACCCGGTCCATCCCGAGCCCGGCACTCCGTCCCGCGGCAAGAGCCCCGAGGAGATCAAGCGCCGTGAGGAAGATCTGCTGCGCGAGGAGCGCGACCTGCGCGACGAGGACTTCTGACAGCACAGCCATCCCACGCACGCAGAGCCCGGCCGGGCGCCCCGAGGCACCCGGCCGGGCTCTGTCACGGCCTGTAGGCAGGCCCGGACTGCGTCCCAGCAAGGGTGGTTAACCCAGCTAGCGCGGCGGGGGGCGGAGGCGGCGTCGGCGGCGGGGCGGGGCGGGGCGGTTCATGGCGAGGGCATTGGCGTTGCCGATGAGCGGGCCGAGGCTGGAGACCAGCACGAAACAGCCCCGTGCAGACCGGACCGGTACCAGTTCAGGGTTGCCGGGCAGGCCGGTGGCCGAGCATGGCCAGGCCTGCGGTGACGAGGGTGTGGATGGAAAGCTTCGGACGAGGTAGCGGCCGTTGCTCGGACATCCGCACCCGATTCGGCCCTGTCCTGCATGAGCGTGCTCATACAGGACAGGGCCGAAGGCTTCATTCAGCAGGCGACGGGGCGAAGCCGTTCCGGAGACCGTGCCCGCCTGCCCCTTGCCCTCCCGGAGGGCTACCGCCCTGCACAGTCCGGCTGACGCTCGCGGAGGGTCAGACCGTCTCAAGGATCGGCCAGCGGCCGCTCTTGGTGATGGGCGCGGGCTCGACCTTGAAACTGGTTCCGGCGTCGTTGGTCTTGCAACACTGGTCGCCCTTGAAGAACCAGTAGCCGCCGTCGTGATGAGTGACCGCGTCGAGATCGCTGGTGAACTGACCTGCCATGAGAGTGCCTCCAGTGGCCGATGAGATGGCCTGCTGGGTCCGGCCGGCCAGCACGGTCGTCCCACCGGCCACGTTCGGACAACCCTCGCCTTCTCGAAATAACGTTCCACCATCCCCCGGATGGAGCACCCCCGCCGACATCCCATGGGAGCGCACAGCCTGACCCGGGCGCGCCAAAGACACACTCGCCCCCTTTCCCTGCCCGCCGCACCGGCCGCAGGCCGAAGGAACGGTCTTCACCGGACGGCCGTCCGCGGGCGTGGACCGGGACCCGGAGTTCGCGGCACGGCGGCTCGGCCGCCATTCACTTCGACCGTAGAGTGATCATCTGATCATCGAGTGGATGAGGTCGTCGTGAACTTGAGCCGTCCCGTCGGCCGTTGGGCATCTTGCGTGCTTCTGCTGGCGGCCGCCCTTACCGGCTGTAGTCCACAGCCCGACGTATCCGCAGGCACCTCGTCGAAGTCTCCGCGCGCCGTGTTCGCTCCGCCGGCGAAGTTCGACCCCAAGGCCGGTGTCCTGATGCCGAAAGCAGCCACCGCCGGGCTCCTCACCGCCAAAGGCAAGGAGTTGGAGCTTCTGAGGAATCCGGTGGCGCTCTACGAGGAGAAGGCCTATGTGGCCACGCAGGAAAGCCTGCTGTCCATCGACACCACCAGCGGGGCCGTAACCACCGTCAAACCCGAGGCGACGCCGGTAACGGATCCGCAGGCGGAGGGACAAGGCTCCTTCCTGTTCACGCACCCGGTGTCGATCACGGAGGGCGCTTCCCCGCTGGCCCTCGCCTCGTTCGTCGTGAAGCAGCCAGCGGTGGGTACGCACGCCGAGCGGGTCTTCGTGGAGTTCACCGCGGTGAACGCGGCCAGTGCACGGGTCGAATGGCGGCTGCCGTTGAACATTCCGGAGTGGGCGAAGGACGCGCCCGGCCCGCTGAGCGCGCGAATCGCCGGGAGCTCGGGCCGTGTCGCGCTGGTGACCGTCAGCGCGTTCAAGCCCTCCGGCTCGACGACCTACGCCATCGACCTGGTAGACCGCCGGGTGCTGTGGACACGCGACCTGCTGAAGGCAGAGAGGATCGCGAAGAACACCGTGGTGGGCATCGCGGAGGATGAGATCAACAGTCAGTACCAAGCTGCTGCCGGATACGACCTGAACACCGGAGAGCAGCGCTGGCGCGGGGAGGACAGCCAATATCCCGGCGTGGGCGCCGGCGGACCCCAACTCGTCAGCGTCGCAGGACGAAGCAAGAACGACGTCGACTTCCACCGCCTTGTCGACGCGGAGAGCGGACTGGTGAGGCAAGAACTCCCGGAGGATTTCGGGCCCGCCGATTGCGACTTCGACGGCGTCAGCACCCTCGTCTGCTTCCGAAACTGGCAGGGGCTCTCGGTGTGGGCCTTCGACACCGCGAACGGAGAGCTCCGGTGGAAACTGCCGGACAAGGCTGCCAACCGCATCGCGCCGCGAGTGACTGCCGTGTGGCGCGGCCGGATCTACGGAAGCACCGACAACGGGCCGCTGGCGATGGACGCGCGCACGGGTGAGGATCTGCCTACGTCCCCCGGGATCGCACCCTACGCGGTGAACGAGTACGTAGGCCTGACGCTCAAGGGAACGGACGCAATGGCCTACCCGGCCATCGAATGACCCGGTCTGGCAGCGCCACAGGCGACACAACCGCTGAGCAGCGTCCTGTCGATCACTTGTCGAGCCGGATGAGGGTGCTCACGAGGAGGTCACGGCCGTGGTCCCGCCAGGAGCTACCCGGCAGACCGTCGCCGAAGACACACCGAGAAGTGGGGCCAGCTGCGCAACACCCCACCCATACAGGCAAAATGGCCAAACCGAGCCTTCTGCAAAACCCTTTAGGGCCTGTTGTGAAAGTGCCGACGGGCCGGACGAGGTGATGCCCACGTCCGGCCGGTCCTATCGCCTCTACAGGTCGAGCTGATACTGCAGGGTCGTGTGCGTGGGCACGTAGCCGAGGCTGTCGCTGATGTGTCTCATGTGCGTGTTGCTGTCGGCAGTGTCGGTCAGGAGGCCGCCGAGGTCTGGATAGCGCCCGTGGGCTTGTCGGATCGACTCGGCCTTCATCCATCGGCCGAGTCCGTATCCGCGGTGCTCGGGCAGTACGCCGGTGCCGTAGTGCTGAGCATCACCCGTGCCATTGCCGGGGACGACGAGTTCGGTGAATCCGGCGATCGAGTCGTCGGCCGTGTCGATGGCGACGACCGTGTGCAACTGGTCGCCGCGCTCCTCGACGGCCTTCGCCGCAGCCCGAACCCGGTCCACGTCCCAGGCCACGGTGCCGTAGTCGGTGTCCTCCATGGGCATGTCGTCCATGGCCCGGCGTGAGGCGGCGAACGTCTGGGCAAGGGCGTCGGGGACGGTGCCCTGCCATGACGCCAGCCGGTAGCCGGGATGCGGACGCTCGATGACCTCGGCGAGGTCGATGGCATCGACGTCGGCCAGCGGCAAGCGGGCGAACCTCAAGGTGAGCACCTTGCGGAAGCCGCGGGCCAGCAGGAAGTGATCGCCGGGCGATCCGGCCCGGGCCTGCGCGCTGACGCAGCGCCGGGAGTTGTCCCGGGCGGCGGCCACGGCCGTGTCGAGGAGCCGGGAGCCGACGCCCTTGCGGCGCTCCACGGGATGGACGTGGAGGGTCAGTTCGGCCAGGTGCTCTTGTCCGCCATCGAACAGGCGCAGAAAGGCCGTCCCGACGGGGCTGGAATCGGCGTCGGACTCCAGCCATGCAAGGCGTCGGCTGTGCGCCCCGTGAGCGGGGTCGGTCAGTGGGGTGATGCGGAGCGACAAGATGTCTCCGTCGTGAGGAGGTGGCAAAGGTCAGTACGCGGGCTCAACTGCTGGGCACTCCTGCGCATGTGCTCCACACCTCCTCGTCGACAGGGCCGGTCCGGTTCAACACGGACGGCTGGGAGAACTTAGCTGGCCCATCGGTTCCTCGGCAAAGGGTTAACTGAAAGCTGGTGCGGCCGCGTGGTCACAGCCACTCATCGATGGCCGCGACCATCAACGCCGCCGGGCGGCTCCTTCTAAATCCCCCTTTTGACCGCTCCGGCGGCGTGCTGGTGGACGCGGCAGATCGTCGAGTCGGCAAGAGGCCGCACCACCTCGTCCTGGGCCGCCACGACGACCAGGGCCGGCTGCGCGAGAGGCGAACGGGCCGTACCCGTACGTGACGGGGTGCCGCCCCTTCTGCCGCGTCAGCCCAGGAGCCCGGTCAGCACTGCCGTCGTCGCGTTCAGCAGCTGCTCGGCGGCCGGACCGCCCGCGGCCGTACGGGCTAGCAAGCCCTCGCGGGCGGCCAGGACCACCTCGGCGGCCTGCTCGGCAGCGGCTCCGGCCGGTACCAACTCCGGCAGGACCCGCTCCAGCAGGACCGCCACCGCCGCTGTCACCGTGCGGTCGTGCGCGGCTACCCGCTTGGCGAGCCCAGGCGTACGGGCGGCCAACAGGCGAAACTCCAGGAAGAGCAGGATCCAGCCGGTTTCGGCGTCCTCGACCCGCAGCAGCGCCTCGACCAGCCGCCGCGCCCGTTCCCCGGGCCTCAGCTGTTCGGCCGCGGTGGCCAGCCGCTCCAGCTCGGCCATTCGCCCGGCAGCCTGCTCGTCGAAGAGCGCCAGCAGCAGGTCCTCCTTGGTGGCGAAGTTCGAGTAGAAGGCCCCACGGGTGTAGCCGGCGGCGGTGCAGATGTCCTCGATGCTCGTCCGCGCGTACCCCGCGGACAGGAACAGCTCGCTCGCCGCAGACAGGATGCGGGCTCTGGTGTGGACGCGGCGCCGCGGAGGCCGGGGAGCTGCGGGTTCGGCCGGGGAGGAGTTCACGGCAACACGATACATGGTGTATTCAATACGGGTCGTATTGAAACTGGGTCGTGAGAGGACCGCCACCATGAGCCGACTGCTGATCACCGACGCGCACCTGCTCCACCCCGAGACCGGCACCCGTACCGACCTGGCCTGGATCGAGGTCGCCGACGGCCGGATCGCAGCCACCGGCACCGGCCGGCCGCCCGGCATCGGGCAGAACGTGCGGGTGCTCAACGCCGCCGGCGCCACCGTGCTGCCCGGCCTGATCGACGCCCACGTCCACCTGCTGGTCACCTCCCTCGACCTGCCCGCCATCGCGTCCTGGACCCCCGGATACCTGACCGTCCGGGCCCTGGCGGAGGCCGAACGGATGCTGCGCCGCGGCTTCACGACCGTCCGCGACGTGGGCGGCGCCGACCACGGCATGGCCCGCGCCCTGGCCGAAGGGCTGGTGCTCGGCCCCCGGCTCGTCCATGGCGGAAAGGCGCTCTCCCAGACCGGCGGCCACGGCGACCTGCGCCCGCTGGGGGACGACTCGGCGCCCTGCTGCGAGAACCGTCCGAACTTCGCCCGGATCGCGGACGGCGTCGACGCCGTCCGCGCAGCGGCCCGTGACGAGTTCCGCAAGGGCGCCGCCCATCTGAAAGTGCTGCTCTCCGGCGGGGTGGCCTCGCCGCACGACGAGATCGCCGCCGTCCAGTACAGCGAGGCGGAGATCCGTGCCGCCGTGGAGGAGGCGGAGAACCACAACCGGTACGTCACCGTGCACGCCTACCACCCGCGTGCCATGGACCGGGCCCTGCGGGCAGGCGTGCGCTGCATCGAGCACGGCAACCTGATCGACGACGCGACCGTCGCCCTGATGCTGCAGCAGGACGCCTTCCTGGTGCCCACCCTGGTCGCGTACGAGCGGACGGCGGAGCTCGGGAGGCAGTCCGGCCTGCCGGAGTCGTCCTACCGCAAGCTCACCGAGGTCCGCGACCACGGGCTGGCCGCCCTCGAGAAGGCCCACCGGGCGGGGGTCAACCTGGTCTACGGCAGCGACCTGCTCGGGCCGCTGCACTCGGCACAGTTGCAGGAGTTCACGCTGCGCGCCGAGGTCCAGCCCGCCGCGGACGTGATCCGATCCGCCACCAGCACCGCGGCCCGCCTGCTGCGGATGGAGGGCGAGATCGGCACCCTCGCGCCGGGCGCGCACGCCGACCTGCTCGTCGTGGACGGCGACCCCCTGGCGGACCTGGCCGTCCTCACCCGGCCCGAGCGCCACCTTCAGCACGTGGTCAAAGCCGGTACCGTCCTCTGAAAAGAGGGTCACCGCAGCCCCAAGCGCCGCAGAGCCCCTTTCCGGAACTGCGGCACTTCTGGATGCCGCGAAGCCGGTGTCGGTGAGGTCCACGTCCTCGGCGTTCTCCAGCCCGGCCTCGGCGAGGAAGTCGCGGATGTCGGACGGGCGGTGCGCGACCCCGATGGCGACGCGTGTCCTGGGACATCGAAGGGCGGCATCCCGGCGGCGGGGCTGATAGACCGTCGCGGTCGTGATGCCGACCTCCGCCGCAGCCTTCGTCGTCGCCATCCCAGCACTCAGAAACTCGAGGAACTGCCGACAGCGCTCCAACGTGAAACGAGAACGACGGCACTCCGCGCGCCGGGCGGTCGCGGCGACTACCGCGTCACGTGCCGCGGCGAACGCCAGGTGCTCGCTGCGCCAGGATTGGCCTGCCCACGGCCGTCGAACAGGATCTGCCAGGCCAGGCCAGGCCTGGGCGAGGGTGGGGGCACGGCCAGATCTCTACGTCCCCGCGGAGCCTGTCGACAGCTCCGCCCGACATCACCACGAACCAGATACGGGACACCCTTCAACCGGCCTTCCTCGGACTCGGCGCCACCATCTGCTGCTACGAACACCTCGTCCGCCTCACCACATGGGACATGCCCAACCAACTGCCCTCCCCCTCGGCGGCATCTCGTGATAGCAATTCGCGGGTGGTTGACGGGCTTGGGTCATCGACGGAGAGAGGACGGATGCAGGGCAACCAGCAGGAGGGCGCCGCGCAGGCGCAAAGGCGCGCGATCGCCACGGAACCCTCGGGCGCGGTCGGGAAGACTGCGCGGTCCGCCCCCGAGAGCGGCACCTTGGCACGTCTGAACCTCCTCCAACACACTGCGGGAAACGCAGCCGTGGCGAAATGGCTGCGTGCCGAAGAGGACGGTGCCGGGCCCTGA
This sequence comes from Streptomyces sp. NPDC002209, assembly GCF_042890265.1. Taxonomy (NCBI): domain Bacteria; kingdom Bacillati; phylum Actinomycetota; class Actinomycetes; order Kitasatosporales; family Streptomycetaceae; genus Streptomyces; species Streptomyces sp. NPDC002209. Next base: position 278,390 of record NZ_JBIARX010000009.1, on the reverse strand, counting down.
CGAGGTCGCGGGGCCGGTGACCGGGCGTTCACGGCGTGTGGGGGTGGTCCTGTTGCCCGAACGTACGGTGCCCGAGGGCAACATGTCTGCACCGGTGAGGACTTCATGCCGCCGCACTGCAGCGGGGACAATCAGGCTGGCAGTGTCCCCTTGGGCGAAGGAGTGTGCCGCGTGCATGCGCACGAGAAGGATGCCGGGCAAGTCGGCCGACGGGCGCAAGGGTCGTCCCGCGCGAGCCAGGCTGTCGGACTGAACTCTCACTGGCTCAAGCATCTGCAGCGAGTCGCTTCCGCAGGAGGCGGCGCTTCGGCCAGACCCGCTCCGGACGAGACCGTCGACCATGCGCATGTGCAGCGAGCGGCCGTGGACGAAGCCCTGCGGTCACCGTCGCACCCGCTGGAACCGTCTCTGCAGCGGGAGATGGAAACACGCTACGACGGCGCGGACTTCAGTGCCGTGCAGGTCCATGACGGGACCACCGCGCGCAAAGCTGCTGCCCTGATCGATGCCAAGGCGTTCGCCGCCGGCGGGCACATCGTCGACGGCGGTGCCATGAGCAAGAAGGACTGGGCGCACGAGCTGGCCCACACCTTCGACCCGGAACCGGCTTTGGGTACGGACAACGGGGCCGGACTTGCCATCTCGCATCCGAGTGACCGGGGCGAACGCTTCGCGGAGAGCGCGTCCGACCGGGCCATGGCCGCGCCTGCTCCCGTCCAGCGCGTCTCTGCCGGGAGCCGGCCCGTGCCCGGCGACCGGCATCGACACGGCCCGGGGTGCAGCAACCACGAGCAGCCCGTCAGCGGGCCGGCACCTGTGCAACGCGTCGCGACCGGGAGCCCGGCGCGAGAACCGCACGTCGCCACGGTGGTGCAGCGGGCCCCTGGAGAGGAGACGGCGACAGAAGAGCGCCCCGGGGAACAGGAGACCGTGGAGTCGGCACGCGGCGAGAGTCTCCAACTGCGCGACCATGAAAACACCGAGCTCTACTCGGGTGACGGTGATCGGCTCGTGGGATACGTGCGCCACTTGGCGGCCACGGACCGATCGGACATCTACCGGCTGCTGCTCAACCGCCTGAGCAGCCGAGGTTTTGCCGCTCAGGCCGACACCGCTCAGCAGGTGTGGAGCGGGGCTGACAAGCCGCGATCGGCGCGCCGCGTCCCGGTGCCGCGGGACCTGCACTTCATCTGGCTGGGCGGGAAGCCCGGCGATGCCGCCGTGGCCAACCTGAACGCGTGGAAGGAGAACGCCGAGGACAGCAACTGGACGCTGACCCTGTGGACCGACGCGAGCAGTTCGAGGGTAAAGGACCTCGAGAAGATTTTCGGCAACCGCCTGAAGATCCGCGCCGACAGCGACAAGCTGGTGAAGGAGAACGCGGGCGAGGAAAACTACCAGATCTACAAGGATGCCAAGAAGAAAAAGGCCCACAATCTGGCCTCCGACATCCTGCGCTACACCGTGATGAAGAAATACGGCGGGGTGTACATGGACGTCGACGTCGCACCAGGCGCTGTTCGGCTCAGGTCGGCGCCCGAGGTGCTGATGCACAGCGAGGAAGTTCCCCTTCTCGCCCCGCGACTGAGGGACAAGAACAGCGTGCACACGGCGTTGGGTCGTGAGGAAACGGATCAGGAGCCGACCCCCGAGGACCTCAGCGAGGCGGCCACCGCCCGCTACGGCAAGGGAATTCTGGGCAACAACTTCATCCTGGCGCCCGGGTCGGAGTTCATGGACGAAATCCTCAAGAACCTGCCGCAACATTTCACCGACCTGAAGGACAAGTACGGATCCAAGAACATCGAAGGGGATCTCGCGGGCCTGGCCTCCGACATTTCGGGCCCCGGCTACATGGAGAAGTTCCTCAAGCAGTACACCGGCCAGCATCAGGGTGTCATGGAACAGGACCACAGCACCGCCAAGGCGCCCGACATGGCCATCAGCGCGGACGAGTTCCAGCACCTGTTCCCGCCTGAGGCCCTCGAGTTCTGGAAGGCGCTGGGCTGGGTCACCCCCGAGAGTGAGAACCAGCTCGACAGCGGCCCCGGCCCGAACAGGACGCAGTCGCTCCTGCGAGCCTTGCGGGGCAAGAAGTGAGACGCCGCCGGCATCCCCACAGACTGCCCGCCCACGCGGCGTGGAGCGGAGCGGCCGGCTTCCCCGAGCATGACGCGGTCCGGACGCAGCCGGCCAACTGCTGTGTGAGACGGGTGACCCCACGCGATCTTCGGGAGAAGACCGCGGCACGGTGATCGAGGTGGCGGACCACGGGAACTGGTGTGGCGTCAGCCAGAGGCCCCTGCATCGAACCGGAGTGGCACGAAGATGGGCAATTCCGGGGATTCTCCTGGGGATTCCGCCCCCGTCCGTCCACCTCCCGGCCAACTCCGCGTCATCTGGGACGATGAGGTTTGCGGCCATGGACCTTCCCGATTTCGGTATCCCCCAGAAGCTCGCCTCCCGGATGAGCATGGCTGAGCAGCACGACTACCTGCGTGCGAAGTTCACCCGGCGCGGCGCGCTGCGCGCGGGTGCGGTGACCGCGGCCGTCGCCGGTGCCGGCCTGAGCGTCGGCGCGGCCTCGCCCGCGTACGCGGCTCCTGCCGCGCTGACCTCCACCGAGCGGCGCGGTGTCGACGGTGCGCTGGCCGCACCGTTCGCACGGCACTTGCAGTACGGCGCCGATCCGAAGACGCAGATGCGGGTGTCCTGGCAGGTGCCGTTCGCGGTGAAGAAGCCGTACCTGCGCGTGGGCACCAGCCCCTGGGCGTTGAGCGTGAAGATCGATGCCGAGGTCCGGCACCTGAGCACACCGGTCCTGAACGGCGGCAAGATCGCCGCGGCCGAGCAGTTCTACCTGCACGTGGGTCTGGACCGGCTGAGGCCCGGTCAGACCTACTACTACGGGGTCGGGCACGACGGCTTCGACCCGGCCGACCACCGCAACCTGGGTACCCTCGGCACCTTCACCACCGCCCCCTCGCGCGCCGAGAACTTCACCTTCACCGCCTTCGGTGACCAAGGCGTGAGCTACCACGCGCTCGGCAACGACGCGGTACTGCTGGCCCAGAACCCGGCCTTCCACCTGCACGCGGGCGACATCTGCTACGCCGACTCCTCCGGTTCGGGCACCGCCGGCGACACCTACGACGCGCGGGCCTGGGACCAGTTCCTGGCCCAGACGGAAACGGTGGCCAAGACCGTGCCGTGGATGGTGACGACCGGCAACCACGACATGGAGGCCTGGTACTCGCCCCAGGGCTACGGTGGCCAGAACGCCCGCTGGTCCCTGCCCGACAACGGCCCGGACCCGGTCAACCAGCCCGGCGTGTACTCGTTCGTACACGGCAACGTCGCGGTCGTCGCACTCGACGCGAACGACGTCTCGTACGAGATCCCCGCCAACTTCGGGATCAGCGGCGGAAGGCAGACGGCGTGGCTGGACCGGCGGCTGGGCGAACTGCGCCACCATCGCGACGTGGACTTCATCGTGGTGTTCTTCCACCACTGCGCGTTCTCCACCACCAGCGCGCACGCCTCGGAGGGCGGGGTGCGCGACGTGTGGGTGCCGCTGTTCGAGAAGCATCAGGTGGACCTGGTCATCAACGGCCACAACCACGTGTACGAACGGACCGACGCGATCAAGGGCAACAAGGTCGGCCGGAAGGTCCCCATCGGCGAGCGCACCGACCCCACGCAGGACGGCATCGTCTACGTCACGGCAGGCGCGGCGGGGCGCTCGCTGTACAGCTTCCCGGTTCCGGACTCGTACGAGGGCCACGTCGCGGACCGCGACAGCGTCGAGTCCTACCGGTGGGTCAAGGGCGGATCGAAGGCGACCGAGACGGTCGAGTGGTCGCGGGTGCGGTACACCAACTATTCCTTCCTCGCGGTCGAGGTCGAGACGGGCCGCGCCCCGAAGCTGAAGGTCAGCGCACTGGCCGAAACGGGCCAGCGGATCGACCACTTCGAGATCCAGAGGGGACGCGGCCGCTAGGGTCCAAGGCCCGGTCGGCCTCAGGACGGTTCCCGGGCGCCGGCGGTCGGGGGGCGGGGACGGGACAAGGTGGCAGGCAGTTCCGACCTTCGGCGTATGCCCAGTTTCCGGTAGGTGCTGGTCAAATGGGTCTCCACGGTGCGGCGGGCCACGTGCAGGAGGTCCGCGATCTCGGTGTTCGTCCGCCCCGCCGCGGCCAGTTCGGCGATGCGGCGCTCGCTGCCGGTCAGCGCCCCCGAGCCGGTCCGCGCCGCGGCCGGGACCCGGACGCCACCCTCCCGGAGGGCCTGCTCGGCCAGGGTGAGCAGCCGCAGGCCCCCCTTGCGTTCGGCCAGGTCCGCCGCCTCGCGCAGCCGGTCGCGGGCGCGTCCCCGTTCGCCGGCGGCGAGGAGCTGGCGGCCCTGGGCGATCAGGGCCTCCACCAGTTCCATGCCGGCGTCGGCGGGAGCGCCCCTGAGGATCTCGACCGCCTCCTCGGCGAGGTGCAGTCCGCGGCGGCCGCCGGTCGCGGTGCCGAGGACGCGCAACGCGCGCCCCACGGTGCGCGGAGTGTTCCACACCTGGGCCAGCCGCAGCTCTTCGGTGGCCAGGGCCAGGGCCTCCTGGCCACCGCCGAGCGCAAGGCGGCACTGGGCGACCGCCGTCCGCCACGGGGTGACGACCGGGCTGAGCACCTCGCGGGCGGTCTGGCGGCGGCCGCACTCCAGGAAGTCGTGGAGCGCGCCCGCCGGATCGCCGGCGGCCAGGCGCTGCACTCCCCGCGCGTAGAGGAACCGGTTCAGCTCCCATGATTCCGGGGCCCGGCTCAGGTCGAAGGCGTCGGCGAGCCGTGCGGCCTCCTCGAAGCGCCCCGTGTGGACGAGTGCCATCAGCACGTGGGCGTCCCGGTTGGAGGGTCCGCCGTGGGCGCGTGCGGCGACGGCCGCGCCGTCGTCCCGGACGGCGATCAGCCGGGCGACGTCACCGCGCGCCGCGGCGATGTCGGCGCGGGTGTTGAGCAGCGCGTCCTCCATGGGGTGGAGCAGGGCGGGGTGCTGGCCGACCAGGCCGCGGTCCACGAGCCGTTCGGCCTCGTCGAGTTCGCCCGCCCACTCGGCGACCGCCGCCGCGGTGCCCAGCAGGAACGGCTCCGCCAGTGGGTCGGAGGGCTGGGCGAGCAGGGCCCTTACGCGGGTCATGGCCTCGCCGGCGGAGATCAGCCCGGCCGTCGCCTCGTACCGCACCAGCAGGGCCAGGCTGGCGGTGCCGACGAGTTCCGGAGCCTGCTCGCCGCTCTCAGAGAGCCTGCGGTAGGTCTCCTGGCGGGTCGCCAGGTCGGAGTCGGACAGCAGCGCGGTGGCGGTCTGCACGGTGCGGGTGAGTCCGGGATGTCCACCGAGGCTGCCCTCGGTGCGCCGCAGCACCTCCAGCGCCGTGGTGACCTCGCCGCGGCCGACCAGGGCCGTGCCGAGGGCGACGGCCGCGCGCACCCGGTCGCGGGGTGCGGCCGGCAGGTGCTGTGCCTCCGCCAGACGTGCGATGGCCACCGTGTCGTACGCCGAGACGTACTCCAGCGAACCCAGCTCGGTCAGCAGTTGCTGGCGCCGGTCGTCGGAGAGCGGTTCGTCCAGGGCGCGGCGCAGGTAGCCAGCGGCGTCGCCGGGGCGGGCGTCGTGCACCGCGGCCGTCGCCGCGTCGCGCAGCACGCGCAGTGCCCAGGGGAGTCCGACGCCCCGCGTGCGCAGCAGATGGGCGGCGACCGCTTCGGCGCGTTCGCCGCGTCGCAGCATCGTCTCTGCCGCCACCCGGTGCGCCGCCTCGCGTCGTGACGTCGGCCAGCCGGTCAGCACGGCGTCCCGCAGCAGCCGGTGGGAGAAGCGGGGCAGGCCGGCCGGATCCGGGCGCAGGAGTCCGATGCGGGTCATCGCGGTGAGCCAGCCGGCGACCCGTGCGGGATCCGCTTCGGCCGCATCGGCCAGTACTCCGGCCACATCCGTGACCGCCGGACGGCCCGCGCCGCGTCCGGGGCGGCTTCCCTCCGCTTCCCGCGTCTCGTCTGCCTCGTGTGTCTGCCGGGGCCAGGCCTCCTCCAGCGCCGCCAGGCAGCGGGCCACCTCGGCCGTCGCCGTACCCGCGCTGTGCAGCCACCACGAGACGGCCGCCGCGTAGCTCCCGGGATACAGCGCGGCGCAGGTGTCCGGCAGCGGTGGGACCGCCTCCGCTGCGGGCCCCGGCGCCCGCGGGCCGCCGAGGTCGTCGAGCAGGGCGTGGAGCAGCATCGGGCTGCCGGCGCCTGCCCGTACGCACTCGGCCGTCCAGTGGGGTCCGGCTGCCGGGAAGGCGGCCCGGACGAGCTCCGTGGCGGCCGCGTCGCCGAGCGGATCGATCGTATGCGTGCGGACGAGGGACGGAGGCAGGGACTGGGCGAGGCCTTGGGGGCGCGCGTCGATGTCGTACTGACTTCGTTCGCTCGCCACGAGCAGCACCGGTAATCGGTCGATGCGGCGGACCGCCTCCCGCAGCCAGCGGCGTGACGCGGCGTCGGCAAGATGGACGTCGTCGACCGCCACCAGGAGCGGACCCTCGGCCGCATGGGCACGCAGCAGCCGCCACAGCCGGGCTGCGCTCCCCCGGTCGTCGCCGTCGGGTGCAAGGTCGGTGAAGTCCGGCACCGGACCGAGGAGTTGCAGCACCGAGGCGAAGGGCACCCCCGTGTCCTCCGGCGAGCAGCGGGCCCACAGCACTCGCAGGCCCACATCCTCGGCGTCGCGGACGGCGGTCTCCAGCACGGAGGTGCGGCCGGTGCCGGCGGCTCCCTGGAGCAGCACCAGGCGGCCGGTGCCGGAGCGGGCCCGCTCCGCCTCGGCCGCGAGCAGCGCCCGGGTCACGTCGCGTTCGAGGAGCGGTCCGGTCATCAGTGCCTCCTGTGGTGGACGGTGTGCTTTCCGCCGGGTGAGATGGCGGAATCCGTGTCGGGGTGGTGTGAAGTGGCGTACCTCACTGCGGTCCCCCCGGGAGCGTCCCGACGCTGTCGGGATCGCTGTGACCTGTGGTGACGTGCGCGGGGTCGGCCGATCTCGTGGTGGTCGCCGGCACGGTCTCGTGGTACGGCTCGTGGTCCTCCACGATTGCGGCCCCCGCGGCGGCCGCAGAAGGGTTGAGGGTGCTCATCCGCGACCGGCCCGCGCTCCGCGCCGGGCCGCTGAACAGGGGAATCGGTTGCTCAGCTCACCCCGCACCACGACCACGTCCTCTCCCGGCACGTCCTCTGCGACCACGGGTCGCACCATCACGGCCGGGACCTCTCGCCCCGGGGACCGGCGCGTCCCCGTGACGGTGTCCGCCACCGACCCCATCAGCCGTGAGGGCGCCGCCGCCCAGTTGCGCAGACACCCGGAGGTCGAGCTGCGCGCAGAGTCCGGCCCGGGCACGGTGGCCCTCCTCGTCGAGGACGCGCTCGACGAGGAGGCTCTGGTCCGGCTGCGCCGGATCGTGCGCAGCGAGGGGGCGCGTGCCGTGCTCGTGGTGGGCGCACTGCGGGAGAGCGAGCTGCTGGACGTGGTGGAGTGCGGTGTCGGCGCGATCGTCTGGCGGCACGAGGCCACTGCCGAGCGGCTGGTGCAAGCGGTGCTGGCCGCGTCCCGTGGTGACGGTGACCTGCCCGCCGACCTGCTCGGCCGGCTCATCCAGCAGGTGGCCACGCTGCACCGGGGCGCGGCGGGGCGGACCGACACGCCGGCCTTCGGGCTGACGTCCCGTGAGGTGGACGTCCTGCGTCTGGTCTCCGAGGGCTTCGACACCGGTGAGATCGCGGGCAAGCTTGCCTACTCCGAACGGACCGTCAAGAACGTCATGCATGGCCTCACCACACGGCTTCACCTGCGCAATCGGGCGCACGCCGTGGCTTTTGCCCTTCGGGAAGGCTACATCTGACCGTTCGGGCAGACGAAAGCGGCGGGGCGTGTCCGCGGGGGCAGGGAGGACTGCCCGGCGGCCGACCCCCGTGGCCCTGCGGCCCGCACGGCCACCCGGGGACGATCGACGGTGGACAACGGGCCGGGCTGGAACGGCCGTGCGGGCAGAGCGGGAGCGCAGGCGTGATCCACGAGGTGGACGAGGTACTCAAGGGCCTGCTCGGCGGCGGGGCGTTGACGGGTTCGGGCATCGAGGTGTCCTTCGAGGCACCGACCCGCGACTGGGCGGCCCGGCGCAACGCCCCCGTGGTCAACACCTACCTGTACGACATCCGGGAGGACGTGGCCCGGCGTCAGCGCGGCCACGCGGCGGTACGGGACGAGCGCGACGTGGTCGTGCGGCGCAGTCAGCCGCCGCGCTGGTTCCGGCTGTCGTACCTGGTGACGGCGTGGACGAAGACCCCGCAGGACGAGCACCGGCTGCTGTCCGCCGTACTCGCGACGCTGCTGCCCCGTGAGGTGCTGCCACCGGACGAACTGCCGGGTTCCCTGCGGGCCCTGAATCTGTCCGTACCGCTGACTGTGGCCGGCATCCAGACGGAGTCGCGGTCGCTCGCCGAGATCTGGTCCGCGCTCGGCGGCGAGCTGAAGCCGTCCCTCGACCTGGTGGTGACCGCGCCCTTCCCGGCCTTCCCGGAGTACGACGCGGGGCCGCCCGTCACCGAGGGCGCAATGGTCCGGGTGAGCGGTGTGGACGGCGATCCGGCGGCGTCCGAAGGCCGTTCGCACCGTCCCCACCAGGTGGCGGCCGCCCGGGCGGCTCGGGCCGCCCGCAAGGACGCGGCCTCCCCCGGGCACGCGGCCTCGCGCCAGGAGGCTCCCCGCCGCCCGGACGCACCGTGAGCGCCCCGTACGCCGTCTCGGTTCCGGGTCCGCAGACGCCGGGCACCGGGGCACTGCCGGATGCCGTCGACGGCCCCGCCCGCGCGCTGCTCGCCCGTCTCGGCGGGCTGCGCGCGCGGGTGTCCGAGCTCGTCGAACGGCGGGCCGCCGCAGATCCCACCGCCGACGACCCCCTGCGCGGCCTGTACCTGTCCGACGAGGCGGTGCGCCACCTCCTGCGTACCTGGCCGGCGGTGACGGACGACGGAACGGGATCCGGCACCGCCGCCACCAACAGCACCACCGGGGCCGGCTCCGGCACCGACGGTCCGACCGGCCCCGACCGGCTGGCCCGGCTGGCCGCACGGGCGGGCCTCACCGAACTCGACGTCGCCGTCGTGCTCGCCGCCCTCGCCCCGGACGTCGACCGGACCTTCGAGCCGCTCTACGGCTACCTCAACGACGACGTGAGCAGACGCCGGGCCACCATCGGCCTCGCCCTCGACCTGTGCGGGGTGCCCGCGCAGTCCGCCGCGGCCCGGGCCCGGCTGCACGCCTCCGCACCCCTTGCAGCTCTCGGTCTGCTGGCGGTCGAAGAGCCCGAACGCCCCTTTCTGACGCGTTCACTGCGCGTGCCCGACCGACTCGTCGGACATCTCCTCGGCGACGACACACCGGACACCGCACTGCTGGGCCTGCTGCGCCCGATGCCGGAACCGCTGCTCCCCGACACGGCAGCCGAGCAGTTCACCCACCGGCTCGCGACCCTCCTGGAGTCCGGCCCCGCGACCGTCTACCTGCGGGAACAGCGTGAGGGCGACGGCCTGGCGGCGTACGCCACCGCCCTGGGCGCCGCGGGCCTGGACGCGCTGTGCTGTGCCGTACCCGGTGAGCACGTGGCCGAGTTGCTGCGCGAGGCGCGCCTGACCGGCCGGGCCGTCGTCGTCCCGGCACTGCCCGAGCGGCCCGGCCCGATGGTGCGGGCGCTCGCCGCGGCGCCGGACGTGACCGTGCTGCTGGCCGACCCCCGCCCCTACGACCCGCGCTGGTGCCCCGAGGACCCCCTGGTCCTGGACGCGCCGGGCCGCCGGGACGGTGGAACGGCCGCCTGGCGGGCCGCGCTGGGCGCGGACGGCGCCGACTTCGACCTGGCCGCGACGGTGGCCCCGTACCGCCTCGGCGGGGACCGCGTGCGGCGGGCCGCGCAGGCCGCACGCGCACTGGCCGCCTTCGAAGGCGGTCCGGTCACCGCCGCCCATGTGCGGCGCGCCGCGCGCCGCCAGTCCGCCTCGGGGCTGGAGAGCCGTACCCGCCGCATCCGGCCGGCCGTGGACTGGGGGGACCTGGTCCTGCCCGAAGGTCCCCTCGGACAGCTGCGCGAACTGGCCCTGCGTGCCCGCCACCGCGACCGTGTGCTCGGCGACTGGCGGCTCAGCGCGGGCGGCGGGCGCGGGCGGGGCGTCCTCGGCCTGTTCGCCGGGGAGTCGGGCACCGGCAAGACGCTGTCGGCGGAGGTCGTCGCGGCCGACCTCGGGCTCGATCTGTACGTGGTCCAGCTGTCCTCGGTCGTGGACAAGTACGTCGGCGAGACCGAGAAGAACCTGGAGGGGATCTTCACGGAGGCGGACCGCACCGACGCGGTGCTGCTCTTCGACGAGGCCGACGCCGTCTTCGGCAAGCGCTCCGAGGTCAAGGGCGCGCACGACCGCTACGCCAACATGGAGAGCGCCTATCTGCTCCAGCGGCTGGAGTCGTTCGACGGCATCGCGCTGCTGACCACCAACCTGCGCGCCAACATCGACGAGGCGTTCACGCGGCGGCTGGACCTGGTGGTCGACTTCCCGTTCCCGGACGCCGGGCAGCGCCTCGCACTGTGGCGGCACGGGCTGGCGCACGTGCCGTGCGCCGACGGCATCGACGCGGCCCCGCTGGCCCGGGACTTCGAGCTGGCGGGCGGTTCCATCCGCAGCGCGGTGGTCACCGCCGCCTATCACGCCGCCGGGCGCGGCGGCGAGGTGACGGCGGACGACCTCTTGGAGGGCGCCCGGCGGGAGTACCGCAAGGCGGGGCGGCTGGTACCGGGCGAGCACGGCTGGTGACCCGGTCACCCGGGCCCGGTCGCCCTGGCCCGGTGACCGGGCCCGGTGACCGAGCCGGCCGCCGCGGGCCTCAGCCGGTCTTGGGGTGGACGACCTTCCACTCCTGGTTGCCGGTGTTGGTGCAGTCGGAGATGTTCAGCCGGTCCCCGGCGCTGGCCCCGCCGTTCACGTTGAGGCACCTGCTGTTGCTGGCGTAGTTGCGGATCCAGTAGTCGCCGCTGTCCTGCTTGTCGATCCACCACAGCTGGTTGTCCGCGGTGGTGCCGTCGCAGTGGAACTCGCCGATGCCCGTGCCCACGGGCCGGGCGCCGTACTCGCCGAGGTCCATGCAGAACTGGTCCTTGACGTTGCGGATCTGGAAGAGCGGCTTGCCGCCGGGGCCGAGCTTGGGGTACTTCACCTCCAGGTTCCAGAGCTGGTTGTCCCCGTCGGTGCCGTCGCAGTCGCTCTGCTGGACCGCCATGTTGATCTGGCCCTTGTCGCGGCCCGGCAGTTCGGCGCACATGCGGGTGGCGGCGTTGCGCAGCAGGACCCGTTCGGCGGGCACCACGGGCGGCGGTCCCGCGGGCTTCTGGGACTGCCCTCCCCCGCCGCCCTCCTCCTTCTGCTTCTCGGACTTCGCCGGTGCGGGTTCGGCGCTGGCCGACGGCGACGGCGGGGGCGGTGGGGAGAGAGACGGAGCGGCCGGCAGGACGGCGCCCGCCTGCTCGGTCGCCTCGGTGGCCTGGCTGCGGACCTGCGGCTTGTATGCGATCCAGATCATCACGGAGGCGATGGCCATGGCCAGGAACAGCCCGAAGAACGTGGCCAGCCAGCGGGGCAGGAAACCGCGCTGGACGTACGTCCCCTCGACCGCCAGCGGCTCGATGCCGGAACGGCGCACTGCGAGGGTGTAGGGCCGCTCCTCCTTCGAGCCGAACCAGATGACCCGCCGGGACCGCAGGGTCGCGTCGACGAACGCCGCGCGCCCCGGCTCGATCTGGACGCTCCCGGGGCGGATCTCGTACGTGAGGTGGTCCCCGTTGTCGCTGCCCGTGACCGATGCCGTCACCTTGGTGTTGCCGAGGTTGTCGACCGCCAGTTTCGGACGCCCGCGGAAGCGGCCCTTGACGGTCGGTGGTACGAGTTCCGCGCGCACCTCGGTGAACGGGGTGATCGTCAGGTTCCCCTCCGGCACCGTCACGGCATCGGGATGCTCGGTCGGCGTGATCCGGACCGCGTACGGGTTGGGCCCGGCCGTGGCATCGGGGGTCCGGGGCGGCGCGAACGTCAGCTCGACCGTCCCCGTGGTGCCCGGGTACAACCGCAAGGTCGCCGGTTCCACCGTCGTCCAGGGCGCCACGTCGCCGACGGGCTCGAAATGGTATTCGTCCACCACGTCACCGGTGTTGCGCAGGCGCAGGCGCACGCGCGCACTGCTGCCGGGGTCGACGGTGACGGAGGCGGGTTCCAGGGAAGTCCAGAGGCTCACCCCCGGCACGCTAACCGCGCCGACGCCGGCGGTCAGGAGCCTCGGGGGCAGACCTCGGGGCAGTCGGGCCGGCCCGTGCGGCCGGTCCCGTCGCCGGGGTGCCCCGGCGCCTGCCCCTCCGGGCAGCGGCGGTGCCCCCGTTCGGGTACCGGGGGACGTTCCGGCGGGCGCGACGCGCGCGCCACAGTGTGGGTGTCCTGTCTCGTACCGGAGGAGAGCAGAGCATGCCGTCCTATCTGTCGCCCGGCGTCTACGTCGAGGAGGTGGCCAGCGGTTCGCGCCCCATCGAGGGAGTCGGCACGTCGGTGGCCGCCTTCGTCGGTCTGGCGTCGACCGGCCCGCTGAACGAGCCGACGCTGGTGACCAACTGGACCCAGTACGTCGCGGCCTTCGGCGACTTCACCGACGGCTACTACCTCGCGCACTCCGTCTACGGGTTCTTCAACAACGGCGGTTCGGCGGCGTACGTCGTGCGCGTCGGCGGCTCCGCCGAGGACGCCGCCGGGCAGGGGCAGGCATCCGCGCCCGCCGCGGTCACCGGTGCCGCCTCCCCGGCCGCGCTGCCCGCCGCCGAGCCCCGCCGGCTCGGTAACTTCGCCGTGGCCGCCACCGCGGAGGGCCGCGGCGGCGCGCTGTCCGTCGAGGTCGCCGACGCCGAGGGCGAGGGGCCCGCCGAACGCTTCAAGCTGATCGTCAAGGACGGCGACGAGCCGGTCGAGACCTTCGACGTGACCGCGAAGAAGGGCAGCCGTGCCTACGTCGTCACGCAGGTCAAGGAGCGTTCCAAGCTCATCGCCGTGACCGAGGCCTCGCCGGCCGCTCAGCCGGCGGCCCGCCCGGAGAACCAGACCGTGGTACTGCCGGCGCCAGCGCCCGCGCCCTCGACGCCGAGCGCCCCGTCCGGCCGTACCGAGGGCTCTCACCCCGGCCCGGCGCAGTACCTGGGCGATTCCGCCGACCGCACGGGCTTCGGCGGCCTGGAGGCCGTCGACGAGATCTCCATGGTCGCCGTGCCCGACCTGATGGCCGCGTACCAGCGTGGCGCGATCGCCCTGGAGGCCGTCAAGGCGGTCCAGCTCGGGCTGATCGCGCACTGCGAGCTGATGGGCGACCGGGTCGCGATCATCGACCCGCCGCCCGGCCTGAACGCCCGCGACATCCGGGTCTGGCGCCAGGAGACGGCCAACTACGACTCCAAGTACGCGGCGCTGTACTACCCCTGGATCAAGTCCTTCGACCCGGCGACCGGGCAGTCGCGCCTGGTGCCGCCGAGCGGTCACGTCGCCGGCGTCTGGGCTCGCAACGACTCCGAGCGCGGTGTGCACAAGGCCCCTGCCAACGAGGTCGTCCGCGGCGCCGTCGACCTCGAGCTCCAGATCACCCGCGGCGAGCAGGACCTGCTCAACCCGATCGGCGTGAACTGCATCCGGGCCTTCCCCGGCCGCGGCATCCGCATCTGGGGCGCCCGTACCCTCTCCTCCGACCCCGCGTGGCGCTACCTGAACATCCGCCGGTACTTCAACTACCTGGAGGAGTCGATCCTGATCGGCACCCAGTGGGTGGTGTTCGAGCCGAACGACCACAACCTCTGGGCGCGCATCCGCCGCAACGTCTCCGCGTTCCTGGTCAACGAGTGGCGGGGCGGTGCCCTGTTCGGGCAGAGCCCCGAGCAGGCGTACTACGTCAAGTGCGACGAGGAGACGAACCCGCCGGAGTCGGTCGACCTCGGCCGGGTCATCTGCGAGATCGGCATCGCGCCGGTCAAGCCCGCCGAGTTCGTGATCTTCCGGCTGGCTCAGTTCTCCAGCGGCAACGGGGAGCTGGAGGAGTAACCGGGCGCGGGGCCCGCCTGCGCCCCCGTCGCCTCCCCCTGCCCCTCCTCCCTTCAGAAGGACAGCGAACACATGAGTCTCCAGCCGGGTGACGCCCTCACGTCACACAACTTCGGCCTCCAGATCGACGGAGTGATGGTCGAGTACCTCGCCGAGGTCAGCGGTCTCACCCTCGAACAGGACGTCATCACCTACCAGCAGAACAGCGCGCAGGGCCGGGCGGAGGTGTCACTGCTGCCGGGCGTGAAGAAGAACGGCCAGTGCACGGTCGTGCGCGGCATGACCCAGTCGACGTCGTTCACGCAGTGGATCAACGACTCGATCCGCGGCCAGATGAGCACGGCCCGCAAGAACGCCTCCATCATCATGATGGACTACCAGGACAACCCGGTGAAGCGCTACAACCTGCGCAACGCCTGGTGCAGCAAGATCGAGACGAGCACGGTGAAAGCCGGTGAGGCAGCGGCGCTGACCGAGTCCGTCACCATCGTGTTCGAAGAACTGGTCATCGAATAATGCGGCGTTCGGCTGCCAAGGCTCCGGCTTCCGCGGTGCCCCAGACTGCGGCGGTGGGGGCGGATCTCCCCCACCCGGCCCCCGCCGCCGCATCCCACCACGCACCCGCCGGCCCTCCGGCCGACCCGGCACCGCGGCAGTCGCTGCGCACCGAGTTCCCCTTCGAGCTGCCGCGCGGCTACGTCGACGACGCGGGCACCGTGCACCGTGACGGTGTCATGCGGCTGTCCACGGCGCGCGACGAGTTGGTCCCGCTGCGGGACGTGCGCGTGCAGGAGAACCCGGCGTACCTCTCGGTGGTGCTGCTCGGCCGGGTCGTCACCCGGCTGGGCACGCTCCCGATGGTGCACGACGGGATCGTGGAGAACATGTTCGCGTCCGACCTTGCGTTCCTCCAGGACTTCTACCGCCAGATCAACGCGGAGGGCCACACCCGCGCTGCCGTGCAGTGCCCGCACTGCTCGGAGCCCTTCGAGGTGGAACTCGGCGGGAGCCGCCTGGGGGAATCGTGACGTACGCGACCGACCGGCTGCACGAGGAGATCGCGTACGTCGCCTACCACTTCCACTGGGGCCTGGACGCGATCTTGGACCTGGAGCACCAGGACCGGCGCCGGTACACCGAGCAGATCGCGTCCCTCGTGACGCGCGGCGCGACGGAGGGCTGAGCAGGTGGCATTCCTGGACCGGCTGCGGGGGCGGCGCGGCGACGCCGGCGCTGGGGCGTCCGGCGGTTCGGCGTCCGGCGCTGCGGCGTCCGGCGGTTCACCGGCCCCGGGCACCGGATCCGCGGCCACGGCGCCCGCCGAGGCCACCGGGAGCACGACTTCCGCGCCGTCCGCGCCCCAGGCGGCCGTCGCCGCCTGGGCCCTCCTGCCGCCGCTGCGGCGTACGACGGGCTCCGGCGCGACGGGCGTCGCAGACGCCGGTTTCGGCGGGCGACTGCCGACCTGGCAGAACCCGTCGTTCACGCGGGCGCCCTCCCCCGCGGTCCTGGACCCTTCAGCGGGCGGCGGTCTGCTGTCGGGTGCGCCGGCCGCGGCCGCCCGCCCGGTCGCGGGACTCGAACGGCCCGCCCCGGGCCTGCCGTCGGGCCCCCGGGCCGGCGTACCCGTCGTCCAGCGCATGCCGGTGGCGCCGCTCCGGGCGGTGCCGGCGGACACCGAATTCGCTGCGACGCACGGGACCCCCTCGGTACACGCGGGGACCCGGCCCGCAGGTTCCGGGCCGACGGTGCCCGTAGCCGCGGCGACTCCGCTGCCGCCGGTGCCGCCGCGCCCGCTCGCCGACCGGCCTGCCCCGCCGCGGACGGCGAACCGTGGTGTCCGGGTGACACCCGTACCGTCGGCCCCGCCGCGGATGCGCCAACCCCTGACCAAGGCGCCGGCCGCCCCCGCGGCGGTCCAACGGGCCCTGACCGCGACGCGCCGGACCGCTCGTGCGGTGCCCGAGGTGACACCGGCCGGGACGGCACCGGGCCCGGAGTCCGCGCCGGCCCCTGCGGACCGCGGTCGCCTCGGCGCGTCCGCCGCCGCCCCGAGCTCCGCGGCCCCGGTGCAGCGGGCTGCGGCTCCCCGCCCCGGCAGGCCGCCCGCCGCCGGGTACGCTCCGTCCCCCGAGGCGTCCACGGCCCCCTCCTCACCCCTGGACGGCCTCGCCGTTCCGCCTTCGTCCTCGGGCATGCCGCCGCTCACCCGTCCCGCGCAGGGCGGTCCGGTACCGGACACCCCGCCCCGGTCATCGTCCGCGGAGCGCCCGGGTCCGGCCGCCGGGCGTACGGGACTCGGCGCACCGGTGCGGCGAGAGGCGGTGCGCCGTCCCGGGGGTTCCGCGCCGCGCACCGGCGTGCCCGGCAGGTCCGGCATGCCCGTATCCGAGGCGGCGCCGGCCGCGGAGGCGCCGCGTACGGACACGCCCGCCGTCGCCCCCGCTCGGGCGCCCTCTCCCGTGACGTCCGCACCACGGACACCCGGGCGCGACGGAGTGACCGATGCCTACGGCCCCGCGCGGAAGACCGCACCCGCGTCCCCGGCACCGGCGTCCGCCCCGACCGGGAACACGACGGCACCGATGTCCGGGACCGCCGCGCCCGTCCGACGGGCGGTGGCCAGGGACGGCGCGCCGCCCGCGGCAGGGGCGCCACGTACGGACGCGTCCGAACCACGGTGGGCAGGGCGCGACGGGGGGACCGACTCCCGGGCGAGGGGCACGGATCCGTCGGGCGCGGGCGCGCGTCCGTTCGACCCGGACACGAAGGCTTCCGGCGCCGGGGCGAAGCCGTCCGCGGCCGGCGTCTTCGGCCCGGCGGGGGTGGCACCGGCGTCCCGAACCGGTGTGCCCGTGCAGCGAGCGGTACCGGTACCCGCGCCGGGAGCGACACCGCCGGCTCCGGCCGATGTGCGCCGCTCCTCGACCGTGCCCGCGGACGCGACGGCCGGTCCCTCCCTCGAGCAGGCCGTCCGGCCCCGCACGCCCCCGCCCGCTGTGACGGGTGCTCCGGCAGGCGGCCCCGACGCCCCGGCTCTGCGGGACGCCGCCGCACCGGCGCGCCCCACCGCCCGCGCCGAGCGGCCGACGGCCCCGGCGACCCCGACGACCCCCACGGACAACGTCCCGCGGACCGGCGCCCCGGCGACACCGCGGCCCGCCCCGCACGCCCACGCCGCTCCCCCGGCCGAAGCTTCCGCGCCGGCGCGCAGCCCCGGGCGGACGCCCGTCCAGCGCGCCGTGTCCGCGGCCGGGCCCGTCCCCACGGCCGCGCGCGCCGATTCGCCCACCGGCCCTTCCCTACCCCGCGGGGCGGCAGGCCCGGAAGGGACACCGGCCGTGCAGGCATCCTCTGCTGCCCCCGCCGCCCGACCGGGCACGGAAACGCCTGCGGTGCAGCGCTCCACGCCCCGCCCGCCGCCCGCGCCTGCCGACGCAGCGGAGTCCGTCGTCCGCCGCAGCTCCGGGGCCGTACCCCCGCCGGCCCCCGGCCGCACCGAGTCCGGGCACGGCACCGTTGCACCGCGCCCCGGCCCGGAGCGCCCGGCCCGTACCTCCACCGGCTCGGCGCCCGTGGGCCAGGTACAGCCTGGTGTCGTACCTCCCCGTGCGGGGCTGGGTGCGCCCCTGTCGTCCCCGGCGCATCCCGAGCATCCGGCGCCCGTGGCGGCGCCGGCCCCGACGCCGGCTGCCGCCCACGGGACGGCCCCGGGTCACGCGAGCGCGCGTATCCCCAACTCCCCGCACCACCCCTCCGCTTCCACGCCGTTCACTGCGCAGCGACGCTCCTCGCTCGGCGCCCCGATCGCTGCCGTGCCGGGCCGGACAGCGCCCGCGGCCACGCCTGCGCAGGGCAGTTCCCGTGCCGGCGCTTCCGCTGCCCCGCCGGTCCAACGGGCTTCGGCAGCGCCCGCGCCCGATGCCGCGCGGCCCGCACCGGCCCTTTCCCGTACGGGCGTGGCCGACGCTCCATCCGTCCGGCAGGCGGTCCCCGTCCGCGGCGTTCCCCTGCACCGGCCCTCCTTGCCCGGCGCGCACCCGACGGCGCGCCGTCCGCTCGCCGTGGCACCACTGGGTCCGCCGCCCGCGGCCGCTCCCCCGACGCTGCCCGCGGTGTCGGCGGTCTCGGCGGCCGGGGCACCGTCCGGGCCCGCGGTCCAGCGCCTTCCGTCCTTCGGCTCCGGGTCCCGCTCCGGCCGGACCGTCGGTGCGGTCGAGCCCACCGTGGCCTCGGCTCCGGTGCATGTGCGGCCGGCGCCGGGCCCGCCGCCCGCACCGTCCCCGCCGCCCGAACCTCCGCCTTCGTACCGGCCGTTCGCGGCGCACGGTGCGCCCCCGCCGGGCGGCGGTCCGGCTCCCGGAGCGGCGCCCGCGCAGGAGGACCCGCTGCCCGAGTACACCGCGGTCCCCGCCGGCGGCTTCGATCCGCGCGAACTGACCGACTTCCAGCTGGACGAGCTGGTGCACCGGATCATCGGCCGGGTCACCCGCCTCGTCCGTACCGAACTGCGCATGGACCGTGAACGGATCGGCAGACTCCGCGATCCGCGCGCCTGACGGACGACCCGTGGTTCCCCGAACCGCGGGCACCTCGCGCGCCCACCACAGAACGACAGAAAGGCCCACCTCGGATGCCTCGCCAGGACCCCGGGTCCACCATCTGGTTCACGCTCACCATCGACGGCGAGAGCCTCGGCTTCTTCAACGGATGCGAAGGCCTGTCGTCCCGGGTGGAGGTCGAGCACCGCCAGGAAGGCGGCAACAACGGCTTCGTGTGGCACCTGCCCACCCGGGTCACCTTCCCCACCATCCGGCTCACCCGGCCGCTCACCCCGGACACCTCGAAGGTCGCCAAGTGGATCTCGTCGGTCCAGACGGGGATCAAGCGGCCCACCGCCCAGATCGCGGCGCTGCGGGCCGACGGGTCGCTGGTGGCCCGCTGGGGGCTCATCGACGTCCTGCCCGTGAGCTGGCAGGGCCCCACCCTCGATCCCGCGAGCCCCGCCGTGGCCACGGAGGTCCTGGAGATCGCCCACCACGGGTTCACGGACTGACGGCGCGGCGGAGCAGAACGGAGAGGAGGCACACCCATGGCCACGAGCGGCAGGGGCGCCGGCAAGAGCCTGGTGCGCGCAACGCTGGCGATCCACGAGCCACCGATCGGGACGAGCACGACACCCGGGGCACTGATGCGGACGTTCGGCTTCGAGTTCAATCCGTCGCAGTTGTCCCTCAGCCAGCGCGCTCAGTGGAAGGCAACGCCGACGATGGCCGTGCGCGACGGCTCCAAGCCGGAGTTCATGGGCGCCGAGCCGCGCGAGATGACCCTGGAGATCTTCCTGGACTCGTCGACCGCGCCGACCGCCAACACGGTGCTGAAGAAGGTCGAATCGCTGCTGGACTGCTGCGAGGTGACGGCGAAGAGCATCGCCGCCGACCAGCCGTCGCCGCCGTGGGTGGTCTTCGAGTGGGGGTCGTTCTCCACGGCCCGCTTCGTCGCGTACGTGAGCTCCGTCGAGGCGTCGTACAGCCTCTTCGGCACCACGGGCGTGCCCATCCGTGCCACCTGTCAGGTGCACCTGGTGGAGATCCCGGGGAAGACCAAGGGCCAGAACCCGACCTCCGGCGCGCTCACCGCTCAGCGCGTGCACCGGGTCGTGGCGGGCGACTCGCTGCAGTCGCTGGCGTGGCGGGAGTACGGCACGGCCACCGTCTGGCGGGCGATCGCCGAGATCAACGGCATCGACGACCCGTCCCGGCTGCCGACGGGCACCGAACTGGTGCTTCCCGCACCCGAGGAGGTGTCGCGCTGATGGTGCAGCCCGCGTTCTCCAGCATCATGCAGGTGCGGATCGGCGCCGCGAAGCTCCCCGACGACATCGCCCCGCTCCTCGTCGAGGGCTGGGTCGACCAGGGCGTCGGCGTGCCCGCCGCGTTCCGGCTGACCTTCCGCGACCCGTACCGGCTGGTCCTCGGCAAGCTCGGCGTCACCTTCGGCACGAGGGTGGTCCTGACGCCGATCGCCGACGGCCAGGGCGGCGGCAAGCCCCTGCTGACCGGCGAGGTCACCGCGCTGGAGGCCGACTACGACGGCACGGGAAGCTTCACCGTGATCCGTGGCTACGACTTCGGGCACCGGATGATGCGCCGGCGCCGCGTCGCCGCCTACCGCAACCAGAAGGCCTCCGACATCGCCCGCAAGCTCGCCGCCCTGGACGGCGTGCCGATCGGCCGGATCCAGTCGACGAAGGGCGCCTACGGGTTCATCAGCCAGCCCAACGTCACCGACTGGGACTTCCTGTCCCGGCTCGCCGACGAGAACGGCATGGTGATGTCCCTGGACGCCAAGGGGAAGTTCCGGTTCGTCACGCCGACCCCGTCGGCCGGCGCGCCGTCCCCGCGGACCGACGGCGACAGGAGCCCGTTCGTGCTCCAGGCCGGCCACGACATCCTCCGTCTGCGGGCGGCGGTCACCGCCGCGGACCAGGTCGGCACGGTCGAGTCGCGCGGCTGGAACGTGACCACCAAGAAGAAGATCGTCGAGACGGCCCCGGCCACCACCGACCCGGGCATCTCGATCGGCCTCGCTCCCGGCCAGGCGGCCAGAGCGTTCGCGTCGGCGCAGCTCGTCGAGACCGGCACGCCGTACGACCGGCAGGACGAGGTCCAGCAGGCCGCGAAGGCCCTCGCCGCCGACGTCACCTCGTCGTTCGCGGAGCTGGAGGTGGCGGTGTACGGCAGTCCCGAGCTGAGGCCTGGCCTGCCCGTCGCCCTCGCCGACGTGGGCAGGCCCTTCGAGGGCAAGTACACCGTCACCTCCGTGCGGCACGTCTTCGGCGACGGCAGGCACTACGAGTCGTGGATCACGGTGAGCGGACGCCAGTGGCGCTCCCTGTACGGGCTGGCGTCGGGCGGGGGCGGCGCGGACACCGCGAGCGCCACCCGGCTGCCCGGCGTCGCGAACGCCATCGTCACCGACGTACAGGACCCGTTGAAGCAGGGCCGGGTCAAGCTCCAGTTCCCGTGGCTGGACGACACGTACGTCAGCGACTGGGCGCGCAGCGTGCAGTCCGGGGGCGTGGGCGGCGGCGGCGTGTTCCCCATGGACGTCGGCGACGAGGTGCTGGTCGCCTTCGACCGGGGCGCGCTGGACCACCCGTTCGTGATCGGCGGTCTGTACAACGGCCGTGACCTGCCGACCCGGGTCGACGACGTGCCCCTGCACGACGGACTCAAGCGCAAGGCCGCCCGGCACACCCTGTCCGACCGGCAGGCCAACCGCGTCGACCTGCTCAGCCAGCGGACCGGCGGGCGCAAGCAGGGCGTGCGCATCGCCAGCGGTGACGACCGGCTGACGATCAACCTCGACCGCACCAAGACGGAGATCACCGTCGACAGCAAGGGGTCGGTGACCATCAAGGGCGGCCGCTCGGTGTCCGTCGAGGCCGGCACCGACCTGACGCTCAGCGCCCGGCGCCGGCTCACCATCAAGAGCGGCGGACTCCTCGACATCCAGGGCCGCGGCATCGTCAACATCAAGTCGCTCGCGGGCGCCGTCAGCGTCGACGCGATGGGCGCGCTCAGCCTGAAGGCCGTGGGCGCCACCATGATCACCTCCGGCGGCACGGTCCAGGTCAACTCCATCGCCAACGTCGGCATCCGCGCCATCAAGGTCGACCTCATGGGGCTCGTCTACGTCAACACCGTGAAGTACCCCCTCCCCGCATGACCGCACGACCGCACCGGCACGCCCGCGGCGTCGGCAGATGGAAAAGGCAGGTGGCCCCTGATGGCCGAACAGTTCGTCGGTTCCGGCTGGGCGTTCCCGATGCGCATCGGACCCACCGGGGGCATTGCCCTGGTCAGTGGTGAGCGCGAGGTCGAGGAGGCCATCCGGCTCGTCCTGGCCACTGCCCCGGGTGAGCGGCCGATGCGCCCCGAGTTCGGCTGCGCCATCCACGACCTCGTCTTCGCCCCGGTCAACGAGCAGACGGCGGGACGCATCCAGCACGAGGTGTACGTGAGCCTGGACCGCTGGGAACCCCGGATAGAGGTCCACGACGTGGAGGTCTCCACCGGTGGCGACCAGAGCGTCCTGTTCATCGACGTCCGGTACTCGATCCGCGGGACGAACAACCCGCGCAGCCTCGTCTTCCCCTTCTACGTCATCCCCTCCCACGACGAGCCGGGCGCGCCGGGCTCCTTGGAAAGCGACCACTGATGTCCCTGCCCTCCCCCAATCTCGACGACCGGCGCTTCCAGCAGTTCGTCGACGACGCCAAGCGCTACATCCAGCAGCGCGCCCCGGAATGGACCGACCACAACGTCTCCGACCCCGGCGTCACGCTCGTCGAGACGGTCGCGCACATGGCGGACCAGATCGTCTACCGGCTCAACCGCGTCCCGGAGAAGAACCACCTCGCCTTCCTCGACCTGGTGGGCATCACCCTCTTCCCGCCCTCCGCGGCGCGCACGGACGTCACCTTCTGGCTGTCCGCGCCCCAAGAGGACGTGGTCCTGGTCCCGGCCGGTGCCGAAGTCGCCACCCTGCGCACCGAGCGGGAGGAGGCCGTCGTCTTCGCAACCGAGCGCGACCTGGCCGTCGTCCCGTGCGCGACGTCCCACGTGGTGGTGCAGCACCGCGGGCAGCCCGTGGCGGACCGCACCACGGACCTCGCCGAGGGCAAGGACGTGCTGTGCTTCGCCGAGGCCCCGAACCCCGGCGACTGCATGCTCATCGGTCTCACCGCGGCTGCCCCGTACTGCGTGCTCGCCCTGGAACTCGACAGCCGCGTCGACGGCGTCGGCGTCGATCCGCGCCAGCCGCCCCTGCTGTGGGAGGCGTGGACCGAGGACGGCTGGCAGCCCTGCGAGGTGGACCGTGACGGCACCGGCGGTCTCAACCGCCCCGGCGACGTCGTCCTGCACCTGCCCGGCGGCCATGTGCTCTCACGTAACGGCGGGCGGGAGGCCGGCTGGGTCCGCTGCCGCGTCACCGATCCGCTGCCGGGCCAGCCCTTCTACACCACCTCGCCGAGCATCCGCTCCGTCGAGGCGTACACCATCGGGGCCACCACCCGCGCCGTGCACGCCGAGACCGTCCACGACGAGGCACTCGGCGAAGCAACCGGACTGCCCGGCCAGCGGCTGCGGCTCACCCACGCCCCGGTCGTCGCCGACGACCCGCCGCTGCTCCTGCAGACCGCCGACGACGACGGCTGGCAGGACTGGCAGGTGGTCCCGCACTTCGCCGCGTCCCGGCCCGGCGACCACCACGTCACCCTGGACGCCGCCACCGGCGAGATCGCCTTCGGGCCGGCCGTCCGCGAACCGGACGGGACGCTGCGCCAGTACGGCGCGGTCGCCCCCAAGGGCTCCGTGGTCCGCGCCCACCGCTACCGCACCGGCGGCGGACGCGGCGGCAACGTCGCGCGCGGCGCCGTCCAGGTGCTGCGCACCTCCATCCCGTACGTGGCCGAGGTCGTCAACCGCGAGGCGGCGCGCGGCGGCGTCGACGGCGAGACGGTGGAGGAGGCCAAGCTGCGGGCACCGATCACGCTCCGCGCCCAGGACCGCGCCGTCACCCTGCGCGACTACGAGGAGCTCGCCCGGCGCGCCGCGCCGGAGACCGCGCGCATCACCTGTCTGGAGGGCGGGGAAGGCGAACACGGCGCCTACGCGGTCCGCGTCCTCGTCGTCCCCCAGGCCGTCCCCGATCCGGGCGGGCGGCTGCGCTTCGAGCAGCTCGTGCCCGGCGACGACCTGCTGCGCCGGATCACCCGCCACCTCGACGAGCGCCGTCTCATCGGCACCCGGCTGGCCGTCGGCCCGCCCTACTACCAGGGCGTCACCGTCGTCGCCACGGTGCACGCCTTCCGCGGCGTCGACACCGACCGGGTGCGCCGCCGGGCGCACGACGCGCTCTACCGCCACCTCGACCCGCTGACCGGCGGCGCGGACGGGCAGGGCTGGCCCTTCGGCCGACCCGTCCAGACGGGCGAGCTGTTCGCGGTACTGCAGCGGGTCCCAGGGGTGGAACTCGTCGACCAGGTCGTCCTGCACCCCGCCGATCCCCTCACCGGCAAACGCGGCGACCCGACCGACCGCATCGACCTGGAGCGGGCCTCGCTCGTCTTCTCCTTCGACCATCGTGTCCGGGTGATCGGGGACGACGGGTGACGGCCACTCCCTACCGGGGCTCCGTCGACGGCCTGGGCTCCTCACTCCCGCTGAGCGCGATGCTCCCCGCCGTCTTCGCCGACGACGACCTGGCACAGTGCTTCGTCGGCGGCCTGGACGAGGTCCTCGCACCCATCCTCAACGTACTGGACTGCCTGGACAGCTATTTCGACCCGGCGCTGGCCCCGGCCGACTTCGCGCGGTGGCTCGGCACCTGGGTGGGTGCCGAGACCGACGGCAGCGAGCCCGAGCCCAGGCTGCGAGCCGCCGTCGCGGCCGCCGTCGCGCTGCACCGGGTCCGCGGCACCCGTCGTGGCCTCGCGGAGGCGGTACGACTCGCCTTCGGCGTCGCACCCGAGATCACCGAGAGCGGCGGCGCCGACTGGAACGCCCGCCCGCTCGGCCCCTTCCCCGGCGCCCGGCGGCCCCGGCTGCACGTCACCCTCCGGTTGCCCGAGCCGACTCCGGCCGACACCCACCGCCTGGACTCCCTCGTCGCCGCCGCCCGCCCCGCCCACATGCCGTACACGGTCGAAGTGACCGCCACCGAAAGGATTCTCGAGACATGACCACGCAGAACTGCCCCGAGTGCGGAACGCGCGCAGAACCGGGCCAGTCCTTCTGCAACGCGTGCGGCGCCGTGCTCGGCTGGGACCAGGGCGCCGCCCGCGCCGCGCGGCCCGCCGCCGACGCCGCGAGGCCGCCGCACGAGGCCGCACGGCCTGCCGGAACCGCGCCCGACGCCCGGACGACGGGCGGCTCCGGCGGTTCGCAGGGACCGGCATCGGTTCCGCAGAGGACGGTGGGCCCGGGGACTGCGACGGGTTCGCAAGGCCCGGGAACGGTCGGCGCGCCGGGGCACGAGGGGCCGGGGCACGAGGGGTCGGGGGGCGCGGGGTCGGGGGGGCCGGCGCGCCGGGACGTCCCGTCGCCGGACGACAGCGCGTCGCCGGAGGGCGCCGCGCTGAGCGACACCATGTCCGACCGGGCCCGATCCCTCCTGGTGCCCGTGGCGGACGCGGACTCGCCGCGCCCCGCTCCGGCCGCCGCCGCACCGGTCCTGCCCGGCCGACCGGACACCGACCGGCCCACGGTACGAGCCCCCGGACAGCAGCCCGGCGTCGAGGGCAGCCCGCCGTGCCGGTGGTGCTCGACGCCCAACCGTGCCGACCGCCACTACTGCGTGCGCTGCGCCATGCCGCTGGCCGAAACCGGCGAGGCCGCCGTTCCCGGACGGGCGCCCTGGTGGCGCAGCCTCTTCGACGGGCGGCACCGTGAGACGCCGTGGGCGGGCGACCGCCCCCGGCTGCGCCGGGTCTTCGACCGCATCGGCACCTGGATCACCCTCGCCGTCGTCGTCACCCTGGCGATCCTCGGCTTCGTGTACCTGCCCGCCGGCATCCAGGCCGCCCGGGACCACTTCGCCAAGCGGGCTCCGGTCGCCCCGGACCGGATCGCGGCCTCCCGCTCGTATCCCGGCCACCAGCCGGAGCTCGTCCTCGACAAGCGCAGCAACACCTGGTGGGGGCCCGGCGTCTCACAGTCCGGCCAAGGCGAGTGGATCGAGGCCACCTTCAGCGAGCCGACCCGGCTGCTGGACCTGATCATCACCCCGGGCGTCTCCGCGCGGGCCGACAAGACCGGCGAGTCCGCCCTTCCGCACCGCGTCACGGCGACGATCACCGGGAAGGACGGCAGGGTCACCACGCGCCGGCTGACCCTGGACCAGGGGGCTGGCGGCCAGCGGCGTCCGTTCCCCGTCGGCGAGGTCACGAAGGTCCGCTTCACCGTCGAGACGTCGCACACGATCTCTGCCGACAAGCAGGTCGCCATCGCGGAGATCGAGTTCTTCGGCCCGTCGAGCGCCAACCGCCCCTGACCGGGCACGCAGGAGCCCGTGCCGGAGCCCTGCACGTGCCCGCCCCGAACCGGGGCGGGCACGTGCAGGGCTCCTGCTCGGGCGCGCCCTCCGGCCCGCTCCAGGGGGTGCCCGTATGGGTTTGGTCAAGCGGGCGCCGGCCGCCGGAGGCCGGGCATCCCACTGCCGCAAGCGCCGTGGTGCGACACGCACAGATGACGCGGCCGATCCTGCTCGGCTACGCCCTCACGGAGCCGGACCAGACTCACTCGATCCGCATGCTGGGCAACATCCTCCACGGCTACGTCAGCCTGGGGCGGCCGGCTGACAAGCGCATCAGCTCCCGGGGAACCAATCCGTACATGACGAAGGTAGCCAACAACCTGGCCGTGGACGCGGTCCGGTCGCCGGAGAGTCCCGTCGAGGACGACCGGAGCGGGCCGCGAAAGGCCCCGCGCCGTCACGCACTCGGGCGGAGGTCACCAGCGCCGCCATCGGGATCGCCGACGCCGAGGGCATCGGGACACCGTCCATGCGGCGCGTCGCCAAGGAACCGAGAACGGGCACAGCCTCGCTCTATCGCTACCTGGCATCCAAAGACGACCTGCTCGACCTCATACTCGACGCCGTAGCGGCCGAAGACGGCGGCCCGCCTGCTCCCACCGGCGACTGGCGCACCGACCTGCGAGGCCTGGCCCATCGCTCCCGGGCCACCTTCCACCGGCATCCCTGGATGACCTCCCTCGCAGCAGGGCGCCCATCACTTGGACCGAACTCCCTCGATGCCATCGAGCACGCACTCGCCGCCCTCGATCCCCTAGGCTTCGATATCGAATGGATGGACGCCCATGCGCCCTACCTCGACAAAGTCGTCAAGAGCGGGCGCCATCCACTCCTCGCCCGGGTCATTCGTGATGCCGAGCTTCCCCACTCGGCCGACAGCGCCGAGCGCGGGTTCGAACTGGGACTCGAGCGGCTCCTCGACGGCTGGGAGGCCAACCCCCGGTCCGGCCCTGACGATCCGGCAGCGTCACCTGGCGGTTCATCGGGGAACTCCACACCCCGACACCAGGTGGCGTGGTCGAAGCCGCGGCGAGGCTCAGACGGGTGCCCATGTCGAGGTCACCTCGCCGTAAGGGCGCACGCGGTACCGAAACAGCGGGGTCAGCCCTCTTTCGTCGGCGGGCGCGAGCAGGTTCACCCAGTCCGGTTCGCCGAGGACTCCTGGAGCACCAGGATGTTCGCGTAGCCCAGGGCGGATTGAAGGAGATCTCGGATCGACGGGCGTCACGACGACGTACCGGCGAGCGAGGCCAGGCGCTCCATCTCGTCCACGCCGTCGTTGCAGCACCGCATACCAGCCGCCGGGCCTTGGGCCGCTCGGGCAGCCGGACGTCGACCTGCAGCCGGGGCTCGTCCTTGAACCAGCGCCGGTCGTAGTCGCACACCGCGCAGACCAGCCGGGCGGCGCGGGCCTGCTTCCTCGACCGGGCGGGCCACTCCGCCGACAGCGCCACCTTGGCGATGACCATGCCATCGGCCCTGGGCGCTGGAACACCGTCATGTCCCAGTGCGGGGCGTCCTGGGCGATGTCGGCGACGGCCTGCTCCAGCGACGGCATCCACGGCGCCAGGTGGACCCGGTCCTTGCGCAGGATGCGCACCTCCGGTCCCTCGCGGATCGCCTTGCTGTAAATGAAGGCGAGCCCGGTCAGGCTGCCGGGGCGGTCAGGACGGCCTTGGCCACCAGCCGGAGATTCCTGATCATCGGATTCGGGTCGCCCTTGCGGCTGACCAGGACGACCTGGCTGGGAGGAGAGCCCTCGATCGGGACGGTGACGAGGTTGGGGCGCAGAGAGCTACGCCGATCGCCGACCGGTAGCACGGCGATCGCCCTGCCACTCGCGACCAGTTCGAGCTTGTCCTCGTAGCTCTCGATCGGCGGCACGTCGGCCCCGAGGATCCGGTAGGAAGTCCAGTCCGCGGTCTCGAACGGGCACGGCGCCACCTCCTCGCCAGCCAGTTCTTCAGCGGTCACCGACGGGCGGCCGGCCAAGGGATGGCCGCTGGGGACCACGAGCATCCGGGGCTCCTCGTACAGAGGGGTGGTGAAGACATCGTCGGCGGCGAGCGGCAGTGGGGCCCGCGCGATCAGAGCGTCGACGCGCTTGTCGGACAGCGCCCCGACGTCGCGGCAGCTCAAGTGCCGCGTGGTGACCTCGGCGTCCGGGTAGCGGCGGCGTAGTTCCCGTACGGCGGCAGTGATCACCAGGTCTTCAACGTAGCCGATCGCGATTTGTTCGGTCTCGGCTTGTTCACGCACGACCAGTTCCGCCTGACGGGCGGCCTGCAGCAGGGCTTGGGCCTGGGGGAGGAACCGCTGGCCGGCCGGAGTGAGCCGGGTGCCCTGGGGTACGCGGTCCAGCAGTCGTGTGCCGAGATGCTTCTCAAGCCGTTGGATCTGGCGGCTCAGCGCCGGCTGGGCCACGTGCAAGTCGGCGGCGGCCCGGCCGAAGTGCTGGTGTGCCGCCACCACGGTGAAGTAGCGCACCAGCCGCAGTTCCAGGTCCTGTCCGAGATCGTTCACCCTTGCAGCGTACGCGTCATGCCGTTTCGGAATGATCAGGTTGCAGAACCGGTCTTGGACGGCCATGCAGTCCTGGGCCTTGACTGCAGGAGCAACGTTTCCCCAAGAAGGCGACAGACACGATGAAGGCAATCCAGTTCCACGAAGCCGGCGGGCCGGAAGTTTTGCAGTATGACGAGGTGACGGATCCCGAGATCGGCCCGGGCGAAGTGCTCGTCCGGGTGCACGCGGCGGGCATCAACCCGCCGGACTGGTACCTGCGTGAGGGGATGAAGGTCATGCCGGCCGAGATGAGGCCGACGCTGGAGTTCCCTCTGATCCCCGGAACGGACATGTCGGGCGTGGTCCAGGCAGTCGCTCCGGACGTGCTGGGGTTCGCCGTCGGTGACGAGGTCTTCGGCATGCTGCGGTTCCCCGGATTCGACGGCCGGACGTACGCCGAGTACGTGGCCGCGCCGGCTTCGGACCTAGCTCACAAGCCGGCCGGTATCGACCACGTTCAGGCAGCTGGAGCGCCGATGGCCGTGCTTACGGCCTGGCAGTATCTGGTTGATCTCGGCCACGACGTGCCGTCTGTTTTCACCGGCCAGGTGCACCAGCCGGTGCCGATCACGCCGGGGATGACCGTGCTGGTCAACGGGGCCGCCGGTGGAGTGGGCCACTTCGCGGTACAGCTGGCGAAATGGAAGGGGGCACACGTAATCGCGGTGGCCTCGGGCCGGCACGAGCAGTTCCTGCGCCAGCTCGGCGCCGATGAGTTCATCGACTACACCAGGACGCAGGCCGCGGACGCGGTCAGCGGTGTCGACCTGGTGATCGACACCGTGGGTGGCCCAGACAGCTCACGCTTCCTGACTGTGCTCAAGCGCGGCGGCACCATGCTTCCGGTGTTCTTCGCCCAGTACGACCCGGAAGAGACGGCTAGTCTGGGCATCACAGTCTCGAACATTCAGGTGCGTTCCAACGGCCCCCAGCTCGCCCAGATCGGGCGCCTGTTCGACGAGGGCAAGCTCCAGGTCGGGGTGGACAGCACCTACCCGCTGCCCGAGGCAGGCAGCGCACACGCCCGAGCCGCGCAAGGTCACATCCAAGGCAAGATCGTGCTGACGGTGGTCTCGTGATCGCCGAACTCCAGCAGGCGCTCTGACGTCTGCCGTGCCGAGCGGCACACGGCGTGACCAGCACCGCCGACACCGCCCGGGACCACCAGACCCACGGGGCTCAGTGACGCGCGACCCTAACCGCGGACAGCAGCAGGGCTCGGCCCGCCCTGCCTGGCCTGTTCGGCCACGGCGTTTCTCCCGTCGATCAGGTCTCGGACGAGCCCGGACCCCGCATGGCGCCTGTCAGCGGGGCCAGTGCGCGCCATCCCATCGTCTCGTACAGGGCTCGGCCTTCCGGCGTCGCGCCCAGCACACCTGCCGTGGCGCCCTGCCCTGCGGCGGCGGCAGTGAGCCTGCGCATCACCAGGCGTCCCAGGCCGCGGCGCTGGTGGGCCGGGTCGGTCTCCACCTGGTCGAAGACGGCACTGAAGCCGGTGACGGCGATCTGGCCGCGCGCGGCGAAGGCGCCGTCGGCGGTGCGCACCAGAGCGCGGGTGACGCCGGCCCGGGTCCAGGTATTCAGCCGGTAGCCGTCGGGGGTTTCGGTCTGGGCCCGGGTGTGGCCGGTGGGTAGCGAGGTGGACATCAGGTAGCCGGTTCCGCCGGCGAGGTGCCAGCCAGGGGCAAGCCAGGGTTCAAGTGTTTCCGGTGGGACGAATGCCTTCAACCAGATGCCGGGCGCGGTGGCGTGCTCCGTGACCTTGTGGACGGTCGCTTCATCCGCGGAATGCAGGACGTGGCGCATGACGTGTCCGGGAAGGCCGACGTCGATGGTGAAACCCCAAGTACGGGGCACAGGTTGGGCTGCGCCGCGCGAAGCGGTCCAACCGTGGACCCAGGCTCGTGCCGCCTCGGCCGTGTGCGCGAAAGGCAAGACTCCCCCTCGAGTAGGTAATAGACAAACTCGCAGTAGGATTATTACATCAGGAGGTCGTGTCGGATCGTGAAGGACGCCGTGCTCCAGCAAGCACCTGCAGGCTTCCGCTCCGAGCCATCAGGGGTGCGGCGCATCCGGTCGGGCAGCCACGCGTATCCGTGGGCAAGGAGCCCGAGCGTGCTGTCGTTCCAGGGGACGACGGAATTCCCGACGACGGGGCGCACGACCCCTGGGGGTGCATCTGCGCCACCGTTCCGGCCATCCCGGTGACCGACGCCCCGACCCCCAAGGCGGCCGGATGCGGACGGCGCTGGGCGTGCATCGCAGCCATGGGCTGGGCCCATTTCGACCTGCTCTCCGGTGAGGCGACCTGATCCGACGGGCTCGGCACGATCTTCCGAATCGTCCCGTGCCGCTCGCTCGGGATGCTGGACCTCTGCGACAACGTGCTGCGGGAGGCGGCAGGACGCGCCCCGGTGGGCGCGGCTCCTGCGGGCCCCGTTCGACGGAGCGGAACCACCTGGGCTCGTGATCCGGTTCGGCGTTCACGGCGACGTCCGCGTCCACACCTCCCCTCCGGGAGGAGGCCGCCGTCGCCTTCGCATGACGTGGAACGGGCGCGGTCAGAGGACCTTGGACAGGAAGGCGCGGGTACGGACGTGCTGCGGGTCGTCCAAGACGGCCGCGGGTGGCCCCTGTTCGACGACGGCTCCGCCGTCCATGAATACGACCGTGTCGGCGACCTCGCGGGCGAAGCCGATCTCGTGCGTCACGACGATCATGGTGGTTCCGGCGCGGGCCAGGTC
Source organism: Streptomyces sp. NPDC002209 (assembly GCF_042890265.1). Taxonomy (NCBI): domain Bacteria; kingdom Bacillati; phylum Actinomycetota; class Actinomycetes; order Kitasatosporales; family Streptomycetaceae; genus Streptomyces; species Streptomyces sp. NPDC002209. The sequence goes on along the minus strand of NZ_JBIARX010000009.1, from coordinate 246,802 downwards.
CTTGATGACGTCCAGGACCTCCCCCACCAGCTCCGGGTCGAGCGCCGAGGTCGGCTCGTCGAAGAGCAGTACCTTGGGTTCGAGGGCGAGCGCGCGGGCGATGGCCACGCGCTGCTGCTGCCCGCCGGACAACTGCAGCGGGTATGCGTCGGACTTGTCGGAAAGGCCGACGCGGTCCAGCAGCCGGCGGGCCGTCGCCTCCGCCTCCTGCCTCGGGCGGCGCAGCGCCGAGACCGGGGCCTCGAGGAGGTTGTCCAGCACGGTGAGGTGCGGGAAGAGGTTGAAGTTCTGGAAGACGAACCCGATGCGGGTGCGCTGCCGAAGAACCTCCTTCTCCTTCAGCTCGTACAGCCTGCCGCGGGAGCTGCGGTATCCGATGAGGTCACCGTCGACGTTGATCCAGCCGCGGTCGACCTTCTCCAAGTGGTTGATGGTGCGCAGGAGCGTGGACTTCCCCGAGCCGGAGGGACCGAGGATCACGGTGACTTCGCCGGCGCGGACTTTCAGGTCGACGCCGCGCAGTACCACCAGTGGCCCGAAGCTCTTGTGGACGCCGCGCACCTCGACCATGACGTCGCTCACGGCCTCTCCCTTCACGTGTGCTCGGCCGGGTTGATCTGCGACGTGTCGATCGCGGAGGCGGTGGTGCCCCACTTCTTCAGGATCCGCGCGTAAGTGCCGTTCCTGATCAGCTCGTTGACGGCGGCCTGGAGAGCCGGGGTGAGCGGGGAACCCTTCTTGAAGGCGAAGCCGACGTCGAGGCGGTGGTACTCGCCGAGGAAAGTGGTCTGCGCGGCGGGCTGTGCGGCCTGGTGGCGCAGGCCGTTGATCGTCGACATGACGACGTCGATCCGGCCCTGCTGCAGGGCGGTGGTGACGGCCCCGGTCTCGGAGAAGACCTTGACCTCGAACGGCTTCTTGCCGGCTGCAGCGCAGACGCCCTTCTGCGCGGTGAGGGTCTTCTCGAACGTCGTGCCCGCGCCGGTTCCGATGGTCAGTCCGCACAGCTGGGTGAGGTCGGATACCTGCGTGGTCAGGGTGGTGTTGCCCGTCTTGACCGCAAACCCCTGCCCGTCGTTGATGTAGGTGACGAAGTCGATGGTCTTCAGGCGTTCGGTGGTGACGCCGAAGTTGCCCGTCCCGAAGTCGTACTTGCCGCTGCCGAGCGCGGGCAGGATCGTCTCGAAGGACGCGTCCTGGCGCTCCAGCTTCACGCCGAGGACCTTGGCCACCGCGTCGGCGATGTCGATGTCCTGGCCTGCGGGCGGCTTGTCCTGCCCGTTCGGGTAGTACGCCGCGGGCGGGGATCCGACGGAGCCGCCGACCCGCAGGGTCCCCGCCTTACGGACCTCGGCGGGCAGGAGGGCGGCGACCGAGTCCACGGCCTGAACGCCGGCGACGGGGTCGTCGGCCGGTGCGGGGGACACCTGGGCACCCGCCACGGCCGGGGCCCCGCCGCCGGAGCCACAGGCGGTCAGCGCCAGGAGGGGCAGGAGGGCGAAGGCGGCGGCGCGCAGGCGGGTGCGGATCCCGTTCCCGGGGAGGTTCACGGCGGGAAGGCCTTTCCGTTGCGGGACATGGCCCCGGGGCGGGGCATGGCGATTTGGCGGGGCGTGCGTGCTGCGGAGGTCACCCGCGCGCCGCCGCAAGGGTCTGGTGCGGGTCGTGTGCCGCGTGCGCGGCTTCACGTTCGGCGTCGCGCTTCGCGACCTCCTCGCGGACGAGCGGGATCACGTGCCGGCCGAAGTCGACGGCGTCGCCCAGCAGGTCGTAGCCGCGAGCCGAGAGGACGTCCACGCCGAGGTCGTAATAGTCCAGCAATGCCTGGGCGACCGTCTCCGGGGTGCCGACCAGGGCGTTGGAGTTGCCGGCGCCGCCGGTGGCGGCGGCGGTCGGGGTCCACAGCGCCCGGTCGTAACGCTCCCCCGCCTCGGCTATGGCGACCAGCCGCTGTGATCCGGTGTTCTGAGGTGCGGCAGCCTCCAGGACGCCGTTGCGGTGGTGTCGTACGAGGCCTGCCTGCCGCCGCTGCTTGATGGCGCCCACCGTGCGGTGGGCCTTCTCCCAGGCCAGTTCCTCGGTCGCGGCGATGATCGGGCGGAACGCGACCTGGATGCGCGGCACGTCGGTGCGGCCCGCAGCCTTCGCGGCGGCCTTCACGGCCTCGATCTGCTCGGCGGTCTTCGCGAGCGGCTCGCCCCACAGGCAGTAGATGTCGGCCTCCGCGCCGCCGGCGGCGTACGCGGCGGGTGAGGAGCCGCCGAACGAGACGTTCGGACGCGGCTGCTGGACGGGGAAGACATCGCTGACGAAGTCGTGGAAGCGGTAGTGCTCGCCCTCGTGGTCGAAGGGCTCGCGGGTGGTCCAGATCTTCTTGACGATCCGGATGTACTCGCGGGTGCGGGCGTAGCGCTCGTCCTTGGTCAGGGTGTCGCCCTCGCGGCCCTGCTCGTGGTCGTTGCCGCCGGTGGTGAAGTGGACGGTCAGTCGGCCCTCGCTGATCTGGTCCAGGGTGGCGAAGGTCTTGGCGGCGTAGGTGGGGTACGAGACGTTGGGCCGGTGGGCGAGCAGGATCTGGAGGTGGTCCAGCCTGCTCGCGATGTACGCGGCCGCCGGTGCGGGGTCCGGGGATCCGGAGCCGTAGGCGAACAGCACGCGGTCCCAGCCGTGGTCCTCGTGCGCCCGGGCGAGGCGGAGCGTGTACTCCTTGTCGAAGGCGGCGCCGGATCGCGCGGTCGTTTCGGAGCCGTCGTTGGTCGCGGCGATGCCGAGGAATTCCACGGGCATGGGGTGGGCCTTTCGGAAGGGCGATGGACCGAGCGCGCGGGCATGAACGAGCAGCCGCTGCTGCAACGGAAAACAAGGGGACGTCAAAGACGCACACATACGGGGTGATACGGGCGTGACGACACGGGAGGTCAGCAGGATCGGGGCGGCGGCAGCGCACGTCCGGATTCGCGGCAGCGTGCCTCGTACGGCTCACTGCCCGCGTCCGGTGGGTGGTGTGCGAAGGGGGATCTCGGCCCGCGACGGGGTCACCGAGGGAGGGAAGGGCCGATCAGACAGCCCGCTGCCGCGTCAGGCGCAACACGCCGCGGACCACACCCGACCGAAGTCGATGTAGTCGCGCGAGACCAAGCGCTGATGGGCATTCATGCCACTACTTGAGCAGTACATGCTGCTCTTCGTCAAGCAACGGCCCGTGAATTGGACGGCTCCGGCCGCCCGAGCCTCGCGTGGTTGACACGGCCCGGCCGTGGGCACATACGATCGACGACGGAGCGGCTCCGCCCACACGGAAACCCCTCCGCCCGCGTTGAGGGACGCGGCGAGCGTGACGACACGAGTACCCCTTCCCGGCAGCACCGCATCCGCACGGTCCCGTGACGTGCTTCCGCGCCGCGCCGCCGGGTGGTCGTCCACGCCCACCCCTCCCCTGGAGAGCCTCCCCCATGGCCACCCCGCCCGATTGCTCCGATCTTGCCGACGCATCCGACACCATCACCGCTCGCGCCAGGGCGGCCGCCACCCTGGCGAAGGAAGCCCGAGCGCAGGGCACCGCCGGGACCGAGCTGCCACCGATCGTCCCGCGCCGGCGCATCGGCATCCGGCTGTCCGCTGCCGCCGCGCTGCTCGTCTTCACGATGGTGCTGGCCTCCGTCGTCCGCAACGAGGCCTTCCAATGGGACGTGGTGGGACGGTACTTCACCACCGCCGCCGTACTCGACGGGCTGCTGCTCACACTGTGGCTGACCGGCGCGGTGATGGTGCTCGGATTCCTGTTCGGTACCGTGCTGGCGGTCATGCGCCTCTCCGCCAATCCGGTCCTGCGGACTCTGAGTTGGGGTTACGTGTGGATCTTCCGGTCCACGCCGCTGCTGGTACAGCTACTGTTCTGGTTCAACATCGGCGCCCTGTATCCCACGCTCGGCCTCGGCATCCCGTACGGCCCCGAGCTCTTCACCATCAAGACGGTGAATCTCCTGGGCCCGACCCTCACCGCCGTCATCGGCCTGACCCTGCATGAGTCCGCGTACGCCGCCGAGGTGGTGCGCGGCGGCATCCTCTCCGTGGACCCCGGCCAGACCGAGGCCGCACAGGCACTCGGCCTGAGCAGGCGCCGCACCTTGCGCCGGATCGTCGTTCCCCAGGCCATGCGGTCGATCGTGCCGACCGCCGGGAACATGCTGATCGGCACGCTCAAGGGCACCAGCATCGTCAGCGTGCTGGCCGTACACGACCTGCTGTACTCGGTACAGCTGGTCTACAACCAGAACTACCAGGTGGTCCCACTGCTGATGGTCGCCACTCTCTGGTACATCGCCGTCACGACCGTGCTGAGCGGGGGCCAGTACTACGTTGAGCGGTACTACGCGCGCGGCACGACCCGCGGCCTGCCGGCCGCGCCGCCCCAGCGACTGCGCATCCGGCTGACCGCCCTGCGCGCCCGGCTGCACATGCTGACCGCCCCCGGAGGGCGGTAACCCCACGGCAGGCACATGTGACCGCATCGACGTCTCTTGCAAGGAAGGCGAGGTGTGCCTGGCCTGTCCTCGAGGCGCCGTTGACAAGGTGGAGCAGCGAGGGCCCGGCAGCTCGCCGTGGGTGGCTGCGGCGGCCAGCCGAAGCATGCCGAGGAGGGGGCTCCAGGCCCCTCGGGGTATGGAGGGGGACGAGGTAGCACCGAGGGCCACGTTCCCGACCGGGGTCCTGGGCTCCCCCGCGGCCGCTGACGCGAACGGACATCCGGCAAAAGGCACGCCGCAGCACATGGCGCTTCGGTCGGTCCTGACGGACTTGGTCACGGGGCTGGGCTGAGATGCTGTTCCAGCCAGTCCGCGGCAGCACGCCGGTAGAGCCGCCGGTTGTCCGCCCGCAGGAATTCGTGGCCCTCGTTGCGCAACGTCAGCTGCCGCGCCGGGACGCCGCGGTCGCGTGCCGCGCGGACGAACTGCTCCGACTCCGTCGGCGGCACGTTGGTGTCGTGCTCCCCGTGGACGGCCAGCACAGGGGCGCGCAACTGATCGATGCGGCTCATCGGGGACAGGGCGCGCAGCAGTTCCCGGTCGCGTTGGGGATGCCCGTACTTGGCGGCTGCGGACTGCGCGATCCACGGCTCCGTACCGGCGAAGAAGGTGGCGAAGTCCGACATCCCGCAGACCGCGACCCCGGCGCGGAAGAGGTCCGGATGCCACACGAGGGAGGCCATGGTGAGGTAGCCGCCGTACGAGCGGCCCATCACCCCGAGCCGCAGGGGGTCGGCGTACCCGAGCGAAACCACATGTGCGGCGCAGTCGGCGACGTCGTCGATCGCCGCGAACCGGCCGGCGCCGAGGTCCGCGTCCACGAAGGACCGGCCCCAGCCGGAGGAGCCGCGGACGTCTGGGGCGAACACGTCCAGACCCCTGCCGAGCAGCTCGTGGTACAGAGGGCTGAACACGGGCCGTTCCTGTTCCTCCGGTCCGCCGTGGAGGTGGATCACGCACGGAGCCGGCCGGCCCGGGTCCTGCTTCGGCGCACGGTAGTACCAGCCGCCGAGCACGAGCCCGTCCCGGGCCTCGCAGCGCAGGGGCACCGGGCTGACGGGAGGCCGCCCGGGCGGGACCGCGTCCTCGTCCCGCGCCGACCAGGCAGTGCGCGCGGGGACGAGTGCCTCGTCCAGTTCCCAGATGCCGGGCCTGCGACGGGATCCCGACAGGGCGGCGAACAGCCCGCCGCGCTCCAAGGGCGCGATGCGAGTCACCACCTCGTGGGGCAGGGTCGCATGGTGCCCCGGTCCGAGAGCGCCGTCCGTGGAATCCGTATGGAGGAGGTGGAGCCCCAGACTTTCCAACTCGGTCGCGCCGTGGGCATTCCAGGCAAGGACGGCCCACCGACCGTGGTCGGGCACACTCAGCAGATCGAGGGCGGACTCCTCCCGCTCGGCGCCGACGGACAGGCCCTGGGACCTTCCCTCCTCGTCCAGCCGTACCCTCAGGAGGGCCGCGAACTCCCGTTCCGCGTCGCTGCGCAGCCAGAGCGTCCGCGCGTCGGCGGAGAACCGGCCGATCCAGGGGTCCCCGTCGGCGACGTGCAGCGCGAAGGTGGTGCGGCCCGAGGCGGTGTCGAGCACCAAGGCCTCCCGTCGGCCGCGCGGGCCGCGGCGGACGAGCGCGAAGCGGCCGTCCGCGCTCATGTCGCACACGCGCAGGGAGGCGGCTCCCTCCTCGGCAAACAGCAGGACCGGTGCGGCAGCTCCGTCCGGATCGACCAAGTAGGCAGCCAGGCTGCCACTTCGAGCCGGGCCGAGGTCCGCGACCGGCGCGCCGCTCGCCGGAGAGCGGCCCGCTTCGAGCACGGACGGCGCGGGGTCCCGCCGGACCGGTTGTTGCGCGGCCCCTCCTTCGAGCAGGGTGGCCGGGCCGCCGCGTCCGGACCACGCCGAGCCCGGTGTCCTTCCGTCTGCCGACGACGCCCCCTCCGCGTCCTGGCGCAAGTGTCCTGGTCCGGCGTGCTCCGAGCCTGCCGGGGAGGGCTGTGCGACCGTGATGGCAAGGGCGGTGCCGTCACGCGTCCAGCACCCGAGGTGAGCCGAACTTCCCGGCTCCGCTCCCGCGAGTACCCGACGTCCGGTTCCGTCCGGGCGCACCACCAGAACGCGAGTGTGCTCGCCGCCCCCCGGCGCCGAGGTGTAGGCGATCCAACGCCCGTCCGGCGACCAGGAAACCTCGGTCACCGGATCGGGGTCGCCATCCAGCACGTGCACCTCCACCCCCCGTGCGGGCCCGCTCCACAGCTGGGGAACCCCGGCCCGGTCGCAGATGAACGCCACGTGCTCGCCCGTCGGGTCGGCCGACGGGTACCAGCATCCGTGGGCGGTCAGGAGGGTCGGCGGGTCGACGCCGCGATGCCCGGGCATCCGAATCGGCGCGGGGGCCGGAGCCGGGCCCGCCACGGGGTCCGCTGGAGGCGCTCCGGCAGCGGGGGGTTCGGCCGCCCCGCGGGGCGTTTCGTCCGCGGGCCTCAGGGGTTTCGTGTGCTCCAGGGGCATGGGCCGCCTCTCCCAGGCTTCCGCTTCAGGTGTCGACCGCTCACATACCGTGCGTTTGCAGCCAGATTTCCAACGACGCGACCTGCCACAGGGTGTTGGCCCCGCGTTTGGTGCGATGGTGGTTGGGTGCCTCAAGCAGCTCGTGGACCAGGCGCTGGTCGAAGATGCCGCGTCGGCGTGCTTCCGGGGCCGTGAGGGCGTCGCGTACGCGAGCGAGCACGGGCTCGGCCATGTGCCGGACCGCAGGCACCGGGAAGTAGCCCTTCGGGCGGTCGACGACTTCAGGCGGCAGGATCTTGCGTCCGATGTCCTTGAGCACGCCCTTGCCACCCTGCGCGAGCTTGAGCTGCGGAGGGCAGGCTGAGGCCAGCTCGACGAGCTCGTGGTCCAGGAAGGGCACCCTCGCCTCCAAGCCCCAGGCCATCGTCATGTTGTCGACCCGCTTGACCGGGTCGTCGGGCATGAGCGCGTGGACGTCCATGCGCAGGGCCGCGTCGAGGGCGGTCGCAGCCCCCGGTGCGGCCATGTGCGCCCGGACGAACTCCCTTGAGGCGTCGTGGTCGGCGGTGAAGTCGGGGTGCAGCATTGCGGTGAGATCGGCGTGCGTCCGGTCGAAGTACGTGTCCGCGTACACCTCGTCGGCGTCCGGCCGGGCGGCCGAGGCGATCCGCGGGTACCAGTGGTAGCCGGCGAACACCTCGTCCGCGCCCTGGCCGCAGAGCACGACCTTGACCTCCTTGGAAACCTGTTCCGACAGCATGTGGAACCCGACGGCGTCGTGGCTGATCATCGGCTCGCTCATGGCGCGGATCGCGGCTTCCAGCGCCGACGGAAGCCGATCGGACGAGATCATGAACTGATGGTGGTCGGTCGAGAACCGTCGCGCGACCAGGTCCGAATACGGGAACTCGTCTCCGCCCTCCCCGTTCTCCGCCTCGAAGCCCATCGCGAAGGTCGCGAGGTCCTCCTGCCCCGCTTCGGCGAGCAGCGCCACGATCAGACTGGAGTCCAGCCCGCCCGACAGGAGCACGCCCACGGGGACGTCCGCGACCGTGCGCCGCCGGACCGCCGTGCGCAGCGCGTCGTGTACCGCCTCCTGCCAGAGCGCCGGGTCCTCGCCGAACTCGGATCGCCGGGTGTACGACGGCTGCCAATAGCAGTGGTCACGGTGTCTGCCGTCCCGCTCCACGACGCGCACGGTGGCCGGCGGGATCTTCCGCACGCCGGCCAGTACGGTACGGGGCGCCGGAACCGTACCGTGCCAGCTCAGGTACTGGTGCAGCGCCACTGTGTCGAGGGACGTGTCGACGCCCCCGCCCGCCAGCAGGGCGGGCAGGGAGGAAGCGAAACGGAGCCGGTCACTGTCCTGGGTGACGTACAGGGGCTTGATGCCCAACCGGTCACGGCCCAGTACGACACGGCCGGTGTGGTGCTCGACCACGGCGAAGGCGAACATGCCGATGAGGGACTCAACGCACTCCGGGCCCCACTCGGCGTACGCCTTGACGACCACCTCGGTGTCGGAGCGGGAGAAGAAGCTGTGCCCGAGCCCCTCCAGGCGCTCACGCAGCTCACGGTAGTTGTAGACGCAACCGTTGAAGACGACGGTGAGACCCAGCCGGGTATCGGTCATGGGCTGGGCGCCGCACTCGGAAAGATCGATGATCTTAAGGCGCCGATGCCCCAGCGCCACCGAGCCCTGCGACCACGCCCCTCGGCCGTCCGGTCCCCGCGGCTCCAGAACATCGGTCATGCGTTCGATCGCGGCGAGGTCCGGCCGGGTGCCGTCAAACCGCATTTCCCCGCTCAGACCGCACACGGGGCACCCACCACGTGCACGGCACCTCGGGGACGCCACCCCCTCGGGACCTCATCTCTCGTGGAGCACCTGGTCACGTACGCCATCACTACACTCCTGTACCACTTCGGCCGACAATGGGCGGGCCGGCCCGAACGGCGATCGACACTTCAGGCACCTGCCCGTCCGAGCGCCCCTTAAGCGGTCGCTCTTCCTCGACGCCGCAGGCGGCCGCACTGCTGACCCGCTCCGGACAGGAGGATCGGCTTCACACGACTTCTCCTCACGGAGGACACCACGGCTCCCTACGTATGCCCGTGCAGCCCTCCCGTTCCCCGCAGACCACTCGACCGGCCCCCTGGAGAGGGCGGCCGAGCGGCCGAACCACCCCACTGGCCGCCACGCGCCAGCAGCGCTGCCGGAGTCGACCGCCAGCCCCCGGCCCGCGCGCCCGCGCACGGTGCGGCAGGGCGCACAGGGTGTAACCGGGGTCGCTGTTCCCGGGCGCGCTGAAGGCGGGATGCCGAGGATGGCTTCTGAGGTGGCCCGGTGAGCGCCGCCGCAGAGACGACAACAGCGCACGAACACGCTCCGCTGCCGGCCGAGCCCGCTCAGCATCCTGCTGGGCGGCCAGAACCTCCTCCTGCCGCTCCTGCGCATCCGCGGCCGGCAGAGCGCCGGCCTGCTCCGGCGGCCGCGGTCTCGGCGCCGGTGCGGTCATGACTGGCGGTCCCGTTGGCGCCACGACGCCCCCCGCCGCAAAACGGCCTCTCCAGAAGCAGGAACAACTTGCGTCGTGCCTCGGTCTGGATCTCCAGCCAGCGCTCGGCCTCCGCGACCCCGGCCGACAGCTACTCCTGGATCTCCCTCCAGACCCCCGCCACCGCGGCGAGATCGCGGAGCCCGATGCTGAGCTTGGCCTTTAACCTCGTTGCCCCTTTCAAGCGGACGTGTTCGGTGGGGGTTTCGGCTCTCCCTAAACCCGGCCGAACAGGCAACTCTTCCGAGTGATTGCATGCATACGGAACGTTATCTAGCCTGTTGCCGCAGGGAACTTGGACCGATCAGAAATTGGGATGCGGCATGGCTGTGCGAAGCGTTCGAGGATTTCGTAGGTTGTTCACCGCAATGGCGGGGGCGGGACTGCTGGCCGGCTTGTTCAGCACCTCCCCTGCTGCTGCTGCGGGGGAGGTGGAGTTCAAGGCGTTCAGTCTCTGGTTCGATGTCGGCGAACTCTCCAACACCAACAAGTGCATCCCGTCCTGGGTGACGGCCCGGTACAGGGACGCATCCGGCAGCGACACCTGGACCAGGCTGGTGCGCACCAACACCAACGGCTGCGACTCCGACCAGGAGCACCTGCAGAAGTTCGGCGACTTTCAGAACACCAACAGCCGGGTCAACCTGCTGGCCGGCCCCAAGCCGGCGAACCACATCGTCTGGAAGGACCTCACCAGTCTGACCCTGACGGTGAGCACACCGAACACCCCTCCAGGCCGTCAGAAGAATGTGAAAATCATTCGGGAAGAAATCTGGGGCCAGGACACCAACAACAACTGGCATAAGCTTTTCGACAAGCCCTACACTTACGTGTTCGCCGATGGCTACAACGACTTCGAGATGTTCGTCGACCACTAAGTTTGATCTTTAACCTCGCCCGTCATCCGACCTGCTGAGATCTACCGTTTCCGGGGGCACGTGACGCGGCCGCCCTCCGCGCTTCGAGATGACCAGTAACGAAGTGTCGAGGAACGGCCGCTGAGGACGGGTTTCCCTGTTGATGTCCCGCCGTCGAGGCGTTGGGGGTCCTGTCCCGCTGTCGTGTTGAGTTCTACGACTGCCTGTCCGCTCGTACGGATGCGCTCTTCGTCCTCGAGCTCACCGACGCGGTGCTGTGCGCGGACAGGCCGGTCAGGTCGCTGGTCGAGCTCACGCTGACGGCCGAGCACCGGCGCGGACATGGAGCGATGTACGACGCGGTCAATCTCGGCCGGCTGGAGCCCGCCCGGTTCCGCCGGCTGCTGGCCTCCACGCCGTTACCGAGGGCTGCCCACGGGCGGATCGTCCTCGCAGTCGACGTGAGCAACTGGCTGCGGCCCGACGCACCCACCGGCCCGGACCTGCTGTTCTGCCACGTCTACGGGCGAGGCCGCAGCACTGATCAGATGATCCCCGGCTGGCCCTACTCTCAACTACGCGCTGTTCGACGCGGCGGAGACAGCTCTGCTCGGCTGCGTCTACATCGACCCACCGGAGAGGGCCGGCGCGGACGGCGAGATCTCCTGGTCGGACCGGCTCGCCCTGCCGGAGCACCCCGACGCGTAAGTAGCTTTTGTCGTAATGCTCTGGGGGCTTGGTGCTCGAACGGCCGTTTCGATTGGGTGGCCGTCGGGTGCTCGGCGCGTGCGAGGAGGGCCTCCTGAACAGCTCGCTGGTGTCGAGTCACCGAGCATCAGGAGGCCCGAGCGTCGGAGTCTTGCGTGCCGATGCCCGTGCACTCCACCGCGGGTACTCGGGAGTGTGGCTGTCTGGCTCACCGGTTCGGAAACACTGCCGACAATCTCGTGGGCAACGGCATCAAGTGGCGGGCGATGCCGGCCGACTTCCCGCCGTGGGACCGGGTCCATGCGTTCCCCCGCCACCAGGAAGGCCTGACAAGCACGGCGTCCGCTCTGTCAGCAGCGAGTGCCCGCCCACAACGGTGTTGTGCTGATTCAGGCCAACACCCGTACGGATATGGCCTGGTGGCGGCCAGCGGTACGCGGGTAGCTTCAGGAGGTCTGGGCATCACCACCTTCCGGAGGGCACGTGAGGATCACCCTGGACGCCGGCGGACCGGCCGAGACAGACGATCTGCGGGAGTGGCTGCGACGGGATCCGCAGTTGCGGAGTCGCGTGGGGACGCCGGTTCCCGCAGCGCCGGAGCCTGGGAGCATGAGCGGTGCGGTCACGGAGATCGTGCCGTTGCTGCTCGCGCCGGGTGGGCTGACCGCAGCCGCCGCCGCGGCGGTCGTCGCCTGGCTCCAGAGCCGTAAGGTCAACCAGACCGTGACCATCACCCGGCCTGACGGCACCCAGGTCACGGTCACGTCGGAGGGGATCGACGGGCGCGCCGCGCAGAATGCCGGGGACCTGGCGCAGCAGGTCGCCGAGGCGCTCCACCAGCCGACGCCCCAGCAACAGCAACAGCAACAGCAACAGCAACAGCAACAGCAACGACCGCAATCTGCCACGGCCGAGGGCACGGAGAGCGTCTGACGATGCCGGGCGAGCGGGGGGACCTGGCGGCGGCGAACTGCCATGCCGTCGTGGTTGGGACCGGCAGGTACGGCTCGGAGGAGGCTGCGGGACTCGCGGACCTGCCCAGCGCCGCCCGCTCCGCACGCGACATCGCGGACGTGCTGCGTCGGCACTGCGGCATGGAGGGCCGCGTCACCGAGGTCATCGACCCCGAGGGGCCGACGCAGGTGCTTGCCGCTGTACAGGCCGCCATCGACGCCTCCGAAGGCGGCGTGGTGCTCTTCTGCTTCGTCGGGCACGGACTGCTCGGTCCGGGCAGGCAGTTGTACCTCGCCACCTCCGGTACCGCATCGCCGGGCGACACCGTCCACGCCGTGCCGTACGACCAGATCAGCAAACGGCTCGGGGACGCGACGGCCAGTCCGGTCGTCGTCCTCGACTGCTGCTTCTCGGGGCTCGCGGATCCCGCGCCCCAGGACTCGTACCGCGAACTGCTCGCCTCTGCCCGCCCCGAAGGCAGCTTCCTGCTCACCTCCGCCACGCACTACGCGGCGTCGTTCGCCCCCGAGGGAGCTCCGCACACACTCTTCAGCGGTGAGCTGCTGCGGCTGCTGACCGAGGGCGATGCCGGCGGGCCGGCCTGGTTCACGCTGCTCGACTTGTACCGGAGCCTCGACCAGCGGTTCCAGGGCGGTCCCGCGCGCCCGCATTCGGACGGCGTGGGGCGGGCCGCCGACCTGCGGGTCGCCCGCAATCCGGGGCGGGTGGCGAGCGCGGAGACGGAAGCCGTCGAACCGCAGAGCGAGGGGCCGTGCCCGTATCCCGGCATGCGGCCGTTCCTGCCCGAGCAGCACCATCTGTTCTTCGGGCGGGAGGAGCTGACCCGGTCGCTGGTGGAACGGGTGAGGAGCCAGGAGAGCGCGGGGCCCGTCGTCCTCGTCGGGCCTTCCGGGGCCGGCAAGTCCTCGCTGATCAGAGCGGGGCTGGTGGCGGCCCTGGCCCCTGAGCGGGTGCTGCTGGTCCCCGGCGCGGGACCGCGCCCGTTCCGTACGCTCGTCGAAATGTGGGCGGCGGCCGTCGGCAGGCCGTTCGCCGAGGTGGAACGCGAGCTGGGCGCGGGGCGCCTGGGGACCGGCGGGCCCGACGTCGTGGTCGTCGACCAGCTGGAGGAGATCTTCACGCAGTGCCAGGACGTGGAGGAGCGCGAGCTCTTCGTCCGGGCGATCTCCGGCCCACCGGACGACAACGGCCCCAGGATCGTGCTCGGGCTACGTGCCGACTTCTACGGGCAGTGTCTGAACGATGCGCGGCTGGCCCGGATCGTGCGGGAGGGGCAGTTCACCGTCGCCGCCATGTCCGACGACGAGCTGCGCGCCGCTGTCGAACGGCCGGCCGAGCACGCCGGACTGAGCCTGGAGGAGGGGCTCGCCGACCACGTATTGCGCGAACTGCGACAGGAGCGTGGTGTCGAGGGCGACGCCGTCGCGCTGCCGTTCCTGGCGCACGCCCTGCGGCAGACCTGGGCGCGCCGCCACGGCGGCCGACTGACCTATGCCGGGTACCAGGCCGCCGGCGGAATACGCAGCTCCGTCGCGCGCACAGCCGACGAGCTGTTCGACTCGCTGGACGCGGCCGGGCAGCGCACACTGCGTGAACTGATGCTGCGCATGGTGCTGCTGGTGGACGACGGCGGCCGTGCGGTACGTCGCCGGGTTCCGTCGCAGGACCTCGCCGGGGTCTCCGGCCTGGTCGACCGGCTGGCGGCGGAGCGGCTGGTCGTTGTCGACGAGGGCGAGGCGCAGCTGTGCCACGACTCGCTGCTGTACGCCTGGCCGCGGCTGCGGGACTGGATCCTCGAGGACCGGTCCGGGCTGCTGGAGCGCCGAAGGCTGGGCGAGGCGGCCGAGGGCTGGCACGAAGCAGGCCGCGTGGACAGCGGCCTGTACGGCGGCGACCAGCTCGCGTCGGCACGGGCCCGGCTCGGACAGGGCGGCGGCACACTGCCGATCCGTCCGGTGGAGCAGGACTTCCTCCAGGCGTCGGAGCGGGCCCAGCGCCGCCGCCGCGCCCTCCGCCGCACGGCGGTCTCGGTGGTCACGGTACTGGCGGTGCTGGCGAGCGTGCTGGCGGTGCTGGCACGGGGGGCGCAGCAGGAAGCCGAGAACCGGGCTACCGTACTCATGGCCGACCAGCTGGCCTCCCAGGCCGACACGATGCGTGAGCGCGATCCGCAGACGGCGCTCCGGCTGAGCCTGGCCGCGTACCGGCTGGCGGACACACCCGCGACCCGTTCGAGCCTCTACTCGTCCTATCTCACTCTGACACCGCTCGAGTTGCCTGCACACGAGCGTGAGCCCGTGCTGTCCGTCGCCTTCAGCAGTGACGGGAAGCTGCTGGCGACCAGCCAGCGGGGTGGACGGGTTGCGCTGTGGGACGTCTCCAGGGCGAACACCCCCCACGAGGCGACAGCCCTGGAACTCACGAGCAGCGCGGCCATCGCCTTCCATCCGCGACAGCGGCTGCTGGCGGCGCAGACCGCAACGGAACTCCTCCTGTGGGACGTGGCCGACCCGGCGAAGCCGAAACGCCTGGCCCGCCAGGCGATCACCGAAGGCGCAACCTTCACGGCAGCGTTCAGCCCGGACGGCCGCACGCTCGCCACCGGTAGCGCGGCGGGGAAACTGCGGCTGTGGGACGTGTCCGAGCCGTCGGAGCCACGGCTGCGCGCGGAACCCGCGACCGGGCGGGAGGCCCTCGTCGCCCTGTCATTCGACCGCGACGGGCTGCTGGCAACGGGCAGCGATGCCGGTGCGGAGAACGAGAGGGCAGCGGTCCGGCTGTGGGACGTCAAAGATCCGTCCAGTCCGCGCGTTCTGGACACGGCCAACCCGAAGACGGTCATGGCCATCGCCTTCCATCCCCGCCGCAACCTTCTGCTGGCGGCGGGCGGACGGGCGGAGACGGCTTGGTGGACGGTGGAAGCGGGCGGCCGTCTCGCAGCCGTGCCCCCGGAAGAAGAGTCGACCACGTGGCCGTACGGATCCGAGAACATCGGGTCGATGAGCTTCCACCCCGACGGCGGGATGGCGGCTGCCGCCGACCCCGGCAAGACGGCAGGCGTCCGCCTCCGTGCGGTGCCGGCAACGGGAAACCTCTACGACGAGAAAGCCGGCGCCGGAACCCTGCCGGGGACCGAACCCGTCCAGAGTGTGGCCTACAGCCCGGATGGCCGTCACCTCGCCGTGGGCGACGTCGGGGGACGGGTCCGGATCTGGCCGGCCACGAAACCGGACGGAGCAATCGAAGGAGTGGTGGAGGACTTCGAATCCGACACGGATCCCGTCAGCCCCGGCGGCCGCTTCCTGCTCACGCAGGTCACGAACCCGGAAAGCTCGGTTGTATGGGACCTGATGCCGGCGGGTACCACGAAGGACGCCGAACCGCGTCGGCGATTCACGCTTCCTCACCCTTGGACCTCGAGGCGGTTCCTGCCCGGCAGGGACCGGCCGATCGTGCTGGCGCACCACTTCGGCGATGGAGGCGAAAGCGTCTACCGCTTCTGGACATTCGACGACGACAACGGGCCGCCCGCAGCAGCAGGCGAGATCACCTACGCCGCCAGACAGGGCGTGACGACTGCCGTGTCGTCCGACGGCAATCTGCTCGTGCTCAGTTCGCCCGACCATGCCACGGCGCAGGTCTGGGACGTCCGGGACGTGCGACGGCCGGTGAAACTGTCGGACATTCCCGTTCTCGCGGACGCGCGCAACCGTGATACCTGGTTCATGGGCGACAGAACTCTGGTGACGCCGGACAAACGAACCGAGGACCCCGACGGATACGACCTGAAGGTGTGGGACCTCAGTGACCCGCGCCGCCCCCGCGAGTCGGAAGGGCGGATCACGCTCGGCCACGGCGCCTTCGACGTCGAATACCTGCCGGAGAGCGAGTTGGTCGTCGTCCAGGAGCCGACCGAAACCGCGAAACTCTGGGACGTCAGCGACCCCACCCACCCCCGGGAGGGGGAGCGGCTGCCCGCCGCGCCCCACAGGTACTGGTCGGCCGGGCGGGATCGGCTGGTCACAGCTCTGCAGGACGGATCGCTGCAGTTCTGGGACGTGAGTGACGCTCAGCACCCGAAGAAGCCCAAGGCGATGCGCTTCGACCTGGAAATGGAGAAGGTGCAGTTCAGCCCCGATGGCAAGCAGGTTGTGACCATGAGCGGCGGCGACCCGCCGTACCGCATATGGGACATAGGGCCGGACGGCGAATGGCGTACCCCGGCGGCAGCCACGCTCGACGCCCGGAGCGAGGTCACCATGCCCGCCTCACTGCCTGGGTTCATGCTGGTACAAGGGGCTGGGCCGAGGGACGCCGGGACCACACAGCCGAAGTACACCTTCCTCCTCGACCGTGACACCGAAGCGATCCACGAGCGCCTCTGCAGCAGGTACCCGCTCAGTGTCGAGAAGGACCAGTGGCAGGCGCTCTTCCCGCACCTCCCACACCAGCGCTCCTGCAGCTGACCCGGCCCCGCGCCCGTGAGAGGTCGTTTTCGTCCGTGCGGAGCACGAGGCACCCCTGGAGCCGGGCGGGCGGCGGCCCGTGCGCAGCGCACCACGGTCACCACGGCCACGATCACAGCCATGTTGAACAGCACCGGCACAGCCGACAGGCCGACCTGCGCGAAAGCCTTCGCCAGCTCCTGGGACAGCGTCGGAAAAGTCCAGTGCGCCCGGGCTCGGGCGGGCCTCGTACGTGACCTGGCTCGCGCCCCACTCCGCGGGTGGCGGGGCTCAGGCGGATGCGTTGGTGTCGTAGAAGGCGCGGGCGGCGAGGCCGATCCACTCGGGGCGTTCCCAGGAAGGCCAGCGGGTACGGGCGTTCTTGTCGATGGTGGCGGCCGTCTCCTCGGCGGTGGCGCCGCTCTTCCGCAGCCGAAGGGCCTCGCCGCGGACGTAGGCGAGGTAGTCGCGGACGTCGTGGATGAGCGAGGCGTCGGTGACCTCGCCGTGGCCGGGAACGACGGTCTGCGGGGCGAGTGCGGCGAGTTGGTCGAGCACGCCGATCCAGCCCTCACCGTCCACATCGGTGTCGTGGGGCGGGAAGTACGGCGCGATCGGAAAGATGCGGGTCTCCAGCAGATCGCCGGCGAACAGCACCCGGCCGTCCACGAGGACGATCTGGTCGGAGCCGGTGTGCGCGGGACCGACCTCACGCAGCAGCACGGTACGGCCGCCGAGGTCGATCTCGGCCTCGCCCTCGTAGACCAGATCGGGGTCGACCAGTTCGACTCCTTCGAGTTCGGCGGCGACCGCGGGGCTCAGGCCCTTGAACATGCCGAGATAACCGGCTCCCTTGCGCCGCAGTTCGGCGCGCTGGCCGCTGTTGTAGACGATCGTGGCGGCGCCCTTGAACGCCTGCGCGCCGAAGCCGTGCTCGGGATGGAAGTGGGTGAGGGTCAGGTACAGGCGGCGGTCGCCGGCCAGGCGCCGGGCCTGCTCCAGCACCAGCGCGCCGTTGCGGGGGCCGATGCCGGTGTCGATGACCAGCGCGGCCCTCTCCCCCAGGACGATGCCGACGTTGGGGACCAACTCGACGCGGTGGTCCGGGATGACGAAAACGCCCTCGGAGACCTCGACGGGAGATCCCGTTACGACGGGCGGGGGGCTCTGCAAGACATCCGGCGCCCCGTCGGAGGCGAGAGGCGTGGGGTCGGTGGGGCACATGGCACAACTCCAGATCAGATCTGAACAGTGTTGAGATTCCGATCCGAGCGTAACACTCGATCTGAACACCGCTAAGATGGAGGCATGACGAAGGCGCGATATCACCACGGGGACCTGCGCGGGGCGCTGCTCGACGCGGCGGAGACCCTCGTACGAGAGCGGGGTGCCGACGGCTGGTCGCTGCGTGAGGCATCGGCGCGGGTCGGTGTCAGCCCCAGCGCCGCCTATCACCACTTCGGCTCGCGTGACGCACTCGTATCCGCCCTGTCCGAGGTCGTGCTGGCCCGGCTGGGGACTCGCCTGCGCGACAGCATGGACGCGACGCCGGAGCAGGGTCCCGAACGTCTCGCCGCATGCGGGCGCGCCTACGTCACCTGGGCCGTCGAGGACCCGGCCGTCGCCCGGCTCGTCTTCCGCGGCGGCGCCACGACGGCGCAGTCCGCCATCTCACCCCACCCGCACGACGTGCTCACCGCCGAACTCGACCGCCTGACCGACACGGGCCACCTGCCCCCGGGAGCCCGCCCGGGGGCCGAATTCGTGGTCTGGGCCGCCATCCACGGCCTGGCCGTCCTGCTCATCGACGGCCTCGTACACATCGAGGACCGGCAAGGCGTCGAAGACCAGACCGAACGCCTGGTCTTCGCCACCTTCAACGGCCTGGCACGGGAAACCGCCCCAGAGCCGGACCGGCCCATGCCCACCACCACGCACACGCGGCGCCTCACCCAGAGGCCGGCCCCCAGCCCCGCACCACACACGCCCTCACCCTGAAGACCCACGGAAGGCCGCAGGCCGGAAGGGGCCGCCCCGGAGGCAACGGCAGTCCCTCAGGGGCGGCGCACCGTTGGGCTCCACGCTGGCGGCGAGCCGGGCGATCTACGCAGACGCGTCGGTCCCTGCTCCCGGCCACCGCACCACATAACTCCATCACCCCGAGGTCGGCACACTGCAGTTGAACGGCGACTTCCTACTCGTGCCCGAGGACGTCACGCGGCCCGATGACGTCCTGCTCCTTTTCCCCGTCGTACATGAGGTTCTGAACACGTAGGGGCTTCGGCTTCGTCTCCTTGGCTCGTGCAGCGTCCGCGGGCGCTGCGATGGTTCAAAAGGCCGGTCACATGCTCAACAGCGGCGACGTCGAGCTGCAGCTCCCCCACCCGCCACAGGTGACAGCCGTCCGCGATTCCCGGTCGCTGTGCGATCGAAGGACGGCGCGGGCGGATCCGGTTGGGTCCCGATGCCGTGGGGTGGGGAACCTGGTCTCTCAGCGGAACGCGGCGACATTGCGGGCGGCCCAGTCGGCGAAGGGGCGCGGGGCGCGGCCGAGGACCTGCTGGACGTCCGGGCTGACACGCAGTTCTGCCGGGCTCGGGGAGCCAAGGATGTCCAGGGTGTCGTCGGCGAGTTCCGCCGGCATGCTCTGGGCCATGGCGGCCTTCGCCTCGTCGCGGGTGAGCTCGTGAAATCTGACCGGCGAGCCCAGCGCGGCGGCGATGGCCTCCGCCTGCTGGCGCGGAGTGATCACTTCCGGGCCAGTCAACTCGTAGACGCCGCCGGCGTGCCGGTCATCCAGCAGGCAGGCCGCCGCCACCGCGGCGATGTCCGCCGGGTCGATGATCGGCACCCCGATGTCGCCGAAGGGCGCCGCAACGACCTGCTGCGCGCGGACGGACTCGGCCCACCACAGAGCGTTGGAGGCGAAGCCGCCCGGCCGCAGGACGGTCCACTCCAGGCCGGACTCCCGCAGCGTGTCCTCCAGCGCGCGCATCGCGATCCGTGTCGGGCCGAAGGGCCGGGTCACCACACCCAGCGTGGAGAGCAGGACGATCCGGCGGACCCCGCCGGCCGCGGCCTCGCCGATGATGTCGGCAGGGCTGGCCCCAGCGGCGTGCAGGTCGCCGGACAGCAGCAGGAACAGCGCCTTCGCCCCGGCCAATACAGGCCTGAGGCCGGACGGCTCGGCCAGGTCGGCCACCACGTGGAGGGCCCCGTCCGGCACCGCCGCCGTATGCCGTGAAACAGCGGTCACCTGCTGGCCCGCCTCGGCCAGCGCCTGCGTCAGCGGCCGCCCGATATTCCCGGTAGCCCCGGTCACCACGATCATGATCAGCTCCTTCTCGGATGTTGTCCGTGGCCTTGACGCTAGGAGCAAGGGCTAACTCTTGGTAAGGACATACCTCTGGGTAAGCTCATCACATGACCGATAGCGCGCAGCTCACCCAGACCGACCCGGAGAAGCGCTATGACGTGTTTCACACCGACTGCGCCGCGCGCGATGTGGTCGACCACGTGACCAGCAGGTGGGGGGTCTGGGTACTGATCGCCCTGCGGAGCAATAGCCTCCGGTTCTACGAGCTGCGTGACAGCATCCAGGGCATCAGCGAGAAGATGCTTGCGCAGACCCTTCGCACGCTGGTTCAGGACGGCCTGGTCTGGCGGGAGGTCGAACCGACGACGCCGCCCCAGGTCACCTACGGGCTGACCGATTTCGGCCAGGACATCGGCGAACCGCTGAAGGAACTGTTCGACCGGATCACACGCCAGTTGCCGCCGCGCAGCGAATAGCGCGGGAGTAGCTGGGGCACCGCCGCGACACGATCAACGCCCAGTAGTCACACGCCCCCTCTGCTCCGGTCACCCACGTGTCCCACGGACGGCCGGGATACGGCGCCGGCGGTCGGCGGGGCGCACGTAGCCGTCGCTGCGCCGGCGCCACAGCTGGCTGAGCGTCATCTCCAGCAGGGGCAGCACGGTCGATCGTCACCAGGGCTTCAGCAACACACTCTCCGCACCCACGAAGTCGCAGAGCACAGAGCTCGACACCCAACTGCCACCCACAGGCTGAAACCTGAAAAACGCCGCCGGGCATCAAATACCTGAGCTGCCACAGGCCCTGATCCATGGCGACGTCGGGTAGACCTGGCACTGGCGCGGTGGCCGCGTAGAGCTCGTACCGGTCGCCTCCCTCATCCATCGCCACACGAAGGCGTTCACCGTCCGCCAAGATCACCGTCCACAGTCCCGGTGGCTCGGTGTCGCCGTACAGCACATACGCATCGAAGTGGGCCGCGAACCGTTCGGCGAACTCCCGGCGACCGACTCGATCGGCCAACCATCCCTCAATGCTGACACCAAACGCCATGGCGAAGTGACCGGATACCTCCCGGTATGTACAGAACGCGCAGAACACCACGTCCTGCGGGATGACCCGCAACTCCTCGGCGACTCGGTCGTCATGGCCCACGAACAACTGACACTGGGCGATCTCGAAAGAGCTCAGCAGGAACGCCCGCAGGTCGCTCTCCGAGACCAGACGAGACGATAGGCAGTCGTAGCCCGTGGCCCCGGTTTCTGTCACAACGCCACCCTACGCACCCGCCAGGCCAAGACGTGCTGCGTCCCCGCCACCCCGACCACGAGGAGTACGCGGCGCCGGCACAGGACATGCCCAGTGCCGCGGTGAGCTGCTTGATATCGAGTTCGCCAGCAAGGCAGCAGGCCAGCCGGATCCCCGCGCCGTCTGCTCCAGGAGCACGTGGCCACACCCGAGCCGGTGACGCCCAGGTCGGCGGCAGAAATGCCCAGCATCGTCCAGGGGCGCGACCGGGTGTGCCCTCGCCGGTCACAGGCCGGCAGATGCGGGGCCGGCGTGCCTCACGGCGCCAGCGGTCACAGGGCGCTGCCGTGCAGGGCGCGGCGGTTGCCCGCCATCGCGTAGCAGCGGGCAGCCAGGCCGTGCTCGAGGTCCTCCCCGATCTGGTCGCACAGCAGCGCGAGGACGTAGGCGGCCTGCCCGTCGGACACGTAAGCCGGGGCGACTTCGAGCATCAGCTCCCCGATCGCGTGCGTACTGGCGACGAGCTTGTCGGCGACGGCGCGCATCGCGGCGACGATCAGGTCCGCCAGCGGATCGACGGGGCGGTACGGACTTCGCGGACGGCCTGGAGGACCACGGCGCGCACCGTGGGCCCATCGAGGGCCGTCAGGCCGCTGCGGGCAAGCGTGGCGAGTCGGCGGGTGATCACCACCGCGACGTCACCGCTGCCGCCGGAAACGGCGACCAGGGCCCGCTGGGACAGCCCGTGGTCGAGCGCGGCAGCCGGGCCGGTGTCTCGCATGCGAGACACCTCGGTGCCGGCGGTGACCGCGCCGTGGATCGCGGACAGGGCGGGCGACGTCCAGGAGCCGGTACGCCTGCGCGCGGCTGATACCGAACTCCGCGTCGCACAACGACGCCCAGCCGGTGCAGCAGCCGAGCGGCGCCCCAGCCTCACCGGTTTCTTCACTCCGACACGTGAGGCCCTGGGCCGATCGTCATCCGCCCAGACCTCCCAGAGCGAGCGATGCCCCTCACATCTTGACGGCCTTTGCGATCTGCAGGGCAGCCTGGGCGGGCGTGAGGTGTGTGGTGTCGACGACCTCGGCCTCGGCGTGCAGCCACATGCGGGCCGCCTCGGCGTAGGGCTCAAGGTATTGAAGGCGGAAGGGGGAGTTGGGGCCAAGAACCGTGTCGCCCGCGATGCGCGCGCGGAGGGTGTCCTGGTCGGCATGGAGGACGAAGTGCCGGACCGGAATGGCATGCTCGGCAAGGCCCGAGCTGATCTCGCGCCAGTACTCCTCGACCAGGACGGTCATGGGCATGACCAGGGTGCCGCCGGTGTAGTCGAGGACGCGGCGGGCGGTCTCTACCACGAGCGGCCGCCACGGCGGCCAGTGCTGAAAGTTGTCCGTCCTGGGCAGTCCTGGCTGGATGTCCATGAGTGTCTCGCCGACCTTTTCGGCGTCGAACACCCGTGAATCCGGGATCAGCTGCTGCACGAACGCACTGGTCGTCGTCTTGCCCGCACCATGGGTGCCGTTCAGCCATACGATCACGGGACCCGATGCTAGCGCTCTGCGGCCAAGGGTGCGGGGTACAGCAGAAATCGGGTACGGCGTCGGCGCTTGTCAAGGTGGCGTCGCCCTGAGCGCCGTGGCGCCCGGCCTGGGCGGGGAACTGCCGACATTCTTGCCGTCACCCGAACCTGACCGGTCTACCCTGTCCCTTCATGACCGTCTTGATCGTGGGTGGTTCCGGGTTCCTGGGCGCCGAGCTGGTTCGGCAGTCGGTAGCGGCTGGGCACACAACGTCTGCGACCTACGCGACCAGGCCCGGGACAACTCGGTCGGTGGCGTGGCACGCCCTCGACCTACGTGATCCCGGCAGGGTGGAAGCAGTCGTGACCGAAGCCAGGCCTCGTGTCGTCATCAACGCATCGAGCAGCAAGGCGGACTGGTCGGTCACAGCCGAGGGGCCCGTCCGTCTGGCGCTGGCTGCGGCGAAGTCCGGGAGCCGTCTCATCCACGTCTCCAGCGACGCCGTGTTCTCCGGCAAGAGCCGCCTCCCCTACGACGAATCCTGTCTGCCCGACCCCATCACCCCGTACGGGGCCGCAAAGGCCGCGGCGGAGACAGGGGTTCTTCTCGTCCATCCGGACGCCGTGGTCGCCCGCACCTCCCTGATCATCGGCGACGGGCAGTCCGAGCACGAACGTGCTGTTCACGGCCTTGCCACCGGTACCCGCGCCGGCGTCCTGTTCACAGACGACATCCGCTGCCCTGTACACGTAGCCGACTTGGCCTCGGCTCTCATGGAACTCGCGTGGGGAGGGGGAACCGGAATCCATCACCTCGGTGGCAACGAGGCCCTGAGCCGTCACGAACTCGGCGTCCTCATCGCCAGGCGCGACGGACTCGACGACTCCCGACTGCCGACGGGTCTCCGGGCCGAAAGCGCTCTACCTGGTGCTCTCGATGTCCGCCTCGACAGCGCCGCGACACAGCGCAGACTGCGCACCACGCTGCGTGGCGGCCACCAGTTCCTCGCCCCGACGGCTTAGGGCGAACGTCAGCGCCCCTCATTCCGGCGTATGTCACGGGCTTCGGCCTGCAGTGCTGAGCAATGGTCGGCTTCCTGTAGGAACGTCCGTCGCTCAGCCTGGAGGCGATCAACGCGGCCGGGGCCTCGGGGGGGGCAGCCAGGCGTGAACCGGTGCCTGTGGTCCGCGAGACCGGGGTGGCCTGGCGGCCCAGCCTCGGACGCCGACCGCCCGTGCGGGCGCGGCCAACGTGGCCGGCGAGGAGGAGACTGCGCCTGGGCGTCCGTCAGTCGGCGAACGTCTCGCGGTAGACGCTGGGCGGTATTCCGACGTGTGTCTTGAAAAGCGTGCGGAAGTTGGCCGGGGTTCCCAGGCCGCAGTGGCGTGCGACGGCCTCGACGGTGAGGTCGCCGGATTCGAGGAGTTCGCGTGCGCGGGCCAGCCGGGCGTCGAGCAGCCACCGCATGGGTGGCAGGCCGGTGTCGGTGTGGAAGCGGCGGATCAGGGTGCGGCGGGACATGCCGGCCTGGCGCGCCAACTGGTCGACGGTGAGCGGCTGGTGCAGGTTGCGCAGGGCCCAGTCGTACAGCGCAGCACCGTCGGACGGCTCCGGTCGCACCGGCAGGTCGATGAACGGGCTCTGGCCACCTGTACGGCGCGGTGCGGCCACCAGCAGGCGGGCCTGCTGGTTCGCCAGGCGGGGGCCGTGGTCGCGGCGGATGAGGTGGAGGCACAGGTCCAGTCCGGAGGACACACCGCCCGAGGTGAGCACTTGGCCCTCGTCGACGTACAGATCCTCGGGCACGACCGTCACCCGGGGGTACTGCCTCGCCAGCGCCTGCGCATACAGCCAGTGCGTGGTGGCCCGGCGGCCGTCGAGCAGACCGGCTGCGGCGAGGGCGAACGCACCGGTGCAGATGGACGCCATGCGGGCGCCACGGGCTGCCGCCCCCGCCAGTGCGGCGGTCACCTCGGCGCCGGGCGCGTCCGGCTCCAGGTAGCCCGGAACGATCACGGTGTCGGCGGATGCCAGGGCGTCCAGACCGTGCGCGACGGACAGGGCAGGGCCGCCGTGCATCGGGACGGGGCCGGGCCGTTCGGCGCAGACCGTGAGCGTGTACGGGCCGTCCCGCCAGCTCCCGAAGACCTGCGTCGGGATCCCGATGTCCAGCGCGAGGACGTTTTCGAGGGCCACCACGACCAAGTGGTGCGCCCCGCCTGATGCCCGACCAGTCATGGCACGATTCTATCGCCTCATGGCATGGGTGCCACTGACGGTTGGGTCCGATGCGCGCCTACGGTCATCTCATGGACACTGAACCCCGCCTCCTGCCGGCGCTTCCGGACACACCCGTCGCCCGCGCCGCCGTCGAGCTCGTCCGGTCGATCGAGAGCGAGCCGGTCGCGAACCACAGCATCCGCAGCTTCGTGTTCGCCGCACTGCTGGCCGAACACGAAGGGCTGAGGCCCGGCGTCGACTTCGATGCCGATCTCCTCTTCCACGCCTGCGTCCTGCACGACCTGGGGGCCTCGCCGTCGGCCCCGGGCAAGGAGCGCTTCGAGGTCGAGGGCGCCGACATGGCCGCCCGGTTCCTCACCGAGCACGGCTACGGCGCCGACAAGACCGACCCGGTGTGGGAGGCGATCGCCCTGCACACCTCGGACGGCATCGCGGAGCGCCGTGGCGTGCTGACCTACCTCACCCGCCGGGGCATCGGCGCCGACATCGGCTTCGGCACCGAGTTCGTCACCGACGCCCAGGGCGAGGCGCTCCACGGCCGCTACCCGCGGCTGGACATGGCTACCGTCCTGGTCGACGACATCGTGCGGCAGGCCGCCCGCTCCCCGCAGGCCGGTGCCCGCTACACCGTCCCCGGCGAATTCCTCCGCGAACGCGGCGAACCCGGCGCCGTGACCGCCCTCGAACTCGCGGCACGGGCCTCCCGCTGGGGCTCCTGACACCGACACCACGCCGCAGGGCGGCCCGTCGGCACCTGGCGCTCCCGACGGGCCGGCGCGCGCCAGATCGCAGGCTCCCTGGTCACAGCCCTTCTTCGTGCCGGGCAGCCCCACGGCAGCTGTCGACATCACCAGGAAACGCCGTCGGCCCACGGCGGACGCACCGCCGAACCCACCTGACATGAACCACGCCTCCGGCGTTCGCGTCGCGACGCTCGCACTGCCAGCGGTCGAGGACCTGTGCCTCGTTGCAGTCGGCGCCGTAGCGGCCGCCGATGCCGTCCAGCAGCGGCGAGTCGGCCGCGAGGACGGCTGCGCCGGCACCGTGCCCGACCGTCTTGATGAGTTCGGGCGGGACGCTGCCGCTACCGCGACCGCCGAGGGCCGCAAGGAGCACGCCCCGGCGGATCAGGGTTCGATGACCAGGCGCTCGATCAGGTCGTCGCGGAGGCTGAACTGATAGCGCAGGTCGACACTGCCTCCGGGGAAGTCGCCTTCGAGGTGATGTGTGGCGACGTAGTGGGCCGGATCGATCTGCTGCGCATCGGTGAGCTCGATGGTGTAAGTGAATTCGGTGGCGGAGCGGTTCAGCCACCGCTCGATCTCAGTGGCGCCCTGGTACGTCCTGCCGTCATCGGTCACCGTGGCGTCGCCGGTGAATGCGGCGACTGCGGTCGATGTGTTGTGGTCTCGGTGGGCCCGCAGATAGCGGGCGATCGAGTCGGGCAAGTCGCCCGGGGCGATGGTGTGGCGCAGATGGCTCGGCATGACGGTCCTCCTGACTGTGGGGGGTCTCAGACGGTGGGGGTGGTGCCGCCGTCGATGACGTGTTCGGCGCCGACGATGGCCGAGGCGCGGTCGGAGACGAGGAAGGCGACGAGTTCGGCGACTTCCTCCGGTCGGTTGGGGCGGCCGAGGGGGATGCCGCCGAGCGAGTCCATGAGCCGGTCCAGGGCGGCTTCCCGGGTGACGCCGCCCTCCTGGGCGATTCTGGCGACCAGGTTGTCTGCGGCGGCGGTCTGGATGAAGCCCGGTGAGACGGTGTTGACGCGGACGCCGTGCGGGGCGACCTCGTTGGCCAGGCCCTTGCTGTAGGTGGTCAGCGCCGCTTTGGCTGCCGCGTAGGCCAGGGTCCCGTTCCACAGGGGCATGCGGCGCTGGATCGAGGTGACGTGCAGGATCACGCCCCCGCCGCTCGCGATCATGCCGGGCAGAAGGCCACGGTCCAACCGGACTGCGGCCAGCAGGTTCACGTTGAGCTCCTTGGCCCAGTCGTCCTCGCCGAGCGCCGCGAATCCACCGGCCGGCGCCTCCGAGCCGCCGAGGGTGTGGACCAGGACGTCGACGCCTCCCAGACGCGCCTCCACTTCGGCGATCGCCCGGTCGGTGCCATCAACGGCCGACAGGTCGGCGGCAATGAAGGTCTTCTCCTCGACCTCCTCAGGGCGGCTGCGGCCGGTGACGAGTACGTCGGCGCCGGCCTCGGCCAGCCGTCAGGCGATGGCGGCTCCGGTGCCCTTGGTGCCGCCGGTGACCAGGGCACGCCGACCTTCGAGTGATTCGTTGACGGGGCTGGTCATGGCGCCTTCCGATCCCCGGTGCGCGCGGACGGCGCGACACTCAGTTACTGCTAAAATGGAAGCTACTAACTTCGACTTTAGCAGTAACCGAGGGGATGGTCACCGTGGCGAGCCGCATCAGGCTGGAGGACCGGGAGTGCCCGCTGTCCACGACGGTGGAACACGTCGGTGAGTGGTGGACGCTGCTGATCCTCCACGACGCCTTCGACGGCTACACCCGCTTCGATCAGTTCCAGGAAAACCTGGGCATCTCGTCGAGCATGCTCACGACCCGCCTGAAGACCCTCGTGACGGACGGATTGCTGGAGCGTCGGCCCTACCAGACCAACCCGGTCCGTCACGAGTACGTACTGACCGATCTCGGGCGCTCCCTGCGCCCGGTGATCGTCGCCCTGGCCGCGTGGGGCAATTCCCGGCTGGAGCCGCACGAACGCAGCATGATCCTCGTCGACGCGGAAAGCGGCGCGGAGGTCCAGCCCGTGGTCGTCGACGCCAGGACCGGCCGCAAGCTCGACGACAGCCGTTCCTACGTCTTCGCGGCGGGCCCTGCGGCCAGCGACGCCATGCGCAGCCGCTACGCCCAGCGGCGACCCGCGCCGGCGGCCCCGACGGCGGATACGTAAGCGGGCCACCGCGAACGGCCGGTCGCCCGCACCCCGAGGCATCGCACGGTTGCTACGGCCTGAGGACGATCTTGCCGTGGGTGTGGCGGCGTTCGAGCTCGGTGTAGGCCTCGCGGACTTGCGCCAGCGGGTAGACGCTCGCGATCGGCACCTCGAGGTGTCCGTCGGCGATCAGGCCGGCAAGCTCGGCGAGCACCTTGGCGCCCGGCCCGGCCGCGACCCCTCCGTCAGTCTTCACCCCGTACTTCTCGGCTGCCGCGAAATCGGCGATGGTGTCGATCCGATCGGCCGCGACGCCGAGGGCGAGGGCCAGCTCGACGTACCCGTCGCCGAAGGTGTCGACGAAGGCGTCCACGCCGCTGGGCGCGGCGGCCCTGATGCGGTCCGCGACGCCTTCGCCGTACGCGACCGGGATCGCGCCGTGGCTCTTCAGCCACTCGTGGTTGCTCTCGCCCGCCAGGCCGATGACCGTGGCCCCGGCACGGCGCGCGAGCTGGACGGCGAGCGAGCCGACTCCCCCGGCGGCTCCGGAGATGACGACGGTCTCGCCTTCCTCGGGCTGGACGGCGTGTACCGCCCCCCATGCGGTGACGCCGACGACGTACAGGCTGCCGGCCACCTCCCACGGGACCTTCTCCGGCTTTCGCGTGAGGTCACCGGCCTCGACCAGGGCCAGCTCGGCCTGGGAGGCCCGCTTCTGGCTGAATCCGATGACCTCGTCGCCGGGCGAGAATCCGGCAACCCCGGCACCGACCTCCTCGATGACCCCGGCGAGGTCGCTGCCCTGCCCCGACGGGAACAGGTCCGCCAGCGCCCCCGTACGGATGACCGCCTCACTGGGGTTGATGCCCGCCGCCTTCACGCGTACGAGGACCTGCCCGTCCCCGGGCACCGGGCGTTCCACCTCGTCGACCCGCAGCACGTCGATCCCGCCGAACTCGTCGTACCTGACCGCCTTGGGCATGATCCCTCTCCTTCGACTCGCTGAAGCTGACAGGGGTGTGGGCTGGGTGGGCTACGCGCGCCGGAGTTCGAGCACGGGAATGACGCGGATGCCGGCGGTCTTGCGGGCGTACTCGGCAAAACCGGGGTAACGCCGCGCCTGCTCGGCGTAGATGCGGTCGCGTTCGGCGCCGGTCAGCTCGCGGACGGTCACCGGGTACGTCGCAGTGCCGCGTTCGATGGTGCCCTCACCGGCGGCGGTCAGGTTGCGGTGCCAGTCCGGGTTGGTGGGCGCTCCGCCCTTGGACGCGAAGACGTAGACGATGTCCGGCGCGGTGTCGTGCGGGAGGTACATCATCGGGCTGACGTGCTCCTGCCCGCTCTTGCGGCCGCGGTGATGGACGAGGACCAGCGGAGCGCCCTCGAAGACCCCGCCGACCCTGCCCTCGTTCGCTCGGAACTCTGCAATGATCTTCGCGTTCCGGTCGAGTGCTTCGCTCATGTCGAACTCCTGTCGTTCACGATCCGGGTCATGGGCTGAGGGGGTGGACGGCTCAGGCGGCGACGGCCGAGGCTGAGCGCAGTGGTGCGAGCGCGTGCTCCAGGCGATGACCTGGTCGAGCATCGTGCCCAGGGCGGGCAGGTTGTACTCGCCGGGCTTGAAGACGCTGAAGTTCTCGAAGTCGGTGATCACCGACAACGCGACCTGCTGGCGTACGTCGGCCATCTGGAGCTCGGCGGCCACCTCGCGCAGGTGCTCGACGGCCCGGACGCCGCCGACCCCGCCGTAGGACACGAAGCCGACCGCTTTGTTGTTCCACTTGGCGTAGAGGTGGTCGGTGGCGTTCTTCAGTACGCCGGGGATGCCGTGGTTGTACTCGGGTGTCACGATGACGAACCCGTCGAGCGACGCGATCTGGGCTGCCCATTGCCTGGTGTGCTCGTGCTGGTACTGGCCGAACATCGGCGGCATCGGCTCGTCGAAGTGCGGTTAGGGGTGGTCGCGGAGGTCGATGAGCTCGAACGTGGCGTCGTCGCGGCGCGAGGCGATCTCCAGCACCCACTTCGCGACCTGTTCGATGGATCGCATGCTGCGTAGATGATCTGTCCAACAACACACGGTTTGGCGCCATTCCCGATATCAGCGCCGAGCCACCGACCACGCCGGTCGCCAGCGGTGTCGACTTCGCGGGGGATTTCGGTCTTTCCCTCCTCGTCCTGGTGCGCGCGTACCGGACCGTCGTCGCGTCGGTCCTCGATGACGTCCCGCAGGGTGCCCACGGCTACCAGACGCTCGCCGTCGTCGTCGGAGGTGACCAGCAGAGTCAGCTCGCCCTGGCCAGCTACCTGGGGATCGACCGCACGGTGATGACCTACCTGATCGACGACCTCGTCACGGCCGGCTTGGTCGAGCGCCGGCTCAACCCCGCGGATCGCCGCCAGCGCAAGATCGTCGCCACCGACCGGGGCGTCAGCACCCTCCAGGAGTTACGGCGGCAAGTACGAGAAGCTGAAGACCGGCTCCTCAATGCACTCGATGAGGATGAACGCCAGGCGTTCCGGACCCTGCTCAGCCGGGTCGCCTGCGACGTCCGGGACATGGACTTGGCCGCTGCCCCCTGCGACGTCAGGTCCCTCGATTCCAGGGTTGGCTGCTGTCCACGCACGACGAGACCAGCGCCGACAACCCGCCCCCGGGCCCTTCAACGTAGCCGTCGGGGCCGGCGCTACGTGATCCGCGTCGAGGAGTCCCCTGGCGCAACTCCCGCCCTACCCCTCCCTAACGCATCACCAGACCGCCGTCGACCGTGAGTACTTGGCCCGTCAGTGCGGCGGCGTCGTCGCCGACGAGCATCGACACCACGGCTGCGGTGTCGTCCGGGGTGAGCGGCCGGGGCAGCGCCTGGCGTGCCGCGACCTCCTCGAACTCCTCCGCCGGCACGACGCCGGTGGCCGGAGTGCGAGTCAGCCCCGGGGCCACAGCCGTGACTGCGATCCCGTCGCCGCCGAGCTCGACGGCGAGGGCGTGGGTCATGCCGATCAGGGCGCCTTTGGACGCCACGTACGCGAGCATGTGCGCGCCCGGGGGACGCCAGAACGTGTTGGACACGATGAAGACCACCCTGCCGAAGCCCCGCTCGCGCATCCCCAGCGCGAACGCCTGGGTGAGCAGCAGCGCCGACTCGGCATTCACTGACTGGACCTGACGCCACAGGTCGAGGGCGAAGTCCTCGAACGGCCCGAAGGCGACCATGGCAGCCGAATGGACCAGAACATCGCACCTGCCGTGGCGGTCCAGCACCAGCTGTGCGGCCCGGCGCACATCGGCCGGATCGCCCAGATCGACTGGGACATCTCCCGTGCGGTCGAGTACGACCACGGTGTGATCGGCCACGAGCCGCGCGGCGATCGCACCGCCGATCGCACCAGCGCCGCCGGTCACGACCGCCACCCGCCGGCCCCCAAAGGTCTCAGAAGACGCGGTAGACACCGCTCCGCCCTCCTCTCACTGCCGAGCTTCAGCGATAGCCGCCCGCTATCGAGCTGTTCGGCTCGCAGCCCGAGCCGGTCGCGCTCAGGCGGCCCTTTCGATGGGCTCGAGGACAGCCTCGACGTCAACCGTCACATCGACCGTGGGGCTGACGACCACTCCCCCGCGGTCGACCACATCGTTCCAACTCACCCCGAAGTCATGCCGATTGATTCGTGTCGTGGCGGTGAATCCGGCGCGGCGCCTGGGCCCGAGGTCCCGCTCTTCCTCCCACCAAGGGGTATCCCACTGCCCCAGGTAAGTGACGTCGAAGGTTACGGAGCGCGTCACGCCGCGTACCGTGAGATCTCCGGTCACCTCGAACTCGGTTCCGCTCACCTGATGAATGCGCGACCCGACGAACGTCCAGGTCGGGTGGTGTTCGACGTCGAAGAAATCAGCACTGCGGAGGTGGGCGTCGCGCTGGGGCTGGCCGGTGTACACCTGGGTCGCGTCGACCGTGGCCTCGACGCGCGCCTTCTCCGGCTCGTCGGGATCGACCTCCAGAAGGCCGTGCACGTTCTTGAGCTGCCCGCGCACGTAGGTGACCATCATGTGCCTGGCGCGGAACTCCGCCGCGGTATGGCCGGGCTCGAAGAACCATTTGGTCATGGCCATGTGCGCCCCTGACTTGCCCCTTCAACCAGCACGGATCCGATGGCGGTCGCGGAGCGCGCAAGCCCGCAGCGGGGGCCGACGTGCTCGTGGTGCGTCACCGGTGTTCGTTCATGCCCTCGGCGATGAGGGCGAGGCCGATGCCCAGCATCCAGACGTCCTTGGCCAGCACGATTCCCTGCTCGGTGGGGCGCAGACTGCCTTCCTGCCGCATCCCTGGCGTACGCAGGTAGAGCCCGATCGTACCGACGGAGAATGCGGTGAGCGCAACCCCGGCGACAGCGGCAGGCACGACCGGCAGGAGCAATGCCGAAGCAATCGCGAGCTCCCCAGCGGAGAGCACCCTGACGAACTTCTGGGCGTCGTGCTTGCCCAGGAACGGGTAGGTCGTGGCGGCGAACTGCTGCAGCCTCTGGGCGGTGGCCTCGTCCGCACCGAGTTTCGAGAGCCCGGAGTTCAGGAAGAACGCACCGACCGTGAGCCTGAGTGGAAGTTGCCGCGCTGCGGAACATCGTGCCCAACCGGATGCCATGCCGAGCCTCCCAACATTGGCCCCGGATACCACCCTGCCATCCGTTCGAAGCATGTCAAACGGGGGCCGATCCTCCCCCGCCCGCCGACCCCCGACCGCCGCCGCCGTGGGACAGGTCTGGACTCCGGCATCCGGCAAACGCCTCCACCGAACCCGGCCGAGCACCCGTCCGGACGACCGTCACGGCGCTGCCCATGAACGGCAAAGCCCGGCACTGGACCCTGCACCGCTCCGTTGAGCAGGTCGCCGACGAGGATCTGCGCAGCCTGCTCGCGCTCTAATTTGGCAATGGAATCCATTTTCATATAGCGTCTGCGATCGTTCGCCTACCGAGGAGATTCGCCATGGCCGTTCCCAAGCGGAAGATGTCCCGCAGCAACACCCGCCACCGCCGCGCCCAGTGGAAGGCGACCACTCCCATGCTGGTGCCCTTCATCGTTGACGGCTCCGCATACCTCGTGCCGCAGCGGCTGCTGAAGGCGTACGAGCGCGGCCTGCTGCGCCCCGAGGGGTGAGCCGATGACCGGTGCCACCGACGGCCGTCTGCCCGTCACCGTCCTGTCCGGCTTCCTCGGCGCGGGCAAGACCAGCCTGCTCAACCACATCCTGAGCAACCGCGAAGGCCTGCGCGTCGCGGTCATCGTCAACGACATGAGCGAGATCAACATCGACGCCGCCCTCGTGCGCGGCGGCGAAGCAGCCCTGTCGCGTACCGAGGAGCGCCTGGTCGAGATGACCAACGGGTGCATCTGCTGCACCCTGCGCGACGACCTGCTGGAGGAGGTCGACCGCCTCGCCCGCGAGGGCCGTTTCGACTACCTGCTCATCGAGTCGAGCGGGATCTCCGAGCCCATGCCGGTCGCCGCCACCTTCGCCTTCCCCCGGGACGACGGCGCCACCCTCGGCGATCTCGCCCGGCTCGACACCATGGTCACGGTCGTCGACGCGGCGAACTTCCTGCCCGAACTGACCGGCGGGGACGGTCTCGTCGAGCGCGGGCTGGACCAGTACGAGGACGACGAGCGCACCGTCAGCGACCTGTTGATGGACCAGATCGAGTTCGCCGACGTCATCGTGCTCAACAAGCTCGACCTGGTCGGCAAGCGGAGCGCCGACCGGCTCCGAGCAGCCCTCTCCCGCCTCAACCCCGTCGCCAGGATCGTGCCGGCCACCCGCGGACGCGTGGAGCTCCGCGAGGTCCTCGGGACCGGGCTGTTCGACCTCGAGCGCGCCCAGGAGGCCCCGGGCTGGGTCATGGAGCTCAACGGAGACCACGTCCCGGAGACCGAGGAGTACGGGATCTCCTCCACCGTCTTCCGTGCCGAACTGCCCTTCCACCCTGCCCGGTTGTGGAACCTCGTCACCAAGGGCCTCGACAGCGGGACCTTCGGCCAGATCCTGCGTTCCAAGGGCTTCTTCCGGCTGGCCAGCCGCCCGCGCGTGACGGGCCTGTGGTCGCAGGCCGGCGCCGTGGCCCGCTTCGAGCCCTCCGGCGCCCGCGACGCGGACACCACCCAGGGCCAGGAACTGGTCTTCATCGGCACCGGACTGCGCGCCGAAGCGCTCCAAGCCGCCCTGGCCGGCTGCCTGATGGCCGACGGAGAGGCCCTGCCCCCGGGCGATCCCTTCCCCGCCTGGGACACCTACGGCATCGACGACGCCTGCGAGCACGAGCACCAGGAGCCGGCTCTGCAGGCCTGAAGACTCCGGGCCGGATAGTGGTCGCAGCCACGGCACTGTCCGGCCCGGTATCACCGCCCCTGCCACCCAACGGTGCGGGGGCGGCCTTCTTTCCGAGGCGGAAAGCAGCAGGGAAGGGCCCGGCAGGTTCGACTGATCGTCCGGTCCCCGCCGTCTCCGACGCCCTCGCGAGCGCGGCGACCGCCAGGCCCACGGTCGTGTGGCAGGGCGAGGATGACGTGGGGCTGCGCCATCGCCCGCCGGATGGCCGTCAGGTCCTGGCGGAGGATCACCACCGGATCGCCCGTCGTGCCCCGCGTAAGGGCTTCTCGTAGTTGAATGCCGGCTCCGGAGGTGAACCGCTGCACCACCGGATAGCCGCTGCCGCGGTCCTGGACCGACACGGCCAGCACTGCCGCCCGCGGGCTGACACGCAGCAAGTGATCCACCACGAGGCCCCGGACGCCGGGGGTGTTCCCGGTGACCACACTCAGCAGGCCCTTGGACACTCGGCTTCCCATCAGTTGAGGTGGCCGACGCGTTGCGGCGCGGGTGCCGGGCACGGGCGGGACGGCAGGGTGTCGTCGTCCGGCATGCCCGCCCGCAGCCACACGGCGACGGTTTCGGCATCGGCTTCGTCGGCCATCGGCCCGAGGCGCACAACAACGCCATGGGGCTTGCGGTCCGGGGTGCAAGGCTGGACCACGGCATGCAGACCGGCGGTGCGACGGCACCGCAGGAGGCTGCCCAGGCATCCGGTCGAGACCATCACCCCGTGGGGGCAGTCACGGACGACCTGGCGCAGCCGGTCGATCACCTGACCACTTGCCGGGCTCTGGCAGTTCGCACAGACGACCAGGGTGAACGGTCGTGTCGACCGGTCCGGTGATGCGCGGTTCATGGACCCTCCCACGCTACTGACATCAATTTCCGCTTCCTCGGCGTGCCCACATCCCTCCGGGAGACGTGGGCACGCCTGCGTTGCCGGACGGTCGGCTCACCGGCCTACCAGGACGACTTGGTGACTCCGGGGAGGAATCCGGCGTGCGCCTGTTCTCGCATGCGCACCCGGGACAGCCCGAACTTCCGGAGGTGTCCGCGGGGCCGCCCGTCGACGCTGTCGCGGTTGCGGACCCGGGTCGCGCTGGCGTTGCGTGGCTGCTTGCGCAGTTCCGCCAGCGCGGCCGCGCGTTCGGTCTCCGTGGAGGACGGGCGGCGGATGACCTCCTTCAGTTCGGCACGCCGGGCGGCGTACCGCGCGACGACCGCCTTGCGCTTCTCGTTCTGCGCGATCTTGCTCTGCTTGGCCATCAGACCTTCACCCCCCGGGCACGGATCCGCGCCACGGCGGCCTCGACGCCGATGGTGTCCACGGTCTTGATCGCCTTGGCGGAGAGCTTCAGCCGCACGTACCGGCCCTCGCTGGGCAGCCAGTAGCGCTTACTCTGGATGTTGGGGTCGAAGCGGCGCGAGGTGCGCCGGTGCGAGTGGGAAATGTTGTTGCCGAAGCCCGGCTGGGCGCCGGTCAGTTGGCAGTGGGCGGACAAGGGGTTACCTACCTCTCTTCGAACCATTCCTTGTTGGTAATGGGAACCATTGTCATATACTAGCGCCATGGCACGCAACGAAGTACGCCCGATCGTCAAGCTCCGCTCCACGGCCGGCACCGGCTACACGTACGTCACCCGCAAGAACCGGCGGAACGATCCCGACCGCATGGTGCTGCGCAAGTTCGACCCGGTGGTGCGCCGGCACGTCGACTTCCGCGAAGAGCGCTGACCCCCGTCCCCCCTGCCCGAAGGACACGTCATGAAGCCTGGAATCCACCCCGCCTACGGCCCCGTCGTCTTCCGCGACAAGGCCGCCGACTTCGCCTTCCTCACCCGTTCGACCGCCACCAGTGACAAGTCGGTGGAGTGGGAGGACGGCAACACGTACCCCGTCATCGACGTGGAGATCTCCTCGCAGAGCCACCCCTTCTACACCGGCACCGCCCGCGTCCTGGACACCGCCGGCCGCGTCGAGCGCTTCCAGCGCCGCTACGGGAGCAAGCCGTGACCCTGCCCGTCGTCATCATCGGCGGGCTCCACTCCGATGCCCGCAAGGAGGTCGTGGACCGGCTGCTGCACGCCGTGCCGGGCAGCGTCTCCCTCCACCACGACCTGGCCACGGCACCCTCGGGCACGGTGCTGCGCGTGGTGCGCGACGCCTCGGGCGAGCTGTCCCGGGGCACGGCACCCCTCGTGAACGACTGTGCGTGCTGCGCGCTGCGCGAGGACCTGGTCCCCGAGCTGGAACGGCTGGCCGACAGCGGTCTGACCCGGCTGGCCGTCGTCGAGCTCTGGGACTCGGTCGAGCCCAAGGCGATGGCCGAGGTCGTCGTGGGGCACGGTGGAGACGTACTCGATCTCACCGGTGTCATCACCGCGGTCGACCCGGCGCTCGTACTGCCGTACCTCGTCAACGGCGACGATCTGGCGGACGTGGGGCTCGCGGCGGCGGCCTCGGACCAGCGCACCGTCGGGGACACCTGGGCCCGGCAGCTCGAGTACGCGCCCGTGCTCGCCCTCGTCGACAGCGAACACGCCGACGACGAGGACCGCGCCCTCCTCGCCCAGCTCCACCCGACCGCCCGCCACGTGTCGGCCGGATCCGGGGAGCTCGCCCAACTGGCCTTCGCGGGCTTCGACGTGGAAGCGGCGGCCGCCGCCCAGCACCCTGCCTGCGCCCTGCTGCCGCAGGAGGCCGAGGAGGCGGGAGTCACCACCATCGTCTGGCGCCGCCACCGCCCCTTCCATCCCGAACGGCTCTACGAAGCCCTCGAAGACCTCTGCTGCGTCGCTGCCCGCAGCCGCGGCCGGTTCTGGCTCGCCGACCGACCCGACACCCTGCTGGCCTGGGACGCCGCGGGCGGCGCCCTGTGCGTGGAGAACGCCGGGCCCTGGCTGGCTTCCCTGCCGGACGCCGCCTGGGAGATGGTGCCGCCATTGCGCCGGGCAGCCGCCTCGCTCGACTGGCATCCCGAGCACGGCGACTGCTGCCAGCACCTCGTCTTCACCTCGCCCGGCCTCGACCGGAACGGCCTGGAACAGCTCCTCGAGTCCTGCCTGCTCACCGATGCCGAGTACGCGGCGGGCCGCGAGGCCTGGAAGACCCTCCCCGCCGCCTTCGACACCCTCCTCGACCCGGTCTCCTGACCCCCCGGGATCGAAACCCTCCATCGTCCACGACCCGCAAGGAGTCCTCATGGCCCGTCGCCAGACCGCTCTCAAGCCCGTGAAGTCCCGCCCCAACCCGCTGGACGCGGCGAAGATCACGTACATCGACTACAAGGACACCGACCTGCTGCGGAAGTTCATCTCCGACCGCGGGAAGATCCGCAGCCGCCGGGTCACCCGGGTCACGGCACAGCAGCAGCGCCGGCTCGCCGCGGCGATCAAGAACGCCCGGGAGATGGCACTGCTCCCCTACGGCAGCAGCCGATAGGGATTCGACACCGGCTCCGGGTGACTTCCCCTCGATGACGGCTCTGGAACGCTGCTGAACATGACGCTACACAAGGCTCCCAAGTCCTCCAGATCACCCGTCGAGGGGAAGCCACCGCGGAACTGATGCCGCCGGTGAGTACCGGCAGCGTCGCCCCTGCGTTGGACGAACTCGAGGACGCCCTGCGCCGGGTCCAGCGGGAGCTCTCCGGCCGGCTGCGACCCTGAGGCGTACTCGTCTACGGGGACCACATCAGCCCGGACGCGACGCACGTCTCCGAACTCGCCCTCCACATCGGTCAACGGCGAGGACCGGCAGTCCTGGTGGTCGGAGGTAGGGCTGCTTCGCGAGGCCGGATTCAGTCAGGCAGGGGCCGTCCGGCCATTCGGCCACAGCCACGTCGTGGTCGCCGCCCGCTGAACCACGCGGTAGGTCTCACGACTCGCTCAGCTCGGCCACCGTCTCGGCCTGGTCCCAGACCGCCAGGAACGACATCCTCAGACAAGCGGCGAGCGCCGGGTGCTCGATGAACAGGGCGGTGGTGGCGCGGGTTTCGGCCATCGGGTCGGGCATGTCGCACAGGACCATGGAAGCATCGGCGACGATCAACTTCAGGGGAAGGTCCGGGGCGAATCGGGCCTCCTCCCCCGCCGCGCCGAAGCGGTTGACGTTCTCCAGCACCTCCGCGTCTCCGAGGGCCTCGTGGGTGTAGACGGCACACGCCCGGCCCCCGGCCCGGCGCAGCCTGCGGACGGCCTCGATCCCCTCGTCGTTGGCCGCGGGGGCGACGAAGGGGGGCTTACAGAAGCTGAGCAGCTCCTGCGCCGCCTGCTCCTGGATGCTCGCGAAGCGCTCGGCGATCGCCTTCGGATCCCGCAACACCTCGATGTAGTCGAGCGGGTCGGTGTGCGTCTGCCCGGCGGCCCACAGCGGGGTCA
Source organism: Streptomyces sp. NPDC002209 (assembly GCF_042890265.1). Lineage (NCBI taxonomy): Bacteria > Bacillati > Actinomycetota > Actinomycetes > Kitasatosporales > Streptomycetaceae > Streptomyces > Streptomyces sp. NPDC002209. Next base: position 208,259 of record NZ_JBIARX010000009.1, on the reverse strand, counting down.
GCGCCGCGGTGAGCGCGACCGCTGCCCGGTCCATCCGCTCCATCGACTCCCTCTGCAGGGCCATCAGCCGGGCGAGGGCCAGTTCCGGTGCCACGGCGGAGAAGGTGGCCACCCGCCCGGGACGCAGGACGGCGAGGTTACGGCGCACCAGCGCGTCGAGTACGTCGTAGACCCGCTGGCGGGGGACGTCCGCGGCCCGCGCGGCCTGCGCCGCGGTGTACGACTCCCGCCTCACCAGCGTGAGATAGACCCGCGCCTCGTAGCGCGAAAGGCCGAACCCCACAAGGTCGTTGACCGCACTCTCGTCCAACTCCATGGCAGCACACCGTATACCCGGAGATGACTGACCGAAAGCAATCCTTTGCCCTCGCCGGGTATTCCCTTGGGCCTGCTGTCACTAGGTTCTGCGGTGGCCACCACTCGACGTGGTGGCAGCCCGTCAGATCAATGAACCAGTGCCACTCGCCCCGCGGCGTTCCTCGTGATCAGACATGGCATGAACCTGTCATTTCATGGGGCCGCATCCCACGCCGCGGTGATCCGACCCCCCATGGAGGGCAGTTCATTGCAGTCGAAATCCATCAGTCGCGTCAGAAGTCTGGTCGCGGTCGCGGCCCTGATATCCGGCGGCTTACTCGCGGCCGCCTCGCCGTCGACGGCCACGACCGCGCCCACGCCCGCGACTCCCGCCGCGTCGGGCGTGCACACCCAACGGCTTTGCTCGGAGCCCGCGAAGGCCGGATTCATGGCCTGCCACGCGCTGGCCCGCACCGACCTCGAGCAGCGGCTCAGCCTCGCGCCGAACCTCGTTCCGTCCGGCTACGGACCCACCGACCTCCAGAGCGCGTACGCCCTGTCCGCCTCGGCCGGCGCCGGGGCCACGGTCGCCATCATCGACGCCTACGACGACCCGAACGCCGAGTCCGACCTGGCCACGTACCGCTCCCAGTACGGGCTGCCGCCCTGCACCACCGCCAACGGATGCTTCAAGAAGGTCGATCAGAACGGCGGCACCAACTATCCGAGCGCCGACTCCGGTTGGGCGGGCGAGATCTCGCTCGACGTGGACATGGTCAGCGCCGTCTGCCCGCAGTGCCACATCCTGCTCGTCGAGGCGAACCAGCCGTCCATGGCCGACCTGGGCGCAGCCGTCAACCGCGCCGTGACCATGGGGGCGAAGTACGTCTCCAACAGCTACGGCGGCGGCGAGGACTCCACCGACCCGAGCTCCGACGCCTCGTACTTCAACCACCCGGGCGTAGCCATCACCGTCAGCTCCGGTGACAGCGGCTACGGGGTCGAGTACCCGGCGGCCTCCCAGTACGTCACCTCCGTGGGCGGCACCTCGCTGACCCGCGCGGGCGGCACCTCGCGCGGCTGGTCCGAATCCGTCTGGGGTACCAGCGCCGGCGGCAACGGCGCGGGCTCCGGCTGCTCGGCCTACACCACCAAGCCGTCCTGGCAGCACGACAGCGGCTGCGCCAAGCGCACCGTCTCCGACGTCTCGGCCGTCGCGGACCCTGCCACGGGCCTCGCGGTCTACGACAGCTACCAGGCGAGCGGCTGGAACGTCTACGGCGGCACCAGCGCCTCCGCCCCGATCATCGCCGCCGTCTACGCGCTGGCGGGCACCCCGGCCGCGGGCAGCTACCCGTCCTCGTACCCGTACGCCCACACCGCGTCCCTCAACGACGTGACCAGCGGGGCCAACGGCTCGTGCGGCAGCAGCTACCTCTGCACCGCCAAGTCCGGCTACGACGGCCCCACCGGCCTCGGCAGCCCGAACGGCACCGCCGCCTTCACGGGCGGCTCCACCGGCGGGAACACCGTCACCGTGACCTCCCCCGGGAACCAGTCCACCACCGTCAACACCGCCGCCTCACTCCAGATCCAGGCCACCGACTCCGCGAGCGGCCAGACCCTGACGTACAGCGCCACCGGACTCCCGCCGGGCCTGTCGGTCAACGCCTCGACCGGCCTGATCAGCGGTACGCCGACCACCGCGGGCACCTACAACGTGACCGTGACCGCCAAGGACACCACCAACGCCAGCGGCAGCGCCTCCTTCACCTGGACCGTCACCCCGACCGGCGGCGGCTGCGTCCCCGCGCAGCTCCTCGGCAACGCCGGCTTCGAAACCGGCAGCGCCAGTCCCTGGACCGCTACCGCCGGCGTGGTCGACAACGGCAGCGGCGAGGCCGCCCACTCCGGCTCGTGGAAGGCCTGGCTCAACGGCTACGGATCCGCCCACACCGACTCGCTCTCCCAGTCGGTGACCCTCCCGTACGGCTGCCACGCCACCCTCAGCTACTACCTGCACATCGACACCGCGGAGACGACCACCACCACCGCCTACGACAAGCTGACGGTGCAGGCCAACTCCACCACCCTGGCCTCGTACTCCAACCTCAACAAGAACACCGGCTACGTGCAGAAGTCCTTCGACCTGTCCTCGTTCGCGGGGCAGACGGTGACCATCAAGTTCAGCGGAACCGAGGACCCCAGCCTGCAGACGTCGTTCGTGATCGACGACACCGCGGTCAGCACCGGCTGACCGCCGAATGAAGGACGGGCCCGGACCGCAGGCATCGGTCCGGGCCCGCCCGGTCATGAGGTGGTCACCGGACCACCACGGTGACCCGCCAGGCCGCCAGCGCGAGGCAGCGCACCCCGCCGGACGGAGCGGGCGGCGAACACACGGGGACAGCGGACTCGAGAACGGCCGTTCCGGCCGACACACCCCGGAAGACATGGTCCGAGACTTCGGCCAACGCAGCGCCTTCCAAGGTCACCGCGGCCGGGGGCGTCCCCGGCAACAGCACCCGGACCGTGCCCTGCCTCCCCAGACAGATCCGATGGCCGTTGTCCGCCGCCGTGACGGTCACCTCGGTGCCGTTCACCGCCATTGCAGTCCCACAGTCGACGCCGGCGGACGCCGAGGCCGTCTCCGCCGGCTTCGACCCGGAGGGCACGGCGTCCGAGCCGCATCCGGCCGTGAGCAGCAGCGCCATCACAACCACACCCGTCCGTTCCCGCATCCCACGACCTCCCGCACGGCAGCACCGGCCAGGAATGGGACGCAGCCCCCGTGATCCGGGTTCCATCGAGCCCACGGCAATGACCGTTCAGCTCCTTCTGGCCCGCTTCACCACCCTGAGGGCCCCGTCCCCGACTCCTTCGCGGCCACCGGAAGCCAACCGCTGTCCTGACGAATTGCCATCGAAGTCAACACCACGGGAACTCCACACGGGCCGCACACGACCATCTCCCCGGGGCTTGTGGGGGCAGGAAGTTTCGTGAGCGAATCCTGGGATCAGGGAATGTCGATGGCCGAAGAAGAACCGCCCGCAGTTCGGATGCCCAAGGCGACGGGCCGATGTGTACCTCCCCCGGCATTGACCGGGTTCGTGCTGCTGCTCCTGGCGATGTTCGGCCTCTCGTACGGGGTCGGTTCCGTGGCCGGTCCGGTCGCGCCCGGCATGCACTCCTCCCGCACGGATCCGGGCTCCCCCGGGAATTCCGATCCGGGCGGCATGGGCGGGATGGGCGGCATGCATTCGGGTGGTGGGCGATGACGGCCGATGTGGCGGGTATTGCCCCGCTGACCACGGACCTTGTCGTCAGTGGTATGACCTGCGCGGCCTGCGTGAGCCGGGTGGAAAAGCGGCTCGGCAGGCTCGACGGCGTGACGGCCACGGTCAACCTGGCCACCGGCAAGGCCCGAGTGAGCCATCCCCCGGACGTCACCGTCGACGAGCTGCTGGCAGCGGTCGAACGCGCCGGCTACGGCGCCGAACCGGCAACTCCGCCCCAGGCGCCTCCCACCGCCCCATCGGGCGGGCCCGCGGAGGACGACCACGTCCGCAAGGACCGCGAGCGGCTGCTGATCACCGCTCTCCTGTGCCTGCCGGTCCTCGTCCTGTCGATGGTGCCCGCCCTGCAGTTCCGCAACTGGCAGTGGCTGTGCCTCGTGCTCTCCGCCCCGGTGGTGGTCTGGAGCGCCTGGCCGTTCCACCTGAGGGCGGCCCGCGGGCTGCGGCACTCGGCAGCCACCATGGACACCCTCGTCTCCCTGGGCGTGCTCGCCTCGTTCGCGTGGTCCCTGTACGCCCTGTTCCTCGGCGGTGCCGGCGATCCGGGGATGCGGATGCCGTTCACCCTGCTTCCCTCTGCGGGAGGCGATGTCGCCCACGTCTACCTTGAGGCGGCGGTAGGCGTCCCCCTCTTCGTCCTGACCGGCCGCCATCTGGAAGCGCGCGCCCGACGCGGCACCGGTGCGGCCCTGCGCTCCCTGGCGGGCCTGGCCGCCAAGGACGCGACCGTACGGGAGGGCGGCAAGGAACGCCGGGTGCCGATCGAACGACTCCGGCTGGGGCAGGAGTTCGTCGTGCGGCCCGGCGAACGGGTCGCCACCGACGGCGTGGTGGTGTCGGGGAGTTCGGCCCTGGACCTCTCGCTGGTCACCGGGGAGAGCGATCCGGTCGAGGTGGGCCCGGGGCGGCCGGTGGTCGGGGCCGCCGTCAATGCGGGCGGGCTGCTGCTCGTACGGGCCACCGCGGTGGGCGCCGACACCCAGCTCGCCAGGATCACCCGCATGGTCACCGAGGCCCAGGCGGGGAAAGCCCGCGCCCAACGCCTGGCGGACAGGGTGGCCGGCGTGTTCGTGCCGGTCGTGCTGGCCCTGGCCGTGACGGTCCTCGGCTTCTGGCTGGGCGCCGGGGCCGACCCGCAGTCCGCCGTCACCGCGGCCGTGGCGATCCTCGTCGTCGCCTGCCCCTGCGCCCTCGGACTGGCCACCCCCACCGCGCTCATGGCGGCGACCGGCCGGGGTACACAACTCGGCGTCCTGGTCAGCGGACCGCAGGCGCTGGAGGCCCTTCGCCACGTCGACGTGATCGTCCTGGACAAGACCGGCACGCTCACCACCGGGAACATGTCGGTCGTACGGGTCACGGCCGTCGACGGCGGCATCGGCCGGGACGCTGCGATCCGGCTGGCCGGGGCAGTGGAACAGGGGTCGGAGCACCCGCTGGGCCGCGCGCTCGTCTCGTACGCCCAACGCGTGCAGCCCAAGGCCCCGTTGCCCGAGGTCGACGGCTTCCTCGCCACTCCCGGGAGCGGCGTCGAGGGAGTGGTGGGAGGCCGTCGGGTGGAGGTACGCGCCCTCGGCGACCGCCTGCCCGACCCGCTCGCGCAGGCGCTGGCCGAGGCAGAGGCCGACGCGCTCACACCGGTCCTGGTCCGGGTGGACGGGGCGGACGAAGCCCTCATCGCGCTGGGCGACGTGCTGCGGCCCGGCAGCTACCGTGCCGTCGACCGGCTGCGGCGGCTGGGCCTGGAAACGGTCCTGGCCACCGGCGACCGCGACGCGGCCGCGCGGGCCGTCGCCACGGGGCTCGGCATCACCGCGGTCCACGCCCGCTGCACACCGCAGGACAAGGCCGCCCTGGTCAGGGAGTTGAAGGAGCAGGGCCGCCGGGTGGCCGTGATCGGGGACGGGGTCAACGACGCGGCGGCACTGGCGGAGGCCGACCTCGGCATCGCGATGGGCACCGGGACGGACGTGGCCATCGGAGCCGCCGACGTGACGCTCGTACGGGGTGACATCGAGGCGGTCGCCGACGCCGTCCGCCTGGCCCGTCGCACGCTGGCGACCATCCGCCTCAATCTGGTGTGGGCGTTCGGCTACAACGCGGTGACCGTGCCGCTTGCGGCCACCGGATGGCTCAACCCCATGGTCGCCGCGGCCGCGATGTCGGCCAGCTCGCTCCTCGTCGTGGCCAACAGCCTGCGCCTGCGCACCTGGCAGCCCTCCCCGCAGCACTCCTCCGCATCCTCCCGAAAGGCTTCCGAGCGATGACCGATTCCCTCCGGACCGCGTCAGCGGGTTGGTCGCTCAGCCGCCGGCGCCTTCGCGACGGGCGGACCGGCGCGCTCGTTCCCGTCTTGGCCTGCCTGACGGCACTGGTCGGCCTGACGGCCTGGACGAAGGCGGGGGCGGCAGGCGGCCCGGCGCACATCGAAGTCGGCGTCGGGCGGGTCTTCCTGCCCTACGCCGACAAGGAGCGGACCGCCGCCTTCTTCACCATCACCAACACCGGCGGATCCGATGACCAGTTGCTGTCCGTGACGTCGCCGGCCCTCGACGACGCGATGCTCAACCGGCACGAACGGGCGGGCCAGGGCGCCGACACGATGGGCACGGCCACGTCCGTGGGCCTCCCGGCGGGCAGCCGTCTGATCATGACACCGAGCACGGTGGACGTGATGGCAACGGTGAAGATCCGTTGGAAAGAAGGGGACGCCGTCCCCTTCGTCCTGCACTTCCGGCGCAGCGGCCCCGTGGACGCGGTGGCGTTCGTGGTGCGGCCCGGCAGCTGAACGGGGCTGCCCGGCCGGCACCCGCGGCTCACGCGACGGCGACGGAGTCCAGCTTGCCGGCCTTGGCGTCCTCGATGATGGAGCCGAACTGGTCGGCGCTCATCTGGACCTTTTGGCCGAAGTCGTCGGTGATCACGACCCTGCGGTCCGCAGGGGCTGATTCGTCGATGAACAGCTGCGGGCATCCGCAGTCGCACTTGCCGCAGAACGTCGCCACGGGCTGCAGGGAACTGATGTCGGTCATTGCATGCGCCTCTCTCCGTACGCGTCCGCGGTCGTAGAACGGCTTTCTGCGACCCGGATGTCAGGGGAATGCCCGTCCGGTGTCGGCTGCAAGCTCCGGATCGAAGCGTTGCGGGAGCACGAGTGGAGTCGCTCGTGCTTCCACTGCTTCCAGTGGTCGGGAAGTGACGGAAACCAGAACGGGTCCCCGTACGACTACGTGAGAGAGCTCGCCGGACCACGATGTCCGGCCCATCGCCATCCGCACCAGGAAGTGACGCCATGACGGAGCAGAAGTACCAGGTGAACGGCATGTCCTGTGGCCACTGTGCCGACCGCATCACGAAGGAGGTCTCCGCGGTTCCCGGGGTGAGCCGCGTGGTCGTGGACCTCGGCGCGAACGCCGTCACGGTGGGAGGCGCGCCCCTCGACGACGGTCTGATTCGCGAGGCGATCGCCGAGGCGGGCTACGGCGTCACCGATGCTCCCTGACCGCAGCCGAGAAGGGTCGCCACCGATTGCCGGCCCGGGGGAACTCGGAGCGCCCGCCGTCCGACTACTGCGGCGTGGGCGACGGTCGGGAATCCTCTCGCGCCCTGCTGCTACGCAAGGATCGAGGTAGGTGTGATGGGCGGGCTGGATGTTCACATGCGTCAGGTGGCCTGCCGGCATGGCCGCGTGGAGGCGGTCGCCGATGTGGATCTGGAGATCGCGGCCGGCGAGCGAGTGGCGCTGACCGGGACCAACGGTTCGGGCAAGACCACGCTCCTGCGGGCCGTGCTCGGACTCCACCGGCAGGTTTCGGGTTCGATCACGGTCGGTGGGCGGGGTACCGGTTCGCCGGCGGAGTGGGCGTGGCGGCGGCGGGCGTGTGCCTGGATTCCGCAGAAGCCCGCGGCGGGCCGGTTCCCGCTGCTCGGCTCCGAGCTGCTGGCCAGCAGTACCGCTCCCGTGGACGCCGCCGAGGCGGCGGACCGGCTCGGTGTCGCGGAGCTGACGGAGCGGCCCCTGCACACCCTCTCGGGCGGCCAGTTGCAGCGCATGTACCTGGCCAGGGCGATCGGCTGTGTCGCCGCCGGGGCGCAGGTGCTGCTGGCGGACGAGCCGACCGCCGCCCTCGACTTCGACGGGCAGGAAGAGGCTGCGGACGTGCTGACGTCGCTGCCGGTGACGCTGGTCGTGGTGACGCACGACCGCACTCTGGCGGAGCGCTGTGACCGCGTGCTGGAAATGGCGGCCGGCCGGCTGCGGGAAGTTCGTTGATGCCGGTGAACCTGGCCACCGCCGACCTTGGCGCGCTGTTCCAGCTCGTCCCCGTGCAGCGGGCCGGGATCGCCCTGCTCCTCGCCGCCATCGGGCTGCCGGTGATCGGGGTGGTGATCGTCGGGCTCGACATCATGCCGGTGCGGTTCGCGATGATGCACGTCGCGTTGCTCGGGATCGCCGTCGGCCTGCTGACCGGACTCGATCCCATGCTGTGCGCGCTCGTCGCGTGCGCCCTGGCCGGAGCCGGCGTCGCACCGCTCGCCCGTACCCCGGACGGGCTGTCCGGGGCGATGGGGCTGCTGATGAGCCTGGCCATCGCGGCCGCGCTGCTCCTCCTCGCGGTGACCGGCGTCAACGCGTCCGGCGCCTTCGCACTGCTCTGGGGGTCGATCCTGTCGGTCGGAACGCCGGATCTGATCGTCCTCGGCGTACTGGCCGTCGCCGTACCAGGCCTGTTCTGGTGGCGGCGCCGCGAGATCGGCCTGCTCCTCTACGACCGTGAGCTCGCCCAGTGCTCCGGCGTACCGGTTCGGGCCCTGACCGCGGCCCTGCTCGTCCTGGTCGCGATCGCCGTGGCCGGGGCGATCAAGCTGACCGGTGCGCTGCTGGTCGACGCCCTGACCCTGCTGCCCGCGCTCGCGGCCCGTCGCCTGGGCAGCTCCTTGAAGTCGATCACGCTGTGGGCCATCGGCATCGGCGTCGTCGTCAACCTGACGGGGTTCCTCCTTGCCCTGTGGCTGGACTGGCCACCCGGGCCCGTCCTCGTCCTGACGGCGGGGGCCCTCGTCCTCGCCGTGCATTTCATACCCGAACGGAGAATCAGCTCATGGCGCGCACCCGCGTCCGTATCCCTGCCCTCGTCGCACTGAGCGCAGCACTCCTCCTGACCGCAGCGTGCGGCAGTGACACCTCTTCCGACAAGGCACCGGCCGGGAGCGCCAGCGAGGCGAAGAAGGACAAGCCCGTGGTGGTCGTGACCACCAGCTGGGAGGGCGCCTTCGCCAAGGCGGCGGGCGCCGAGGACGTGAAGGTCATCGTCCCGCTGTCGGTGCACCACGCCCCCGACTACGACCCGAAGCCCTCGGACCTCGCCGCCGTCGCCAAGGCCGACTTCGTGCTGTACGCGCCCTTCGAGCCGTACGCGGCGAAGATCAAGGAGGCAGCCGGCTCGAAGGCGAAGCTGGTCGAGGTCAACCTCGACAACGACCCCGACAAGGTCAAGGCAGAGGTCGACAAGCTGGGAGCCCTCTTCGGCACGGCGGACGCCGCCACGCAGTGGAAGACCGGCTTCGACACCGAGTACGCGAAGCTGAACAAGGACGTCCAGGCGGCCTGGCCCGGCGGCAAGAGCCCCTCCGTCGTCACCCAGGTCTTCACCGCCTGGGCCGCGAAGCTCGCGGGAGCCACCCCCGTGGGCACCTTCGGACCGGAAGCCGTGACCCCGGCGCAGCTCGCCGAGCTCTCCGCGAAGAAGCCGGCGATCGTCCTGGACAACGCCCACATGTCCACCGGCACGGTCCTGCCCGACTCCGGCGCCAAGCAGATCAAGATCGTCAACTACCCCGGCGAGGACCTCGACCTGCTTCCGGTCTACCGCAACGCGGCGGCCGAGCTGAAGAAGGCCATGGCCTCGTGATCCGGGCGGCGCGGAGCGCGCCGTAGAGCCGAAGAGCCGTGAAGTCCCGGGGCGGTGCGTGCGCCCCGCCCCGGGATGCACTTCGTACCCGATTCATCGGCCGCTGTTGCCTTCGCGCTGACTTTCCGGCAGGCACATGCGCGGCCACCGGGTCGGCAGCGTGCCCCGTACACGGGTCGTCCAGCAGCCCGTAAGCGCTGGATGAGTCCTGCTGCCCGACCGCGATGCCCGTGGCGTCCGGCGGACCCGGAGCTTCCACGCGGCGACCGGTGTCCGGCTCGCGCTGGGCCCGCTCTTCCTGCTCGCACACCCGGTGGGCGGACTGCCCGCTGCCGGCCGAGCTCGGCAAGCTCGGCGTGCAGGGGCACATGGTGTGCTGCTCGGCATCGTCAACCGGATCGTGCCGGCCGTCATCGCGCCGGGGCTGATCCTGGTGACGCTGTGGGGGTACCGCACGTGGTGGCAGCGGCGAGCTGCCCGGGCCCGCATGTCATCCGGCCTGCGCGAACGGAGCCGGGCGTACGGGGTCGAGCGCGACCGGTTCGGCCAGGCGCTCACGCAGGGCGGCCCGATCGGGCTTGCCCGCCGGGGTCAACGGCAACGCCGCCACCACCAGCAGGCGCTCGGGGTGCTTGCGCCGCTCCAGGCCGCGCGAGGCCAGGTGGGCGCCGAGTTCGCCGAGTACGGGGGCCTTGGCCGTGCGGGGCACGATGCAGGCGGCCAGCCGCTCCCCCATGACCGGGTCGGGTACGCCCACGCACACCACGTCGCGGACCAGCGGATGGGACGCCAGCTCGCGCTCCACCTCGGCGGGGCTGATGTTGGCGCCGCCCCGGATGACGATGTCCTTGAGGCGGCCGACGATGTGCAGGGTGCCTTCCTCGTCGAGGAGGCCGAGGTCTCCGGTGCGGACCCAGCCGTCCGGCGTGCGGTAGCGGGCGTCGAGCTGCGGCGAGGCGACGTAGCACAGCGGAGTCATCGGGCCGCGCGAGATGATCTCCCCGATGGTGCCGTCGGGCAGCGGTGCGTGGGTGTCCGGATCGGCGATGCGGATCTCCGCGACGCGGGGGTCGGGGTGTCCTGCGACCACGCCGGTGCTGTCCGTGGGCGGCACCTGATGGGCCAGGCCCGTATGGCAGTTGACCCCGTCGGCGGATCCGTAGAGGTTGACCACGGGGCAGCCGAAGGCACGGGCGGCATCCTTGGCCGTGGTCTCGTCCAGCGGCGCACCACCCAGGACGAGGGCCGTGGGGGTGGGCAGAACACCGCCGTCGGCGTCGAGCCGGTCGAGCATCATGCGGATCATGGTCGGCACGCCCAGGACGTGGGTGGGCTCGTGCTCCCGTACGGCGGCCAGAGCGGCTTCGGGGGTGAAGTGCTCGAGCAGGACGAGGGTGCCGCCGTGCCGGGCAAGGGTCACCGCGGTGCCGTTGGAGCCGAAGGCGGAGGCGAGCGGAACGAGGAACAGGCAGCGCGGGGGCGTCCCGTCCGGCATGAGGGAGGCGAGGAAGTTGCCGCGCCCACCGGCGAGGGCGTTGTGGGAGTAGGCGATCATCTTCGGCTCCGCCTCGGAGCCGGAGGAGACGAGGATGCGGGCCGCGCTGTCGGGATCCGGCCGGGCCGGGGTGAACGCCGTGGCGTCCGAGCGCAGGAGCTGCGAGAAGGGGACCGAGCCTTCGGGGGCGGTTCCGGGACCGGCGGCGATCACGTGGCGCAACGCGGGCTGCGAGGGGGCCAGGGTGAGCAGGTCGGCGGCGTGGTGGGAGCCGCGGTGTTCGGTCGCGGCGATGACGGCGACGGCCTCGGCCCGGCGCAGCAGGCATTCGGCCTCCAGGACGCCGCGGCCGACGGGGAACGGGAGGGCGATCGCGCCGATGGCCGCGATGGCGAGGTCGGCGATGACGGCGCTCCGGTTGTCGGGGAGTTGTACGCCGACCACGTCGCCCGGGCCTATGCCCAGGTCACGCAGGCCGACGGCCAGACATCGCACATTGCGGTCCAGGGCGGTGTAACAGAGCTTGCCCTTGTCGTCGAGGACGGCGGTCGCGTGCAGGTTCGCGATCTGTCGTGCCCGGAAGAGGCTGTAGAGGTCGAGGTCGGGGCAGGTGCCGTCGACCACCCAGGAGCGGCGGAGCTCCGCGGGCAGCAAGTCGTGCAGGACGACGGTCATCTGAAGCTCCAAGGGTCGGGAACGGCAGGGGCACCGTGCGCGTCGCGGCTGATCGAGCCGGCGAAGCGCGGGTCGTGGTGGAGGTCGGCCAGGTCGGTGGTGGCGGCGGTGGCGGTCAGGCCCTGTCCGGCCAGCAGGGACAGGGCGTCCGGGGTGGAGAGTTCGCGCAGGTCGTGGGCGGCGGCTGCTGCCGCGCACGTGTCGGAGGGTGCGATCCAGCCGTCGGCGGTGGGCAGCGGGCGCCGGAATCCGGCGGGTCGCCTCGGGTTCTCGCCGCGGGCGGCGCGGCGCACGGCGGGTGCGGTCAGGGTGTCGGCCGCGCCGAGCAGGGAGGAATCGACGCGCACGCCGTGCCCGGTGCGCTCGCACAGCAGGAGGCCGGCCAGCACGGCCTCGGTTCCGGTGAGTCCGCCCAGGACGTCGAGCAGGGTCATCAACGACGGGGCGGGCGGTTCGCCTTCGGGGCGGACGGCCTCGCCCACGCCGGTGCGGGCCTGGACCATGAAGTCCGTACCCATGGGTGCGTCGGCCAGTCGGTCGGCCCAGCCGCTGGTGTACGCGTACACCAGGCCCGGGTTGACCGCGGCCAGGTCCTCGGCGTCGAGGCCGAGTTCGCCCGCCTTGCCCGGCGCCCAGTTGTGCAGGAAGACATCGGCTTCGGCGGCCATCTCCCGCAGGCGGCACCTGTCGGCTTCCGCCTTGATGTCGATCTCCACGGCCTTCTTGCCCCGGTTGAGGGCGAGCCAGCGGGCCGAGATGCCGGAGCAGGCCGGGGGCATGCCGCGCAGGGGGTCCCCGCCCGGCGGCTCGATCCGTATCACCTCGGCGCCGAGCAGGCCGAGCAGGTGCGCGGCGAGCGGGGCTTGGATCCGGCGGCCCGCCTCCAGCACGGCGAGCCCGGCCAGCGGCAGGCCGGAGGACGGAGCCGCTGCGCCGGGTTTGGCACCGGGCTCCAGCAGACGCAGGGACCAGGGTGCGGCTCCGTCGTGTTCGGCGGCCCGCTCGGCCAGCGTGCGCAGGACGCACACCTCCGCGCCGGAGAGCGCGGCGGCCTGCCGGATCCGTGGCATGGAGTGGGCACGTGTCACCGTGTGCAGGGCGGCGGGGAAGGGAGCGCAGGCGGTGGCGTACCGGAACTGGAAGGGGCGCCAGCCTGCCCGCATCGCGTCGGCGGGTGCTTCAAGGGCCTTCCAGAACGCGGCCCAGGCCCCGGGGTCGAGTGTCTCCAGCTCGAACAGGGTGCCCTCGGCGGAGGTGAAGGGCGGGCCGCCCGGCCTGAGTTCGGACGCTTCTCCCTCGTCGGCCCCGGCGGCGGCGAGGTACTGGGACACGGCGAGCAGTCCGGCCCGGTCCGCGCTGGTGGTGACCTGCTGCGGCCGGATGCCGCGGGCCGACCCGATCAGGGTCGCGAGGAGGCCCTGGACGGTGAGGACGGCGGTGGCGGTGGCCGTGTAGTCGACCGCCAGACCGCGCGGGCCGCCGTCCCGTCGGCCGTGGACGCCCATGACGCCGGTGGCGGCCTGCACGGTGGCCTCGTCGACGAGGCCGGCCTTCGGGCCGCCCCAGCCGGTGGTCGCGTGCACCGGCTCGAATCCCGCGCCGCTCATCATGACGTGCCCCGCCGGGTCGTCCTGCCCGGCGGCCTCGCCCGGTCCCGCAGCCTCGCCCTGTGCGCCGAGCAGCCGCAGGCGGTCCGCCACGACGCTCGTGATCTGCGGCGGCCCCGAGGTGTCGAAGCGCAGTGTGTCGAGCGGCCGGACCGTCTGCGTGGTTGCTGGTGACGCCATGCCTCTCCTCTCCTGGCGCGGCGGTGGCCGCGCCGGGACGTTTCCGAATCCTGGGAACCCGGGAGCACGCACGCCCGACCAGTTCCACGGACAGACAGTCGGACAACCGTTCCCATGAGTTCCCGGAAATCTGGAGAAAAGCAGTGATAGATCCAGGCGCAGCCGACACCGCGTACACCCCACACGACGCGCACGCGGCCCCGTTGCGTGAGCAGGTCGCCCGTTTCATCCAGGACGAAGTGATCCCGTGTGAGCCGGCGCTGGACGCGGGAGGGGCCGATGCGAGAGCCGCGATGGGCGAGCTGCGTGTCCGTGCCCTCAAGGAGGGACTGTGGGCACTGCCCCTTCCCGAGGAGCTGGGCGGTGGGGGCCTGGCCTTGGGGGCGTACGCCGCATTGGCCGAGGCCGAGGGCGCCAGCGATCACGGGCCCGCCGCGCTCGGCTCCGCTCCCCTCCTCGACGTCACGATGCTCGCGCGCCACGGCGGCGATCGCATCCGGGACGAGTACCTCGCGCGCCTGGTCGCCGGGGAGATCCGCACCTGCTACGCGATGACCGAGCCCGGTGTGCCCGGCACGGACCCGTTCCAGACAGCCACCCGGGCCGAACCGCGGGCGGACGGCGGCTGGTCGGTCACCGGCCGCAAGTGGTTCACCTCGGGAGCCGCGAACGCCGACCTGGTCACCGTGCTGGCCCGCACCTCGGGCTCCGCCGGGGACCGTGAGGGGCTGTCGCTCCTCCTGGTACCGACGAGCTCCCCCGGCTTCCGCGTCGTCCGTGAACTCCCGGTGTTCGGTGCGGCCGGGCAGTACGAGATCGAGCTCGACCGGGTCCCGGTGCCCGCTGACCATGTGGTCGGCGAGGCGGGCCAGGCGCTCGCCGTCGCCGGGGAGCGCCTGCAGCTGGGGCGGACGCTGCGCTGCCTGCGCTGGCTCGGCCAGGCCCAGCGGGCCTTCGACCTCATGTGCGAACGGGCCGCCACCCGGAGCGGATCCCGTGGACCGCTCGCCGACCACCAGCTGGTCCAGCAGCACGTCTTCGACGCCCTCCTCGCCCTGCGCACCACCCGTCCCCTGGTCCACGAGGCGGTGACGCTGATCGCAGCCGGACAGGGCGCCCACGTCGAGGTGGGACTCGCCAAGGTCGCCGCCGCGCGGATGCTCCAGCAGGTCGCGGACTCGGCGATCCAGGTCCACGGCGCCGCCGGACTCGGCCCTGACACTCCGCTGCCGGCGCTGTTCCGCAGCGGTCGCGCCGCCAGGATCCTCGACGGCCCGGACGAACTGCACATCACGTCCGTGGCCCGCCGCGTGCTGCGCGGCTACGCCGCACGGTCCCCTACACGCGGGTGATGTCCACGAGCCCGCCAGGAATCCCCCCTGGGACAGGAGCTGTTCGGCAGCCTCCGCGAGGCGGTCGGGCCCGTGCAAGTGCGCCGAAGCAGCCTCCGACTGGCCCAGTCGGTGGCGATCATTCGGACCGGACCGCCCGCTCACGGCGGTCTCGTACGGCCCAGACGAATGCGACGGCGCCCGCCACGGCGAACTCGGCCGCCACCAGCAGCCAGCCCGTCCCGTACCGGTCGTCCGACACCAGCAGCCCGAAGAGCGGCGGGCCCGCCGCGAACCCGGCGAAGAAGCCTGCCGCGGTCAGTGCCGAATCCTGGCCCGCCCGACCGGGTGCGGCCCGCTGCATCACGAGCACCATCGTGACGGCGTTGCCGGAGACGGCGAACACCCCCACCGCGACCGCGCCGAGCCACACCAGCGGCCCCACCGCTACCGCCGCCGCGAGGAGCACCGCCGCGCCGAGCGCCCCGCAGGCGAGCCACCCCGGGAGCCACTCGGCCCGGCCCGGACGCGCCGCCTTCGACCACCCGACCCGGCCCGCGATACCCGTCATGCCCAGCACGGCGACCAGGGCGGCGGCCGCGGTCGGCCCCAGCCCCAGTTGCCGTGCGCCGAACAGCGCGAGGTAGGTGTTCACGGAGGCTATGCCGCAGCCCAGGAACAGCGAGAACACCGCCAGCCATGCGACCGCCCCGCGCGGGACGAGTGAGGTACGGGAACCACCCGGTGCGACCGGTGGATCGGCGGGCAGGGCGCGCAACGCCCACAGCCCGGTCAACAGGGCCGCACCCGCCGCCGTCCAGACGGCGCCGCGCCACCCCAGCCCCGATGCGAGGGCCGCGAGCGGCAGTCCGGCCGCGAACGCCCCCAGTTGGACACCGGACTGCTTCATGCCGGTGACCGCGCCACGGCGGGCGGACGGTACCGCGGCGAGGATCGCCTTGTTCGTCGCCGGGTTGGCCAGTGCCTGCGGCACCCCACCCAGCGCGACCGCACCCAGCAGCAGACCGGTGTCAGGGGCCGCACCGATCAACGCGAGCGCCACGGCGGAGATCAGGAGCAGGGCCACCAGCGAGCGCCGCGGTCCCACCCGGTCCACGATCCGGCCGCCGGCCGGCGAGAGCAGGGCTGCCGTACCGAACCCGATCGTGGTCGTCAGCCCCAGAGTTACGGGAGACATGTCCAACTCGTCCACGAGGCGCGGCCCGAGTGCGCCGAGCAGGAACAACTGCAGCATAGAGAAGGCCATGGCAGCGGTCAGGAGCCCGGTGAGCTGTCGGCCCGCGCGGAATTTCGTCCCTTCCGGCGCAGCAGTCACTGCTTCCTCCGCTGGCACAACCGTCTCCTTCTCAGGCTCATCGCAACTGCCGGATGCGAAGTCAGTCGGTCGAGCCGCCCGGCCAGTTCCCGCGCCTCCTTGTGGCCCGCACCACACTCCCCGGGTTCGGAGCAGGATCCGGACGGGGACCACTCAGATGGTGCGCACCCCGGTGCACGGCTCACCATCAGGGTGCGAGGATGAGCCCGCCATGACGCCAGGCCACTGTTCCCGAGCCGTACGGGCTGCGATGTTCGCAGCCCTGTGCGTGCTGCTCGCGGCCACCGGTCACGTGCTCATGTCGGGAACGCCCGTCCCCGGGTGGGCCCTGGCGGCCGCGCTCGTCGGCACTTGCGCCCTCGCTTGGGCGCTGGCCGGCACCGAGCGCGGGTTGCTCGCCGTCACCGCGGTGGCGATCGCCGTCCAGGCCGCACTCCACGCGGGGTTCTCCCTGGTCCAGTCACTCGGCCAACCGCTCGCGTCCGGCCGGTCGTTCGCTCAGCAGTGGGCGCAGTACCTGACGTGCGGGGACACGGAAATGTCCCCGTCCCAGGCCGCGCGTCTGGTCGATGATGCCGGCCTCGGCGGCATGGCGCATCAACCCCCGCCCGGAACAACGGGCGTGGTGGACGCAGGCACTCACGCCCACCACGCGATGCACGGGATGTCGGACGCGGCGGCGGGCACCCCCGTGCCGGACGCTCACGCCATGGCCGGCATGTTGATGTCGCCGTCCGGAATGCTGGCGGCGCACCTGTTGGCCGCCGTGATCGCCGGACTCTGGCTCGCGTACGGCGAACAGGCCGCCTTCCAGCTGCTGCGCACCTTCGCGGCATGGCTGTGGACACCGCTGCGGCTGCTCCTCACCCCGTCGCGGGTACCGCACCAGCCACCGCTGCGTGCTCGCCGCGAGCGCGACGGCAGCCCGCTGCGGCAGCTCTGCCTCAGCGACGTCATCACCTCAAGGGGTCCGCCCGCGGGAACCGCTGTCATCTGACAGCCGGCTCCCCGAGCACGCGCAGGTGATCCCTGTCGCGCCTCGGGCATCGGCCATGCCCTCCGGCAGGCCGTACTCCTCACCGGCCCGCCGACTGCGACGCCGGACACCACACGCGTAAGGACCTTGTGGCGATGACCCCTGCCCCGAGCACCCGCCAGAATCCCGCCGAACCGAAAACGGTCTGGCACACCCCCGGTAGCGACGAAGCCGTGACCCGACTCGCGCTCGCCGCACGCGACGGCGACCCCGAGAAGGCCGACCGGTTCGTACGCGCCCTCCAGCGCGACGTCTGGCGGTACGTTGCGTTCCTCAGCGCCGACCCCCAGGCAGCCGACGACCTCACTCAGGACGTCTTCCTCCGCGCCATCCCCGCTCTCCGGCGCTTCGAGGGCCGTTCCTCCGCACGCACCTGGCTGTTGTCCATCGCCCGCCGCACCGTCGTGGACAGCATCCGCCACTCCGCCGCCCGCCCCAGGCTGTCGGACCGCGACGACTGGCAGACCGCCGCCGAACAGGCCCAGCCTTGCGGCGTCCCCGGATTCGAGGACGGCATCGCCCTCGCCGAGCTCTTGGCCGCCGTTCCCGCCGAGCGCCGGGAAGCCTTCGTCCTCACCCAGCTCCTGGGCCTGCCCTACAACGAGGCGGCCGAGGCCATCGGGTGCCCGATCGGCACGGTCCGCTCCCGCGTGGCCCGCGCCCGTACCTCGCTCATCGCGCTCCTGACGGATGCGGAGACACCGGCGGCCGGCCGGGAGTGCCCGACGGCGCAGCCCCACGGCCGAAGCCGGGCCGTCGTCCAGCGAGCCCGTACGGACATGGCACTGCTCGGCTGAACCGTGGGGTCATGAAGGCGGGAGGGGGTGACGCGCACACGCGCGGCGGGGCATCCCCTCCCGCACCACGTGTGGGGGGTTGACGGCGACCTGAGCCTGGTCAGCCGCTGCGCAGGATGGAGGCTCGGGTCTCGAGCGCCCGCTCATGACGGCGGACCGTGTCCGCCGGTACGCGGCCGGCCAGGATGCCCCGAGGCCCTGCCGATGGTCGCCGTCGACCGCGGGCTCCTGGAGCGGGCCGTCGCCGACATCGTCGAGAACGCCGCCAAGTACAGCCCCGACGGCCAACCCGTGCACGTCTCCGCCGGCGCGCTCGCCAGCCGCGTCGAACTGCGCGTCGTCGGCCGAGGGCCCGGCGTCCCGGACGAAGCCAAGAACCGCATCTTCGAACCCTTCCAGCGCCACGGCGACGCCCCGCGCGGCACCGGAGTCGGCCTCGGCCTCGTCGTAGGCCGCGGCTTCACCGAGGCCATCGGAGGCACCCTCACCGCCGAGGACACCCCGTGCGGCGGCCTCACCATGGTCATCACCCTCCCCATAGCGGGGAACGTCCCTCCGAAATCACCGAAGCTCCCGACGTCTGCGGTCACCTGACGACGAGCCAACCGGCAGGGACACTTGGGCCCGACGACCGCCGGCCACCGCGCGGCCGTGCGATCGTCGCCGTATCAGTGCAGCGGGCCCGCGATTGCCACAAGCGCGGCGACGTGGCGCCGGTAGACGGCCAGCCCCTCCTCGGTCAGACACAGCCAGGTCCGCGGCCGACGTCCGACCTGCCCCTTCTCGACCGTCACCCAGCCGGCTTCCTCCAGGCGCGAGACCTGTTTCGACAAGGCAGAGTCGGTGATCTCCACCAGATCCCGCACGTAGGCGAACTCGGCCTTCTCCACACCGGCGAGAGCCGCGACGATCGACAGACGCACGGCCGAGGCCAGCAAGGGTGCGAGCCCGTGCCGCGGGTGAGGTCCTTGCCCTGCGCCCACCGCTGTCGGCGTCATACGGCACGCCTCTCCCGCCAGGCTGCTGCAGCTGCCGGCATCGCACACGCGAGAGCAGCCGCGGTCGCGAAGGCGACGCTGTCCAGGAAGACGGCGTACCCGAGCACCAGGGTCAGGACGTAGGCAACCGCCCAGGCTCCGATCACCCTGAGGTGCCTGCCTCCGTAGCCGCGCGGGACTACGGGTTGCCGCGTGGCGAACAGGGACAGCCCCATGACCACAAGGGCGTTCGCCAGCGTGCTGACGAGCGTCCCCGTCCTCCCGTGCCACAGCAGCACCGCGGGAACGAGGACGAGCTGCCACACGGCGAAGAGCCAGAGGTACCCGGCATACCAGCCGCTGCTCCCCCGCACGGTCCCCTCGATCCGCGCGATCCCCTTCAACGATGCGGCTGCATCGGCCTGTTCATGCATGGCAAACCCCTCCCGTCATCGCCGGGCACCCTGCACATGCCAGCCCGACATCTACTTGCCACATTAGCAACTACTTGCCGAACGGGAGCAGTCGGCGCGGCTCCCGAGCAGCACCCGTGCCCCGAACAGGAGCTGATGACGGAAACACGCGAGCCGTCCGGCCCGGTATCCCCACACCGGAGAGCCGGACGGCTCATGTGTTGTGCGACGGGTGACCGGCACGCGGTCGCCTCGGCCCGTACCCCCACGGTGGGACCATGCGCCCCTCGGGCGGTGTTCAGGTCTCCGCCCGCCAGCCGCGTGCCGCCGGTCCGTCGTCCGGCTCCGTCGCCCCACCAGTCTGCGCCAGGCAGACAGCTCCGGCAGTGCTCCTTGACGAGTTCCTTCCGCATGGAAGTCGATCTTTGATGCGGCTCTGACGAAAGGTCATCAGAAAGCCGTCAAGAAGGCCGTCAAGAAGCCCTCGAGCGCTTGCCTCCGCGTCCCCGATGCGCACGCGTCCTCCGCGTACCTGCCATCAGCCCCCTGAAGGGCGCTGACCGAGGCCGCGTACGCATCCTCACCTTCACCGCATGGACCGAGCCCACGCACCAGCCGATCGCTGGGGCGCCGGGCACGTCAGCCGTGCCCGCGTTTCCACGGATCCGCCATGCCTTCATCTCTCTCCGGACGTACCGCCCTCATCACCGGAGCGGCCTGACCATGGTCGTGTCCCTGCCCGTCGCCGCCGGTGAGGCCGCAGGGCGGCTATGACCCGCCCGCGCCCGCCCCCGCCCCGTGGAGCCCGCCTGCGGGAACCCCATCAAGGTGGCGTAGCCATCACATCAGCGGTGCGTCAGGGTCCGGCTCCAAGGCCTCCACCAGCCCTAACGTCGCTGTCATGGGACGACGTTTCACTCTGGCCGCGACCGGAACACAGGGCACCGAGGCGGCGCCTCCTGGACCCTTCGCACAGGACATCCACTGGGCCGGTGAGAGGCGTTCGGCGATCGGTGTCGCGTTCCTCCTGCTCACGGCACTATTCGCCATGGACGCGGGCTTCGGACAGCTCGACGTGGCCCGCGGCGCCCTCTGGACGGGTCTGGCCGGCCTTCTCTTCGTGATCTTGCACCCGCCTCGGGTCTCCGTACGCCCCGGTCTGCTGATCACCCGTGGGCTGCTGGTGACGAGCACCGTCCGAACCGACTCCCTCGTCTCGGTCCGGTGGTCCGACGGGGTGGCCCAGCGGATGGTCCTCCGCGACACGGAGGGAAGCCAGGTCGAGATCGACCCGACCGTCATGATCCGCAACCCGGCGATGTGGCACCGCCTCGACACCGACACCCGCACATCAATCCGGCGCGGCATTCTGCTGCACGGCACGACCCCCCTGCGACAACTGGCACAGCGCATCGACCGCGAAACGGCCCACACGGTGTTCAAAGCCTCCGGCCTGCAGTAACCCGCTCGCGGCCTCACACCCAGTCTCCAGGTCAGCCGCCGATGGTCACGGCGAGGGCGGCACAGACGAGCATGCCCACGGTGCAGCCGTCGGCCATCCACGCCCGGGTGAAGCGCCGGACCGTACGGGAGTTCCCCCTCAGGTCCCGCCGTTCCGCAAGCCCGGCCTTGATCTGCGCGACGGCCCTGTCGGTGGATCCGACGAACTGGTCGATGATCGATCCGGCGAACCCGAAGGCCGCGATCTCCACGGCCTGCGTCGTCGTGATGACCAGGTTCCCACCGCTGTCAGCCTCGACCCTGGCCACATACCGATACGGCACGTCATGGGTGAACACCGGATTCACCACGGACAGCACCTTCAGGCCGAGCACGACGTGCGACCCCGTGATCCGCCGGATGAACGCGATCCCGCCGAGACATACGGCCATGACTGTGAGCGCGTCCGAGTCCGGTCCGCTGCCGGCCATACTCACCCAGGCGCCGAGGACGAACCCTCCGAGCAACACGGTGAAGATCAGGGAGAGGGCGATGAAGGACTTCCGGCGCAGCACCGTCCTGCGTGCTCTTTCCACTGGTCCCATGTCACCGGGTACGCGGCGGACGCTGCGCTCGTGTGCTCAGGACCAAGGCGATGAGGAGACCCACGACGCCCGGCATGGTGACGACGGACCGGTAGGCGGAGTCGACCGCCAGGAGGCCGACCAGCTCGACGCCGAGCGCGGCGGCGATGAGCAGCTGGGCCCAACCGAACAAGCGCGGGCGGACGATGTGCCGGCGCTGCCACGGGAGCAACCAGCCACGGCTGAGCGTCGCAACACCGGACACGGCGAGCAACAACGCCACCACACCGATCGGTACCGCGAGATACAGGCCAAATCCCATGACAGCTCTCCGCCTTTCCGTGGGTGTGATGATGCCAGGGCAGATCACGCGGAGGGTGGGCAGCCCCCCCATGGCCACGCTCACCGCGGAGACGAACGTCGGCTCCTGCTCCCGGTCTGGGGCGGGCAGTGCATCCAATCCTTGGCTGGCCCGCGAAGGCACCCGTCCGTCGCAAGCGACGTCCCTGACGCGCTCAAGGACAGCTTCCCAACTGCTCTGTCACGGGAGTCCCGGATCGCATCACTCGGCCTCCAGGTCGTGTTGCGGACAGTACTCGCGATCGCGATCGCGGCCGCAGGAGCCTGCTGTTGGACGGGCGGTGGAAGTCGATGCACGGTCTCGAACCCGGTCCGAGGGGCACGCTCAGTACTTCGTGACCTGGGAGCGGAAAGCGTCCGTGGTCAGGATCTTCTCGGCGACAGGAAGAGTGATGGTGAACTTCTCTCCGAAGCTGTCGTACGTGGTGGTGCTGGTGCGGCCGTCGCGCTGCGATTCCAGCAGGAGCAGCCGTTGCTGGTTCTTGTCGATGAGGTACACGTCTTCGGACTTTCCTGCGGTGACCTCTACTGCTTGCGCCTCCCTGCCGTCGACGGCCCGGTCCTTGCCCTGGGTTCGGCGCCCCGTCTCCGCGATCTTGTAGTACATGTCGCAGCCCTGCTCCGCCTTCGTCGTCACATAAGAGGACCTGAGCTCTGCCGGGACGGTGACCTGCTGGCCGCGCTGTCGCAGGGCACCGGCGAACAGATCGGCGCTGGTGTACGAGGTTCCGTCCTTGCAGTAGATGTCGCCCGGCATACCCCCCCGTGACCTCCACATGGAGGCCTTGGGCAGGGTCCGACCACATCTCCTGCTTCGCACCGGCGAAGGCCGTGGTGTTCCCCGACGAATGGAAGGACTCGTTCAGCATCCGGGTGTTCGCAGCCTTGATGAGCGACACTGCCTCTGCGTCCGGCGCCTTCCCGGCGCCGTCGCCGCATCCGGCCACAGTGGCGGTGAGTACGGCTGAGAGCGCAATGGACCGGGCGACGCCGATCTTCGTGAACATGGGTGGACAGTCTCCATCTGGTCGGTCTGGTCGGTCTGGTCGGCGCCATCCGGTGAGGTCATGCGGAGGACGCACAGATGTCGGGCTCCGGAATACCCGCCCTGGCCGATGCGGCCCCGGCAACCACGACGGGGCCTTCCCGACTTCTCAATGGGCCTCTACAGGCTTGGCGCAGCCGAATCTGGCCTCGGCCGCTTTGGTGAAGGCGGTCTCAGACCCCAGCCTCCCCATCAGAACCGCGACCTGCTTGTCCCACGTGTCGGCGACCTTCTTCAGGCCCGGGGCGGTTTCCCAGCCCTCGAAGCCCTTGACCGCGATGTTCGTCGACTCGTCCGCCTGCTCCGTGGCCGTCTTCGTGTTCGGCTGCAGCTCGGTCTCGATCGTGTTCGCCGCCGCAATCTTCTCCGCCGGCGTGGACGCGAAACCCCCCGACGCTCCGGGGGCCAAAGGCCCAGCCGGTACCCCGTTCAACCGCATGTACGCAGGCCGCTCCGCCAAGCCCGCGGATCGTCCGCGCCACTCCCGTTCGAAGTCCCCCGACATGTCGCCTCCTTCGACCTCTCTTGATCCAAACACGGCAACTACGCACGGACCAAGGGGTATTGCGTCAAGGAGACGTATGGGTTGACGGGACAAGGGCTTGTCACCTGGGAACACTCAAGCGTTCTCCATAGGATCTGGCCTGTGAACGATGACGACGAACCGGTCTTCAAACGAAGCAAGTGGGGCACGAACCGCTACTACTACAACCCTCGCAATCCCCTCGGGCTCACACTGATCGTCGTCAGCCTGCTCTTCGCCGGAACGGCGTTGATCCTCATGGCCAACCGCGCCGGCCCCTTCAGGCCACCACCCGATCCGGCGCCGTGGAGCCCGCCACCGTTCAACTACTCCTGGCCGCCGCACTCGAGCCCGCCTGCGCCCGCTCCGACACCGGGCACGACAAGCACGCCGGAACAGTGACGCCAACGGCTCGTCGCCCGCCGCAGGGTGTGCAGGTCCGAGCGGGGTGGCGGGCAGAGCTCAGGGCCGTGGAGTCGGGCATGTAGTGCATGCCCTCGCGCGCCGGAGCCCGGCCGCGACGCCTGGGCGCACGCCGGGCCGGCCGTGCAGCAGCAGGACGAACCGCTCCCGGGCATTGCGGCAGGCGGGGAACAGCTCCACGATCTCCCGGTCGGTGGCCCGCTCGCCCTTCTTGCACGGGACTTGGACCCGGCGGCGCAGCCGCATCCGGCTTCCCCCACGTGGGGGAAGCCGGATGATCCGTGGGGTGGATGTGATCGGCGCGGGTGACGCGGAATCTTGGAGCGTCGGCAATCCGGATGTACGGGGGTCACGGTGGTTGTTCCTGCAAACTCGGAGGTGGGTGGCGCTCCCAAGCCGCCGACCGCAAGCCCCGGGCGGGTGTTGTGGTGGCGGCGGTGGCCTGTGTGGGCGCCCATGGTCGCTGCAATGTGGGGCGTGTCGTACGCCGCTGTCGAGGTCACCTGGGCGGTGACGGGCACCACCGTGCAATGGAAGGAGCACTCCGCCTATGCGCCGGGGGTCCAGCTCTTCCTGGCGGCCCTCGGGCTCCTGGCCGGCGGCGCCTGCCTGGCCAGCATCCGAACTCTCGCCAAGCTCGGCCGGGTTGCGGTGGCGACGGCGCTGATCGTGGCGCTCCCGGTGTTCGTCGTGGGAATGAACGGGTTGCCGATCTATTTCGTGACAATTGCGACGCTCTCGGGAGTCGAGAGCGCCACCGGGCTGGCCCAGGTGCTGCTGAACACGGCCGGTGCCGCCCTCCTGCTCCTCGTCGGCCTGTCGTACCGTCGACGGCTGCGCGGAGACTGCCCGCGATGCGGGCGGCCGCACGCCGGCGCAGCCGACGGCCCGCTTGCCCACCCGGCCGCCTCCCGAGCGCCGAGGCGGACCCGCATCGCGGTGTACCTGCTCATGTGCGGACTCCTGCCGTGGGCGGGAACCAAGACCGTCTGGACGCTGGGCGGCGACGCGCTGAGCGTCGCGGGCGATGACTGGCAGAGGGCGTCGGCCGCAAGCGCGTCGGGGCCGTCGAAGGCAGCCGCGTCGGCGGGGATCGACGTGACCGTGCTGGCCGCGATGGTCGGGATCTTCCTGCTGCTGGGGCTTCTGTACGCGTGGGGGCAGGTGTTCCCCCGCTGGACGGTGGTCCTGTCCGGTCGACGGGTGCCGCGTCTGCTTCCGTTGATCCCGGCCTGGCTGACCGGCATCCCCCTGACGATGTACGGGGTCGTCCTCCTCATCATGGCCCCGCTCATGGGTGCCGGTGTGCTGCCCGAGATCAAGCCGGACCCGCCGTTCACCACCAGCGCGGGAATCACCTGGTTTGCCGGGTTCGGGGGCCTGGCATTCGGTGGTCTGGGCATCGGCCTCGTCGTGGCCGCCCGCTCCTATTCCGCCCGCACCCGCCCCGTCTGTGCCAGCGCCACGGCGGCGGAGAGGCCCAACTAGCCGGGTAGCGGAATGCCAGCTTCCCGCTGGGGATCAATGAGCGGCCGCGACGGTTCCCGGCCAGCGCTTCGGGAGCCGCCCTGACGGTCGCCGCCGAGCCGTTGTTCACGACAACGGAAGACGCCACCCACGGCCGGGAACTCGCGCTGATGGTCCGGGCGTCGCCGGAGGCCTGAGCCGGCCACCGGGAAAGCGGGGTGTGGGTGGTTGAGGTAGGCAAATCTTGGCAGAAATGATCACGGTCGGCCAGCACACCGGCACCGGCCGCGCAGGCGTTGAGCGGTCCTCTGAACGGTGGACCCGTGACCCGCTCACCATCGGATGAGATCCCTGGGCGACACGGCAGTTTCGGGGCATACCTCCCCGTAATGGGCATGGCCGCATGCTAGGGATAGTAGGTAAAGATGCCCGAAATGGGAGGTATTCGAATATGTATGCAACTCTTCTCCGCGTGACGACCGCGCTGGGTGCCGCGGCGGCGCTGGCTGTCTGCTGCGCCGGCGCGGCCAGCGCCGATCACACCGGGCCGGGCCCTTCCGTGGGCAGCTCAGGCGTCGGGAACTCGGGCGTCGGCAACGCGGGCGCGTTCAACGACGGCGTCGGCAACGCGGGCGTCGCCAACTGGGGTCTGGGCAACGCGGGCCTTGGCAACACGGGCATCGGCAGCCACGGCATCGGAAACTCCGGCATCGGCAGCTCCGGCATCGGCAACTGAGGCGGGCTCACGGCCCCGCACCACCGAGTCGCACGACGCGCCCGGCTGACGTCGGGCCGGTCCACCCCGGGCCGCCCGTTCCATGAGCGGCAGGCCAGGGTGCCTGGCGCGGAGCAGCCGGCCCGCGAGGACAGCGGACCGCACGAGCAGAATCGGCTTCACCTGGTTGCATGAGCGCCTGGACGCCACCACCCCCGGCGGTGACGTCCAGGCGCCACACCGCCCGCGAGCCCCTGCGGCTCGCCGTCTTCCGTTCTCGGGGTCTGGCACAGCCTGGCGCTGGTGGTGAAAACTGGCAGGTCCTGCGGAGCGTGCGGCGCCACTCTCGTGCAGAGGCTGAAATGAGGCGACTGATAGCCCTACGCGAGAGCACGCGCATAGCGGTCACCCACCTGTCGGAGACCGTGGAGGCACTGCTCGCCGGGCGGCCGCCCACCCGCCAAGAGGGCTCTTCGCCGCTCGCGAGGCGGCACTCACATCGGTGGCAGCCAGCGGAGAGCGCAACCACGGATGGGGTGGGATTCGCCCTCTCGTCGGATGGACAACTCCGCTGCTCAGAATCGGCCCAACGGTGACGCCGAGCTCAAGCTGGCCCGCCTGCTCGTGTCGAGCGGTGGAACCCGCGCCTCGACCCTAGGTCCCACTCCGGCGTGAGGGGATCAGCGCAGCAGAAGAGCGCCGGGCACCTGCTCGTCGAAGATTTCGATCAACCGATCGAAGACCGTCTGGCCCTCGCTGGCACGCGCCGCGGCAAGCTCCTTGCGGGAGTGGCCGTCGGATGGTCGGCGACCGGGTCGACCTGGTCCTTCCAGGGCTGGGTATCAGCTGCTGAGGTCGAACACTCCCCACGCGGTGAACGGCTCGGCCTGGACGTAGATCCTGCTTCCTCGGCTGACGACCCGCCGACGGCCGGAGGCAGGGCCATCGGGCAGCGCGAGCAGGCCGACGTCCGTTGGCTCGACGGATGTTTCGGTGAGCTCTCCGTGGGCGAGTCGGTTCCGCTCCTCGCCGTAGCCGCCGTAGAAGGCGACCCGATCGCCGTGGACGGCCACCGCATGCGCGCCCCGTACCCGGTTCGCCCACACCGTCACGGGCCGGTCGCGGCGGTTGGGGCGTATCTCGACGAGCGGGAAGTCCGTGTATGGGCAGGCCCAGGCGGCGGTGCCCGACACGTTCAGGGCGTAGCAGTCGAAGAGACCGGGGATGCGGGCGCCGTCTGACGTCCAGGCGAGCCGGCCCGTGGCGCTCCAGCGGCGGATTCCGGCCGGGTTCTCGTCGAAGTGCCCGACCCAGATATGGCCGGCCTCGTCCACGAGCAGGTGCTCGATGGCGTCCCCGACCGAGAAGGACGAGGTCTCGCGGCCGATCGCGTCGAAGACCTGGACCTGGTTCGCGTCCTCGTACCGGCGGGCGCGAGACGCGGCGACGACGAACCCGCCGTCGGGTAGGCGGTCCAGGCGCGGCCAGCGGGCCCGCACTGCGCTCAGCTCGGTGAGTTCGATGTTGCCGCCCGGATGGACGGAGACGACCAGGGCATGGAAGGGCAGGACTTCGCCACCGGGCTGCGGAGCACGTTCGGTAAGCAGCCAGTGGGCAGCGCCGAAGACGTCGACGGTACTGGTCAGGACGTGACGATCGTGGTGCGATCGGGGAAGGTGGGCGTACGGACTGAGGACGGTCTTGTGCACGGGCGGGCTCTCCTGGGTGGGCGGTCACGGCCATCGGGCGCTGCGGTGGGCGGCGGTCGGCGGCGCGCGAGCGGTGGGGAGGGGAGCGGGGCGCCTAGACTCCATGGCCCTTTCTGGTCGTCATGAGCTGATCGTCGTCGACGTCCGACCTCCTGACAAACCCTTTCGGCGCGCCGCCCCCATTGATCGAGTACTGCGACCTCCTCGTCGCCGTCCACCAGCAGCTCGGCGGACCCGTTGTCCTCGTCCGTGGCGCCAAGTTTGTTGGCCGGGGGGGTGGCGGGCGTTCTTGTCGCGCCGGCGCAGGTAGGAGTCCATGGCCCGACTCTGAACGGTCGCCCCAGGTCAGCGGTTGTTGGGGCTCAGCTGCGTGGCGGCTGCGGCAATGAAGGCGACGGACGCCTCTTTGGCCGCATGCCGCCGCGCGTCCAGCTCGGTCCGATCGGTGGCCTTGCGCAGTGCGTACGTGGCGTCTGCGGCCTGCTGGGCGGCGCCGGCAAGCTCGGGGACCAGGACCTGAAGGCGGATGTGCGGTGCGGTGATTGCCGCGCGGGTGTCGTGGGACCTCGTCTGGGCCTCCAGCTGGTGCTCGGTGCCTGCCTCGGTCAGGGCCAGACGCTCCCGATGGAACATTGCCGAGCGGTGCGCGTCCAGGGCGGCCGCGAAGTCGGTGACGGCGCCGAGCTGGTCCTGGCGGTGGCTGTCGGCGCGCTCCTCGGCGCGTGCGGTGCGTGCCGAACGGTGCTGGAGGAGTCCGGCGGTCAGGGCACCGGCGAGGGTACCGAGTACGGCAACGATCGAAGTCCATATGGACATGAGGTGTTGGGTCCTCTCAGGTAGTCGGTTTCGGTCTTTGAGGCCGGCGGGCAGCAATGTACGCGTCGGCGCCTTCAGCGGCGGGGCTGAGTCAGCGACTGGGCGTCAAGGCCGTGATCACTTGGTCCGATCCGACTGGCACACGAGACGGCCAGAAGCAAGTACTGGCGCGCTCCCAGAACTCAGCAACACCTGACCGGGTTCGTCCCCGAGGTGCTGTCGATGAAGGCGCCCGGGGGTCCTTGTCGGAGGTGATCACCTGGTAGCGGTCGATGGTGTCGGTGTACGGCCGGTGCGGGTGCCCCGTACGACATCCACGCCGGTCGCGGTGGCCGTGGTGACGATACCGACGGGCGGCGGAGCGGTCCTGGGATGCGCAGTGGCCCCTGACGGCCGGCGACCAGTCCGACTTCACCGTGCCGCCGTTGCCCGCGAGGCACTTGACCGCCTCGCTCGCCCACCCCGGCATGACACGATGCCGGGGTGGAGAGCAAAGAACGTGCACAGAACCTGTCTGAGCTCGGCGACCTGTTGAAATCGCTGTCGAAGAGGCCCGTCGTCTCCGTGCGGTACGGCCGGTTCCCGGATGGCGCGACCCTTGGTCACGGGCTGGGGCCCCTTGCCGGCCAGGTACACGACCTCGTCGCCAAACTCCACCCGATGTGGAAGCGATACCTCCCCAGCGGGGCCGAACCCCCGAGCGCTTCGCAGATCGAGGCTCTCCTGGAGCCGCTCAGCGCCGACGCGGCCGTCGAACTGATGACCACGCTCGCCGCCGACAACCTCGTATGGCCCGGCTCGAAACTCATGAACCGCGAGATCGCCCACCACACGGTGACGCGCATCGTGAAGTGGCTCGGACCCGCCGCGACTTGGTGGACCAACCGGCAAGGCAACTCCTGGGATCCTGTCACCGCCTGCACTTTCGACGGCATGGTTGCCGGAAGCGACGGTGAGTACCTTGCGATCCTGATCCAGGTCGGGGAGGACTGAGCCCACAACCACCCCGACATCACTCAAGCCGATCATTGATGCTGATGGCGGGGTATGGGCCTCCCGGGGGCAGCGCTCCGCGGTCCTCGACACCAGCCGCCGCCGAATCGAACCGATCGGCGGCACAGTGCAGCCAACTGACCGCCCTGGGTACGTGGGGAGACAGCGGCTGGTCAGTGGCTTGACCACGAAGCCTTGTACACATGCGGTCACTGCCCTCATGCCTGGCGACCGCCTGCCCACCGCCCTGGACCAAGCGCGCCGTCACCGCGCTACCCCGCCGCAGGTGAGTCGTCGGTCGGCATACACGTGGCCGAAGCCGTCTGCCGTGGCTTCGGCCCGGACCCGCTGGCCATGGCGGGGCGGCGAGGAGGCGCCGGGCCGCCTCCGCCATGACCGTGTTCCCGACAGGAATTCGTGGCCTACTACCTGTCGACGGCGTCGGTCACACGCTGCCAGCTGTCCAGGTCTGCGATCCGTGCCTCCAAAGCCGGGCGCATGGCCGTCGCGCTCGAGGCGCCAAGGGCCAAGCGCAGCGGGGGGTTGGGGTCGTCGACCGCGGTCCGGATGCCTGCGGCGATCCGCGCCGCGGCGGAGAACGCGGACGCCGGCAGCTCTCCGATGCCCTTCTGAACCTCGCGGACGGTCTGGTCGTAGTCGTCGAGGCCGGCTGCGACATCGAGGTTGGCGAGGAAGGGGGTCGCGGTCAGCCCGGGCTGGATGATCGTGACCTTGATGCCGAGCGGTGCGACCTCGGCCGCGAGCGCGTCCGACAGCCCCTCGACCGCGTGCTTGGTGGCGGCCAGCAGACCCACGCCGGGATGGGCGGACTGACCGTAGACCGACGAGCCTTGGAGGATGTGCCCGGACCGCTGGGCGCGGAGCACCGGCAGCGTTGCGCGGAGCACGTTGAGCACTCCGAAGACATTGGTGTCGAACACGGCACGGACCTGCGTGTCGGAGGCCTCCTCAACGGCTCCGAACAGTCCGTATCCCGCGTTGTTGGCCACCACGTCGATACGGCCGAAGCGTGCGAGCGTGCCTTCCACCGCGTCCCGGACGGCTTGCTCGTCACGTACGTCCGCCTGGATGAGAAGCAGTCGCTCACCGTGCGCTTCCGCCAGTTCGTCCAGGGAGGAGGTGTCGCGGGCGAGAGCCGAGACGGCGTCGCCGTTCTCCAGTGCCTGGAGCGTCAGTTCGCGGCCGATGCCGGACGTCGCGCCGGTGATCAGCCATGTGCGGAGGAGGGTCTGAGGGTTGGATGTTCGGTTCATGTTGCGACCGTAAGCCGTTAGCTCGCAACGCGTCAACCTAGATCGATTGGAATGTTGCTCACTAGCTCGATTAGTACCGCTCACGCTGATGTACTGTGGGAGGATGATCACTACGGCAGCCGGATCCCCCAAACCCAGCCCACGCACCGTCACGCCGACGGTGGAGACCGTTCTCGCGTTCGTGAACACGCGCGCGGACGGATCGGGTCGCCGAGAGTTGTTCGGGGACGGGGACTCGTTCGCGGCGTGGCTGGCGGAGCGCGACGAGTTCGGCAGCGAAACCGTGGTGACCAACGCTGACGCCGCAGTCGCGCGCGAGCTGCGTGATGCCCTGGTGACTGTGCTGCTCGCACACTCGGGCGACGAGGAAAGCCTGGGCGAGCCGCTGCTGCGCGCCGAGCGCCACCTGCGGCGCGTGGGTTCGCTCTACCCGCTGGCGACAGTGGTCACGGCCGGCGGTGTAGAGCTGGCCTCCCCACAGGCGGGAGTGCCGCGCGTATTCGGAACCGTACTGGCTGCGGTGACGACGTTTGCGCAGAGCAGCGACTGGGGGCGCATCAAGGCATGCCGGAACCCCCCATGCCATTTCGGTTTCTTCGACCGCACCCGCAATGGGGCAGGGCTGTACTGCAGTGCAGGCTGCGGCTCTCAGGTGTCCATGCGCAAACACCGCCAGCGGCAGCGCCATGGCAGTGACGCGCCGCCCGAGGCGTGAAACCGCCCTTCCGGCGTGATCGGCGAACAGGGCCTCGAGCACGGCACGGCGCTCCCGGTACGGACGGGGCAACAGCTGCACCCCGTCCAGCTGCAGGACGTCGAACGCAACGTAGTAGGCCGGCCACCGGGCGGCCCGGGTAGGGGCGCTGCGGCCGCGGGCGGCGGCCCGGCGCTGCAATGCCTCGCCGGAGTGAACAGCAGTGCCCGGTGCCCGTCAGCTGCTGTTATGCGCTGGTGCTGGTGGACAGTTCGTCGCTTCGGCATCGAGTCGCTCGAACCACGCCGCGCGGAATCGACTCGCCTCTGATCAAGGATCCTGGCACTCTGCCCCTCATGCATGCAGACCCCATCGACCAGGCGCGACGTCTCGTCCGCAGCCGCTTTCCCGATGCTCTCTCCGTGGTCCTCGCAGGCTCCACGGCCACCGGACGCGCCACTGCCAGCAGCGACCTGGACATCGCGGTGCTCATCGACGACGGCGGCGTGACCTGCCGGGAGACGATCCGGTTCGAGGAACGCGTCGTTGAACTCTTCGTCCACACTCGCACCGGTCTCCTGGAGCTCTTCGCCGCAGACGTCGCCGCACGGCGGGCGGTCCTTCAGAACATGTATGCCTCCGGTCTCGTTCTGGTCGATTCCAATGGCGAGGCCGGGCGCATTCGCGCCCTGGCCGAAGCAGATCTTCGTGAAGGTCCGCCTGCACTGGAACCGGAGACCGTCGATACAAAACGCTACGGTCTGACGGACGCCCTGGACGACCTCACTGACGCGAGTGACCCCATCGAGCGTCTGGCCGTGGCCGGGTACGTGGTCAATGCCGCCGCCGATCTGCTCTGCGACCACCATCACGCGTGGATCGGCGGCGGGAAGTGGTTGCCCCGCCGCCTGTTGGAAGCCGACCCACAGCGCGGAGCCGCCCTTCTCGAGGGACACCACCGCTTGTGCGGGTCAGGCGACCCCGCAGCACTGATCAGCGCAGCGTTGAACGTGCTCGACCTCGTCGGCGGCCCTCTCCGCGAGGGATACCGCAGGACCTGGCACGGCACCATCGACTCGGTTGCCGCGGCAAGCTGACACAGAGCGCCGGCACCGCGGCCGACAACCTCAGCGCCTTCTTCGCAGGCGCCCCTCCCTCCCAGGGTCCGCCCGACAATGCCACGGCCGCCACAACGCGTAACGGCGGCCCTGGACATGCGCTGCCATCAGTGGTCTGCAAGAACTTCCACCCGGACGACGACGGGGGACGATTTCCACTACGGCGTCGATGTGCGCTTTTCCGTGACCTACATGAAGTAGGGCCACCCTCACCGTGGCCTGGACGACCGGGCTCTTCGACGGCCGGGAGAAGAGCTCCTCGGCCACGGCCGCACCATCGCGGACCTGAACGGCCCGTGCGCCTTCTGGGGGCAGCCTTCCCCCCGCGCGCGGGCCGGGCCTTCTGTCGTTTCAGGTGGTGTGCGTGCCTGCGGGCACGGGAGGAGGCGTGAGGTGGGTGGGGCAAGTCGAGTGCAAGTGGGCTGAAACCGGGGTTCGCGGACTGTGCGTCATGACTTCGAGCAATGAGTTGCGGCCAACTTGAAGTCCCAGGTCAAAGGGCTGGTGTGATCGGTCCCCGGGGTACTCGTGCTGGTCGTGGGCGTGACTCTGCGGAGAGGATCGTCTGTCCGCACGGTTGGGTCGAAGAGAAACGCGATGCAACAGCGTCGGCGGATCTGCGAGCCTTGCTCTCCCAGACGCCGACCTCGCGCTGCGGGGTGGCTGGCCGGGCGGGGTGTGGGTGGTCGCGCTTCCGTTACCGCGTCCGATTCAGCAGCTGGGCGGAGAACGTGGCGAGGGCGACCCGGGACTCGTGGCGATCGGGTGATACGGGTCTTGCCTTCGCCGTAGGGGTAACCCCCGCGTACGCGCAGGCCGAGCTGGACATCACCAAGACCACGGTAGGGAGCTTCTCCCGAGGCGGGCAGGGGGTCTACCGCATGAAGGTCACCAACACCGGTGACGAGCCGGCCTCCGGCAGGACGCGCCTTACGGACACCTTGCCAGCAGGGCTCACCATCTCAGCGGAGGGACCGACGTTCACTCCGGACAGCACGGCCAGCAACATGAACAGCCAGACCTTCGGGAGCCACCCCCTTGAACGGCCAAACCCCTGCGTGTTCCTGCCGTGGCCCCGGGTGGCCGTCAGTAGAGTGACCCATTCCCGCACTGCACTGCCGGACTGCCCTGGGCCGCCGGTGACGGGCTTCCGTACCGGTGGCCGGCGTGCGGTAGAAGAAGGAGATCTGTAAGTGTCCACCTCACCGGGATCCGTCATCCCACGTCATGTCCGGCCGCAAGTCCGTTCCCTGGCGGCCGCGATGCTTGCGACGGGCTTGTCGCTGGCTCTCCTGCCGAGCCTGGCCGGGCCTGCCCACGCGCAGGGTTCTTGTGCGCAGTCCGGCAGCCAGGTCGTGTGCACGTTCGACTACAGCGGGGCGGCCGACACGTTCACCGTGCCCAGCGGGGTAACGCAGCTGTCCGTGGAGGCCCGCGGTGCTTCCGGAGGCGCCGGCACCGGTGATCCCGATCCCGGAGGAGCCGGGGCTGCCGGCGCCGTGGTCACCAGCACCTTGACCGTGACGCCCGGCCAGACCTTGCAGGTGAACGTCGGCGGCGCGGGCGGTGGCGGCACGGACAGCGCTCCCGGTGCTGGTGGCTTCAACGGCGGGGGCACCGGCGGTTCGTCGGACGACGCCCATGGCGGTGGCGGCGGGGGCGCCTCGGACGTTCGCTCCGGCGCGTTCGACCTGCCCTCCCGGCTGGTGACGGCCGGCGGCGGCGGTGGGGGCGGCGGAACCGCCGAGCTGGCCGGTGGCGGTGGCGGCGCCGGCGGCCAGTCGGGGATGAACGGAACCAACGGCACCCCCGGCGCGAACACCACAGGTGGCGGTGGGGGCGGGGGCGCCACCCCCACCACACCGGGCGCGGGCGGAACCGGAGGGACCGGCGCCGACGACACCGGCGGGGACGGCGACCCCGGCGCGTTCGGCACCGGAGGCATCGGCGGCCCTGGCGAAAGCGGAAACCCGGGAAGCGGAATCACTGCCGGCGGTGGGGGCGGCGGGGGAGTCTTCGGCGGTGGTGGCGGAGGCGGCGGCGGCATCACAAACACGGAGTTCTCGGGAGCGGGCGGTGGCGGCGGCGGGTCCAGCACCGGACCTGCGGGCAGCACCTTCACCACCGGCGCGAACACCGGCAACGGGCGCGTCATCCTCACCTATGCACTGTCCCAGCCTTCTGACGGCGGATCCCTCCTGCCCGTCAATCTCAGCGGTTTGATCCCGATCTACAACAACCTCAACACGAACACCAACGTCAACAGCCCGAAGGCCAGCAACACGAACAGCCAAACCTACGGGGCCACCGCGCCCTGATCCAACACCTCCAGAAGTGTTCTGTCTGTCCCGTGAAGGTGCTCGGCACGGATCTGGGGTGGGCGGCGGCTGTCGTCGATGGCCAAGGCGCGGGGACTCGATGTGCCAAATGTGGCTCGTTGATGTCCGCAGCCCCGCGTCCGGCAACGCACTGCTTGACCGCGGCCAGCCCCCCGTCGGCCGCCACCGCGAGCGGCCCCCGCCCAGCACGGACGCCGTCCGGAACGTCCCGCCTGCCGACAGCCCGACCGCCTGCAACCCTGGCTCGGGTGTCCGGCCGTACATCTCGGACGGGCACCCGTTCGGCCAACCGCCCCCTCCCCCTGCGAGGCGACCACACGGGCGAAACGTGGCCCATGCCCCGTGACCGTGCCACCCCAGCAGCGTTGGAGCCGTCGTGGATCACACAACCATCATCCGTGTCACGGCCGGCGCGGCCCTGGCCGTCGTCCTCGCCTCCGTCTCCGTTCCCGCCGCTCAGGCCGCTCCCACCGCCGCACGCAAGGGGGTCGACACCTCCGCAGGTCCCCTTGCCCTCGACAACCTCCTGTCGCTCAAATTCCTCGCCCCGACGGTCCGCGACGCGAAGCACCAAGTCAGCGGCCTCGTCTCCGGGCTGTCACCCGCCCCTGCCAATGCCTCCGGCCTGGGCTTCCTGCTGAAGTAGACTCGATTGGCTTTTCCACGTTCAGCAGCAGCGTACGTATGCGGGTTTGGGCAGTCGGCGATCACTGGATCGGCGAATGTTCACGAGAAATGAGGCCAGGGCATGGGGGTGGCCCGCCGCCTGTCAGGCGGCGGGCTGTCGAGTTGGAACGTGCAGACGTCAACTGTCCTGTGTCATCGACCCTGGAGCGTGTTCCACCGACCACCTTGACCAGCACCGGTCGAGGCTCATACCGCGACCGGCGCGTTTACGCGGGGCGCGGGAGTCCACTCATCGTAGTCGTGACCGATCAGGGTGGCGAGGATCGCCTCGACGGCATCCTCCTCATACGGGCGCTCCCTCCCTGACCACGCCGACCGCGCCGGCCCAGGAGCCGACGCCGTCCTGCTCGGTGTTGGCGACCCGGATGTTGTCCGCGCTGGTGTTGCCCGATGAGAGGACGGATACCGCAATGCACTTGGCGTTGACCAGGTTGAGCACGTCGGTGTCGGCGGACACCGCTAAGGATGCGCGAGATTGCCGTACCGGGCGTCCAGCCCGAACACCACCACCACGGCCGTGGCGAGGACCAGGGCCAGCAGGGGCCGACGACCTGCCACGTGCGGGCATCGCGCCTCCCACTGGCGTCCACCCATCCGGTGCGGCCGACTGACGCGGTTCAGTCAACGCGGTGCTGCGTCACGACCACAGTCTGGGTCACCGCCGCCAGCGTCTCCGACAACGCCGGCGGCATCCACCTGCACCCGCACCGCTCCGAAGCGGTGATCCGCCTCGCGATACTCGAGAGTCGACTCCGAACAGGAAGGACACATGGCCAAACGGCGAGAAGCAGACTCGCCAGCCCTACAAGCCTGTCGACGATGCGAGAGGATGCAGGTCAGCCCCTCACAAGAGAGCGAGACCAGCAGTGACTGAACCAGCCTCCGTGAACCTGATCGATTTGGGAGACGCGGACGGCAACCGCTGCGTCGTCCGCGTGACCGGCCGCTATCAGCCCGGAGTGCTGACAGGCCACGACATTCTGCAAGCCGATGTCCTGGTCTCCGCGAGCTTCGTCGATGCCAGACTTGAGCTCTGCATACTCCAGCAGGACCTCGACACCTGGCAGCACGACCTGGCCCAGATCGCACCGGGCAAAGGAGCGACCATCGGTGGCGAGCGCGGGCTGAGTCTCGGCCTCTTCATGCACGAGGACCGCACGTTGGCGTTGATGGTCCAGGACCCCGACCGCATGAGCCTCGCGCTGAGAATCGCGCCACCGGAGACATGGATCCAGGACCACCACCAGCGACTTGACCAGGTTCGAGAGACCTGGCCCAGCGAAGTCGTGGGAACGGGTCCCATGACCTACGAGTGGAACTCCAACCGCAGGGGCTGAGCCACGGAGCGTGCCCCCACGCCAGCTGACCCGACCGCCTTTCAAACACCCCATCAGGACGCATCCGGCCATCAGACAGGCACGAGGAACAGCCTCCTGCGGCGCAGCGGGTGGCGGCAGACGCCGCATTGGTCAACGGCCCCTGCCGTCACCGGGGCTCTCGGCAGGGGTGTTCTCGCGTGAGGCGCCCGCGCTATCGCAAACATGCAGCGGGAGGATCAGGTGTGCAGGCGGCTGCTCGGGCCGTCCTGGTCACCGGCGCTCTCGTCATTGAACCAATGGTCCCGCGCCGCCAGGTACCGGAACGAGTCCGTACTGGCAGGTGGCAGCTCCATCGGCCGGACGCAGCGGCAGTCGCGGCGATCAGCCGGTGCAGGAGCGGGAAGGGGTAGCGGGTCAGGGGGCCAGGTCGTAATCGGGCCCCGAAGCACTGTGCTGGGTACGTGGACCGCGCCGTCTGAGTACGTGCGCCCATGCTCATGGGGCGCCCCGGCCGGTGCAATGGGGCCCATGAACGCGATTTCCGGCGGCACTGGTGGCAGCCTCCTGGTGGCCGCCGCCCCGCCCGCACGCAAAGGCCCGCGGCCTGGTCCTGGGAAGGTTGGGTGCCTTCGCGGCCCTGGTACACACGCACCTGGCGACCTTCACGCCGCACGCGGTGGCCTTCGTGCCGTGGCGCCTTCAGGGCGGTGGCTGAGGCCGGGTGAACCGGCGGCGCGGGCTTCTTGCCAAGGCGTCCGGTGGCCGTACCGGCCCGAGCGGCGGATCCCGCGCATGGGCGAGAATGGAAGGGAACGGGGGTCATGGAATTGAAATACCTGGTAATCGTGGGGATCGGTCTCGCCTGGGGGCTCTTCCAGGCCTGGCGCGGCGGCGCATTCGGCGGCCGGTCATCGCAGCACCAACGAGGTTCCCGGTCGGGGAAGAACGACGGCGTCAGTTTCTCCTGCGGGGACGGTTCCTCCTGTGGTGGAGGCTCCTCCTGCGGCGGCGGCGGAGGCGACTGATACCTCGGCTCCCACCGCGGGCGGGAACACGCCGCCGGTCCCTAGACGGTGGCAGCGGAGCCAAGGGCTGGTCCGACGGGCCGGCCCTTCCACTGCGCTGAACCCCCTCGAGGCGGTCCCAGTAGTTCTTGCCGAAAGACAATGCCCTGGTCCCCGCGTCACAACTGTCCTGACGTACGACGCCGGGGGCGACCCGCGCGGTGTGATCCAGACGTCCGTGCCCGCACCGTGACCGACCGAACCGGAAGCCAGATGAAACCCCTCGACAGCACTACCTGGGACGTCGCGTTGGTGCGGCTCCTCGAAGACGTCTACACCTTCGCGATGACCGGGCCACGGCTGCACGAGGACTGGGCACAAGACGTCCTGGCCGTCATGCACCGGGCGGTCGCCGACCCCCGGGGCTGGCGGGTGCGGGACTCGCAGGCCGGCAAGGAGTGGCGCGAGAACGGCCACCCCTCCTACCCGTTCCTGTCGCTCACGACCGCGGAGGTGCACGACTGGACCCACCCGGTCACGCCCCGCGCCGCCGGCGAGCTGCTCGCCTCGCTGGCCCAGGAGTGGTTCTTCGAGCCCTCCCCCATCTGGTCACGGGCGAACCGTGACGAGGTGCTGGCCGACGCCCGCACGGTGCTCAGCCGGTTCGGTCCCAACGCCGTCTTCCGTACCTCCTCCGACCTGGCCCTGACCTCCGAC
Organism: Streptomyces sp. NPDC002209; assembly: GCF_042890265.1. Lineage (NCBI taxonomy): Bacteria > Bacillati > Actinomycetota > Actinomycetes > Kitasatosporales > Streptomycetaceae > Streptomyces > Streptomyces sp. NPDC002209. The sequence continues at coordinate 169,680 of NZ_JBIARX010000009.1, read as the reverse complement.
TCGCCGGACTTCCTGGCCGGCGAACTCGCCGGTGGCCGCGCCTTCACCGGCTACATGATGGACCTCGGCCTGATCGCAGTGAGCGCGGACGAGGTCGGGGTCTTCTGGTCGTTCAACGCGCTCTGAGCAGCCCCGCGCGTACTGTCCCTCAGCGCCGACGCGCCCGGTCATCTCGTTTGCCGGCACCAGCAGTCCGGGCTCACCCCCCTAGCCGTCGCTCAGCGGCGAAGCCCACCTGGGATCGTGTGACGGCCTTCTCATCAGGTGACCGATCAGGTGCTGCGCCGTGTCGGTGGCGGTATCTTCCGGTGCTCCCACCGCGATCAGGGCGGCGCGGATCCTCGCCGGCGCCGCCGTCGGCATGTCCAGGTCATTGAAGAGGGGGAGGAGCAGGAGGAGGCGTGCGGCCATGTCTTCGACCCCTTCGGCGGCGGGGGACGGGGTGTCGGCGATACGGACCAGTTCCTGCCACGTCAGCCCGCTCCCCGAGAGGTGTCCCTCCCAGTTGGCGATCTGCTGGGCGTAGTTCCGGCGGGGGTGGGTGAGCAGGTAGTCGATGCCGTAGTCGCCGAACATGTTGCGATAGATCACTACGACTCCGGGACCGTCGGCGGCGGGCACGCGCAAGACGGGCCAGCGCTCAGGATCGAAGAGCGTCTCGGACAGGGCATCGACGTCAGCGCCGTCATCGCCGAACCACTCCGGAATTGGACGCTCGACACATGTTCCGTCACCGCACATCGACATGAGGTGGTTCGCCCAGAAGCCCTGGCGAGCCAGCAGCGGCTCCCCAGCGACCAGCGGGCCGTCGTCGTATCCCTGAATCAGCACGCCGTAAGCGTGCCACCTGCCACTGACACGACCTGATGCCGGCACCGCCTGGATGTTGCCGGGGTTCCCTGTCTCGGCCGTAGCCGGTGTGGTCCCGGCGGTGATTGCCGTCTGGCGGGTTGTGCGCAGGCGTCGCGCAGGCGCGAAGGATCCCCTCCGCGTGCCCGGGAGGCCTGTGCTGGTGGAGCGTGCGGGTGCCGGCAGACCGTGGTGATCAGTGTGAAGCCGCCAAAGGGCCTGGCACCGGGAAGTAGCCCTGCCCTTCGGTGACGCCGACCTGGTGGAGGAGAGGATGGCGGCCCTGACCGGGCACGTCATCCGCAAGCATCCGCGGTTGCGGGGCTACGCCCGGCACATGGCCACCGAAGCGGTCGGCCGCGCGTGCGAGGCGTGGCCGGGTGATCCGGGCAAGGCCGGCCGCAAGGTGCTGCCGTATCTGATGCGCGTCGTCAGCAACCCGGCGAACGACGCGGACGGCATTCCGTCGCGTCCCGCGGACGAGGGTGTGATGAAGGACCTCGAGCGGCACATCCTGGCCCGGCCCGCCCGGGCCGCCCGGGCCTCGGACCTGCCGCTTTCCTTCGGCACCATGGCGCCGCGCTCGCCGGTCGATCCGATGGAGGAGGTCGTCAGGACTGCCATCGCGCGGATGAAGCCGACGCAGCGCAAGACCGTCGCTCAGATACAGAGCGACGGAATGGATGACGAGGCCCATCGCCGAGCGCATGCGGCTCCGGGTGACTCTCACCTAGAGCTGCATCTCTCCGTCAGCCTGCTTGACACACCGACCCCGGCCCTAACCACACGGCATGGGTACTAGCCTGTCCCGATGGGACTCGACATCACCGTGCTCATGGTCGACTGGGAGCATCTGGCGCGGATACCGGCGGACGACAGGGTGAGGGCACTGGGCGATGCCTCCTGCCCCGACTTCTGCTGCGAGGCGTGCGAAGACGCCGACTACGCCGTGACGGGCGGCTGGGTGTGGCAGCGGCAGGTGTCCTGGTGCGCCGAGTACCGGTTCCACGGAACCACCGGTTCCTACGGCTGGCACCACCGATTGGGCAATGCCTGGGAGGACGTCCGGACCTCGGTGGCGCCCGAACTGCGGGACGCCCTGGACCACTTCCTGCGCGGCCTGTTCTGGGACGACCCGGACGACCTCACGGGGACGGACCCCACGGCCGCCGCGGAGGAGGAACGGCCCGCCGCGCGCGGCTTCCCCGACGACCCCGCCCCGTGGCGCCCCCGGGTGCTCCTGCTCAGCTCCCCCGACGAGGTGTCCGAGCTGGTCCGCTCCTGGCAGGTGGCCGCTCCCCGGCTGGAGGAACTGCGCGGGCCCTTCGAAGCCGAGGCCGCCGGCTGGGCGGGCCGACCCGCCGGCTTCGACGCCGCCGCAGCGCTGTTGCGCGAATGGGGCGACGTGGCCACGGAGGCCGGCGCCCGGCGATGGGGCCTGGTCGGTCTCCCCTTCTAGGCCCGATGCCGTGTAGTCAGCGCTTGGTGTCCGGCGTCAAGGGGTGCGGGTGGTCAGGATGTTCATGCTGATGCCGGCCTTGTAACTGGTCCTGTCGACGGTGCCTTTGGCCTCGTACTTCGAGATGGCGTGTTTGACGACGCGTGGCCGGGTGCGGACGCGCCTGGCGGGCATGAGGGAGGCCAGGACCCGGCGGCCTGTGGTGCCGACGAGGTCGACGGTCGTGTCGTCGAAGGCGCACCACATCCACCACTCGTTTCCGGAACGCGCGGCGCCTACGCTTCACCGCCACAGGGGAGGATGGGCACGCCGCCTCCGCTTGAGGGCATGCGCCCCTACTGCAAGCGCGGCAGCACAGATGCCTTCCGCCAGCCAGGAAGCCGTGCGCTTGACCACGTCGGCCGGCGTGGGGGCAGGGTCGTGGCAGTCAGGGGCTGCGGGTTCCACCCGCAGTCGGGCCCAGACCTTTGGCGGCGTCCCGTTCTCTCGCCAGACCACGGTGTAGAGACCCGGCTTCGCGTCGCACCTGATGCGCACGACTACGGAGACGCACTTCGCTCCGTGCATGACCACTGGTCGCGTGAACGCCGACGAGGTCAACGTGACTGACGCCTCCGTCGCCGCCCATCTCCAGGCCATCGTTGGCCGCCATCTCCCGCCGTCCCGCACCGACCGCACGTCCCATGGGCTCGCAGGCCACTCCACATCCGCAGGCCAACGCTCTTCCTGGGGCTCAGGCAGCAGCTCGGAGACCCGCCCCGCGCACGCCGCACGCTCCGTCCCTTCAGCCGGAGCCACCCGGACACTCCCCCACAGCCGCGTGACTTCGGAGGGGTTCCGGTCCCCACCTGATCCGATGCGCACCTCGTAGGTCCCGGGCACAGCGGTGCAGGAGATCGTCATGCTGCTCGGACCGGCACTGAACAGCGGCACTTCCTCCGTACAGACCCACGTCACGCCGACCCACCTCGCCACGGCACGCGCCATCCCTTGGCACTCGAATGCCCAGCGCGGGGTGGACAGATTTGGGCCGGGCGTTGCCTAGCCTGGTCTCGCTGGTCGATACCTGGGCGATAGTCGACCAAGGCTTGCCCCCGAGATGCCGGTGGTGTCCTGTGCCGACGGAAGACCCCGACCACCAAGGTGACAGCTCTGGAGGTCAGCAGACGGGCAACGTACCCCAGCAACACAAGGGGTGGCGGGGCCTCTTCTTCACCCTCCCCGGGAAGATTCTCACCACCTTCGTTGCCGGGTTGGCCACGTGGGCCGTGACCCACTTCACCGGCGTGTTGGATTCCTGGTTCAAGGACGATGCCCCGTGGGTCAAGGTTGCGGTGCAGACGAACCCGTACCGAGTGGGCAGTTTCAACAACGACGCGATCTATGGGGCCCTGCCCATCGGGGAGCGCCCCACTACAGGCCCGGGGAAGGGGTGTGACGGCTTCCATGACTGGCTAGTCGAGCACAGTGGCGTCGACGCCCCTCAGAGCAAGCTCCAGGTCGTAGTCCAGGGCAACGCTGACGGGGACGTGCAGATCTCCAACCTCAGAGTGCTCATTGCGGACAGGCAAGAGCCGTCGCGCACCGTTGGAGTGGTCTGCCCCTCCGCCGGCGAGACAAATGCCCACCCCATCAGCATCGACCTCGACAAGGCGTCACCCCGCGCCGTCTACACATCGCCGAGCGGCCGGCCCTTCGGCTTCACCGTCAAGAAGGGCGAGTCGGAGACTTTCCCCATCACCGCCACGGCAAATCATGGCCACTACTCCTGGCGGCTGGAGTTCGACATGACCTTGGGTACTGAGACGTCGACTCAGTCGGTGGACGACAGTGGGAAACCCTTTCGAACGGCTCCCCGGCCTGCGGGGCCATCGTGGGAGTGGAACTTCCAGGATGCCTGGGCCGTCCACGACGCCGGCGCCACCTCAACGCCGCAGCGGCTCTCCGTCGGCGAGGCGTTCCAGATTCCGCAGACCTCGGGTCAGCGAACCCCGTGAGGCGCACAGCAGGCCGGGCTCCCCGCGCTCGCGGGCAGTGGGGCATGGTCGTCGCCTTGCTCGCGGCCGTAGCGATCGGTGTGGGTGTCAGTTGGTGGATGGGGCGGGCTGAATCCCCGCAATCCCCGTCGGATTCAGCGGCCTTCACCCTGAACGAGGTGCCAAGCGTGACTGGCGCGGGGCGGGTGACCGCCGTCGCAGCAGTGGACGAAAAACGGTTCCTCATGGGTACCTCACAAGGAAAGGTGATCAATATCGAAATGAGGCCCGGCCAGTCGCCGGCCTCCACCGTATTGACTTCGGTGCCGGCCCAGGTGCGCGACTTGACGCTCTCCGGCGACGGCCGCACAGTCGCCGTCACTGATGCGGCTGGTCTGGTCCGCGTCCAGGGCCTTCGGGGCGGCGCGCCGAACGACTTCCGCATTGACCTCACCGAGGGCCCCGTCACCCTGAATCGGTCCGGCACGGAGTTCGCCTACGGCCAATTCACCATCACCCTCATGGACACCCGCACCAGGCAGGCCCGAACCCTGCCGGCGAAGCCAGTACCCAACGGTGGGCGATCCGCCTACGACGACTGGGCCATCACCGACGACGGCCGCGTCCTGGCCGCCGGCGCGGAAGGCATCGATATGTGGTACCTCAACGAGCCGGAGAAAGCCTCCAAGCCGATCACCTGCGCGTGTCCGGCGGCCAGCGTGGCGCTCAGCCCCGACGGGCGTTACGCGACGTACGGAACTGTGGACGGGCATGCCGTGGTCGTCGACATCGACAAACGGGCCGTCCTGGAGGACAAGACACTCTCACCGCGGCCCGACGACTTCGTCGGTACTGTGACCGCGTTCGGCTCGGGAAGCTACTTCGCAGCTGGCACGTCGACCCCCGAACGAGTCGTCATCTGGGACGCCTCCGAGCACCGCATCGTCTGGGACCACCTCTTCCCTCAACACAAGATCGCTGAAGTATCCGCTGTGCCTGGCAGCGAAGCCCTCCTCGTCCAGACCAACCGCTACCAAGACCTCGGGCACGAACCGTTCAACACAGTGCGCCCTTGGCTCGTCCAACCTCGAGAATGACGGATGTTTCGGGGGCGATCATGACCATGAACACGCCAGTCGTGGCGCCGGTAGCGGCAACGGGGGCCTGTCGCTCCTCTCCGCCGGGCGCGACGAACGCGGTGACTGTCGGGGCCGCGGTGAAAGAGGACGTGATGGCCGCTTCCTCCAGTTGGGGAAAGCACGTCGACGTACTCGCTCCCGGCTAGGACGTCTTGTCCTTGTGGGTCTCCGCGCCGGCGCCGCAGCAGACGTACCGGCCACGGAGGCTCGTGACGGAGAATGTCAGATTGTGATCGACTTCAAGCGCAGCATCGCCACCCTCGCCGTTGTCCTGGTGGGCGCCGTGGCCCTCACCTCACCCAGTGCAGCCGCTGACAACGCCCTCAACAGGCCCACGCACGCAGGAACCCCCGCGGCGAGCGGCGTGACGGCACCCGACAGAGCAACGGTCACAGAAGGCCAGGTCAAGGAGGTCGCACCCGGGGGCGTGATCACCTATCCGAGCGTCACCAGCTGCCTGACTGTGACCGTACGATTGCAGGACGGAGGCCTCGTCGGTGCTCACGCCAGCCTGTTCCAGGTACCGGGTGAACTGCGATCCGATGAGATTCTGGCCGCGCTCAAGCACCGCGTCGGCAACCGCCCCGTGACCGCGATCCAGGTCAAGGGGGCCGTCGGCGCCTGGCATCCGAGCTACTTCGTGAAGGCGATCGAGAGTTACGGCGAGGAAGAACAGCCGCCGTACCCGGCACGTCCGGAGCCCGAAGAGCTTGCCACTGCCGTGTCGCAGGGACTCGAACTGCCCCGCCGCCTCGTCACGGTCGAGGACGTACCTGACGGGGACCAGATCGCCAGCTGAACACAGCGACGGGACGGGCGGTGCGGGGCCGCCCCAGGCCAGGGTCATGTCGGATACCCGGATGCCAAGCCGCCGGACGGAGGATGCCCGGGCGAAAGCTTGTCAGAGTCCGATGCCGTACAGCCGTATGCCGGGCACACCAGCAGGCCGCCGGGGCGGCGAAACGGGGATCTCCAGAAGGAGCCGCCCGGCGGGCTCTTCGTCGAGCCGGCTGACCACGGACTCGGATGTTCCCGGGTGTCCTGAGCGACACGCGGTCGAGTGCGGGAGCAACCGACTCAAGCGGCACCGGGCTGTCACCCACGGGGTACGGCAAGCTTGACGTCCGCTATGAAGCGACCGTGTTGGTGGCATCCATCAACAATCGCCCGCTGCTCGTTGACCATCGTGGCCAGCACGGCCGCCATGCCGAGTTCGCGGCCTGCCCGGGTAGGGCTCGCGTGCTGGTCGGGCGTTGCTCCCTCCCCTCCAAGGCGACCGGTTCGGGGGTACCGTCACCGGCTGCCCGCCGGGTTACTCGACTGCCTTGAGCTCATAGAGATGGTCGCCGGCTCCGGGTCCGAGCCCGTCTGAGTTTCTCGGATTCGAGGCGAGCGCCCCGGTCACCCAACTCGCTGAGGACTGACGGGCGGCCTGTTGCAGGTACCGGTCGTGGCCGGACAGGTGTACTCGGGATCCGCGATGTGGAGGACCAGCTGGTCCAGACTGTGAGCTGCCCTGAGGTACAGCACACCCCCGATACCATTGCCGACCATGTTGGCGGTCTTGACCGCCATGCCCGCGTAGCGCCCCAGGTCCCTTGCCAGGACCGCCTTCTCGGCCAGTTTGCGCGTATCACCCGCCAGCTGGGGAAGCTCCTTCCGCAGGGCTTCCGCCGAATTCTTTGCGTATTCCAAGGCCTTGCCGTCGATCTTGCTCGTGATCGCCTTGCGGACGGACGGAATCAGTCCGTCGATGTCGGCAGCCTTCACCAGCCTTTCGGTCAGGATCGCCGCGTGCTTCTGCATCTCGGGGCACTGGCTTGGCAGGAGGCCGGGAGCCGGCGTGGTGCTCGAAGGGCAGGAGTACGCGGGAACCTCCTTGGTGTCCGCCGCCCCGAACGCCCGCAGGGTCCTCGAGAAGCACCGCGGTACGGTCTCCACTCCGGCCTGTGACCCGGGGCACGTACCGAGCCTGTCGTACACGTGGAGCAGGGCGGCGGCGGCCCGCGGGTCCATGGGGGCAATACCGGGAGTTGTTGGGAACAGTGCTCGCTCCACACCGTTCATCGCACGGTTGAGCCGGTCCAGTCCGATCATTGACACCGGCCACAGGGGCGGAATGAGATTCGTGATGTTGGTTTTCAGGCCGACTTCCAGCGCGTAGGCCGCGTCGTAGTACGACTTGCGCAGAGCAGGGCAGGACCGCACGCATTCCAGGGACACGCCGCGGAGGCTAGTACCGGCTCAAACCGTCGTCCAGGGGGCCAAGTCGGATTGGTGCTCCGGTTGCGAAACAGGAGATGTGGGCCGCGACCGTATCGAGGATCTCTGCCTGCCCGGGTTGGTGCGGTGAGACTCGCTCCCGCTGCATCCACCACACGCCGGCGATTCCTGTTCCCGTGGTCAAAACCCCACCGGCCAAACAGGGTCGGGTCTCGATGCCGGGCAACGTGCCGAAACTGAGGGGGACACCACCGGGGGGAGCGACATCTGTGGACTGGGCTCCTGTCGTCAGCACACTGGTCGGCGCTCTTGTCGGCGTCGGGGCGACAACCGTCGCGGATCGACGCCGGTGGGGACGTGAGGAGCGACGCCATTCACGCGATATCCAGCGGGAGTTGTACAGCCAATACCTCCTGGCTCTTCACGATGCCGGAGAGCAGCTCCGGGCCGTGGCGCTAAGTGACCTTCATGCCGATCTGCCACGAGCGACCGCCGCCCGAGAGGCGTTCCGGTCCGGCAATCTGCCTGTTGCCTTGGAGCGAATCCGTCTCACCGCCCCGGCGGACGTGATCGAATCAGCGGGAAAAGCCTTCCACTGCATGCGGAACTGCACTGCCAGCGGTGCTGCCGTCGGCTCGGCCGAGCACCGAGAGGCCGAAGGAGCCTGCGAGGAGGCACATCGGATACTTCGGGGTGCCATGCGTACTGACCTTGGGGCCCTGTAGCACCCAGAGGAAGCCCCGACGCGATGAGCAGGGCAGGTGTCTTGGATATTGCCGTGGCCCCGGTCTTCATCACCAGCAGGACGTGGGAGTGGATGTAGGCGCGGGGGCAGGTGCCGACGGAGGGTCGGCAGCGTTCGAAGTGGCCGAGGATGTCCTCCCTCTCGGCGTCGGTCGGGGTGCGGTACTCCTCAGCTGCGCGCAAGGTGCGGCGGCGGGCGATGAAGGCCGGTGGGCTTCGATGGCCTCGGTGTGGTCAATCGCTCATGGTGGACTCGGGTATGGGAACTCTCGGAATGGGTGGGCTACCTGTCGAGGTATCGGTGTCTGGTGTCGACTGGGGAGCTGAAGAGCTGACCTTCGCGGACCTGCCACTCGCTCGTTCCATCGACTTCATGGCTGATGAGAAACAGCCCTTGGACGAAGTCCCCGTCGTCGGAAGCGGGGATCCGAGCGATCTCCTTGATCTGATCCATGAACCAGTCCAGGGCCGACGCACGGATGTCAGCGCCGTAGAAGATGTAGTGGGCCCAGTTGATGTGCTGGCGCGGTGAGCCCCACCCGTTGGAGTAGTGGTCGTCTTCATGGGACGAGACGACCTTTCGGACGGCGACGAGTTGTGTCTCGTCGCACTCCAGCCATCCCCTGATCGACACGTAAACGCCCATTGGCGCGTCCTCCCCTCTCTCTTGTATTCATTTCTGGCGTGACAGCCTTCGGCTGACGTCGGCTGCGTAGGTGCCCCAGTCTCCGGCGGCGCCTCGCTGCCATTTGACGGCGACGGTGATGTCGATGCCGAGGGTACGGGCGAGGACCGCTCGAAGCCGCGCAGCCGCCTGCGACCGCACTGCGGCTGGACTGGTGCGGGATGGGCCGGCCGGACGCGGGATGGCGGGAGCAGCACCCGGCGGCAGGATGCGGATTGAGCGTACGGCGGTGGCGGAGCCCATGGCGTGACCAGCCCCGCTGTCATCACGCTGTGCCACTGTCCTGTGACAGCGAAGTTTGATCTTGTGCCATCGAAGTTTGACCGCCGTCAACATCGCGGCGGTGCCCTGCGTACTCGACCGCGCCCCTGGCGATGCGGGTCAGGAGATCAGACGCCCGTCCTGGGGGTCGAAGCAGACGAGACCGCGAGTTCGGGCGAGGCCTGCGGCAAACGACGCGGCCTCCTGGTGCTTACTGAAGACCATGCCGAAGTAGAGCATCGGGCCGCTGGCATTGTTGATCAAGGGGCCGTCGGACCAGGGGCTGGCATCCTCGTCCTCTTCGTCGTCATCGAGGCTTAGGTCTGGCCAGCGCGCCACCAGCGCCTCAACGTACTGCCTGATCAAAGGGGTCGGTGAAGACTTCTGGCCCCCCATGTGCCTCATGTGCTTGCGGCAGAGGTCCTTGAAGGTCGCCGTCGCCTCATCGTCAGCGGGCCGAACGCCTTCCCAAACAGCCAAGTCGTAGCTCATGGCCGCATTGTGCTTGGCGAGACTGACACCCCCACCATCGGCTCAGCCCCCTGCGAGCCGGGCTCGGCCCTGCTCGCGGCGCGCTGATCAAACTTCGATGTCACGAACCAGCTAATGATCAACCTTCAATGGCAAGGATCAAGCTTCGATGACAAAGGACAGCCACCAGGCGTACTGCAGGTGACACCGCGGGGCACTGGCACGGAAAATCGAACACATGGCGGAATGGGGGGATCCCCGCACCGAGGAGCAGCGCCATGACCTCCCTCGCCCCGGCCCTCACACCAGACCGCAGGTCACCACCCGAACCCCTCGCAGACCGGCGCGTGCGCAAAGTGCCACGCTCCACCATGCCCGGTACGGGAGCGGTGGGAACCCCCTGCGCGAGGCGTGCAAAGCCGCCCCTCATGGTTGCTCTGGACGGCGGCGGCCCCCCGCCCCGGGAAGCCGGGTGGGGAGCCGCACGTCACATCCGGTGATCTCTAGATGGCCGCATGGAACGCGTCGCCGTCAAGCAGCGGGAACTGCTCGTCGTACGAGGTCACGGTGGGGCCAATGTGGCAGCTGGCGATCAGATCGGCAGCTGCGCCCTCCCCACGGGAACGTGCGGTACCTCCGGGATCTGGCCGACCGGACCCGTCTTCGGCAGACCGGGCGGGGGCGGCAGCGGCAACTTCCCCACGGGGACATGCGGCACCTCCGGGATCTGACCAACCGGACCCGTCTTCGGCAGACCGGGCGGAGGCGGCAGCGGCATCTTCCCCACGGGAACGTGCGGCACCTCCGGGATCTGACCGACCGGACCCGTCTTCTTCGGCAGCCCGGGCAGGTCCGGCACCGGCTTCGGCGCCGGCGCCTTGTGCCTGCCGCTGCCGTCGCCCTTCTTCCCCTTCACGCTGCCGCTCTTTCCGTGACCGTCGTGATCAGCCGGTGCCACGGAGACCGAGGCGCTGTGCTGCTGGGGTTCAGCGGCGAACGCGGTGGACGGAAGCAGTACGCCCCCTCCCGCGATGACAGCGGAGACGGAAAGAAGCACGAATCGGCGCGACTGAGTAATGCGGTGCACAGGAGTTCCTTTGCTCGAGGTCGAATCCGTGACTCCAGTACGCCCCAGCCACCCATTGCACGTCACGACACGTCATCCCGTGGCTTGACATACGCGTCCGACACTGCTCTGGCAAGGGGATGGAACCGTGCCTGCCCGGGCTCCTCCTGCCACCCGCCCGGCTGGCCGGCCACCGACATCCGGCGGCGCGGGCATGCCGGTGAGGCTGGGAGCGGGCATCGACTCCGCGGCCTGCGCCCACACTGGCTCGGCCGGCAGCCGCCACGCCACTCGAACCCCTTCCGGCCGAGGCTCGGCCTCGGCCAGCTCGAGGTCACCGCTCCGGGGTCCGGCAACGTCATCGACTACGGCAGCTGGGGCGGCCCGAAGCCCGGCCCCGCCGTCAACCGGTCGACGCCAGTGTCAAGCCACGAATTCCGGTGACATGACCCCAGCTGTGCGCTGCGGTCCATTGGAAGCAAGCCCCACCGGGAAACCCCGAACGATGCGGGCTCGAGCCCCCAATATTCCGCGGAGAACCTGATGAACAGCACGACCTGGAGCCGTCGTATCGTGCGCGCCGCAGCAACCGTGACGCTGATCGGTGGCGGCGCGGCCCTCCCCGCCACCGCAATGGCCGCACCGACCGCCCCACAGCACACCGCCGCCCAGGCCCCCCACAACGACAACCAGGACACCCCCAACAGCAGCGGCGGCACCGTGAGCGGCGACAGCGAGGCAACCGGCGTCACCGCCAAGTCCCTCAACCACATCGGACCCGGCGACCAGATCCGCAAACGCACCAAGGTCATCGACCCCGACGGCGACGTATACATCAGCCCCGACGACCGCAAGGCCGCCATCGGCGACGACATCGACAAGAACATCGACGACGACTTCGCCGCCGACCCCGACGACTACCTCCTCCTCAAGAGCCTCGGCATCAATCCCGACCACCGCGACGTCGACGCCGACGACAGCTCCCGTACCGACTTCCCCGAGGGCGACCTCGACCAGTGAAACCCGTCCACCCGGCCACCCGACCACCCACCGTCACACGTCCCTCACGGAACGTGACGGACGCCCTTTTGATCCAGCCTGTCGGCCTCCATTGGCGTACGAGTTGCCCAGGCTCTGGGGTTTGGGTGGCTCCCCCTCCGCCATGCCGTGGGTCGGTACTCGACCGGCCCCGGGCCGGACCCGGGAACGTCCTCGACCATGTCGTCCGGGCGCAGCCGCTTGAACCGCAGCGGGTGACGGAGGCGACCTGTCACCCGCGTGAACAGCTCCGCGGGTCATCAGGTCTAGGACGCGCTCTGTCCTATACGGAGGTCATGTTTCCGCTGGGAGTCCTCCGGGCTGGCCCTTCACGCGTGAGAAGTTCCGCGCCGTCCTGCTTGCCTCACCCCTCAGGGAGTGATCCTCATGAAGCCTCCGGCCATCGCCCCGTGCCTGGGTGTGCCCGGCACCCAGGCGACCGTCGACTTCTACGAGAAGCTCGGCTTCACCGCCCTACCCGCCGGTAACGACCCGGACGACGACCTGCGCATCCTGCTCTTCGACGGCGAGTTCGCGCTGATGGTCTACCGGGACGAGCACCTGCGCAACTGGCTGCCCGTCCTCAAGGACACCCCCGTGGGTGCCTTCGGCATGTTCTACCTGGCCGTCGACGACTTCGACGCCTACGTCGAGCGCATCCGGCCCTTCGTCACCGTCCAGAAGGACGTGATGGAGCACCACGGCGACAAGCTCTTCTACTTCACCGACCTCAACGGCTACGTCATCGGCGTCAACCAGAAGCGGACCCGGTGACCACCATGACGACGAACACCGGAGCGGCTGCCGCGGGCGTGGTGAAGTGCGCGGCGTTCTGGGGTCATGGCGGAAAGGCCCTCGCAGCCTTCCATGCGGCCGCTCTGGGCTGGGAGGTCACCCAGACCTTCGGCGAGGCGGCGGCGATGATCAGCGATGCACGACGCGGTACGTCTTCTACACGGCCGACTCCTACACGGCTCCCCACTGGCCCGAGGACGAGCTCGTCTTCCTTCTCGACCTCGCCTTCGGCGACATCGAAGCCGCCGAGCAGCGTCTCATCGGTCTCGGTGCCACCAAGCCCGCCCACCAACCTGGCGGGAAGCACTGGACCGTACTGCTGGACCCCTCCGGCCAGCCCTTCCGTATCAGCGCCGCCGGCAAGAGCAGGTGAAACTGCGCCCGACTCCGGCGCATGGCGTGACGGCAAGGGGAACCGGATGAGGTTCACGCCGCCGGGCACGGCACCCCGGGCTGAGCAGCAGCTACCGCGTGCCGCGCCCAGCCCCCTCGGTATCGGGCCGACCGGGATGGCGCCGCCGCGGGCCGCGCCGACTTCGCCTTCGCCTCCTGGGCGTGGCGGATCCACCCGAGGCGCGCCAGGTGGTCGAAGTCAGAGCGGCGCGCCGAGCCGCTGCGCGGCCTGGTCCGGTCCCATCGGGACGGCCTCGGACGCCAGCCGGGCCAGGTCCGGGCGCGCGGTGCGGCGGCGACCCGGTCCGGGTGGAGTGCCGACCCAACCGGCTCACCCGTCCAGACGGCGATGGCAGATGAGGGGGTCAGCGGCCCCAGCGCAGCGCTGCCGTCTGCACCGGCGCGTCCCACAGACGCAGCATTTCCTCGTCGGCCCGGCACAGCGTCACCGAGCACCCCGCCATGTCCAACGAGGTGACGTAGTTCCCCACGAGGGTCCGGGCCACCGCCACGCCCCGGGCCGCCAGTACCCGGGCCACCTCCGCATGGAAGCCGTACAGCTCCAGCAGCGGCGTTGCGCCCATCCCGTTCACCAGGGCCAGTACCGGCCCGTCGGCGGCCGGGGTCGCGTTCGCCATGTCGTCCAGCACGGAGCCCACGGCGACCTCCGCGATCTCCCCCGCCGGCATCATCGGGCGCCGCTCCCGGCCCGGCTCGCCGTGGATCCCGATGCCCAGCTCCAGCTCGCCGTCCGGCAGGTCGAAGGTGGGACTGCCCTTGGCGGGAGTGGTGCAGGCGCTCAGCGCCACGCCGAAGCTGCCCGAGGCCTCGTTGACCCGTCGGGCGACCGCGGCGACCTGCTCCAGCGGCGCGCCCTCCTCCGCTGCCGCCCCGGCGATCTTCTCGACGAAGAGCGTGGCCCCGGTGCCGCGGCGCCCGGCGGTGTAGAGGCTGTCGGTCACGGCGACGTCGTCGTTGACCAGCACCCGCTCGACCCGGATTCCGTCCTCCTCGGCGAGCTCGGCGGCCATGTCGAAGTTCAGTACGTCCCCGGTGTAGTTCTTGACGACGAACAGCACCCCCTGGCCGGAGCTCACGGCCTTGGCCGCCCGCACCATCTGGTCGGGCACGGGCGAAGTGAACACCTCGCCCGGACAGGCGGCGGACAACATTCCGTATCCGACGAAGCCGGCGTGCAAGGGCTCGTGTCCGGAGCCGCCTCCGGAGACGAGACCGACGCGCCCGCCCTGCTGCGCGTCGCGCCGTACGACGACCCGGGCGTCGGCGTCCACGTCCAGTTCCGGGTGGGCCGCGGCCAGCCCGCGCAGGGCGTCCGCGACCACGGTCTGCGGACTGTTGATCAACATCTTCATCGTGTGCCTCCCGGTCGGAGCCGACGGGTGAGCGACCGACGCCGTCACGGAGCACCGATCACCGGGCGCCGGGCAGGCGCGTCCGCGAGGGCACGCCCTACGAACAGTGTGCTGCCATGCCGCGGACATCCGCGAGAACTGGGACGACCGGCCTCGGAGAAGGATCGGGGAACCCGATGCGGGCACCGGCCTCCGCGGGACGGACCGCCCTCGCCTTTCCGGTACGGGCGACCCGACTTACGCTGAACCGGGGGGCTCGGGGCAGTCGAATGCCGGTCTTCGGACCGGCGGGAAGCGGGCACCCAATGAAGGAGCGCCTCAAAGCATCAGGGCTGGTCGGCGAACTCTCGGCAGAGTTCGCAGGCACCATGATTCTCATCCTCTTCGGCTGTGGTGTCGTGGCCCAGGTGGTAGCCGGCGGAGCCCTGACGGACCCGGCAGGCGGCCTCGGAAACCACGACAGCATCGCCTGGGCCTGGGGTCTCGGCGTGACCCTGGGCGTCTACGTCGCGGCACGGCTGAGCGGCGCCCACCTCAATCCCGCGGTGACAGTCGCCCTGGCCACCTTCAAGGGCTTCCCGTGGAGCAGGGTGGCCCCCTACGCGCTGGCCCAGCTCGCCGGAGCCTTCGTCGCGGCCCTGATCGTCCGCTGGAACTACACCGAAGCGTTGGCCAAGGCCGACCCCGGCCACACCATCAAGACGCAGGGTGTCTTCTCCACGCTCCCGGCCAACGGCAACCCGAACCTGCCGGTGCACGAGTGGGGCGCACTGCGCGACCAGATCATCGGCACCGCGATCCTGCTCCTGCTGATCTTCGCGGTCACGGACCTGCTGGGCACACCTCCCGGCGCCAACCTGGCCCCGTTCATCGTCGGCCTGATCGTCGTGGCGATCGGCATGGCCTGGGGCACCAACGCCGGGTACGCGATCAACCCGGCCCGTGACCTCGGCCCCCGTCTGGCCAGCTTCCTCACCGGATACGGCACGGCGTGGAGAGATCAGTACGGCAATCTCTACTTCTGGGTGCCGATCATCGGCCCGTTCATCGGCGGTGTGCTGGGAGCGGGCATCTACAAGTTGCTCATCGGCAGGTTCCTGCCGACCGCCGAACCGGAGCCTCCCGGACGCGTCCCGGCACCGGAAGAGAGCTGACCTGATCCGGGGCGGGCGGACACTGCCCGTCCCGTCCCGGACGACAGCCCCACACACGGCATCCCCAAGAGGAGGCGGCACCCCATGGCTGACTTCGTCGGCGCAGTGGACCAGGGAACCACGAGCACCCGTTTCATGATCTTCGACCACGCCGGCAACGAGGTGGCGCGGCACCAGCTGGAGCACAACCAGATCCTCCCGCGCTCGGGGTGGGTCGAACACGACCCGGTGGAGATCTGGGAACGCACCAACTCGGTGATCCAGAACGCCCTCCGGCACGGAAACCTCGACGCCTCCGACCTGGCGGCCGTCGGCATCACCAACCAGCGCGAGACGACCGTCGTCTGGGACCCCCGCACCGGGCGCCCCTACTACAACGCCATCGTCTGGCAGGACACCCGTACCGACACCATCGCCTCGGCACTGGAGCGCGGCGGACAGGGCGAGGTCATCCGCCGCAAAGCGGGGCTGCCACCGGCCACCTACTTCTCCGGCGGCAAGATCCAATGGATCCTGGAGAACGTCGACGGCGTGCGGGAGGCCGCCGAGCAGGGCCACGCCCTCTTCGGCAACACCGACTGCTGGGTGCTGTGGAACCTCACCGGAGGCCCCGACGGCGGCATCCACGCCACCGACGTCACCAACGCCAGCCGCACCATGCTCATGGACCTGGAGACCCTCGACTGGGACGACGAACTGCTGGGCTTCTTCAACATCCCCCGCTCCATGCTGCCCACCATCAACCCGTCCTCCCACCCCGAGGCGTACGGGCAGACCCGCACCTCCAGGCCGCTGCGCGAAGCCATCCCCATCACCGGTGTCCTCGGCGACCAGCAGGCGGCCACCGTCGGGCAGGTCTGCTACGCGCCCGGCGAGGCGAAGAACACGTACGGAACCGGCAACTTCCTGGTGCTCAACACCGGCACGGAACTGGTCCGCTCGCAACACGGCCTCCTGACCACCGTGGCCTACCAGTTCGGCGACAGCCCCGCGATCTACGCACTCGAAGGATCCATCGCGGTCACCGGCTCGGCCGTCCAATGGCTGCGCGACCAGCTGAAGATCATCGGCGACGCCGCCGAGAGCGAGCGCCTGGCGAGCACCGTCGAGGACAGCGGCGGCATCTACTTCGTGCCCGCCTTCTCCGGCCTGTTCGCCCCGTACTGGCGCTCCGACGCCCGCGGCGCGATCGTCGGTCTGGCCCGCTACCACGACAACGGACACCTGGCGCGGGCCACCCTGGAGGCCATCTGCTACCAGACCCGCGACGTGGTGGAAGCCATGGAGCAGGACTCCGGCGTCCACCTCGACGTGCTCAAGGTCGACGGCGGAGTGACGGCCAACGACCTCTGCATGCAGACCCAGGCCGATGTCCTCGGCGTACCGGTCAGCCGTCCCGTGGTCGCCGAGACGACCGCGCTCGGCGCCGCCTACGCGGCCGGGCTCGCCACCGGTTTCTGGCAGGACACCGACGAACTGCGCACCCACTGGCAGGAGTCCAAGCGCTGGAACCCCGAGTGGTCGGAGGAACGGCGCGCGGAAGGGTACGAGGGCTGGAAGCGGGCGGTGGAGCGCACGCTCGACTGGGCCAAGGTCGAATAGGTTCCGGCCGCGCGCCCGCAGCACCGAGGAGGAGACCATGGTCGATCCGGTGGCCCTCTCACCCCAAGCCCGCGCACAGGCCCTCGCCGACATGGGACAGGACGAACTCGACGTCCTCGTCGTCGGAGGCGGCGTCGTCGGCAGCGGGTCCGCCCTGGACGCTGCCACCCGCGGCCTGAGCGTCGGACTCGTCGAAGCCCGCGACTGGGCCTCGGGTACGTCCAGCCGCTCCAGCAAACTCATCCACGGGGGCCTGCGCTACCTGGAGATGCTCGACTTCCGCCTCGTCGCCGAGGCACTCAAGGAACGGGGCCTCCTGCTCCGGTCCCTCGCCCCCCACCTGGTGCGTCCGGTGCCGTTCCTCTACCCCCTGCAACACCGCGTCACGGAACGCCCGTACGTCGGCAGCGGCGTGCTGCTGTACGACGCGTTGGCCCGGGCCTCCGGCACGTCCGGAGGCCTGCCCCTCCACCGCCACCTGAGCAGACGCCGGGCCCTGCTCGAGGCACCCGCCCTGCGCTCCGACGCCCTGGTGGGCGCCATCCAGTACTGGGACGCCCAGGTCGACGACGCCCGGCACACCCTCTTCCTCGCCCGTACGGCCGCCTCGTACGGGGCGCTGACCGCCAACCGCACCCGCGTCAGCCGCTTCCTGCGACAGGGCGAGCGGGTCGTCGGCGCCGTCGTCACCGATCTGGAGAGCGGCGACGAGACGGAGGTGCGGGCGAAGCAGGTCATCAATGCGACCGGGGTGTGGACGGACGACACCCAGGCCATGGCCGGCACTCGCGGCCAGTTCCACGTCCGCGCCTCCAAGGGGGTCCACCTGCTCGTCCCCCGTGACCGGATCAACTCCCGCACCGGGCTGATCCTGCGCACCGAGAAGAGCGTGCTGTTCGTCATCCCCTGGGGCCGGCACTGGATCATCGGGACCACCGACACCGACTGGACCCTCGACAAAGCCCACCCCGCCCTCAGCTCCAAGGACGTCACCTACCTGCTGGAACACGTCAACAGCGTCCTGACCACCCCCCTGGCCCCCGAAGACGTCGAGGGCGTCTACGCCGGCCTGCGCCCGCTGCTGTCCGGCGAGGCGGCGGAGACCAGCAAGCTGTCCCGGGAGCACCTCGTCGCCCATCCTGTGCCCGGACTCGTCGTGGTGGCGGGCGGCAAGTACACCACGTACCGGGTGATGGCCAAGGACGCGGTCGACGAGGCCGTCCGGGGCCTGGACGAGAAGGTTCCCGACTGCGTCACGCACCGCGTTCCGCTGCTGGGCGCCGACGGCTACCTGGCGCTGTGGAACTCGCGGCAACGGCTTGCCAAGCGCTCCGGGCTCCATGTCGCCCGCATCGAACACCTCCTGAACCGCTACGGCTCCCTGGCGCCCGAACTGCTCGCCCTGGTGGCCGCCGACCCCGCGCTCGGCGAGGCACTGCCGAGCTCCGACGACTACCTGAGGGTCGAGGCCGTGTACGCGGTGACCCACGAGGGAGCCCGCCACCTGGAGGACGTCCTCGCCCGGCGCACCCGGATCTCCATCGAGTCCTGGGACCGCGGGGTGGACGCGGCGCCGACCGTGGCCCAGCTGATGGCGCCCCACCTGGGATGGGACCGGGCGCACCAGGACCGCGAGGTCGACCACTACCTCAAGCGCGTCGCCGCCGAGCGCGAGGCCCAGCAGCAGCCGGACGACCTGACCGCCGACGCGGTGCGGCTCGGCGCCCCCGACATCATCCCGGTGAACTGAACGGCCGCACGTGGGGGGCTTCGCGTCAGCCCAGCGCGCGGTCGAGGTTGAAGGCTGCGCTGATCAGCGAGAGGTGGGTGAAGGCCTGGGGGAAGTTGCCCAGCTGTTCGCCGGTCGGGCCGATCTCCTCTGCGAAGAGGCCGAGGTGGTTGCCGTAGGTGAGCATCTTCTCGAAGGCGAGCCTGGCCTCCTCCAGCCGGCCTGCGCGGGCCAGCGCCTCCACGTACCAGAAGGAGCAGATCGAGAAGGTGCCCTCGGGGCCGTACAGGCCGTCCGGGCTGGCGGTCGGGTCGTAGCGGTACACCAGCGAGTCGGAGACCAGGTCCGTGGTGAGTGCGTCCAGGGTGGAGAGCCACTTGGGGTCGGTGGGTGAGACGAACTTGGCCATCGGCATCATCAACAGCGAGGCGTCCAGCACGTGGTCGTCCAGCCCCTGGACGAACGCCCCCCGCTCGGCGGACCAGCCGCGCCGCATGATCTGCCGGTAGATCGCGTCCCGGGACTCCCGCCAGCGGGCCAGGTCTGCCGGCAGACCGCGGCGGTTCGCCATGCGCATGGCGCGCTCCAGGGCCACCCAGCACATCAACCGCGAGTACACGAAGTTCCGCCGGCCCGCCCTGGTCTCCCACACCCCCTCGTCGGGCTGGTCCCAGTGCTCGCACAGCCAGTCCACCACGGCACCGACCTCGTCCCAGCGGTCACTGCTGATCGGCTGCCCCCACTTGTCGTAGAGGTAGATCGAGTCGATCAGCGCGCCGTAGATGTCCAGCTGCAGCTGGCCGGTGGCGGCGTTGCCCACCCGGACCGGTGCGGAGCCGAGGTAACCCTCCAGGTGCGCAAGCTCGTGTTCGGGCAGATCCGTGCGCCCGTCGATGCCGTACATGATCTGCAACGGGCCGGTCTCCCCCGTGCCCCGCAGGATGCCCCGTTCGGAGATGAACCCCATGAACGCCTCGGCCTCCGAGGTGAACCCCAGGCGCAGCATCGCATAGACGCAGAAGGCGGCGTCGCGGACCCAGACGTAGCGGTAGTCCCAGTTGCGCTCGCCGCCGATCTGCTCGGGCAGGCTGGTGGTCGGTGCGGCCACGATCGCGCCGGTCGGCGCGTACGTGAGCAGCTTCAGCACCAGCGCGGAGCGGTTCACCATCTCCCGCCACCGCCCGTGGTAGCGAGATGCGGCCAGCCAGTGGCGCCAGAACCGGACGGTCGCCTCGGCCTGCTCCTGCGCCTCGGCGCGCGGGCACGACCGGGGCGGGACGTCGTCGCCGATCTGGTCGAGGGCGAACACGTTGGACTCGCCCTCGAGGAGCTTGAAGTGCGACCACACGTCCAGGCCGTCGGTTTCCAGGGGTGCGGTGGCGGTCAGCGCGAGCGTCAGTGACGGGGAGCGGAACACCGCCGTGTGGCCTTCGAGGTGCGCGGTGTGCGCTTCGGTGCCGTAGCCGAAGCGGGGGGCGATCCGCGCCCTGAACGGGAGGGCTCCGCGAACGCAGATCACCCGCCGGATCAGCCGGTGCCGGGCCGCCTCGCGCGACGCGTCGACCACGGGCATGAAGTCCTGGATCTCCGCCACACCGTCCGCGGCGAAGAACCGCGTGATCAGCACGTTCGTGTCGGGAAAGTAGAACTGCCTGGTGCGGGTCGGGACCTCGGCGGCCAACTCGAACGACCCGCCCTTGTCGGCGTCGAGGATGGACCCGAAGACACTGGGCGCATCGAAGCGCGGACAGCAGTACCAGTCGATGGTGCCGTTCGTCCCGACCAGCGCGGTCGTACGAAGGTCGCCGATCAGACCGTGCTCGGAGATCGGGATGTAACGGCCGCCGTCCGCCTGCTCGAAACCAGTCGTATCGAACGCCATACCGGCCTCCCTGCCGCTGCGGCACCCGGGCCTGGAGATGAAGTCAGCCTTGTTTTTCATGCTAGACCGCCACCGGGGCGGGGGCTGAGGGAGCCATGCGAAGTTCCCCGGCGACGGGCCGAGAGCCGGAAGTCCGGTCAGGCAACCGCTTGACATGGAACTCAAGCAGTCGCTTGAGTTCTCTCGTGAGGCCAGAGAAGACGGACCTTCGCCGCGAGGCCGGTCAGCGAACACGGGACGATCTGCTGGCGGCTGCCCTCGAGCTGCTCGCACGGCGGGGACAGGAAGGGGTGACCCTCCGCGAGATCACCCAGAGCGCCGGAGCCAACGTCGCCGCGGTGAGTTACCACTTCGGATCACTGAAGGCACTGTGCGATGTGACGGTCGAGCACGCGCTGGAGCGGTACCTGAACGCGCAGATCCGGGAGCTCGACGCCCTGGCCGGCACCGCGACCCTGAGCGAGCTGGCCGAGGCGTTCGCGCGGCCGATGATGAACGCGCTGGCGGCCGGGGGGCGGGATCTGGCCGTGATACGGACCGTGGCTCGGGTCGGGATCGATCCGCCCGAGGGGTGGGAGAGGCTGGCCGGGAAGTTCGAGCAGGCCCGACGCCAGGCGGTGCGGGTACTGGCGGCGAACCTTCCCGGGACAGACGAGCGGGAGCTCGTCTTCCGTGTCCGCTGCGCTGCCGGAATGCTGAACTGGCTCGCACTGGCACCCATCGGGGCCGAGCTGGCCGCGGAGCCCGCCGAGCGGGTTGAGCGCATGCTCATCCCCGTGGTGGCCGGCGCCCTCCAAGGAACAGGCGCCTGACATGGGCAAATGAGCCGCGCCGACACGACCCGGGCATGAATTCAATCGATTGCTTGACAAGGCGCCCAAGCCCCGCCCACACTTTCAATCAAAGGTTTGAATGGATTCTCTCGCACGGGAGGGCACCATGAGCACCGACGCTGAAACCGTGGTCCGGGCTGCGTACCGAGCAGCCGAGGGCAGCGTCCTGGACATACGGGGTTTCGTGGCCCTGTTCGCCGAGGACGGCGTCTTCAACAACGTCGTCGCCGGTGAGAGCTACCGTGGTGAGCACCTGGGCGACCTGGTCGCCTTCATGGGGGCGCTCGCCCCCGACGTGCACCGCGAACTGCACCGGTTCCACGTCATGGGTGACGTCGTCGCCGTCGAGCTGACGATCCGGGGCACCTTCACCGGCCCCTTCGAGACACCCGCCGGCACGATCCGGCCCACCGGCGCCACGCTCGACATCCCCACGGCCGACTTCTGGTACGTCGAGAACGGCAAGATCAAGCAGTTCAACTGCTACGTCGGCCTCAGCGTCATGCTCGCCCAGCTCGGCGTGCAGCCCGACTTCGCCGCCGCCGTCACGGCGTCGACCGCCGTCCCGAGCTGACCTGACCGCTCCGGGCAGCGCACTCGCAGGGAACCACGAAGAGGCAGGCCCCATCATGCCCACCATCGGCATCGTCCTCGGCAGCACCCGCCCCAACCGCGTCGGAGACCAGGTGGCCCGCTGGGTCCACGACCACGCTTCGCGCCGCACCGACGCCGACTTCGAGCTGCTCGACCTGCGCGATCACCCCCTCCCCCACCTCGACGAGCCGATGCCGCCCTCCCTCGGCCAGTACCGGCACGAGCACACCCGGCGCTGGGCCGCGACGATCGCCGCGTTCGACGGCTTCGTCATCGTCACCCCCGAGTACAACCACGGCATCCCCGGCGTGCTGAAGAACGCCCTGGACCACCTCTATGCCGAGTGGAACAACCAGGCCCTCGGCCTGGTCTCCTACGGCGCCGCGGGCGGCGTACGCTCCGCCGAGCAATTGCGCCTGGTCGCCGCCGAGCTCCAGATGGCCGACGTACGGCAACAGGTCGCGCTGTCCCTGCACACCGACTTCGAGAACTTCAGCGTGTTCAAGCCCGGAGACCACCACCTGCGTTCGCTGGACGCCATGCTCGACCAGGTCATCGCCTGGACCTCGGCCCTCGCCCCGCTACGGATGGCCCCGGCCGCCGCGACCTGACCGGTCGGCCGCGCCGCGGGTGAGCCTCCGCCACCGATCCGCCTCACGTTCTTGGGGACTCACCATGACCAGATCCACCGCCGATCTGATGCGAGTCAACCTTCTCGAGGTGTTCAACGAACCCGACCCGGACCGCCGGGCCGCGGTCATCGCCGAGAACTACGCCGAAGACGTGGTGTGGCACGAACCGGACCGCATCAACCGCGGGCGCACGGAGTTCGTGCGCCGTGCCGCAGAGTTGCTGGCCGAGAACCCCGACTGGGTCTTCCGACCGGCAGGCACCGCGTCGGAGCTCGACGACATCGGCCACCTCGAATTCCGGTACGGGCCGCCCGACGGTCAACCGCCAACAGTCAGCGGCATGGACATCGCCCGAACCAGGGACGGCGTCATCGCCGAGCTCTATACGATCGTCACGGAGGCCCGTCACCTGTCGTAGGCGGAACGCGGCGGGCAGCAGCGGATCGCCGGTTCGTCGTCGGGTCCAGCGCCCAAGGCGATGTCCAGGAGCGTCTCGGCGGCCCGCCGGGCATCCGTGAACACCTGCGCGTCGTTGCAGGAGGCTGCCAGAGCATTGGCTCCTTCGAAGATCACGGCCAATTGCCTGCCGAGGGCCTCCGGGTCGGCCGCTCCGGCTTCTGCCGCCGTGGCCACGAGGCGATCGCGGAATGCCTGCTTGTGTCGCTCCGCGACGCGGATGACCTCGGGGAGTTCTCCGGCGACCTCGATGACGGCGTTGTGGAAGGGACACCCGCGGAAGAGCGCCGTCGGGTCACCCACAACGGGCGCGAAGATCGCCAACAGCCGCTGGGCCGGGGGCAAGTCGTCGCGGTCCAGCTCCGCTTCAGCTGCGATCGGCGTCTCCGACTCGAACCGGCGGAGGTACTCCTCCACCAACGCACTCTTCGTCGGGAAGTGCACGTAGAAGGTCCGGGGCGAGACGTGCGCGGCCTCGATCAGCGCCGCCACGCCCGTGGCGTGGATTCCGTGCGCATAGAAGAGCTCCTGCGCCGCCTGCAGGATGCGCTCACGCGCACCGCGCCCGCCGCGGGTCGCCCCGGTGGTCGATGTCGTTGCCCCCATACCCGGAAGTATAGCGATCGCTTTACTTTCGGAGGGTGCGGGCGTAGCGTCGAAATCAGGTAAAGCGATCGCTATACCTTCCCGAGGTTCAGTGGCCCGCTGCCGGTTCGCGCCCGGCCGAGCGTCGATCACGACCCCTGCAGTGCAGGCCGACGGGAGGTTCCGATGAAACGCTCCTACGCGCAGGCGCCCATCACGACGGTGCCTGCCGCCAACGGCATCGAGTATGCGTACCGCGACGTCGGCGAAGGCGAAGGCGGTGCGCCGCTCGTCCTGCTCATGCACTTCCGGGGCAACCTCGACTACTGGGATCCCGCCCTGGTCGATGCCCTCGCTCAGAACCGGCGCGTCATCGCCTTCGACAACACCGGCGTCGGCCGTTCCGGCGGCAGGACGCCCAGCACGATCGCGCAGATGGCGCTGGATGCCATCACCTTGACCGAGGCCCTGGACCTGGCACAGGTCGACATCCTCGGCTTCTCCCTGGGCTCTTTCGTGGCCCAGGAGATCGCGCTGATCCGGCCCGCGCTCGCACGGCGCGTCGTACTCGCCTCGGCGGCACCGCAGGGTGCACCCGGTATGCACGGGTGGGCGCAGTGGGTCATCGACGCGGTCGGTGCGCCGGAGATCGATCCCGCACGGGTTCTCGACGTCTTCTACGCCCGCTCCCCGGAGAGCCGGTCGGCCGGGGAGAAGGCCATGGGGCGGATGTTCTCCCGGGAGGAACTGGATACGCCCACGACGTGGCAGACACGCCAGGCACAGTACGACGCGGTCATCGCCTGGGGCATCCCCAACATCTCGCTCCTCGGCCGGGTGACAGCCATCCAGGCACCGGTGTTCGTCACCAACGGCGACAGCGACCCCATGATCCTCCCCCGGTACTCCCACCTGCTCGCAGGCCTGATCCCGCAAGCACAGCTGAAGATCTACCCCGACTCGGCCCACGGTTTCCTGTTCCAGCACCACGCCGAGTTCGCCGCCGACGTCGAAGCGTTCCTCACCGCTCCGCAGTAGCCGGAGCCACCAGTGGTCTCCGCGCACCTGATCCAGGGCGGTGCCGTGTGGGGACCGAAGGGCCGGCAGGGCGTGCCCACGACGTCCGCGTCACGGCCGGCCTGCATGAGGAGCGAGTTCGCACCCCGCGCCCGGACGCCCGGACCGCACCGCGCCAACGCATCAGAAGGGCCAGCACTCATGGATACGCAATCTCTCGGCTACGCCGTGCACGTCTGCGACCCGCTCCCCATCAGCGTCACCGAACCCCTGCCCAACGGCGACGGGCGCACCTTCCAGCCGATCTCGACCACCCTCGTACACGGCGAGCGGGACGCCGTCCTCGTCGACCCGCCGTTCACCGCTGGCCAGATCGAGGAGGTCACCGCATGGGTGGCCGCCAGCGGGAAGAACATCGTCGCCATCGTCGCCACCCACGGCCACGGCGATCACTGGTTCGGCGACAACGAGTTCGCCGAGCGGTTCGATGCGCCCGTCGTGGCCACCGCCGGCACCATCGCCGTGATGCACGGCAACGTGGAAGCCCGCCCGTTCGCCTGGGACAAGCTCTGGCCCGGGCAGATCCCCGACGCCCCGGTCACCGCCGTCACCGTCCCCGACGACACCCTCACCCTCGAAGGACACGACCTGCACCTCGTCGAGGTCGGCCACACCGACACCGAGCAGACCAGCGTTCTCCACGTCTCCGACCTCGGCCTCGTGGTCGCCGGCGACGCACTCTACAACGGCGCCCACATGTACACCGGCGAGTCGGCCGGAGGCGGCCTGGACGCCTGGCGGGGCGCCATCAGCACCGTCGAGGCCCTCGCCCCCAGGTACATCGTCGCCGGCCACAAGAACAAGGAACTCGACGACGACGCCACCCGCGTCATCGCCGAGACCCGCCAGTACCTCGACGACGCCGAGGCGGCACTCAAGGAGTGCTCCTCCGCGACCGAGTTCTTCCACACGATGGTCGACCGCCACCCCGACCTCCCCTACGGCAAGACCCTCCTGTGGGTCAGCGCGAAGACGCTCTACGCCCTGCGCGAGCCGGGCGCCGACCCCGTCGCCGCTGCTGTGGGCGGCTGGTTCTAGCAGCGATCAAGCCTTGTTGTCAGGGCCGTTCGCGGCGTCCATGAGCAGGCTCGGAGGTGGGCATGAGCAATCCATTCGAGACGGCACCGGCATCTCGCGGACGTACCGAGCGGCTGCACCCCGCGACGACACATCTGATCGTCCTGCCGGGCGGAGGCTACGCCTCGCACGCCCCGCATGAGGCGGAGCCGGTCGTTGCGTGGCTCTCCACACTGGGCCTGTCGGCAAGCGTCTTCCGCTACCCGCTCCACGTGCGGCATCCCGAACCCCTCCTGGCGCTGCGGGCCGAGATCCGCCGCAGGCGCCAGCAGGGGGCGGACCGCATCGGGGTGATCGGCTTCTCGGCCGGCGGGCATCTCGCGGGCCTGGCCGCACTCGCACCCGGCGACGATCAACGCGAGTCCGTCGAGTTCGCCGTCCTCGGTTACGCGATCACATCAATGGAGACCGAGACCTATCGACCCGCACGCTTGATCCTGCTCGGCGAGGATGCTCCACCGGACCTGCGCCGCCAGACATCCCTCGACGCGCTGGTGACCACCGCGTCTCCGCCCTTCTTCCTCTGGCACACCGCCGAAGACATCTACGTACCGCCGGAGCACACCTACCGGCTCGCCTCGGCACTGGCCGCGCACGAGGTACCGCACACCGTGCACGTCTTCGCCCACGGCCCGCACAGTCTCGGTCTTGCCCAGGGCGCGGGCGATGCCGCCACCTGGACGGAATTCGCGGAATCCTGGATCGCCGAACAGGTCCGCATGCCGCACCAGCACACATCCTGACGGATCGCGCTACTCGGACAGCTCCGTCCACAGGTCGAGGAACGCCCGCAGGGGCTCACTCGGCCGGGTACCCGCGCGTCATACGAACACCTTCCGCAGTCGGATAGCGGGCTCCAGCGGCACGACAACGAACCGCGGGTCGGCGGCGAGGACCGGACTCGCGTGGGAGGTGAGCACCACCTGCCTGGGCAGCCGTTCGAACAGGGGCTCGCCCAGCTCCTCCTCCAACTCCTCCGCCACTGCGACGAAGTACTCAAGCGTACGGAGCTCCATGACCGCGAAACCGTCAACTGCACCGTCAGGCCCCGGAATTGTGACAACCACCGGCCGAGCCCGTTCGTGCCCTGCGCGACGGGCCCCGGTGCCATCATTGATCGTGACCGCTGCCATCACCACTGCGTATTGGACGTGCGCGACCCATGTCCCGAGGGTGTTACGAGAGTGTCGGCCATCCCCGTGGCCCCGGCGAAGGGCGAGGACAGACCGATGAACGTGACCGTCGTCGGCGGCGGCATCGCCGGGCTGACCTGTGCCCTGAGCCTGCACGCCGCCGGTCTCGAGCCACGGGTGTACGAAGCAACGCGGCAGGTCGAGGCGGTCGGGGTGGGCATCAACTTGCTGCCGCACGCCGTCCGGGAACTCTCCGAACTCGGCCTGGACGGCGAACTGGCCTCCGTCGCGCTGCCCCCGCTCCGGCTCAGCTACCACGACCGCACGGGCAGGACGGTCTGGGACGAGCCGCTGGGCCGCGCGGCCGGATACCACTGGCCGCAGTACCCCGTCCATCGCGGCCGACTGCAGATGCTCCTGCTGGCGGCAGTACGGGAGCGGCTGGGGCCGGACTCGGTCCGTACCGGCCTGCTCTTCCAGAGGTTCGAGGAGACCTCGGGCGGCGTCCGCGCCCATTTCCTGGACCGGTCGAGCGCTCTATCCGTGGTCGATGACGCCGACGTACTGGTCGGCGCCGACGGCATCGACTCCGCGATCCGCGCCCAGCTCTTCCCGCACGAGGGCCCCCCGAAGGGGAACGGCGTGCACATGTGGCGGGGGGTCGCACACCACCCACCCGTCCTCGACGGCCGTTCGATCGTGGTGGCCGGGGGCGCCCCCGGTGCAAAGTTCGTCGCCTACCCGATCGAGGACCCGGCGACCGGAGCCGGCGATGCGCTGGTGAACTGGGTGCTGGAGGTGCGGCACCCGCGGTCGGCCCCGCCTGCGGACGGCCCCGGTCGTCGCGTCACTGCGGCGGAGGTGCACGCCAGGCTGTCGTCCTGGCAGCTGCCGTGGATCGACCTCACGGCGATCGCCGAGCGCTCCTCGGCGATCTTCGAGTACCCGATGCTCGACCGCGATCCCTTGCCCCGCTGGAGCTTCGGACGGGTCACCCTGCTCGGCGACGCCGCACACCCGATGTTCCCCATGGGCATGAACGGCGGGGCCCTGTCCGAGGGACAGGCCGAGAGGATCGCCACCCGCTACAAGGAGCTGGGCCGGGCCACCACGGCCCAGGTCAACACCCACACGTCCTGGACGGTCCGTGCCATCGCAGCAGATCGGGAGTGACTCCATGAGCGAGACGGACCGACCTGGTTTCGGCGAGGTGCTGCGTGGCCACCGCCGAGCGGCGCGGCTGACGTTGGAGCAGCTGGCCGAGGTATCGGGCGTCAGCGCCCGGACCCTGTCGGACATGGAGCGCGGACGGAGCAGGGGACCTCACGCGCGGACCGTGACCGCCCTGACCGACGCGCTGAAGCTGGACGACGGCGCTCGCGAGGGGCTGATCGAGCTGGCGCGCGACGGCCGGCTGCGGGACCACTGGACCCGGCGCAGCAGCCCGTGCGAACTGCCCCGGTCGGTCGAGGACTTCACCGGCCGCGGCGAGGAACTGATCTGGCTGAGCGAGCTGGTGTACGCCGAGAGCTCGCCGGGTGTCGGCGTGGTGGGGCTCATCACCGGCTCCGCCGGCCTGGGGAAGACCACGTTCGCCGTCCGCGCCGCCCATTGCGTGCGCCCGAGCTTTCCCGACGGGGTGCTGTTCCTCGACTTGTTCGGCATGTCGCAGCAACCCCTCACCGCCGACGACGCGTTACGGCTGTTGCTGCGCGCGCTCGGTGTGGCCGACCAGCAGCTCCCCGGCGACGCTCACGAACGCGCCTCCTTGTACCGGTCGCTGCTGAGGGACAAGCGCGTCCTGGTCGTCCTCGACAACGCCGCCTCCGAGGAGCAGGTGCGCCCGCTGCTGCCGGGAGGGGGCGCGAACAGGGCGCTGATCACCACGCGGCGCTTGCTGGCAGGTCTGGAGGGGGTCCGCAGACTCGCCCTGGGCCCCCTGCCGTTGCCCGAGTCCACGGAACTGCTGACCGGGATCCTGGGCAAACGTGCCGCACGGGACGAGGAATCGACGCTCGCCCGGCTCGCCGAGTTGTGCGGCGGGCTGCCCCTGGCGCTGCGCATCATCGGGAACCGGCTGCTGAGCCGCCCCGACTGGAACGCCGCCGAGCTCGCCGCCCGGCTGGCCGACGAAGAGCTGCGGCTCCACCAGTTCAAGGCCGGCGACCTCAAGATCGCCAACGCCTTCGGCATGTCGTACGAGCAGCTCGCGGACTCCACGCGCCGGGTGTTCCGCAACCTTGCCGTGGCACCCGGCCGGGATCTCGATGTCGCTCTGACGGCCGTCGCCGGCGAGATGCCGGTCACGGACGCATGGGACGCCCTCGACGA
Source organism: Streptomyces sp. NPDC002209 (assembly GCF_042890265.1). Classification (NCBI taxonomy): domain Bacteria; kingdom Bacillati; phylum Actinomycetota; class Actinomycetes; order Kitasatosporales; family Streptomycetaceae; genus Streptomyces; species Streptomyces sp. NPDC002209. The sequence goes on along the minus strand of NZ_JBIARX010000009.1, from coordinate 140,123 downwards.
GCTCGTCGACCTGGGCCTGCTGCAGGACGGCACCGCGGGCCGCTACCGGTTCCATGACCTGGTCCGCCTGTTCGCGCGCGACCGGCTCCAGGAGGAGGAGACGGCCGCCGGGCAACGCGCCCTGACGGAACGGGTGACCTCCTGGCTGCTGCGGATGGCGACGACGTCCGGGCGCTGGTTCGAACCCGGTTACGGCCGTCCCGACCGACCCGACCCCGATCTCGCCGTCCTGTCCTCGGCAGAGGAGGCAGACGGGTGGCTGCGGCTGAACGTGGACAACTGGCTGGGTTCGATGCGGGCCGCGGCGGACACCGGCCGGCACCCTCTCGTCCTGGACTGCGCGGAGTCGATGCACTGGTTCTCCGACCGGTGGGCGCACAGCCCGCACTGGCAGGAGGTCTTCACGCTGGGGGCGGAGGCCGCCGCTGCCCTCGGCGACCCGGCGCAGCAAGCGGCCCAGCTGAACTATCTGGCCTGGGTCCATTCGGTGCCGCCCGGCGACCCGGAGGCCGTCCTGCGGTACGCGGCCGAGGCGCTGGAACTGGCCACCCGGGCCGATGCCACCGCGCAGATCGCCTGGGCACACGAGTACTCCGCCGAGGCACTCCTCCTGCTCGGCCGACGCGACGGGGCCATCGAGTCGTCCTCCCGGGCAGCGGAGATGTTCCGGGCCATCGGCGACATCGACTCCTACGTCCAGAGCAACGCCGCCATCACCAAATGTCTCTTTGACGAGGGGCGCTACGCCGAGGCTTTGGAGCGCTACCTCGGACTGCTCGCCGTGCTGGACGACCCCGAGTCGGGGATGACGCCCAGCGTCGTCGTGCACAGTCGGCCATTGGCGCTGCTGCGCATCGGTTCCTGCCTCGGACACCTCGGACGTCGTGCGGAGGCGATCACCGCGCTCAGCGAGGGAATCGACCTCGTGGACGGGCTCCGGGCGTCCGACTACCGTCAGGCGGACGCCCTGGAAACGCTGGCTTCCCTGCTGGCCGACGAAGGCCGGACCGACGAGAGCCGCCATGCCTACGTGCGGGCGGCACAGGTCTTCGCATCCATCGGTGACACCACGGCGAGCAGCCGCTGCCAGGCCCTGGCGACCGCCGCCGCCTGACGTGTCCGGAGCACGGAATCCGGACGGCATCGGATGCCAACTCTGCGTGCTGCTCTGCATGTTCTGCGTCCCCTTGGCCGACTTGGATGGAGGACGCCGGACGGGCATCGGGCCCGTCCCTCCACAGCGGAGACGATCATGGCAATCATCAGGAACATCGTGCTCGTGCACGGCGGCTTCGTGGACGGCTCCGGTTGGCAGGGGGTCTACGACCACCTGATCGCCGACGGCTACCGCGTGTCCGTCGTCCAGAACCCGACCCACTCGCTGGCCGGCGACGTCGCCGCCACCCGCCAGGTCCTCGACGGCCTCGACGGCCCGGCCGTGCTGGTGGGCCACTCCTACGGCGGAGTCGTCATCACCGAGGCCGGCAGCCACCCGCACGTCGCCGCACTCGCCTACATCGCCGCGTTCGCACCCGACAAGGGCGAGTCGGTCGGTTCCCTGATCGCCGATCCGGCGCCCGGTGCGCCGGTCCCGCCGATCCTGCCGCCCCAGGACGGCTACCTGTTCCTGGACCGGGACAGGTTCGCAGCCTCCTTCGCCGCCGACGTCCCCGAGGCGACGGCCGCGTTCATGGCCGACTCCCAGGTCCCCTGGGGCATCGACGCCCTCGAGGGGGCGGTCACCGAACCGGCCTGGCGGGCCAAGCCGTCGTGGTACCTGGTCGCCACCGACGACCGCATGATCCCGCCGGCCGCTCAGCGCGCCATGTCCGAGCGGGCCGGCGCGACCGTCACCGAGACCCCCGGCAGCCACGCCGTCTACGTCTCGCGGCCGGCCGTCGTGGCCGCCGTCATCGCCCAGGCCGCGCACGGCCTCGGCACGCACTCCTGACGGCACGCGGACGCCTGCGCACCGCACCTCCGGTCCGGCACGCCCGGCACGTCTGGCCGTCTGGCCGTCTGACCGTCTGACCGTCTGACCGGACGAGACACCCCACCGCGACCACCCTGGGAGTTCCCATGGACCCTGAGCTCACCCGCCGCCGTGTGCTCGCCGGCGGCGCCGCCGTAGCGAGCGCGGCAGCGCTGCTGGGACCGCTCTCCTCCACAGCCTCCGCCGCCGGCCCCTCCGCGGCCGGGACCAGACCGACTCTGCCGACCATCGTCCTCGTGCACGGCGGATTCGCCGACGCCTCGTGCTGGAACGCCGTGATCGAGCAGCTCCAGCAGGCCGGTTACCCGACCATCGCCCCCGCCAACCCGCTGCGCAGCCTGCCTGCCGACTCCGCCTACATCGCCAGCGTCCTGCGCTCGATCAGCGGCCCGATCGTGCTGGTCGGCCACTCTTACGGCGGCGCCACCATCACCAATGCCGCCGCCGGCGCCACGAACGTCGAGGCGCTCGTCTACATCGCCGCTTTCGTCCCCGATCAGGGTGAGCAACTCAGCGTACTGATCAACAAGTACCCCGGCAGCATCATCGAGGCCGCGACCCGGCCGGTCGCCTACGACGGTCCCGACGGCACCACGGGGACCGATCTGTATCTGGAGCCGGACAAGTTCCGGGCGGCGTTCGCCGCCGACCTGCCGAGCGCCACCACCCGCCTCATGCAGGCCACCCAACGGCCCTTCAGCGCCACCTGCTTCACCGACACCACGACCGCCGCCGCCTGGCGCACCATCCCCTCCTGGGGCCTGGTCGCCGACACCGACAAGGCCATTCCGCCCGACCTCCAGCGCTTCTTCTACAACCGGGCTCGTGCCCGCCAGATCGTCGAGGCACGGGGAGCGTCCCACGTCGCCATGATCAGCCATCCGCGCGCCACCGCCCGCCTCATCGAGCAGGCCGCCCGCGCCACCGGCTGAACCCCTCCCCCACTGCCCCGGCTCGCACCCCGACGAGCCGGGGCGAAGTCCCTCCAGGAACCCGGGGCGCGGCGCCCGTGTTCAGTCGATGACGGCGGTGGCTTCGATTTCGACCAGATGCTCGGGTACGTCCAGTGCCGCGACGCCCAGCAGCGAAGCCGGCGGGACCGGTGCGGCGCCCAGTTTCGCGGCCGCCCGCTTGATCCCCTCCATCAGCAAGGGCATCTTGTCGGGGGTCCAGTCCACGACGTACAGGGTCAGCTTCGCCACATCGTCGAAGGAGGCACCGACCTCGGTCAGGGCGGTGCCGATGTTGAGGTAGCACTGCTCGACCTGAGCGGCGAGGTCGCCTTCACCTACCGTGACGCCGTCGGCGTGCCAGGCGACCTGTCCGGCGATGAAGACGAGCTTCGACCCGGACGCGATCGACACCTGCCGGTAGGCGTCGATCTCCGGCAGTCCCTTGGGGTTCACCAGGGTGATGGCCATGCTGTCTGCCTCCGTCTACGTGGGCGCCCTCGTGCTCGATGCCATCGAGCCACGACGCTCGCGCTCTCTTGTGGTTACTCAGGAACCGTAGGAGAGTGGCTTCCGACATGGAAGAACGCACTTTTCGGTAACTGGGGAACCAGATGGTGACCAAGCAGTTCACGGGCTCGCCTGACGATGCGGACCTGAGGCGGGCCGACTCTCTGGGGCGGGAGATCTTCTCGGACGTCGCCAACAAGTGGGCGCTCCTGATCATCGAAGCCCTAGGGGAGCAGACCCTGCGCTTCAGCACGTTGCGCGACGAGGTCGAGGGCATCAGCCACAAGATGCTGACCCAGAACCTGCGGATGCTGGAGCGCTACGGGCTGCTCGAGCGGACCGTGCATCCCACCGTGCCGCCGCGGGTCGAGTACACCCTCACCGAGCCGGGCCAGGCCCTGCGGGCGACGATCGACGGATTGTGCGACTGGACCCACCGGTACTTCGGTCACATCGAGGCCTCCCGCCGCCGCTTCGACGCCTGACGGAAACGAAGCGCTGCCAAAGACCCCTCAGCGGGAGGCGTACCGGATCCAAACGTCCGTGAGGTTCTGCAACCTCGTTCGGGTGGCACCGCCGCCCTCCAGGTGATCGGTGAACGTCTGCAGCCTGTTCGGGCCTTCGGGCCAGTTCGGGTCGGCGGCGGCCCTCCTGGCGAGTTCACCGATTGCGCCCTCATCCCCCGTGTGCCGCAGCAGCCACGCCGTGAAGCCCTCCATCGAGCCGCCCCTGTCTCGGAAGCCACTTCCCGCGGCTTACGCTACCGGGCGCCAGAACTGCCGGGACGTCACGCGGTCCGCGCTCCTGGCGGCCGCCGGCGACGCCGGCCGATCGGCCCCCGCTGTCCGTCGCCACGGCGCAGCAGGTTCCAGCCGCGAGTACCGGCGACGGCGGACAGAGCGGCGGAAGGTCGACTTCCGGGGTGACTGCCGCTCCGGCAGACTGAGGACGGCTGTCCCCGGAGGAAGGCTGTGGTGCGTAATGGCGGAGTCGGAGGATGCCCTCGCCATCCGCCATGTCGCGGAACGGCTGTTGAAGGCGCACCCCGAGTTGGACGCCGACGTGGTGGAAGACTCCGTGCGGACGGCGTACGAAGAACTCAGGTATGCGCGTGTGCGCACTTACCTGCCGGTCCTGATGGAGCGCAGGGCCAAGGACCTGCTGCTCTCCGACGAGCAGAAGGATCGCCGGACCTGACGTTCGGTGAGCGAGTGCCGGCCGCGTCGGCGCTGGCGTCGGCGGGGCATCGCGCGCCGACCACGCCGGCCCCTGCGACCGGGCGATCAACCCTGTGGGGCGTCGGCCTGCCGATTCGCCTGTCCGGTGGCGCCCGCGGCTCTGTCGTTCGGCGGGGCCGTCTTCAATCCCTCGAGCAGCGCACTGAGGTATCGGCGCGCCGCCTCGGTCCGCTCCGTCGGGGTTCCGCCGTGGACCTGCGCGGCGTACGCGATGCCGCACATCAGCGGTACCAGGTCGGTCGGGCCGAGGTCGGCCCGGACCGCACCGGCCTCACGGGCCCGATCGAGGAGGGTCTTGCCGGCCGACCACACGGACCCCTTGAGCTCTGCGGTCCGCGGCAGGCTGTCGGTGGCCGTCGCAGTGACCGGCGCCAGCGAGGCGTCGGTCATCTGAGCCTCCACGGTGCGGAACAGGAAGCCTTCCAGCGCACGCCAAGGATCGGTGTCGGCCAATGCCTCCTCGCCTTGGGCCGCCAGAGACTCGAGGCAAGGGGTGGCCACGGTCTCGAGGAGCGCCTCCGGCGTCGCGAAGTGGCGGTAGACGGTGCCGACACCGAGTCCGGCGCGGCGGGCGACGTCGTTGAGCTGCAGTGGAATGCCCTGGTCGACCAGATCGCGGGCGACGGCCACGATCCGGTCCCAGTTCCGGGCCGCGTCCTTGCGCAGTGGTGTCGTCGTCATGGACCCCATGCTAATCGGATGGCCCATCCGGTCCGATCCGCGCCCGCCCGGACGAAGCGCACGTCAGCCCGGATCCGGGGCGGAGGCCGCGAGCGGCGCATGGCGTTCGCTGAGCCGCCGCACGGCCTCGGCCAGGCGGGGATCGGTCGCCGCGCGGAACGGCTCCACCGGACGCGCCCGCGATCCGATGACCACGCCCGTGCGACCCGCCAGGGCCTTGTCCGTGGCCGCGACGATCGACGGCCTGGCAGCCACGGACGCCGGACCCGAAGTGGAGCGTTCGAACCTGCGGCGCACCAGCGGCCACAGCAGCCGCAGGGCAGGCGAAACTATCTTCGGGTCGGAGAGGGTGCCGTCGGTCATGTCGGTCGCCGCGCCTCCGGGGTCGGCGGCGAAGACCGATACGCCCGTACCGTCCAGCCGTGCGGCCAGGTCGAGGGTGTAGGCGAGGTTGGCGAGTTTTGCGCGGCCGTACCAGTGGAAGCCGTAGTAGCCGCCGGGCGGCTCCACCGCTTCGAACACGCGCTTCCCGGCCACGACCGCACCCGAGGTGACGTTCACGATCCTGCCGGACCCGCCCGCCGTGAGCGTGGGCAGCAGCAGTTCGGTCAGGAGGTACGGCGAGAGGTGGTTGACGACGAAGGATGCCTCGACACCGCCCAGGTCATGCCGCTTCGGGAACATCGCGCCGATGTTGTTGACGAGTACGGCCGGCGGTTCGCCGGATGCGGCTCGGTTTGAGGCGATCAGGCCGGCGAGGTCGCGCACCTCGTCGAGCGAGGAGAGGTCGGCGGCGAGGAACCGGGCGGGGCGTTCGGGGTCGATCGCGTTGATCCGGCCGACCGCTGAGGCGCCGCGGTCGGCGTTCCGACCGACCACGGTGACGGAGAAGCCTGCGGCGGCCAGACCCAGCGCCGTCTCCAAGCCGATGCCGCCCGTCCCGGCCGTCACCACAGCCATTCCGTTCCTGCTGTTCACACCCAGACCTCCCCACGCCCTCATCCGGATGGGTCATCCGGTTTCATGAAGACAGTAACAGACATCCGGATGACCTATCCGTTTGATGTTGGGGGCACGGCCGCGAGTACCGCCGACTTCCCGGCGCCCAGCACCACTCGGCACCGGCGACGAGCCGCAGCGCCGGCTCCAGCCCGAGCAGCGGCCGCAGCCTCGGATCACCCGGCAGGCAGTGGCCGGACGCCCACCGCCGGACCATTTCAGGCCAGGACGTTGACGGCCCTGGCGACGACGAGTCCCAGGATCATGAGGGACAGGATGGACTGGAGGGTCATGACGCTCTTGGCCCAAGGGGCGAGTGGCATGACGTCGGTGGGGCTCAGCGCGGTGGAATTGGTGAACCCGAGGTAGAGGTAGTCGATGTAGTGCGGGCGCCAGTGCGCGGCGTTCAGTTCGGGGCTGAGGTGTTGGGGAAAAGCGAGCGCCGGAGTGGGGGGCATGTGGTGGGCCCGGGCGGCCGGCCCGCCGCTGTCGAGTTCGAAGTACAGGAGGGAGAAGGCGAGAACGGTGGAGGCCCAAACGCTGCCGCCGGCCAGCAGAAGGGCATTGGCGGAGCTGGTCTCATGCCCGCCGTGGATGAGATCGTCGATCAGCTGGACGGTCGACCAGATGGAACTGCCCACGAGCACGACGACCATGACGATCGCCACTGAGCGCAGGACGGTGGAGCGGCGGCTGATCCGACCGGGGTCTCCCGCGATCAGCACCACCAGCAGCAGGCCCTCGGCGACGGGAAGCGCCCATCGGGGTCCAAGACGCAGGTCATCGGGCAGAAGCAGGGTGAGCACCGCGGAAGCGATGACCGCTGCCGCCATCGGCCAGCGGCTCTCGGTGTGGACGGCAGATCTCGCCCCCGGCCCCCGCGAGCTCTTCCGGTCCGTGTCGGACGGGTTCTCTCCGCTCACGACCGACTGCCTCCCGGGCCCGGTGGCAGCTCAGATCGCATGTGCCGTCGGGGTCATACGGCGTCGGGCGTTGCGAATGGTGCCAGTCTCCCTCGTTGTCGGGTTCATGTGCCGCTCCTCGCAGCTGAAGGCGTACGGGGCGGCTGCCCCGATGGCGCGGCGCTGGACCTCGGACCCACCGTAGACGAGGGCAAATGGGGCCCGCTGCCGACACGCTGGTAGCCGTCTGCACTGTTCAGCGAACGGAGACCCTCCTCGCTGGAGTGAACCGGGCAAGGGCTCGGCCGGGTCTTTCACTGCGGGCGGGTTCCCACGCCTAGCTTGGAACGATGGCAACTCCTCAGCACAGGATCGGGTCAGGCTTCGGAGCCCGGAGCACCACGGAGGAGGTCCTGCACGGGATCGACCTGACCGGACAGCTCGCGCTGGTCACCGGCGGCTACTCGGGCATCGGGCTGGAGACGACGCGGGCGCTCGCCGGTGCCGGCGCCCACGTCGTGGTGCCCGCCCGGCGCCGTGCGGCCGCCCAGGAGGCGCTCGCCGGCATCGACCGCGTGGAGGTCGACGAACTGGACCTCTCCGACCTCGGCAGTGTCCGCGGCTTCGCCGAGCGCTTCATCGCCTCCGGCCGCGGTATCGACCTGCTGATCAACAACGCCGGGATCATGGCCTGCCCGGAGACGCGCGTCGGACCGGGGTGGGAGGCGCAGTTCGCGACCAACCACCTCGGCCACTACGCGCTCGTGAACCGGCTCTGGCCGGCGATCGCAGGCCGCGGAGCGCGAGTCGTCACGGTGTCCTCCAACGGCCACCAGTTCTCGGACATCCACTGGGACGACGTGCACTTCGAGCACGGCTACGACAAGTGGCAGGCATACGGGCAGGCGAAGACCGCCAACGCATTGTTCGCCGTACAGCTCGATGCGCTCGGCCGTGACTCCGGCGTACGGGCGTTCGCAGTGCACCCCGGCGCCATTGCCACCAACCTGGGGCGCCACGTGCCCAGGGAGGAAATGCTCGCAGCCGGCTGGATCGACGAGGACGGCAACCCGACGAACGCCGGGTTCAAGACCCCGAGCCAGGGCGCGGCAACCCAGGTGTGGGCAGCGACCTCCCCGCAGCTGGTCGGCATGGGCGGCGTCTACTGCGAGGACTGCGACATCGCCGAGCCCGCAGGCGAGGGCGACCTCACCGGCGGTGTACGCGCCTACGCGACGGACCCCGGGCAGGCGGCGCGGCTGTGGAAACTCTCGGCTGAGCTCACAGGTGTCAACGCGTTCGCGGCGACCCTCTGAACGGGGTGGTGGGGAACGGCTCCGGTGGCCGCGTACGGCTCAGCCAACGCGGTCCAGTGACGCCTCCAGGTCGAGTTCGCCTTCGCGCGTCTGGGCGCCGGCCGCCACGGCGGCCCGCATGCGCTCGACCACGGCAACCGGTGCCGGGTAGACCCCTCCCAGGGCCTTGCTCTCCTCGCCGAGACCCTCGAGCAGGCTCTCGCTCGTGGCTGCGGCCCCGACCGCCGCCTTCGCCGCGGCGATCTGCTCCGGGCGCAGCGCCGCGATGCGGTGGGCCAGCGTGTCGACGAAGTCGTCGAGTTCCCCGGCGGGGAGGGCGCGGTTGATCCAGCCGTAGCGCTCGGCCGTCTCGGCGTCGAAGAGGCTTGCGCCGAGGATCACTTCCAGGGCCCTGGCGCGGCCCACCAGCGGGGGCAGCAGTTGGGTGCCTCCGCCTCCGGGGATGATGCCCATCCGGGTCTCCGGCTGGGCGAGCCAGGTCCGCCCCCGGGCGGCGAAACGCATGTCGAGGGCCATGGCCAGCTCGTTGCCGCCGCCCCGAAGGCGCCCGGCGAGCTTGGCGATCGTCACCTGCGGCAGCGCGCGCAGGCGCAGCATCAGCTTCTGCACGGGGTTGACCAAAGACTCGTCGGCGCCGGTCCCCGCGCCCGGGTTGGCCAGTTCCCCGAAGGTCTGCGGATTGAGCATGAAGCCCAGGTCGACGTGGGCGACGAAGAAGTCCGGGTCGGCGCTCTGCAGCACCATCACGCGCACCCGCTCGTCCTCGCGGACGGCTCCGACGAAGTCGTGCAGTTCGTTGATGAGCGTCGCGTCGAGCATGTTGACCGGCGGGTTGTCGAGCGTGACGTGGGCAACGCCCGCGTCGATCGCCACCCGCAGTCCCGTGTAACGGTCGTACGTCATCATCTTGTCCTTCTCCCGGTGGAATCGCTGGCCTTCGGCCCGTGCACCGGTCACGCTAAAACCTGACGTCGACGTCAGAGGCAAGGGGAATGTGATGCGCATCGGTGAACTCGCCACGAGGACGGGTGTGAGCGTGCGGGCGCTGCGCTACTACGAGGAGCAGCACCTGCTCGCCTCCGAACGCAGTACCAGCGGCCAGCGGCACTATCCCGACGACGCGGTCGACCGTGTTCTGCTGATCCAGCAGTTGTACGCGGCGGGACTGCCGAGCAGGTCGATCGTGGAACTGCTGCCCTGCGTGGTGACCGGCGAGGTGACGCCCGAACTGCTGGAACGACTGTCGGCTGAGCGGGACCGCATCAGCACTCAGATCGGCAGCCTGGTGAACACCCGGGACAGACTGGACACCGTCATCGCCGAGGCCACCGCCACTTTCAGGACGGGCACCCCCTGCCGCTGACGACTGCGCGGGTAGCGGGGTCTCGATCGGGCACAATGCATCGTCCACCGTGGCCGCCAGCTCCGCCGTCTCCTCGCGCGTGTTCCGGGGGGCACGGATCTGTCGGCGCCGCGGCGCGGCGGCCCGGATTCCCTCGCCCATCACTGCACCCGGACACAACCGCCTTGAATCCGTAAGGCGTCAGCGTCCTTGCCGTTCCAGGGTTTCGGGGCGCGCGTCGTCGCCGTGCCAGACGGGCCAGCCGAGCAGTCGGGGCCGTTCGGTGACCCAGGCACGGGTGTCGGCGCCGATCTCGGTGTCGATGAGGCCCTCCAGCAGTGCCCGGTAGCGCTCGACCAGGCTGCGGTGGGCGGGGTCTGCGGCGAGATTGTGCATCTCGGCGGGGTCCTGCCGGCGGTCGTAGAGCACGACGTCGTTCTCCGCCAGCAGGGCTTCGGTGTTGGCGGGGCGGTTGGGGTTCAGCGGGGAGAAGTAGCGGCCGAAGGTGTAGCGCTCGTCGGAGTACGCCCGCAGGAAGCCGCGCTTGTTCCAGTCGGGGCGCAGGTCGCCGGCAGCGACGCGCTTGGGCGCTTCGGGGTCGGCGAACTCGAACCAGAAGGAGGCGTCCAGCGTGGTGATCGACTCCACCGCGTTGAGGATCCCCTTGCGCACCGGGAGTTTGTGCAGCACCGGCATCAGCGAGTGACCCTTCAGTGCCGGGTGACGCGTCACCGCCTCGGCCGCGTCCAGCCCGGCGATTTCGAGCAGGGTGGGTGCGATGTCGACGGAGGAGGCGAGCGCCTCGGTGCGGGCTCCGCCGGCCACGTCGGGGTGGGCGAGGATGAAGGGGACGTGGAAGTTCTCGTCGTAGATGAGGTTGCCCTTCTGCCGAAGGCCGTGGGAACCCGCCATCTCGCCGTGGTCGGAGGTGAAGAGCACGACGGTGCGGTCCGCTTGGCCGGACGCCTCCAGGGCGTCGAGGACGAACTCGACGCTGCGGTCCACGTCGCGGATGGCGTTGAGGTAGAAGTTCAGACCGTCGTACCAGTGCTGGTCGTCGGCGACCGGCCCGAAGACCGTGTCGAGCATCCTGGCGTACTCCTCCACGGCCGGAGCCGCGCCCCTCAGGGCGTCGTGAAGGCTGACGGGCAGTTCGAAGTCCCAGCGCCGCTGGTACACGGGGATGTGCGCCGCCGCACGGGTGACGACGGCATGGGCGAGGCCCGGCGGGAGCTGGACCGGGGAACGGCCGCCGTAGTCGAAGCTCATGATGTCGTGCGGGTTCACGAAGTTGACGGCCATGAACCACGGCTGGTCCTGCGAGACGACCGGCGCCCGGTTGCGCAGCCAGCGCACGGCCTGGCCGGCGATCACGGGGTCGAGTTTCAGGCCTGCCCACGCGCCGCCGTCGATGTCGCCCCAGTCGTTGAACTCGCTGAACCCGTAGGGCTCCAAAGCGTCAGTGGTGGGCCCGGGGTTCTCCGCGGTGACGTAGCAGTTCGACAGGTGCCACTTGCCCTGGTAGGTCGTGTAGTAGCCGGCCGAGCGCAGCATCGTGCCGAGTGTGCCCAGCTCGGGGTCGAGCGGGCGGATGTACGGCATGTTGTCGTTGTCGTAGATCTCGGTGATGGGAAGGTGCTGCCCCGTGTAGATGACGGAGCGCGCGGAGCTGCACTGTGCGGAGGCGGTGTAGTAGCGCTCGAAGGTGGTCCCCCGTGCCGCGATCCGCTCCCGCGCGGGCAGGGAGAACCCGGGCGGCCGCGGAAGGGAGAAGCGTTCCTCGTCGGTGACGATCAACAGGATGTTGGGGCGATCGACCATGCCCTGCCCTTCGCTCGCCACACGCCGATGGGGGGATCGGGCGGTGGGAGACTGCTTCGCGCGGTTCGGTACGTATGCCTTCGAGCCTAGGGTCGGCGGTCGGCCGGGGCCGCTCAGGACGCGGCCGAAGGCGACCGGACGGGTGAGAAGGCTTGCCGAAACGTGAAGTGGTCACCTCGACGGTTGCCGTGTCGCTGACACCGATGGCCTGCGGGGCGCGGGACAGTTGACGGACGAGAGCCCGGCTACGGAGACCTGGGAATCGATGACCGTGACCAACGGGAGCAGGCGGCCCCGACCGGGAGCGCCGGCCACACCCGGCCACCGCGAGGCCGGCGGCCGTGAGTAACGGCGCCTGGACCGTCGCTGCGGTGTCAGGGGTCACCGCAGCCTACGCGCTCGTCTCGCGCCGACTGACCACCTCACCGGTGTCCGCGGCCATGGTCTTCGTCGGTTTCGGCATCGCGATCGGTCCCGTAGGCCTGGACCTGGTGGGCCTGCGGCACGACGCCGAGCTCCTGCGCACCCTTGCCGAAGCCGCGCTGACCCTGGTGCTGTTCACCGACGCGGCCACCGTACGCCCAGCGGACCTGCGCAGCGGCGGCGCGCTGCCGGGACGGCTCCTGTCGATCGGGCTCGTCCTCACCATCGGCATCGGATGGCTGCTGGCCTGGCCGCTCCTCCCGGACCTGTCCCTCTGGGAGGCGGCCCTGGTGGCAGCGGTCCTCGCCCCGACCGACGCGGCTCTGGGCAAGAGCGCCATCTCCGACACCCGTGTGCCCGGCCTGGTACGGCAGACCCTCAATGTCGAGAGCGGACTGAACGACGGCCTGGTACTGCCCTTCTTCGTGGTCTTCCTCGCAGCCATCCCCGGCACCTCCTACGCGCATGAGGGCATCGGCGGGACGTTCTGGCGCGCACTGCTGCTCAGCCCCGCACTCGGCCTGGCCGTCGGTGGCCTGGGCGGTCGGCTCCTGACCATGTCACTCGACCGCCGCTGGATCGCCCCCGAGTGGCGGCCCATCCATGCACTCGCCACGGCCGCCGGCGCCTACGCCGTGGCAACGGCCACCCACGGGAGCGGCTTCATCGGCGCGTGGGTGGCCGGGTTCGCCTTCGCTTACGCACTGCGCCAGGCCGAACGTCCGACGGGCGAGGTGTCCCGCACCACCGAGCTGGCCGAAGACCTGGGCGGTCTGCTGGCCATGCTGAGCCTGCTGCTCTTCGGTGCCGTGCTGCTCGGACCCGCGCTGCAGCATCTCAGCTGGCGGATCGTCGGGTACTCCGTGCTGAGCCTGACCGTGATCCGGATGGTCCCGGTTGCACTCGCCCTGGCCGGAAGCGGGATGAAAACGCCAACCGTGGCCTACGTCGGCTGGTTCGGCCCCCGGGGCCTCGCCTCGGTGGTGTTCGGACTCCTGGTCGCCGAGGAGCACATCCACAGCGTGGACCTGATCAGCCGGGTGGTCGCCATCACCGTCGGACTCAGCGTGCTGCTCCACGGGACATCAGCGGCAGTCCTCGCCGCTCGCTACGGACACTGGTACGAACGGGCAGCCACCATGACACACCTCCGTGAGAGCACCACCACACCCGTCACACCACGACGCCGCAGACTCGGCTCGGCCTGATCATTTCAACTCGGGTTCCTGCCAGTTGCGTTGTTCGACGGCAGAATTCCACTCACGCTAGATGATCTTGCGGCCTGATGGCCTGTAGGAACGCACCGCCCCTCTGATCCCGGCCCGACCCGTCCTTGTAGCCGCGCCCACGACGTCAGCAACAGTGCCCCGCCTGCGCGTTCAGCTGCCTCGGGCGCGCACGTCCACCGCCGGAACGCCACTGCGCACCAACCAGCAGGAGCGATGGCCGACGGCCGGCGCGGAGCGGGCAGCTGACCGATCATCCAGCAGCTGCGGCGGGCCCAGACCGCCTCCACTACGTCGCTGCTGGACCCGACCGCCTATGGCCGAACCGACAACCGGCGAAGGCGAAGGAGCCGGCGTCGCCTCTCGCCTCTCCTCATGGCCCCTCTTGGTGGCGGGCCGGTGTCACCAGGTGACGGGAAGGCAGGCCACCCCGGCCACCGTGTGGGTGCTGCGCCGAGGGAGATCGTCGGGCGGGACGGCCAGGCGGAGGGCGGGCAGGCGCTGGGCAAGGGTGGTCAGGCCGCAGCTGAGGACGGTCCTGCTGAGGTGCTGGCCCAGGCACTGGTGGGGGCCCTCCCCGAACGCCAGGTACGTGACGGGCCGGCGACCCGGGGTGAAGGCGGTGAGTTCTGCGGTCGGGGTGTCGAGTGGGCAGGTGACCCACTGGCCGGCGCGGATGAGGACGCCGCCGATCTCGACGTCGCGGACGGCGCGGCGTGTGAGGCCGTACTGCTTGATGGTGATGTGGTGCAAGAGTTCCTCCACGACGTCAGGGGCGCAGGCTGGTTCGGTCGCGAGTTTCGCGTACCAGGCGGGCCGGTCTTGGAGGAGCGTGAGGGTGGACAGGGCCAGCATGTGGGTGGGGCTCACATGCCCGGCCATCAGCAGCAGCTTGGCGATCCCGGCGAGTTCGGATACGGCGAGCGGCCGGTGCGGCAGGCCCTGGACGGCGATGCGGCCCAGCAGGCCGGGGTGACCGGCGGGCTCGGCCAGGACGTGCCGGGCCAGGCCGCTCACGTAGTGGTCGACCGGGGTGGTGGTGGAGTTGAGATCGGCGTTGGCGAGGTCCTGCCCGGCGAACAGTTCCAGCATGAGCGGGCCGTGGACGTCCCAGGGCAGGCCGAGGACCGTGCAGAGGGCCTGCGAGGCCAGCGGCAGCGCGTACTGGCCGACGAGGTCCGCCGGTGCTCCCGTACGGAGCATGCTGTCCAACAGGGAGTCGGCGGTGGCCGTGACGCGGGATGTGTCCGTGCCGGCGCGGAAGGCGGAGAACTCGCGTGCGAGCAGGCGCCGGTAGCCGAGATGGTCCGGGCCGTCGTCCTGGACGAACATGCCGTCGATGGTGGGCAGGACCTCCCGTCCGGCCGGGCCGGGCGGCGGATTGCCCGGACCCCGGCGGGAGGTGAAGGAGGCGGTGTCGGCAAGGACGGCCCGCACGTCGGCCGGGCGGGTGAGCCGCCACGTGCCGACGCCGTTCCCGGCGATCGCGAAGACAGGCTCGGCGCCGCCCTGCGGTCCTGAATTCGCGGCGTAGGGGCAGACACCGGCCGTGTCGGCGGGCCGGTGGCGGCCGGTTTCTGTGGAAGGCATCACGGTCATCTACGGCCTCCTGCAGCGCTCGGGCTGTCGGCACGCGGCGGGTACGGACGGACATCCCCCTCGCATGTAAGAGCAGCACCCGCCCCGGCCCCCGCGGAACGGTCGCATCCCCGGCGCACCGCGGCACGGCCGCCACCTGCGCTTGCCGCCACCGGCCGGGGCACAGGGGCACCGCCACATGGGCGAGGCGCGCCGCGCGAGTGGTGACCGGACCGGCATACGGCTCGTTCCCTTCAACGTCAGGGCACGATCCTCGAGGGAAAAGGGGCGGGACGGCATGGATGCTCTCGTCGCGGCCAAGCTGCGCAACCGGTTCACCTTGTTCGACGGTGACGGCGACGGCAGGGTCACCAAGGCCGACTACGACCAGCTCGCCCAGCGACTGGCCCAGGCCGCCGGCCACGGCAACGACACCCCGGCGGCACGGAAACTTGCAGCCGAGTACGAGGCGGGCTGGGCCCGAATGTCCGGCCACCTCGGGCGCGGACAGGACGCGGAGCTCGACGAAGAGGAATTCGTCGAGGCCTGGTACGCCGTCTCCCGCGAGACAGGATTCGACACAGCGATCCTGCCGATCGTCGACGAGGTCATCACCGCGATGGACACCGACGGCGACGGGCACCTGCAGCCGGCCGAGTTCACCCGCTGGCTCGCCGCGTACGGCGTTCCCGGCGAGGCTGCCGTCAGCGCCTTCAACCGCCTCGACCGCGACCAGGACGGACGCATCAGCCGCGACGAACTCGCCGAAGCATTCCACGAGTACTTCACCGGCACCGACCCCGACCTGCCGGGCAACTGGCTCTACGGACCCTTCCCCCATTGACCCCGCCACATCTGAGGCCTGGCCGCCGCTGCGTACGGTCGGGTGGCGCGACCGGGTTGGTCGCGATACGCGTTCGCCGGACGCCCGGGCACCTCAGCCTGGCGGACGAATGGAGCTTCTTCAGGTCCTCCTTCAGGGGGCGCACCGTCCCCCCGCAGGGGGGAGGCAGCCCGCCGTAGCGGACGATGTGCGCCTGCCGTGTCCGAAGCCAGCATGTACGTCATGACGACAGCCAACGCTCCCCTCCCCGCCTTCGCACCCGCGCCTGTCTGGGCTCGCCGAGCCGCCCACGCCATAGCCCTCTGCGCAGTCCCGTCCGGTCTGTGGCGTATCGCCATGGCCGCCGGTATTTATGTGGGGTACAGCGACCAAGTGCTGCGCGAGGTCTTCGACATCCCGGGATGGGGCATTGCGTACGTCGTCGGCCTCTCCGTCCTCGCCGAGCTCGCCGCTCTGTTTCCGCTGCTGCTCGTGAACGACCGGTGGCGGCCGCTGCGCCCCCGGGCCCTCGCCGCGCTGGCCTGGACTGCATCGGGCGTCCTGGTCCTGGTGGCGCTGTGGCAACTCGTGGTCGCCTTCACCGTCGAAAGCCACACGTACATGGCGAGCGATACGGCACTGACCGTCTGGTGGCTCGCCTTCGCCCCGCTGTTCGCCATCCCTGCCCTGATGACCGCAGTGACCTGGTCGTATGCAAAACGGCACCGGACACGGGGACAGGCATAGCCCTCACCGCGTGTTGGCCACCAGAAGCGAGGCTGCCGGCACTCCCGTGGGACCTTCGACCCTGTCGTTGGCCAGGAGCCGAGCCGCGACCGCGGGCCGGTCGTACTCCGGACACAGGTCCGCGCCGCCGGCCGGGGCGGGTAAGCCGGGGTGCTGGCAGCGCCACTTCATCGTCGAGGAAGCATGGAAAGCGGGGACGCGCGCTGCGGCTGATCGTGTTCATGGGAGCGGCCAAGTGCGCCGCACTCACCCTCGGTGGTGGCGCCTGCTTGCCGGTCTGCCGTAGCGGTGCTGAGGTGCGATCCAGATCTTTCGGAGTTCGACGGGACTGCGGATGTCGAGAACGTGCCAACGGCTCCGTCCCAGGAACATCAGCGGCCACCACCGGCCGCACTCGAGAAGAAGGAGAAACCGGCATGGCGATTCAGCGGATGGACAACGTCGGCATCGTCGTCGAGGACATGGACGCGGCCATCGCGTTCTTCGTGGAACTCGGTATGGAGCTCGAGGGCAGGGCGGAGGTCGAGGGCCTCGTCGCCGACCAGTGCACCGGACTCGTCGGCGTCCGCTGTGACATCGCGATGCTCCGGACCCCGGACGGTAACAGCCGGATCGAGCTGTCGAAGTACCGCAGCCCCGCGGTGATCAGCGCCGGGCCGCGCAACCGGCCGCACAACATTCTGGGCACGCACCGCGTCATGTTCGCCGTCGACGACATCATGGACACCGTTGCCCGCCTGCGCCCTCACGGCGCCGAACTCGTCGGCGAGATCGCCCGGTTCGAGGACAGCTACCTGCTCTGCTACCTCCGCGGCCCGGAGGGCATCATCGTCGGACTGGCCGAGCAGCTGCGCTGAGAAGGAGGAACCGCACCATGCAGCCGAACAAGCCCCGCGCAGACCCCGAAAGGTGTGACGTATCCATTCGGGGGCGGCGGCCATGGGGGCGATAGGTTGGGGTCGTGATCGATTTCCTCGTCGACGCCCCGGTCCCCGGCAGCTTGGACGCCGTGTGGCACGCGGGCTGGCCATCCCCCAAGCACGATCCCGCCCCCGAGATCCAGGTCCACGCGTACACCGAGAACACGGTGATCCTGCGCCAGAACAAGTCGGTGCACTACGAGGCGCCGTTCCTCTTCCTCCTCTTCGGGAACGAGCGGGCGCTCCTGATCGACACCGGCGCCACCGCCGACCCCGGCTACTTCCCCCTGCGCGCGACCGTCGACGCCCTGATCGAGGACTGGCTGATGCGCAATCCCCGCGCACGGTACGGGCTGACGGTCGCTCACACCCACGGGCACGGCGACCACATCGCGGGCGACGCACAGTTCGCCGACAGACCGGAGACCACGATCGTCGGCCCGGGACTGGACGAGGTCACGGCCCACTTCGGCCTCGACGACTGGCCGCACCGCACCGCCGAACTCGACCTGGGCGGGCGAGTCCTCGACCTCATCCCCGGGCCCGGCCACCAGGCCGCCGCTCTGGTCTTCCACGACCGGCACACGGGTCTGCTGCTGACCGGCGACTCGCTCTACCCCGGGCGGCTCTACGTGGAGGACCGGGCAGCCTACGCCGAGACGGTGGACCGGCTCGTGGACTTCTGCTCGACCCGGCCGATCACCCACGTCCTCGGCTGCCACATCGAGATGACCACGGAACCGGACACCGACTACCCGCGGGGTACCACCCACCAGCCGGACGAGCCTCCGCTCCAGCTCACCACCGCCCACCTGCACGCCTTGAGCCGCGCCCTCGCGGAGACGGCGGGACAGCCGGGCTCCCATCCCCGCGGCGCGTTCATCGTCGTATACCGGGACTGACCTGCGGGTCGGCCACGAGTGCCACCGCGACGAGGAAGGAACCACCGCGCCGCAGCGGCACGAGGATGTCCGATCCCGCGCATGGCCTCAGAATGGACGTTATGCACTAATTATTCCGGATGGGAAATGAGCATGACGGACCTCAAATTTGAACAGAAGCGCTCGCTGTCGCGTTTTGAGGCGGCTGACCAGCTCACGGCACTCGCAGCCATGCTGAGGGAGGGCGGTGATGCCGAAATGGAACTCGGCCCCGGGTCACTGAGCCTGAGGATTCCCGACGACCTTCGCAGCGAGATCGAGGTCGAGGTCGGCAACGGGCAGATCGAGCTCGAGATCGAGTTCAAGTGGCCGATCACACCGAGCCAGGCAGCTCCACCGCACACGGCCGCAGGCACAGAGAAGGCCCCGAGGCAGAAGACCGATGCCGCCGCCCAGCGCGACCGGAACGGCACCGGCACCAGCAGGACCAGAAGCTCCAAGCGATCCAGCACGAAAACGCCCTGAGCGTCAGGGCGGGAGGCGGACCCGGGACGGCCGGATCCTGAGCGGTACGGCGGGCCGGCCCGCCGGTGCCGTACCGGTCCCGGTCGGACCGGTACGGCACCGCCAACCGGCCCTCGAGCGGCCGGGGCGCTCAGGCGGCTTCGGCGAGCACAGCGTCGATCAGCTGCCGCTGGTCCTCGGTGAGGTACGGATCCTGTAACTCCACCAGCTTGCCATCGACGTGGATGGCGTAGCTGAAGCCGTCCGGCACGGGTTCCCGCCCTGCGGGGCCCTCGCCGCTGAGCACGCGCTCGGCCAGCCGTTCCAGCTCTGCGCCGTCGGCGCGGCACTCCGTTTCGAGGGAAGCAGTCCGCTCCCCGCCCGCGAACCCGCCGGTGCGTGTGACGGTGATCAACATGGTGAGACCTCCTTGAACAGCACGCCACCTGGTCGGCCGTTCAGCCGGGCTGGGCCGGGAGGTGGCGAATGGCTGTGGACAGCCTTCGCCTGCCCGCGAAAGCCGCACACGTGCCGCTCCGGGTGACACCGGCCGCGAGATGTCCGAAAGTGGCCCTGCCACACAGCCGCGACGTACACCGTCAGGGGTGGCTTCGCTTCCCGGGGTACTGGCATGCCGCCGTGTCAAGCCGTTGCTTGGTGACCTGCGAGCGGCTCATCAGGTTCACGTTTCCCCCGACGCGAAGGTCATGCCTGTGGGCCGGCGGGGGTGCCGCCGGCCCAGGGCGTCTACGTGCCGAGGCGCGGTGAGGGCGAAGGCGGCGAGCGGCAGATAGGGCAGGTAGCCGTCGGCTGTGCCGAAGTACTCGAACGCGTCGATGCTCACGATCGCGTCGAAGCTCTCCGCATCGAACGGCAGGGCGTGCGCCTCCGCCCGTACCGCTGCCAGCCGGTCGCCGACTTCCGCCTCCGCGAAAACGCCGGCCGCATCCTCCCTATCGGGCCGCACGTTCCTTCCCGGGCTCGCCCGCTCGACGGTAGGCGGCTGCGTCTGACAACGGTCGGGCGCGGGCACCGTCGGATGAGGCCGTGAACACCTACCTGTGGGACGGGACGCCGGTCAGCGGGCGAGTATGTGGCCGTCTTGGGGGCGGTGGTCGCGGGAGCGGCGCAGGTCGGTGGTGACGTAGGTGCGTTGCAGCCAGCGGTCTGCTCCGTCGTAGCGGGGGCGGAAGCCGGTGCGGCCATGGACGGTGACGCGGTTGTCGATGATGACCAGGTCACCCGGATTCAGGCGCAGGGTGCGGGCGGTCGCCTCGCAGGCGCGGCCGAATTCGGTGAGCGCCGCGGCGGCTCGAGGGGTGAGTGGGGTGGTGACGAGTTGGGCCATCCGTATGTCGGGATCCTCGACCGCTCCCGACAGCACCGGTCGGGGCTCGACATCGGGTTCACTCGCGGCAGCGTCGGGGCCGAAGGAAGGTGGTGGTGTGGTGATGAACTCCGGTGCGAACAGGGCCTGTCGACTGGCCGGGGTGAGGAGCGGCAGCGCTTGGCGGATGCCGGCGACGCGCATGCCGGCGATCCGGTCGTGGTCGGCGCGCAGGCACAGGAAGATCACATAGTCGGGTGGGTGGGGGTGGAAGCCGTTCTCGGTGTGGAAGGACAGCGGCACCGATCCGGCGTTGCCGTGGAAGCTCTCCTGCCCGGGCACGGGCACGACGTCCTGCACGAGGGCGCCGGATTTCTCAGCCCGGTAGGCGAGAGGCTCGCCGAGCCCGCAGGCCACCATGGTGAGCACCGCGGCCGAGACGGTGGCCCGGCGCTGGACCGAGCCGGGCACGGACGGTGTCGCGGGCAGGGCGGCCTGATCGACGGGCAGGCCGCCGATCACCAAGGTGCCTTGTGAGCCGGAGTGCCTCCGAAATCGGCGCATCCCACGGCGCAGCGGGTACGGAAGGTCCTCCCAGGCGTCCCGGGCCCGGGCCACCCACCCGGGGTTGTCGACCTGCTCGTGGTCGCCGGTGCACAGGGAGCGGGCCAGTTGCTCGCACGCGCCGGCATCGGCCGGGTCAAGTGCCCAGTCGGCGGGGACGGCAGAGCTTCGGGTGGTGCCGGGCGTCGTCTCGGGCATCAGGGTCTCCTGCCGAAGGTGTGGGCGGCGGACACGCGGACTCACGAGTGGCGCAGGCCGGCCACGGCGTCGGCGATGTAGTGGTCCCCGAATCGGATCAGGGAGGCGTACTGGGCCGCGCGGCGATGGCGCATGAGCCGTAGTTCGGCGACAGCGTTGTCGGGTCCTTCGGGTTTCTGAGCGATGGAACGACGCAGATGCACCATGGAGTACGCGAGGGTGACGTGCCGTTCACCGTCTACGATGTCTGCTTCCAGGAGCGCGCCCCGTGCCTCGGCCAGCTTCGGGGCGCGGGCCGCCAACTGCTCGTACGGGTCGGGAACCACGGACAGCAGGTCCTTCATCGCCGCCCGGAACAGCTTGTATCCACGGTGCTGGCGCCCGCTCAACGGTACGTCCACCGACGGGGGCGCCATGGTGTGGCGTATCGCCGCCATGTAGTAATCGGCCGGGACCGTGCTGGCGTGGGTCATGGCCGCCGGGAAGCCCCGCACGTACACCGTCGCATCTGCCAACCGCGGCAGAGCGGCATCGCCGTCGCCGTGCCGTAGATGGCGGGTGGCGTCGGCCACCGCGACCGCGGCGCAGATGTTGAACAGGACATGGACCTGGTGCCCGATGAGCCACCGAGCGCTCCACACGCTTTCCATCGACGCCCCCGCAGCAGGCTCGGGGGCGGCCACCAGCGGTAGGGAGTCAGGGTCGGCGCCCGGCGCTGCGCCGGTGAGGTCCAGCGCCGCCTGCCGCATCCCGGCTGCCTCCAGCGCCAGGTCGGCGCCCGACAGTGGAGCCTCACACAGGTCTTCCAGACCGCGGTGTACGACCAGGACACCGTGCAGGGCGGCCTGCTGATCCGACAGTTCCCCTTCACGGACCCGGAAGAACGACTGACTGGTCGACTCCGCCGGCAATCCCTCACCGGCCACGGCCGGAGCCAGAGCCGACAGCGCGGCCACCAACTCACCGGCGGCCGCAGCGGCCTGCCGCAGCGCGAGGGTCCGCTCGACAGGTCTGGCATGGGTCGCCAACCCGGCCAGCACGCGCGCGGTGCGCTTCGCCTCAGCATCGACCCGTGGGCCCAGCACCGGGACGGAGCGCCCGCCTCGGGGCTCGCGGAAAACAGCGACAGCAGGATGACCGGCAACCGGCGATAAGCCCATGGTTGAAGTACTTCGCCAAGAACACTCCACACGAAACCTGATCCGTAAGATCATTCTTGACCTCTCTCGCAGAAGGTGAGCTCGGCCGAGTCGACGCCGATCTCGCCCCGTCGGCCGTGCTGTGCGGCGGCCAGGCGGGCCTGGAGGGGGGCGTTGAGGCCGGAGGGGTCTGCGGTCTACGTGCTGCCATCCGTAGCGGTCGTTGCGGTCAGAGTCGGCATCAGCCGGCAGAACCTCGCCCGCGGCTACGACCGCGTCCGTGCCCATGAGCGCCGTGGCCGGCGGCTGCACCGCTCCCTGCCGACCCGGCGCTCACCGTGCCCGTCGGCCGGGTAGAAGGTGAGCCCTGTCTCGGGGTGCCAGCCGGCCGGCCCGGAGGTCGGCGGCCGGCCGCCGACCGGGGTGGCGGTGGCCGGGGCAACCGGTACTCGCTGGCCCGCCGGCCCGCTGGCCCGGGAGATTACGGATCCCTCATTTCGGTGCCTCTGGGGCCTCCGCGTCACGGATGCTCAACCCAGCCCGGCCTCGACCTCAGCCCTCGGACCCCTCCCAGCTGCTGGGCACCGACGAGTGGTGTTCCACCGGCCTCTGCGTACCCCAGCGCCGCCCAGATCAGGAATGCGCACGCACCACGCGCACGAAAGACAGCCACACCAGGTGGCCGGTCCATAGGGAATCGACCTAGTGATGTGACCGGGACGAGTCCCCAGGTGTCACGGCACGAGCACGATCTTGCCGCGCACTCGGCCGCTCTCACTCAGCTCGTGGGCCCTGGCCGCCTCGGTCAGAGGCAGCGTCTCCGCTACGGACGGGCGTACCCCAGCGCGGTCCACCAGGCTGGCGAAACCGGCCAAGTCGGCCGGGGTCGGTTCGAGGTAGTACTCGAGGAACCGCACGCCGTTCGCCTGTGCCTGCTCCGTCACGGCCGTCCGGTCGACCCCGACACCCACGACGTCGATGAGGATGCCGCCGCGCTTGAGCGTACGCAGCGACCTCGGCCCGTACTCCTTGCTGATCGTATCGATCACCACGTCCACGTCACGCAGACTCGTGAAGTCGGCCGTCGTGTAGTCGATGAGTTCGTCGGCGCCGAGCTCGCGCAGGAAGGCGTGCTTGGCCGCCCGGGCCGTGCCGATCACGTACGCCCCGCGCGCCTTGGCGATCTGCACGGCGAAATGTCCCACGCCGCCCGCCGCCGCGTGCACCAGAACGCGCTGGCCGGGCTGCACCTGGGCGATGTTCACCAAGGTCTGGTAGGCGGTCAGGCCCGCGATGCCCAGTGCCGCCGCGTGCACGTGATCGAGGGTGTTGGGTTTGGCGGCTATGGAGGTCTCGGGTACGAGCACGTAGTCGGCGTGGCTGCCCCGCGGCGGGGTCACCCATCCGAACACCTCGTCACCGGGCCTGAAGGCGCTCCCTCCTTCACCGACCTCGTCCACCACTCCGCTGAACTCGTGTCCCAGGACGAAGGGCGGCTCGCCGAACCACTGCACGTGCCCGGCGCGGACCTTCCAGTCCGCCGGGTTGATGCCCGTGGCATGGACGCGCACGAGCACCTCACCGGGCGCGGGGCTGGGCCGGTCGGCCTCCGCAACTTCGAGAACTTCCGGACCACCAAAGGAAACCTGCTTGATCACTCGCATGTGATCCATTGTCAACGAACGCCATAGATGAGGTGAGGAAGGTCCGGATGTCGGTCAAACGACCAGTCGTAGGCTGCACTTCATGCGTGCGGCGTGCCCTCACGGTCGTGGAGGCCGGGCAGACTGCGGCGATCGGGGAACCGCCCCCGTGGCAACGTTGGCCGCGGCGCCCCCGTCCCTGGAGCCTGCCCACGCAGTGCCCGGCCTCACCGCCCTGCACCGCCACACTCTGGGCGACCGCGTGTGGTCCATCGGCATCGCCACAACCCGGCGCGGTCGCGCTCCTGAGCCCTGGCGAGCACAGGCAGTCACCCTTCTGCCTGCCCCTCGTGCCGGTTCAACCGGCACGAGCAGCAGGGGCGGCGGGGTCGCATCACGCGACGGCGGTTCCCTCAAGTTCGACCATCTGACCGGGGATCGCCAGTCGCGTCACTCCGAGCATGGTGGAGGTCGGCGCCACCGCGGCGGCGCCCAACCGCGCCGCCAGCACGCCGTAGTGCCGGCAGAGCAGATCGACGTCGGTCGTGTAGACGTTGAGCCGGACGAGGTTCGCGAGAGACATTCCGGCCTTGCCCAGCACGGCCTCCAGGTTGTTGATGCTCAGCGTCAACTGCGCCGCCATGTCACCGTCGTGCTGGGGCTTGCCGTCGCCGCTCATCGCGGTCTGCCCCGAGATGTACAGGGTCCGCGCGTGCCCTGAGACGACCTCACCCTGGTTGAATCCCAGCTCCTGCGACCACGTCATCGGGTTGACCGCCGTTCGTTCCACTGCCACAACAGCTCCATTCGATTCATGGGAGTACGGACGTCCATCGGCTCGTCACGGCCGCTTCGACGTCTCGCCAACGAGCCTCCCAACAAATCACGACACCCTCTGTCGTCTATTCCATAGAGTTCTCGCATGCGCGCCGACCGGTTGGTCTCACTGGTACTACTGCTGCGTCAGCGCGGTCGGCTGACAGCGGACACGCTGGCCCGCGAGCTGGAGGTGTCCACCCGCACCGTGCTGCGCGACATCGAGGCGCTGTCCGCGGCCGGCGTCCCGGTCTACGCCGAACGTGGCAGGCACGGCGGGTTCGCGCTTTCGCCCGGTTTCCGGACCGAGCTCACCGGGCTGAACCACGACGAGGCTCTCGCCCTGCTGACCGCCGGATCGGGGCGCGGCGAGCAGGTGCTCGGCCTCGGCTCGGCGCTCGCCTCGGCCAGGCTGAAGGTGGTCGACGCGCTGCCCGAAAGCCACCGGGCCTCCGCGAGCGACGCGGCCCGGCGATTCCTCGTCGACCCTGAGACCGACCTGCTCTCACGCCGGCTGGTCACTGCGGAGGTACCCGACACCACATTGATCGAGGTCCGGCACGCGGTGCTCTCCGGACGCAAGCTGCGCATCCACTACGCGGCCACAGGCCAGCCACCGCAGTGGCGCACGGTGGACCCGATCGGCCTGGTCACCGTGCGCGACCGGGGTTATCTGCTGGCCACGAGGTCCGGCGCGGACCGCACCTACCGGCTGTCGCGGGTGCTCGCCGCCGAGGAGCTCCCCGAAACGGCACAGCGACCGGACCGGGTCGACCTGGACCGGATCTGGCGGGAAAGCTCCGCGCAGTTCCTCTCCGGAGGCGACCACCTCACCGTGCTGGTACGGGTGAACCCGGCGCGGCGGGAGGACCTGCTGGACACCACGCTGGCTGTCCGCGCAGAAGAACCCGACGCAGACGGCTGGCTTCGACTGGAGGTCACCTTCCAGGATTCCCGACACGCCGAATGGGCACTGTGGCAGCTCAGCACGGACGCAGAGGCACTGGCCCCGCAGTCATTGCGCACCTCCCTACGCGACCGCGCCACCGCGATCGCCACCCGCTACCGAGACGCATCCGAGGGTGAGCAGCCGACCCACTTGGCCAAATGACCCCCAGGCACGCCGCTGGGGGACGGGGACATCTTGGTCCTGAAGGGTGATACGGAGCTTTTCCGCCCTTTGTCATGCACCAGCGGGGAAGGGATGCGTCGCCACGAAGATCAGCGGCGCCCCGCCCGGGTGCCGCACGTCCGAATTGGAGTCGGCCTTGGCACCCGTACCGAACGGCACCTACGCGATCACCCGTCCTGGTGAGCAACTGCTCACCATGGAGGGAGGGATGTCGGAGCCCAAGACACCCGTTGTACTGCTGCCGCCCACCGGCAACCCCGGTGAGCAGGAATGGCAGGTGGAGGAACTCGGCAACGGCAACTGCACGATTCGCAATCTCAGGAGCGATACGTACCTGTCCTTCGACGGTGAACCGGAGATGAACAAACCGGTCGTCGGATACCCCGAGCCCCGCGAGTGGGCGCTCTACCAGAGCGCGCAGCCGCACACCTTCCACATCGTCGTCCCCGGAGGCCCCGTCGACGGCGAGGAGCTGGCCCTGGACCTCAGTCTGCTGCGGATCTTCCCGCCCCGCACGGCCCTGAGGCCCCTCGAGGTCGACAACCAACGCCAGGCATGGACCTTCCAGTTCATGGAGTAGCAGCGTGAATCGTGTGCCCGGGTCGGCCGCCGACCCGGGCACCACCTGGTGCTGGGTGACGAACCGCCAGCCGAACGCAGCCGTGTCGGACCGGGATCCGGTGCGGTTCGCACACGCCACCGACTCAGGGGGGACCACCGGCCCGCGACCGGATACCTGCGCCTCGGCCTCGCCACGCCGGCCCGCGGCGGAACCTGCCCGGCAGGCCCACCCTGACCGACCCGGACGGCCGGGCCGTCATCCTGACCACCCGCGAGGAGAGCACCGCCGTGAACACCACCGAGCAGAGCGCCCGTGACACCGTCCGCCGCGTACTGGGAGAGGCCGCCCACGCCGACGTGACCGCGTTCCCCGCCGGGAACCTGTCCATCAGCCTCCACAGCGGCGAACACACCGCCACCATCGACGGCGACGACAGCAGTGGATGGGGCTGGACCGTCGACCCCGGGACCGACGACGGGTTCACCGGACACGAGGACGTCGCGCCGACCCTCGAGGAAGCGCTCACCGACGTACGCGGCAAGATCACAGCCTGAAGGGGGGACGAGGCCGACGGGGCCCGATCCGAAGCACTCCGCCAAAGGCGGTGAGCAAGCCCCCTCATGTCGCATGGTCAGATAGCGTGCGCAGTCATGGGTGAGCTGATATTGATCAGGCATGGCCAGACCGAGTGGAGTCTGTCGGGCCAGCATGCCGGTCGCACCGACGTTCCGCTGACCGACGTGGGCGAGGCCGCTGCCAAGGCGCTTGCTCCGAGGCTGGCCCAGCGCCGTCTGGTCGCCGTGTTCAGCAGCCCGCTGAGCCGGGCCATGCGGACGGCCGAGCTGGCGGATCTGCCCGGTGTCAGGCCCGATCCCGACCTGATGGAGTGGGATTACGGCGGCTACGAGGGCCTGACCGCCGGGCAGATCCGGGAGACGAGGCCTGGCTGGGACCTGTGGCGGGACGGTGTGGTTCCGGGCGACGCCGCCCATCCTGGCGAGCAGCTCGGGCAGGTGGCCGCGCGCACGGACGAGGTGCTGGACCGGATCCGGCCGCTCTTGAGCGGCGGCGATGTCGCCGTCGTCGCTCATGGCCATCTGGCGCGGGTGCTGACCGTGCGCTGGCTCGGCCTTGACGCGTCCGCCGGCCGACTGCTCGGCCATCCGCATCCGGGCACTCTCAGCTTCCTGGCCACCGAGGACGGGCAGCCGTTCATCTCCGCCTGGAACGTCCCGTAGTGACAACGCCGCCGCGTCACGTCTGCGGCGCGAGGCGCCGGTAGCCGATGAGGGCGGCGGCGATGCCGGCGAAGGCGAGGAACGCCCGGCAGGCTGAGCCCGCGAAGACCGCCCTGACGGCTCGAGAAGGTCAGGCGCGGGGTACCTCGCGCTGGTGGAGGACCGCGTCCACGACCTCGGCAGCGAAGCTGTCCGGCGGCTGCTGGCGGCGCAGCAGCACGCGGACCCAGACGGCTCCGGCGACGAGGTCGACCAGCAGCTGGGGGTCGGTCGCGGGGAGTTCACCCCGTGCGCGAGCACGTTCGAAAACGGGCTGCTCACGGGCAAAGCGTTCAGCGAAGAGCTCCCGGGTGAGTTCGGCCAGTTCCGGCTGACCCGACCCACCGGCCAGGGCACGCACGACCGGTTCGGCATGCGGTCCGGTGAGCAACCCGATGATCTGCTCAACGAGCGCAACGAGGTCTCCGCGCAGGCTTCCGGTATCCGGGACGGAGATGTCGAGGGCCCTGGCGTGCAGCACGGTGGCGCGCACCAGGGCCGGCTTCGAGGGCCACCAGCGGTAGATGGTCGTCTTGTTCACGCCTGCCGTTCGGGCGACGGCCTCGATGGTGAGGCCGTCGTACCCGCGCTCCGCAAGGAGTTCGAGAGTGGCGTCGAAGATGGCGGCTGCGGCGCGGGGACCTCTGGTGTCGCTCATGGGAGCATCGTACGCTAAGAATGCAACGCAACGTTGCGTTGTACATTGCGAATGGGAGAGGTTGGACCGATGCCTGCCAAGACTGCCGTCCCCGCCACCGTGACATGGGGCCTGCTGGCCGCCTGGGTGCTGAACGACATCGAGGAACTCGCCACGATGGCCCGCTTCTCGAAAGTGCCGCAGCGCCGGGTGAACATCGCGATCGGGCTCATGGGTTGCGTCGTCGCAGCGGCCTCGGCCGAGGGTGCCCGCACTGGTGGTCGCAGCCGCTTCTTCCGCACGGCCGTGACGGGTTTCGGTCTGCACGGAGTCACCCACCTGGCATCGGCCGCCGCCTTGGGCCGCTACACGCCGGGAGTGGCGACGGCCCCGACGGTGGTGATTCCGTACGCGCTGTGGGCGGCCCGCCGCATGCGATCGGCAGGCATACCGTTGACGAACGGCGATGCCCGCGAGGCGGTGCTGCACGGCTTGGGCCTGGCCGCAGTGACGACCGCAACGGTCCACGGAGTGGCCTGGCTTGCGACCCGAAGCTCGACCTGACGCCATCCGCCGGGCAGCCTGGTGGGACCTACCGGAACGCCACGGTCCGCGGAATGCGGTCAACGGCGTGCCCCTCGCATGCACGATCACCGGGAATCGGCCCGCGGAACGGGGCTCGCGCACCACGAGGACCGACGCACGCGGTCGTTCCGTACGCTGGTGGCATGCGCATGCGCCCGACTCTGAGCTGGACCCCGACCGAGGGCCTACGTCCTGGCACCGCTGATCTTGAGCCGGTCGCCGATGCGCTGAGGACCGGCGGTGTACTGGTGCTCAGCGGGGCCGGCATGTCCACGGAGTCGGGCATCCCCGACTACCGGGGTGAGGGTGGGAGCCTGAGCCGGCACACCCCGATGACGTACCAGGAATTCACCGCCAGCGCTCAGGCCCGGCGCCGCTACTGGGCGCGCAGTCACCTGGGCTGGCGCACGTTCGGCCGCGCCCGGCCCAACGCCGGGCACCGGGCTGTGGCGGCGTTCGGGCGGCACGGTCTGCTCTCGGGGCTGATCACCCAGAACGTCGACGGCCTGCATCAGGCGGCCGGCAGCGAGGGGGTGGTGGAACTCCATGGAAGCCTGGAGCGGGTCGTCTGCCTCTCCTGCGGCACGTTCAGCTCCCGCCGTGAACTCGCCCAGCGGCTCGAGGAGGCCAATGCGGGCTTCGAGCCGGTGGCCGCCGGACTGAACCCGGACGGTGACGCCGACCTCACCGACGGACAGATCGGGGACTTCTCCGTTGTGCCCTGCTCAGAGTGTGGCGGCATCCTCAAACCGAACGTGGTCTTCTTCGGGGAAGCCGTTCCGCCCGGGCGGGTCGAGCGCTGCCGTGAACTGGTCGGTCAGGCGACGTCGCTCCTGGTTCTGGGCTCTTCGCTGACAGTGATGTCCGGGCTCCGGTTCGTCCGCCTGGCAGCCCGGGCCGGGAAGCCCGTGCTGATCGTCAATCGGGACCCCACCCGTGGCGACGAGCACGCCGTCACCCGCGTCATGCTCCCCCTGGGAAGAACACTCACCACCTTGGCCGACCGCCTGGACATCCCCGTCGACGGCCAGGCAGCCGGCTGAGTCGGGCACGAACCGAAGCCTCCGCGGGAGCGGGAGCGGGAGCGGGAGCGGGCTGAGGCAGGCCCGCTCCCGCTCCTGCGGAGCTGAAGCGCCGGCTCCCGTCCGGGGGGGGGTGGCCCGCCCGTGCACGCCACCCCTCGGGAATCACTTCGACTGGTAGACGCCGAAGACGTCGAGCACCAGATCAGCGTCCTGATGGCCCTGGTTCCAGAAGGTGATGACGCCGTGGTCGCCGTCGCTCGCCTGCACGAGGTTCGGGACGGTCGTGCCGGCCGTCCAGTTCAGGGTGGAGGAGCCGGGGCGTGGCGCGGCGGGTGCGGCGGGCTCGCCCGGCGCCGGCAGTGCGTAGGGGCTCGGCGCCACCGAGAGGAATCCGGTGCCGCCGGTCTCGGTGACGGTGGCGTTCAGCACGTACGCCTCGACGCCCGCCGGGGTCGCGGCCTCGGGGGTGAACCCCTGCGTGATGTACTCCCGGGCCCGAAACCTGCCGCCGGGCCAGCCGTACGCCTCCTGCCGGGTGTCCAGCGTCCGGAACGGCGTGAAGGGCAGGAAGGCGGCCTTGCTGTCCTTGCTGTAGTAGCCGACGACGTCGACCACCACGTGGGTCGGCGACCAGGCCCCGTTGAAGATCTTGATCGTTCCGTCCGGGGCCACCGGCACGATCACGGCGTTGGCCACCGTCTGGCCGGGCACGAAGTTCAGGTTCGACGCCGTCGGGACCGGCCCGGTGCCGGGGAAGGCGGTCAGGTGGCCCGGCCCCTGGGGTTCGGTCACCGTGACGTTCAGTGCCACGGCCGTGATGTTCTGGGGCACGCCCTGCAGGCCGCTGATCCGGGTCGTGAAAGCACTGCGGGCGGCGAGCATGCCCCGGGCCGCGCCGATGCCCTCACGGGTGTCCACGAACCGGGCGGGCGTCATCGAGGTGTAGCCGCTGTCCGAGGCCCGGGTGAAGTAGCCCGTGACGTCGGCGATCAGGTCCACCGGGCTCCAGCCGCCGTTGAAGAGCTCCACGTAGCCGTCCTCGCCGACCGGCACGATCACCAGGTTCGGGACGGAGCGGCCGGCGGTGTAGTTCAGGTTCGAGGTGCCGGGGCGGTCGTAGCCCGCTCCGGGCCACGCGGTCACGTACCCGCTGTCGACGGTCTCGGTGACCGTGACGTTGAGGGCGACCGCGGTGACGCCCGCCGGGACGGCAGCGTTGCCGGCCACCTTGACCCGGACTGAGCCCTGCCCGGAG
The DNA here is from genome assembly GCF_042890265.1 of Streptomyces sp. NPDC002209. Classification (NCBI taxonomy): domain Bacteria; kingdom Bacillati; phylum Actinomycetota; class Actinomycetes; order Kitasatosporales; family Streptomycetaceae; genus Streptomyces; species Streptomyces sp. NPDC002209. The sequence continues at coordinate 109,109 of NZ_JBIARX010000009.1, read as the reverse complement.
ACCTTGCCCACGGTCGCGCCGGTGCCGTTGCGGGTGTCGAGGAGCCGGGTCGGGGTGTGCGGGGTGAAGTCGGCGCCGGGGGTGAGGAAGGCACCCCCGTTGGCGGCCTGGACGGCGTTGGCGGTGTCGGTCACCGTCACCTTCACCTGGTACTCGCCGGACTTGTCGTACGTGTGCGAGTGGTGCAGCTCGGCGTTGCCCTGGGCCGTGACCGTGTCCTTCTTCCCGTCGCCCCAGTCGATGACGACGTCGAGCGCGAAGTCGGCGCTCGTGACCAGGGCGGTGAGCTCGATCCCGTGCGCGGTGTAGCTGGTGCCGCTGACGTCCACCGCGAGGGCCGGGTTGGCTCCCGCGTCCAGCGCGGCTTGCGCGGCCTGCGCGGCCTGCGGTGCGGCGGTCTTGGCGTTCGCCTTGTCGTTCCTTTCGGCGGCGGGCAGGGCCGTGCGGATGGTGCGGTCGGCCGGGCTGTGGAAGCCCTCGGAGGTGGATGCCTTGGCTATCGCCTCGGCCACACCGGCCGCGACGGGTACGGGATCCGCCGCCTGCGCGGTGCCCGGGATGATGCCGATACCGGCCGCCACGAGGGCAGCGGTCATTACGAGTCGGTGGTTGCGCACCGGCCCCCCAGTTGTGGTGATGAGCGAAGAGGGGCCAACGTATGGAAGGTTCCGGCCAAAGGTCACGGATCCTGGCGCAATTCACTCCTTAGGAGTCACGGCTTACCGGCTGTGCGGTTTGTGATCGACAGGGGGCCGCCGCAACTGCGGGCCTGGGGCCCCGTTACGGACGATGCGAGTCGGCGCCCAGCAGGCACGGCTTCGGCCGGGCGGGCCCGTGCCGATCGAACCTCGTTCCGGGCGCAGGATGCCCTCGCCCACACGACCGGATCGCGTGAGCCGCGGGCGGCGGTCGGTTCAACATGCCCGCCCGGCCCGATACGCATCAACGCGCCCGCCGCCGTGCGGCGCTCGGCACCCTCGGCGATTCGGCCAACCTCCTTTTGTGGCAGCGCCGTTGCGGGAGGCGGGTCGGTGTAGTTTCCACGGTCCGCCGCCCGCTCTATCCCGGGACTTCAGGGCCGACCGAAAAACGTGTGTTCGAAAAATCGGGAACCGTCGTTGAGCTCACGACAGCGTCCGAACGGCGATCCAGGGGGACCCGATGACCGCATCCGAAGCGCCCGGCAACGCGACCGGTGCTCCGCCTCCGCCGCCACCGGCGGAGATCACCTACAGCGGGCAGTACTCCGTCAATCCGCTCGCCGAGGTCTCCTTCCGGAAGATGTGCGCCACGCTCCCGGCGGTCCTGGCCGGGATCGGTCGCCTGTCGTGGCGGACCGACCGCCGGGCCGTGCGACTCCTGATCGGGTGCCAGGTCGTCACGGGCGTGTCCGCGGCAGTGCTGCTGGCCGCCACCGCCCGCGCGATGGGGCCCGTACTCGGCTCCGGAAGTGCTGCCGACCGTCTGCACGGAGCGCTGCCCGCGCTGCTCGTGGTCGCGCTCGCCGCCGCGATGAACCGCGTCGCGGGGGCCGTGGCCACGTACGCCGAGCGGCGGATCACTCCTCTGCTGACCTCGGAGACGGACAGCACCCTGGTCGAGGCGGTCTGTCGGGTCGAGGCCTCCGCCTACGCCGGGGACGGCTTCTCCGACCGGCAGGAGGCGGCCGAGATGGGGGTGGTCCGCACCCATGTGATGGTCACCGACGCCCAGCGCTTCATGTCCTCGCTGATCCGCCTGGTCACCGCCGGCAGCGTCCTGTCGCTGCTGAACGTGTTGATGCTGCCCCTGCTGCTCCTCGCCGTACTGCCGGCCGGGGTCGGCGCCGTACTGACCGCCCGCGTCGACTACGAGATCCACTACGCCAACGTCTCCGACAGGAACGTGCGCGGCATGATGCGCTGGTGGGCCACGGCCTCCCAGTACGGCGACGAAGTCCGCGCCAACTCGATGACCGACTACCTCGTCTACTGGTACCGGGCTCTGTCCGACCGGTGTGACCGGCGGAACCTCGCCGCAGCGCCGCGGACCCTGCGGATCTCCCTGCTCTCCGCGCTGGCAGGCGGCGTCTTCCTCCTCGCGACCTGGGGAGCCCTCGCCTGGCTCGCCGTGACCGGCCGGATCGAACCCGCCGTCGCCGCCACGGCCGTCATCGCCGTCCAGACCGCGCTCGCCGCCCTCTCCCAGGTCGTCATCAACGGCGCCGCGGTGTTCCACACCAGCCTGTACCTGAGCGACATGCAGTCCTTCCTCGACGAGGCCGCCGCCCGTGCGCCCCGGCGCGGACCGCACGGGATCACCGGCCCGGTCGAGCAGATCCGGCTCGACGAGGTCGTCTACCAGTACCCCGGCAAGGACAAACCCGCCGTGGACGGCGTCTCCCTCACCCTGGGGCGCGGCCGGATCCTCGCGATCGTCGGAGCGAACGGCTCGGGGAAGTCGACCCTGATCCGGCTTGTCACCGGGATCTACCTCGCCGACAAGGGCAAGGTCACCTGGAACGACACCGACCTCGCCGACACCGACCCGGCCACCGTCTGGCGCCTCACCGGCCTGGTGCCGCAGGACTTCGCCAAGTGGCCGCTGCGGGTCCGCGAGAACATCACCCTCGGCCAGCCCCGCACCCACGACGACGGGCCCGTGTGGGAGGCCATCGACGCGGTCGGCCTGCGCGAGGCCGTCGACGACCTCCCCAACGGTCTCGACAGCCTCCAAGCCCGCGACATCTGGGGAGGTGTGGAGTTCTCCGGCGGGCAGTGGCAGCGCGAGGCGTGCGCTCGGGCCCTGTACCGGCTGCCCGGGCTGCTGGTCCTGGATGAGCCGACGTCTCAGATGGATCCGCGCGGTGAACACCGGATCTTCGAGCGGATCAAGGCCGTCGCCGCCGACCGCATCACCATCATGGTCACCCACCGCCTGGAGAACACCAAGATCGCGGACCACATCATCGTGCTGGAACACGGCCGGATTTCCGAGCAGGGCCGCTATGACGATCTCGTCCACGGCGGCGGAACCTTCGCCGAACTCCTCGCCCTCTCCCAGGACCGCTGACCGGCTTCACCCCGCCCGACCGCTACCGACCAGTGCGGCCGACACCTCCAGGAGAACCCGTGTTTCCTCATCTCACCGCATCCGACAGCCGTGTGCCCTGCCTCGTGGGGGCCTCACGCCCGGGCAGGAGGTCCGCCGGATGAGGCCGGCGAAGCCGCTGCCCGCGGCGGTGCGGCGCTGGGCGGAGCAGCGGATCGGGCCCCTCGTGTCCGTACGCGACGCCTCGCACGACCGGGACCGCTCCCGGGTGTGGGAGTTGGAGGGCGCAGACGGGGTGCACCGGTACGTGAAGGTCTCGCCCAGCGAGAAGTTCTTCACCCGCGAGACCCGGGCGTACCGCCATGTCGTCCCCGCGCTCGGGTACCGCCGGGCGCCCCACCTCATCGACAGCAGTGCCCAGGACCTGGTCCTGCTGCTCACCGCGGTGCCCGGCGTCCCGGCGAAGGAGCTCGGCCAGGCCACCGGTGACTGGCGGACCGTACACCGGCAGGCCGGAGCACTGTGTGCCCGGCTCCACGAGGCCGGCGAACTCGACCGCGCCGATCGGGTGGAGGCCGAAGCTTCCCTGGAAGCCGCCGCGGACGGAGCGCAGAAGTACCTGGCCCGCGCCGGTGACCGGCTCACCGAAGGTGAGCAGCAGCTGATCCGCGACCACGCCGCCCAGCTCCGCCGCGTCGGCCCGGTGCCCGTCGGATACGTCCACGGCGACAACCAGCCGCGGAACTGGCTGTGGTCCGAGGCCGGGCTCGCCCTCGTCGACTTCGAACGGACCCGACCGGCCGCCCGTGTCCAGGACCTCGTCATCCTCGCCGCCACCCAGTGGGTCGACCACCCGGACCGCGAGAAGGCGTTCCTCCAGTCGTACGGGCGCGAGCTCACCGATGCCGAGCGGCACGCCCTGCGCTGCCTGACCGCGCTGGACGCGGTCAGCTGCCTGGCCTGGGGCCCGGACGACAACGACCAGACGGTCACCGCCCGAGGCCGGAGGACCCTGGACCGGCTCATGAGGGAGAGCCGCCCGTGAGCGCCGCCGCACACCGCAGTGCCTCGCGTGAACCGGCCGAGGAAGTCGGTGACCGCCGGTGCACGTCCGCCTGCCGCCGCAGCCGCCGGCGCCCTGGTTCTCCACCTCGGTGTACACACCACCCTCGCAGTTGGCGCGGTCTTCCAACTCGTTCCGGTGGCCCTCCTGTTCCTCTCCCCTGTCCGCACGCTGCGGGACATGCCCGCCCCGCCCCGCGTACGGCGCTGCCCTCCGCCCGCGAAGGAACCTCATGATGACGACCGCGACCGCCGCGTATTGGGAGCCGCTCTGGCTGGAAGGCCGCCGGTACCGGCGGCTCGACGAACCCGAGACGCGGCTGCTGGACGAGCACCTCGGGCCCGGCCGAGGACGGGCGGCCCTGGACATCGGCTGCGGCGACGGCGCATTGGCCCGTCACCTCCATCACCAGCTCGGATACCGCGCCACCGGGATCGACTGCTCCCCCAGCGCCCTCGTACTCGCCGCCGCGAAGGACTCGACGGAGAGGCCCGGCCCGCTGTGGAGGTGCGCCGACGTCGGGGCCGACGACCTGACCGCCTTGCCCGAACCCGCGTACGCGGCCATCACCTGCCGTCTGGTCTACCGGTGGCTCGACGACAAGGCCGCGTTCGTCAACCGCGTCCGACGCCTCCTGGTACCCGGCGGGGTCTTCTGGGTCGTCACCGAGATCACCGGCCGCCGCGAGGACACCGACCCGCTCCACGGCCTCGGGATCAGCCCGGCCGAGGCCGAGATCCTCACCGCGGGCTGGTCCGTCGTCCGGACCAACGACCTTGACGTGCTCCGCTGCTACGCCCTGCGCCCGTAATCCACCCCCGCCCTCCTGGAGGACACGTTGCCGGACATCGAGAAGCACACCGCCGGAATCTGGACCACGTACGGGGCGCACCAGTTGACCGTGCGCCCGGATCTGCCGGAACTCGCGCGCTGGGACTGGGGCATCGCGGACACCGGACCTGGCATCGAGAGCCTCGGGGACGTGAAGGGGCTTCGCGTCCTCGACCTCGGCAGCGGACTGGGCCGGCACGCCGCCCGCCTCGCCGGCCTGGGCGCCGAGGTCACCGCCGTGGACGCCTCCCCCACCCAGCACGAGCGCGCCCTCACCCGGTACCCGAACACGCCCGGGCTCCGCTTCGTCTGCGCCGATGCCGTCGCCCACCTGCAGGACGTCGCGCCCTACGACCTGATCTGCTCCGTCAACGGCGTGCCCTACCTGGACCCGAACCGGCTCCTTCCCGCGCTGGCCAACGCCATCAAGCCCGGCGGGCGTCTGCTGTTCTCCGCCCTGCACACCAACTCGACCGGCGCCGGCCCTTCGACGGCCGTCACCCCGCGCCCGGAGGACCTGCGGCTGCCCGGCACCGCCCAGGTCCACCCCGTCCACATGTGGGTCCTGACCCCTCAGCTGTGGGAGGACCTGCTCACCGGGCACGGCCTCGCCGTGGAGAAGGTCTCGACGATCGACGCCCCGCAGCCGGACAACGCGGCCTCCTACCGGCTGTACGAGGTTCGCCGTCCGCAGCGGGTGCCGAGCCGCCCGCGCACCAGCACACCGCCGCCACCGCACGCGGCCGTAGGGGTCGGCGTGATCATCTCCGGCCCGGACGGTGTCCTGCTGGGCCACCACCGGCGCGGTACCTGGGAACTGCCGGGCGGATCCGTCGAACCCGGCGAGTCCTTCGCCGAGGCCGCAGTACGCGAACTCCACGAAGAGGCCGGCCTCGTGGCCGAAGCAGACGACACCATCGTGCTGGGCACCCTCCTCGACCGGGTGGGCGACGTCGTCCGGGTGACGGTGCCCGTCCTGGTCACCCGCTGGTCCGGCCTGCCGCGACAGAGCGAGGATGCCATCGGGTCCTGGCGCTTCTGGCCCCTGGACGCGCTCCCCCAACCGCTGTTCGTACCCAGCGCGCAGTGCCTGACGGCATGGGATCCGGCACTCCGCATCGACCACGCGCCCGCCGGCTTCCAGGCGTACAAAGCCGCCGAGCGCGCCTAGGGAGGCGATCCCACCGGCCGCGCTTCGCCCACCCGACCTAGAGGAAGGCACCACCTACCGTGACACCAGCGCGTTCTTCATCCTTGCCGTCCCTTCTGGGAGTCTTCGCACACCCGGACGACGAATCCCTCCTGGCCGGCGGCGTTCTCGCGCAGCACGCGGCAGCAGGCGCGGCGACCGCCGTGGTCACCGCCACCTGGGCCCCCGACAGCCACCGGGCCGACGAGCTCGCCGACGCCCTGGCCGTCCTGGGGGCCGGGAAGCCGCGGATGCTCGGCCTCGCCGACGCCCGGGTCCCCGACTCCGCGCCCGGCCGGCCCCGGCTGTGCGACGCCCCGCTGGATGAGGTGGTGGAAGGGATCGTCGAGCACATCCGTGCGGTGAAGCCACAAGTCGTCATCACCCACGACGCCTACGGTCAGCTGACCGGTCACCCTGACCACGTCCGCACCCACCAGGCCACCGTCATCGCCTTCCACGCCGCCGGCCTCGAGCACCGCTACCCGCACGCGGGAGCACCCTGGCAGCCCGCCGCCCTGTACACGGCCACCCACCCGCACTCGGGAGTGGGCACGCTCGGCGCGCTCCTCACGGCGGTGGGCAAGACGGTACTGAGCGTGCCGGACGAGCACGTCACCGCGACGGTCGACGTGACCGCCTGGTCGGAGCAGAAGATGGCCGCGATCTTGGCCCACCGCAGCGAAGTCGCACGGGAACGGCCCCTTCCGGGAATCCTGGCCCGCCTGTCCGCCCCTGCACGGGAGTCGATCATCGCGACGGAGTTCTACACCCGTCTCGGTGCCGCGCCCGGGCCGGTTGGGCAGCGACAGCAGCGACAGCTCACCGTGTGACATGCCACCGGGTTACCTCTGGTCAAAAGGCCGGCTACGGGGCCGGCGGCTTACGGTGACGGCCGGTTGGCCTCGGCAGGGCTTGCCCAGGCGGGGCGGAGGCCGGCTCGGCCTCCGCCGCGCTGATCCCATGGAGCATCCGCTGGGCAGCGGCGTAGTCGGCGGCCACCGTCTCGGGCACCCACCGGTATCCGTCCCAGCGGGCCATCAGCCGGGGCGCGGTCGGATTGACGTGCGCGCCCCGGCCGGCGGATCCGTCTATCGGCAAGGCGCGCAGCGTGCCGACGCGGGCGGCCCTCCGGGCCAGGAAGTTCACGGCCCACTCTTCAAATGGCTCTTCGGTCACAGCCGGCAGCCTTCCAGAAATCGTCTCGCCGTGGGCGCCCTTCACCCGTTGGCGCAGCTCAGCGCGGTAGGTGACACGGCAGATCGGGCGGGGGTGAGGGGCCTCCGGGCCGGCCGAGGCGTGACGAAGCCGCTCGCCCCGGCGTTGGGCAGCGCGAAGTACCTGAGGGGGAAAGCCGGCGGTGATCATCTGGCTCAGCGGGCCGTTCGACGGCGGGAAGAGCGCGCACACCGTCACCGCCACCGCCACCGCCTACCAGGTGGCCGCCGCCGTCACCTGGCTCCCCCACGTCGGTAAGCCATCGGCGCCACCTTCCTCACCCCCGACGAGACCCTCCAGCGGACCCTGCCCCACCGCCGGGCCCCGGAGGCCCGCCCCCCCTCGTACCGAAAGCGATGCACGATGACATTCAGCACGACCACCAAGTCGTTCCGGTTGGGCACCCGGCCCAGCCCCATGGCCATGGAACAGACCGGCCGCTTCGCCCGAGCCCTGCGCCTGCAGTACCCGGACCTCGACCTCGAAGTCCTGGAGATCACCTCCGAAGGCGATCAGCACCGCGGCCCGCTCGCGGAGGTCGGCGGGAAGGGTGCTTTCACCCGCCGGGCCGACCAGTACCTGCTCGACGGCCGTATCGAGGCGGCCATCGCCTGCGCCAAGGACATCCCCGGTCCCCATGACCGGGCCCCCGGGATCGTTGCCGGAGCGGTCCTGCCCCGCGAGGAGGTGGCCGATGTCCTCGTCCTGCCCGCCGGCCGGCCGCCGACCACCCTGGCCGATCTGCCGCCGGGCAGTCGCGTTGGCACCAGCGCACCCCGCCGGGCTGCTCTTCTGAAAGCCCTCTACCCCCAACTGGTCGCCGTGCCCATCCGAGGAAACGCGGACACCCGCCTGCGCGATCTGGACGAAGGGGCATTGGGAGCGGACGCGATGATCGCCGCGCTGGCCGGGCTACGCCGCCTGAACCTCGCCGATCGGGCTGCGCAGATCCTGGATCCGGCGGTGTGGCTGCCGGCGGCGGGCGCCGGGATCGTCGTCATCGAGCACCGCGCCGATGACCACACCACCCGGGCTCTCCTCACCCCGCTCACCCACATCCGCACCCACACGCTCTTCGACGCCGAACGCGCGGCCCTCTCTGCCTTGCACGGCGGCTGCATGACCGCGGCCTCCGCCCACGCCGTCGTCGACGAGGCCACCGGCCGGCTCACCGTCCACGCGGTCGTCCTCGACCCTACGGGCCAGGCCCCGCTGCGCACTTCCGCGACGGGGCCCGCCACCGAGCCGGGCCCCGTCGGTCGGCGCGCAGGCCTGCAGTTGCTCGATGCGGGCGCCCAGAAGCTCCTCGGGTATCGCCCCTGACCTCACCGCCCCACCGCCCCACCGAGTACAGCGGCGGACGGAAAGCCGAAACCGGCTGGCCGTGCCCCGGCCCGCACCGAGGCGCGAGCGGCAGCCTGGCTTCAAATCACGAGTCCTGGTTCTGGCACACATTCCGTGAACGATCTTGCTGGCCCTCCGTCGGCAGGAGGAACGCATCACGTGAGTTGCGCGGATTGGATGTCACACGAGGCTGGTGGAACCCGAGTGTCGGCGGCCAGTTGCGCATCCCCAAGTACGGCCAGTCACGACGGCACCCTCCGTGGCTGGTGCAGCGGTGTCGGACGTCTGTCGGTCATGGACAACGACTGTCGGCGCCTTGTCGGTGGGTGCAGCGACCTTGGGGATGAGGTCGGTGGCGTCCATGAAACTTCATGCCTTCCACGACCGCCCGTGAGACCCGTGCGTGCGGAACCACCAAATGAGGGAGAGCCGATCGTGAATCAGTCGCTCGTGGATCGTATGTGGGAGTACATGAACGCCGGCCTGGCCATGGACGTGGAGAGGCTGGATGCCCTCTACGACCCTAGCTTCGAGAACATTCGGTTCGACGAAGAAGGCCAGGTAGTGACCCTGACGAAGGACCAGTTCATGGCGCGCTTCCGTGCACTGCGGGACCAGGGATTGAAGGTGGGTGAGTCACTCGACGACGTCCGTCTTCTGGCTACCAGCGTGTACGACGGCCATGGGTCGATCATCATGCGCCGGGTAGATGAGGGGGTCCCGGTGCTCTACAACTTCGTCTGGCGGTGGCAAGACGGTCGCTGGGCCACGCTCCTGCGCGAGTTCACCTTCCACAAGGACATCACCAACCTGGTCAGGATGATTGAGTCTGGAGGCTCGCCCGCCTGACCGCCTGGCTGCCTCCGGAGGACCAGCGTTGCCCGACGATGGGACGCCAGCCTCACGTTCAGTAGTCATCGGCGGCCAGGTGGCTCCCCTGTCATTTGGCCTACGACAGGGAAGTCGAACTGGCCGCTGACATCCGATTCAAGATCGTTCACGGAATCTGCGCCAGAACCCGAGTCCTGACGTCAGTTGTTCACGAGTTTGGACTCCGGCACAACCTCTGTGGACCCATGGCAACGTTCTCCGGCTTCCCGGATAAGGATTCGTCTGCAGAGAACGGTGTCTCTACCCTGAGTCGCAGCGGGAGTGCGCGCATTCCCGCTGGTTGCGGTGCCGTGGCAGAGCGGCCCATTGCGATCGCCGTGGGCGAGGTCCCTCCCACGCCGACTGACGGAGAAGGGGCGGACCTGCTCCCATCTGTCCGCGGGTTCAAATCCCGTCGGCACCGCAGCCAACCTGAACGTAGTCCAGCGCACGAACCTGCCGCATCGCCGCCATAGCCTCAGAAGTTGTGCCAGAGCCCGAGTTTGGGCGTCAAGTGTGACGACCGCGCCCGCCGCCGCTCGGAGCGGCGGATCAAGGCCGGGTTTCCCCGGGACATTCGCTGCGGACCTTCGACTCCGACGCCGTTCCCAACATCGCCCCGCCGTGATCAACACCCTCGCCGACTGCGAGTGGATCTAGACGAGCCAGCCGCTCTGCCTGATCGGCGACTCCGGCACCGGCAAGTCCCCCATGCTCAGCACCATGGCCATCGAGGCTGCGTTGCAGAGCTACCGGGTCAGCTACGCGCTCGCCACCGAGCTGGTGAACGAGTTGGTGGAGGCCAGCGACGAGAAGCAGCTTCCAGGTCCTCACCGAGCGCAAGGAGAAGAACAGCGTCGCCATCGCCTCCAATGAGTCCTTCGGCGGCTGGACGAAGACCTTCACCGACCCCCGCCTCTGCGCGGCCGCCGACCGACTGACCTTCGACCGAAGCGCCTGCCAAGGCCGGATGACCGCGCAGGCTTCTGCTCGACGGCCCTCCGCCCGGAGGGTGGAGGGCCGTCACCAGTGCGCACTTCCTACGCTCGTGAGTGCCGGTCAGTCCTGGGCACCTCGCCTCTACCAGGCATCCCAGAGCGCACCATGACGGTGGCGGACCGGCGGCATGTCCGCGTCGTCAAGTTCGTGGCCAGCGCGGTGCAGTCCGCGGATCCGCTGGGCCTCGAGTCGACCCTGGAGCCGGGCGCGGCCCTCAGCCGTAGCGATCTCTGCGGAAAACGAGCCCTTCCTGCAGTCGAGCACCATCCACTGCCAAGAGGTGATCCGGCGCAGCGACTTCGCCGGGGCGGGGCGACGGCCTTCGCGGGCGGCTCGAGCCAGTTCGGCATTCGCATAGCGCAGGTCGTACAGCGACATGGACTCCGATGCGCCCTCTTGGACGCGGAGTCGCCAGGGAGTCGTGCGGACAGTTCGGGACATCGAGAGCCTCCGTAGGGCCCTCTGGGCTTTCCAGAGGCACCTACGGCGGGTGCGTAGTGGTCAGCACAACTCAGCTCCCTTCGTTGGTCACGACGATCTACCAGCAGCACAGTAGTAGCGCGGAGACGCCCCTGTTGCCAGGGCAAGGCGCTCCGAGATCTCTCACGGAACTGCGGTGAGACCCAGTTTCAACGATCCTCATCACTGCTGGGTCGAGATCGTCAAGTGCTGCCCAAAGTGAGGTTCTGGCTCAACTTCTGTGGACCATCCACGCCCCGTGACTGTTGATCTCCATAGCGGCCATCGCTCGATCGTCCTGAAATGCCCCATGGCTGCCGTGTCACCTCCTGTGGACGGCAGACCTTCGTTGAGCAGATCCCGGGACTGACCCGCCGTCACGCTCAGCGGACTGATCGGCTGCGTTCGGCCTTGGCCGAGGTGGGTCTTGCGTTGGCCGGCCGCGCTGGAGTCCGTCTTGCAGACGTCTTCGGTATCTCCGCCAGCCGCAGCACGGTGCTTCGGTTGGTCGATGCGATGCCTGACCCTCAGCCGTCGGCCCCGCGGGTGGTGGGTATCGACGAGTACGCGATGCACAAGGGCCGTATCTACGGGACTGTGCTGGTCGATGTCGAAACCGGCAGGCAGACCGATTCCATCTCTGGCGCAACCTCGGGGAAGTCACCGAGCGATGCGTATCGTGCGCGGAATGCTCGGCGAAGGCCACAGCCGTCGGGCGGTCGCCCGCGAACTCCGGATGACCTCCCGAAGCGTGCAGCGCCTGGCCGACGCAGCCGTACCGCATTTCTCGGCCTCCTCCTCGCCGGCGTCACCACCGAGATCGCCGACCTGTCCGTCCTGCAGACCACTGCCGTCGCTGTCCGGCGCGGTGCCACTGCTTCGTACGGCGGGCAGGCCCGGCTCCGGGTACCTGCTTCCTGACGGGATGGCAGGTTCCAGTACGATGCACTCCGCTAATTGAACATGCTCAAATCCTGGGGGCTTTGGTGGGGGAAGAAACGACGGGCCGACGGCTCGCCGTCGTGCTGTGGTCGGCGCTCGCGGTGGAGGTCGCGGGGCTGGTGGGGACGTTCGCTTTGGCGGACACCACCATGCTGGTGCCGGAATTCGATGGGACCCTCGTCCTGGTGTGCGCAATGCTCCTCGCCATGACCCTGGCGGTCCTGCCGATCGCGGTCGTGGTGCTGAGGCTGCGCGATGCCCGGAACACCACTGTCGTCTGGCGGGCAGCCGCCTCGTGGATCCTCGCGCTCGCACTCCTGGTCATGCTGGTCAGGGCAGGCTCGGGGCCCTGGGTAGTCTGGTGCACCGTCGCGATGGCCGCCTCGTGCGCGGCCACCGTCCTGTGCACCGGCAGCCCGACGGGGCTGTCGATCCAGCCGTCCCGCGCCGCAGTCGCAATCGCCGTCGTCGTGCTGGTGGCGTCGGTCTGCGGCTCCTACTCCGGGCCGTACACGGATTATCCGGGAGTGTGGACCGCCTCGAAGGACGACGCGTCTCTGACCCTGGCCGAGCGGACGGATCACGGGGAGGGTGGTGAGTACACCCTGCGGGTCGGGACGTGCACGGAGCAGGGCAGATGGGTCTTCGACTACCCGCAGATGTCGACTTCGGTCCAGCTGTGGCTACACCGTGAGGGCGCGCTCGCGTGCATTCCGGGCGGACCCGCGACCCAGGTGCACATCGTCGACGGCAACGGGGCGGCTCCGGTCATCGCGCTTCCCGGGCTGCTTCTGACGAAGCAGTGAGCGGGCCGCTCGGGCGGCCCTCGGCCACGGGGGCACCGCGGGGGCCGGGTTGCCGATCGGATCAGCGGCGAACCGGCCGAAGCGGGAAACCTGGCCATCAGAGAGGAAATCAACTGGCAGAACCGGAACGGAGAACCCCTGACCTGGCAATACCGCCCCAGTCGCCGAACCGGTATCAAGATCGCGGATCTACCGCCAAAACCCGGTCGGACTGCCGGGCGCTCCGAGCGACTGCATGACGAAGTCCCTGGTCCGGGCGGCGGCTGCGTAGAGGTTCGTCCGCGTGGTGAAGGTGGGCACGGTCGCCGAGCGAGTGCCCTTGCGGACGACGTTCCGCGGGCTGCCGAAGCAGGACACCTCGTCCACGGAGTGACCGCTGTCGGCCTCGATCTCCTTCAGGCCCTCGTCACCCGTGACGATGACGTCCAGGTCGCTGCCGAAGCGGAAACCGCCGTTGCCCTTGTCGCACACCATGCCTTCCATCGCCGTCGGCACGACGACCTTGGTGTGGCGGATGCCCGGGTCGGGCGCGAGAGTCTCGGCCGCCGAGGAGGAGGCGGCGGCGGCGGCGAGGCAGGTTCACATCCTGTCCCCGCAACCGCACCGGAAGGGCCCGGATCCTCAATGGATCCGGGCCCTGTTGCCGTGCCTGGTCGAGAAGGGATCTGGGCACTGCACCACGCCTTCAGTGCGTCACGGGGCGGTCCTCCGCGAGGGCGGCCAGAGCCGGGCGCTCTGCCTCGTCGGCGGTCTGATCCCGGCGCTGCTTCCTCCGAGCGTGCCGTGCCGGAGTGTCGCCCGAAGCAGCCGCAGCTGCCTACCCCGGATGAGAGGAGACGGTGAAGTTGCTGTAGCCGCCGCTGTCGGTGATGGCGGGCGAGGGGCTGTAGACCGTTCCCGTGTCGTTCTGTCGCCCTTGGAACGGAAGCGTCTCATAGCCTGAGAGCGGGGCGCCGTCGACGGTGACATAGGAGAACGGCACGTTGACGGTCTTCGGCCAGGTCGAGTCCAAAGTGAACACGTAGGGGCGCTCCACGATGATCTCAGCGCTCTCCGAGCGTGCCGCGGGTGCCCTCTTGGTCAGGGTCTGGCGTTGTCCGGGTCGGGAGAGGTTCTCGATGGTGAGGATGTAGTTGGCGGGGTCGGCGGCGCTTCGGACGACCGAGGCCGACATGCGGTCCCCGGCGTATACGACCATGGAGATGGGCTGCTCGCGGGTATCGACGCCCGCGTTGATGACTTCCCAGAAGGCTTGATGCTGTGGGTAGAGCTCGCCTCGGCATGTGGCATGCACGCCGACCTGAACCAGGCTTTCGGTGGGACTGCTGGCAATCCCGTCGAGGCCCACCCAGACACTGAGGTGGTTGTCGGGGTTTTCCTGACGACAGATGACGGAAGGCTCGGTCCACACTGCGGTCACGGCGTGTGGCGCCGCGTTGACCGGGCTGCTGGGCACCGCGTAGCCGGCCCAGTGGCCGGGGGGCGTGTCGGTGAGGGCGATGTCATCGATCTGGACCCAGGAGTCCGCGCCGGGGGCGTAGTAGCCCGTGTAGAGGGTGACCGAGGTGTTGGTGCCGGAGTTGAAGGCCATGTGGAGGAACTGGTAGGCCCCGTTGGAGATGACCTTTCCGTAATTCTTCTGGACCATCGTGCGGCCGTTCGTTCCGCGTGCTCCGAAGTACCCGGTCGTGTAGTTGCCGGAAGTCCGCACCCAGCCCTCCAGGTAGTACACCGTTTGGGGTTTCACCGTCACCTTCTGAGCGACGGCGTTCCAGTTGCGGCTGGAGGTGCGGATGAACGCGTTCTTCCGTCCGGTCTTGTGGTAACCGAGGTCGATGTCGATGCCCTTGTAGTCCGGGCCCTCGCCTGACCATGGAGCAGAAATGGTGCGGCTGTTCTGCTCTTCGAATCCGGTATCGCTGACGGTCCCGATCGGGGCTGCCGAGGCGCGGCCCGCCAAACCGGTCAGCATGGCGGCCACGAGTACCAGCACCAAGGCCGGGAGCCACATCAACCGTCCTCGAAACGCCCTGTTCCGTCGCGCGCTGAACAACACGAGCCCCCCTCGCGTCGCGTCCCCCGGGGTGCGTGCCCGCGCCCCGCCTACCGGGACGCTAACCGAGTCGCCGCCCGGCAACCACGCCCCCCTCTCAGCGCACGGAAGCGTTGCAGGGGCGTACCTTCCCCGTTGCGCAACCCCCACCATTGCGCAGGGCACGCAACCGCGGACGTGTACGTCGAACCCAACAGGCCGCGGCCGCTCCCGGGGTGGTCGTGCGCGGCCGCTGTTGGCTGCCTCCTTGCCCATCCTCTACAGTCACCCTCGTCTTCTACACGCGTGTAGACGGTGGGGGTCTTCCCGAGTGTGCCACGGCCGGCTCTCCCCCGATCCCCCCGCCGCCAACGCTGCGACCGGACCGGGCACCGGCCGGGGCCGCGGCCCCGCCTGACGCTTCACCACCAACACATCGGACCAACTTCAGGGGCTGACGAATTGAGCACCATCGGCATCGGACAGGCGGCGATCCTCGGCATCGTCGAAGGGGTCACCGAATTCCTGCCGGTCTCCTCCACCGGCCACCTGAAGATCACCGAGGGGCTGATGGGCATCCCGGTGGACGACAAGGCCGTCGTCGCCTTTACCGCCGTCATCCAGGTCGGAGCCATCGCCGCGGTCCTGGTGTACTTCTTCAAGGACATCGTGCGGATCATGAGCGCGTGGGGGCGCGGCCTGGTCAACCGCGAGGAGCGGTACCACCACGACTACAAGTTCGCCTGGTGGGTCATCTACGCCACCATCCCCATCGTGGTCGTGGGACTGGCCGCCAAACCCCTCATCGAGAGCACGCTGGCCTCCTTGTGGGTGGTGGCCGGCTCCCTGATCGTCGGCAGCGGCCTCATGTGGGCCGCCGACCAGATGGGCCGCCACAAGCGCGGCGAGGACGACACCGGCCTCAAGGACGCCATGCTGGTGGGCTGTTCACAGATCCTCGCCCTGCTCTTCCCCGGCTTCTCCCGCTCCGGGGCCACCATGTCGACCGGCCTCATCCTCGACCTCGAGCGCGTCGCCGCCACTCGCCTCTCCTTCTTCCTCGGCATCCCCGCCCTGACCGGCGCGGGCCTGTACGAGCTCAAGGACGCGGTCGGCGCGGGCGTGGACACCCTCCCGCTGGTCGTCGGCACCTTGGTGTCCTTCGCCGTCGCCTACGCCTCCATCGCCTGGCTGCTCAAGTTCGTCGCCAAGCACTCCTTCAACGCCTTCGTCATCTACCGCATCGCCATCGCAGTCCTGCTCTTCGGCCTTCTCGGTACCGGGGTCCTCACCGCCTGACAGCCGCCTCCGCTTGCGTGGGGTCCGGCCGCGGCCGGACCCCACAGACTTCAGCTCCTCGGAGCAGGGGCTGACCTCGTTCACCGGCAACAGGCCCGGCCGAACCCGCGGACCCCGGCCGTCGGCCGTCGGCCGTGAGGACCTCCCTGCGTCCCGTCGCTCGCGGCCGCCTTCGGCAGGTCCCGCAGCACATCGCACGGACGAACCGTGCGAGCGCATCCTCACGGCCGCCGCCCCCGCGAGCACGCATACCTCCACTTCTCCGGCCGGCCTGCGGTCGGCTGGTGGCCCGGCCCATTGACCTCGCCCTTATCCCACGATCGTCTACAGTGCAGTAGACCCGCCCGGTCGCCTTCCGCCTGGCTCCTGTGAGAGGCCCCACCTGCATGGCCGCTTCCGTCCACGCCGCAACCCACCTCGCGGTCAACCTGCTCGACGCCCATTCCCTCCTCGCCACCTTCGGGGTGATCGGCATCGCGGTGGTGCTGTTCGCCGAGACCGGGCTGCTGGTCGGTTTCTTCCTGCCCGGGGACTCGCTCCTGTTCACAGCGGGCCTCCTGTGCGCGGGTACGACGGACAAGAGCGCGACGCTGTCGCTCCCTGCCGTGTTGGCCGCCTCGGTGGTCGGTGCGCTGGCCGGCGCTCAGTGCGGATACCTCATCGGGCGTCGCGCGGGCGGAACCCTCCTCACCCGCAGCCGGTCGAAGCGCCTCCATGAGGGCGCCCAGCGTGCCGACGAACTGCTGACGAAGTACGGGCACGCCAAGGCGATCGTGCTGGCGCGCTTCGTCCCCGTGGTCCGTACGGTCCTCAACCCGCTCGCCGGCGCCCTGAACGTCCCGGCCCGTGTCTTCACTCTCTGGCAGGTCGTCGGCGGTCTCGTTTGGACGGTCGGCCTGGTCCTGGCCGGGTACGCGCTCGGCTCGTCCATCCCCGACGTCGACCGGTACCTGCTGCCGATCGTCGCCGTCATCGTCGCCCTGTCCCTGTTGCCCCTGGCGATCGAACTGCTCCGTTCCCGACGGGCGGGCCAGCACCAGAACGGATCCGTTTGATGACCCCCGCGTACGACGGTTCGAGCGTCGACGGCTCCGCCTACTCCGACGTGGTCGACCTCGCCCACCGGGCTCCAGGCTGGCTGGACACGCTGATCTCCGCTTGGTCCAGCTACGGCCTGGCCCTGTTCGCCCTGCTGATGCTGGCGGCATGGTGGCGGGCCCGCCGCGCCGGCACCCCGGCCGTGGTCACCGCCCTCGCGGTCCCGCTGATCACCCTCCTCGCCTTCGGCATCGACCTGCTGGTGAAGCTCGCCGTCCGCGAGGACCGGCCGTGCCAGACCCTGGGGGTGCCCACGCTGGAGGCGTGCCCCGCACCGGGCGACTGGTCCTTCCCCAGTAACCACACCGCCCTCGCGGCCGCGGCCGCCGTCGCGCTGCTCTTCGTATCGCGTCGGCTCGGCGCCGTCGCCCTGGTGGCCGCCGTACTGATGGCCGCCTCCCGAGTCTGGGTCGGCGTCCACTACCCGCACGACGTGCTGGCCGGCTTCCTCGTCGGCGCACTCGTGGCCGCCGCCTCGGCCTGGACCGTCCGGCGCAGCCAGAACACGCTGGCCGACCGGCTGAAGAGCGGCCCTCTGCGTCCGCTGCTGGCCGCCACATGACCCGCGCCCGACTCGCCCGCCGCGCCGGGTGGCTGGCCCTGACCGCCGCCGTCCTCTTCGCCCTGCTGGCGATGTGGGTCGTACGCACCCCGGATCATCTGCTGCCCGCCGACGTGAACCTGCACCGCTGGTCCGTGGAGCACCGCCCGGCCATCGCATCGGCGTCGGCCCGCGTCGTCACCGACACCGGCACCGGCTTCATCCCGTACGTCCTGCTCTTGCTGGCCGGCCTGTACGCAGGGCGCACCACCCGTCAGCGCGCCATCACGGCCGCCGCGCTGCTCCTGTGCCTGGGCGCGGGGCAGACCCTGCGCTACGCCGTCATGACGTTGATCGCCCGCCCCCGCCCCGCAGTCGAGGACTGGGCGACGCCCGCCTCCGGCTGGTCCTTCCCCTCGGGGCATACGAGCACCGCCGCGATGACTGCCGGGCTCCTGATCGCCGCGTTGTTCCTGCGCGGTTCCAGGGTGCCGCGCACCGCGGTCGCAGTGATCGGGTTGTGGGGTGCCGTGGTCGGCCTCACGCGCGTCTACCTCGGAGTCCACTGGTTCACCGACGTCATCGGAGGCTGGCTCTTCGCCACCGCCTGGCTGTCCCTCCTCACCTTCGCGTACCTGTGGCGCACCGGTGACCGGCCTGCGGCCGACGGCTGACGTGCGGCAGCGCATCCTCGTCGTCGAGGACGATCACGCGCTGCGGGACGTACTGCTGCGCGGCCTGCGCGACGAGGACTTCGACCCGGCGCCCGCACCGGACGGGGCCTGCGCCCTGCGGCTGGCCGGGGACGGCTTCGACGCGGTCGTCCTGGACGTCGGCCTCCCCGATGCCGACGGCCGGGACGTCTGCCAGGCCCTCAGGGCGCGCGGGTTCCCGGGGCCCGTCGTATTCCTGACGGCACACCACCACCTCACCGACCGGCTGACCGGATTCTCCGCCGGAGGCGACGACTACCTCGCCAAGCCCTTCCACCTCGCCGAGCTCGCGGCCCGCCTGCGGGCGGCCCTCAGGAGGGCGGGCCCGCGGCCACCCGCCACGACGGGTGATCTGCTGCTCGACCCGGTCCGCCACACGTGCACCGTCTCGGGAACCCCCGTGGAGCTGACCCCGACCGAGTTCCGGCTGCTCGCCGTGCTCATCGCCGCTGCGGGCGGCCTCGTCACCCGCCGCGCACTCGTCCGGGCCGGCTGGCCCGAGGGCGCCCAGGTCAGCGACAACACCCTCGACCAGTACCTCAGCCGGCTGCGCCGCAAGCTGCGTACCGCCGGCAGCGGCCAGGCGATCACCACCAGCCGTGGAATGGGACACCGCCTGTCATGAAGGGGCCCCTGCGCGGCCGGGGGCCGCGTACTCTGCGGGGCAGGCTCTCGCTGGTCGCGTTCGTGGCCGCGGCGCTGCTGATGGTCGTGCTCACCGTCGTCTTCAACACCGTCGTCCGCCAGCGACTCCAGCAGCAGGCGGACGACCACCTGCACACCCGGGCCGCCGCCATCGCCGCGACCGTGGACACCACAGGGACCACGGCCCGCGTCGTGGAAGTACCCGACGACGAGGCCCTCGACGCCGACGTCTGGATCTACTCCGGACCGGTGCGGCTCGAAACCCCGCCCGGCACGGCGGCGGGCGGACCGCTCAGCAGGGCCGCTGACGCACTGGCGGCCGGCGGCGGCCGGCGCTGTGCCACCACCGAAGGGCAGGAGCCGGTCCGGCTGTGCACCCAGCCCGTCACCGGTTCCGGAAGCGCTCAGGCCACCGTGGTCACGGCCATCGGCCTCACGCCCTACCGCAGCTCCGCGGACACCGTGCTGTACGCGTCCCTCGCACTGGACGCGGTCATGCTGGCCTGTACGTACCTGCTGACCCGCCTCGCGGTGGGCCGTGCGCTGCGTCCCGTACGCACCATGACCGAACAGGCCACTGCCTGGAGCACGCTCACCTGCGACGACCGGTTCGGCGACGCCCGGCGGCCCGACGAACTCGCCCGGCTCGGCAGCTCGCTGGACGCCCTGCTGGACCGGATCCGGGCCGGACTGCGCCACGAACAGCAGCTCACCCGGGAGCTCTCCCACGAACTGCGCAACCCGCTCGCCCGGATCATCGCCGAACTCGACTGGTGGCAGAGCCGGCCACGCTCTGCCTCCGAGGCACGACTCGCCTGCGCCGCCATCGAAGACGCCGCAACGTCCATGCGCACCATCTGCGACACCCTGCTCGACGACGCCCGCGGCAGCACCGGCGCCCATCGGGGCACCGTCGACGTCCGGTCCGCACTGAACCGGCTCACTGTCCGGCTCGCCCCGCCGGGGCCGGTCGACGTCCGTGTCGTCGACGTCCGTGTCGTGGCCGTGGCCGAGGGCCTGACGGCGGGCGTACCGCCGGCCCTGCTCGAACGCGCCGTGAGCCCCCTGCTCGACAACGCCCTGCGCCATGCCCGCTCCCGGGTCCGGTTGAGCGCCCGCCGCCAGGACGCGACCATCCTGATCGAGGTCACCGACGACGGACCGGGTGTGCCGCCGTCCTTCGCCCCGGACCTCTTCCGCCCGGGACGGCGCGCCGACCCCGGCGACGGACACGGCGGAGCGGGCCTCGGGCTGCCGCTGGCGCGGCGCCTGGCCCGCTCCGTGGACGGTGACGTCGGGTACGACGAACGTCATCGCCCGGGCACGCGGTTCGTGGTCAGGCTGCCGGCGGGCTGAACTGCTCGCCGTCCGTCACATCGCGCCGGGACACCGTGAGGAACACCACGAGGCCGAGGATCACCGCGAGGAACAATGCGCTGGTCATCACCGTGCCGAGGCCCAGGCCGCCTTCATCGGAGGGCTGCGACAGGTAGTCGCCCACCGAGGCGCCCAGCGGACGCGTGAGGACGTAGACGGTCCAGAAGCTCAGCACCGTGCCGAGCCCCATGGCGTAGTGCGCGAGCGCGACCGCGGCGATGACCAGGCCGAACAGGACTGCGGCCACCCAGTAGCCCAGCGCCATCCGCTCGGCCACCAGGTCGCCCGCCGCCGTGCCCAGCGCGAAGGTGAACAGCACCGCCGCCCAGAAGAACCGTTCACGGCGCACCGAATCCACGCGGTGGATGGACAGCGTCCCCTCCGCCTTGAACCAGAGGATGAAGGTGGCCGCCAGCGCCACTGCGAACACGGCGGTCGTGGCCTCCAGCGGCACGCCCAGGTTGTCCGTGAGGTTGTCGCTGATCAGCGTGCCGACGACGCTGACCAGCACCACGACCAGCCAGTAGACGCCGGGCCGGTAGGCGGCCGTGCGGAACTGCGCGACCAGGGCGAAGGCCAGAAGGGCCGTCACCACGCAGGAGGTGCCCGTCAGCCCCAGGCCGAGCTGCGCGTTCAGGTAGTCCGCCGCGGTCTCGCCCACCGTGGTGCACAGCACCTTGATCACCCAGAAGTAGGCGGTGATCTCGGGGACCTTGTTGCGGCGGGCCACGGCGGGCGCGGCCGAGCCGTGGGACTGGTGCGTCTCGTATGTCATGCCGTGGACGCTGCCAGCCGCAGCCTGAACGCATCCTGAGCACGCTGCCCGTCCTCGCCTTCAGCCTGCTGCAGAAACTCGCCGCGAGCCGGGTCACGCGTCCCCGTCCAGCGGGAGCAGCAGGGTGAAACGGGTGGGAGCGGTCCCGCTCAGCGTCAGCCGGGCTCCGGCCGCCCCGGCCAGTTCTCGTGCCAGAGCCAGCCCGATGCCCGAACCGGTTCCGGTGCCCCGCTCGAAGATCGCCCGCGCGTCCAGTACGGCGGATCCTTCGTCGGCGACGTCCAGGGCGAGCGCACCTCCCAGATCGCGCAGGCTCACCGTGACGGTCCCTGCGCCGTGCCGGTGGGCGTTGTCCAGGAGGACGTCGAGGATCTGGTCGGTGGAGCGGCCCGGTACGGGCAGCTGTCCCGCCGCAGGCTCCCCGGCCAGCGCGAGTCGGCGGCCGTCCCGGGCGAGCACGCCGTGCCAGCGGCGCTCGGCCGCCTCCAGCAGGTCACCGACCGGCTGGAGCGAGGCGGGTGCCGGTGTCGAGGCGCCCGACGTGGCCAGCCGCAGCACCTCGTCGATGGTGTGGTCCAAATGCCGTGACCGCTCCGCCGCCTCGGCGAGGGCGGCGCGCGCGTCCGCGTCCGGATCGACCAGGGCCGCTTCCAGGCCGAGCTGCAGTCCGGTCAGCGGGGTGCGCAGCTGGTGGGAGGCATTGGCAGTGAAGTGCCGCTCGCGTTCCAGGAGCCGTGCCAGACGCCCGACCATCGCGTTGTGAGCACGAGCCACCTCGTCGATCTCGGCGATCGTGCTGCGGTCGGCCCGCGCCGTCAGATCTCCGTCGGCGATCGCGAGGGAGGTACGGGCGAGGGCCTCCAGCGGGGAGCTGAGTACGGACGCCTGCCTGCGGGCCACGACGACGGCTGCGCCGAGCGCCAGCAGACACAGCCCGAGCAGGGCGGCCCAGCCCCACAGCACCCTGCTCCAGACGGTGCGGGCGCTGGTCGAGGCGCGCACCGCCCCGATGACCCGCTCGCCGCTGGAGACGGGTACCGCGACGACGAGTTCGCCATCGGACTGCCTCTGAGCCACACGGCCGGACAGCGCCTCCCGAACGGTGTCGCCTCCCGTGGCCGGGCCCGCTCCGGAGCGGAGCCTGCCCGCGGCGTCATAGATCCCCCGCCCTACTTCATCCCGCCCGCCGGGCAGCTCCACCGGGTCGCCGGCGGCGAAGTCGGGGCCGACCCGTACGACGGTCGCCATGGCCTCCCGCTCCAGCTCCCCGTTCTCGTCGGCCAGGAACGTGAACCGGACCGCCACCGCCAGCGGCACGGCCAGCAGAAGAAGGGCCACAGCCGCGGCCACCAAGGCCACTCGGACCACGCGCGCTCTCATACCGCCCATCATGAGGGCCGCATGTCCGACGGCTGCGGCTTCGAAATCCGACGGCGGGTTTTGCCGTCCTCTCACCGTGCGCGGGCCGGGCGCTAACCGTCCCCCTCCTAGCGTCGTGGACAGAGCAGTCAGACTTCCCGCGAAGGACGCGAGGACCATGCGACGCACTCTTGCCCTCCCCCTGGCCGCACTCGCGGTGACCGGCGCGGCGATCGCCGGATGCGGCAGCTCCTCCCGGCCCGCCGCTGCCCCGCCGGCCGCCACCGCGCCGGCCCCGGTGGAGTCGAACCCGGCCGGTGACATCCCCGACAACCAGGCCTACGTCGCCTACCGGTACGACCGGGGCGGCTTCACCGTGAAGGTCCCCGAAGGGTGGTCCCGCACGGACGCGGCCGACGGCGGCGTCAGCTTCACGGACAAGCTGAACCGGATCGAGATCGTCAGCGCCCCCGCCACCGCCGCTCCCACGCCCCGGGACGTGACCGCTGCCGTCGTACCGGCGCTTCGCGGGCAGGTGCGCGGCTTCACCGAGGGCAAGGTCTCCACCGTGTCCCGCCCGGCAGGGCAGGCCGTCGTCCTCACCTACCAGGGTGACGGTCCCGCCGATTCCGTGACCGGCAAGGTCGTCCGCGACTCCTTCGAGCGCTACGCCTTCTTCAAGGACGGACGCCAGGCCGTCCTCACCCTGTCCGGACCCGTCGGAGCCGACAACGTCGACCCCTGGCGTACCGTCACCGACTCCCTGAGGTGGCAGTGATGGGCCCGGCCGGAACCGGGGCGGGAGCCGAAGCCGAGGTGCTGACCGCGCGCGATCTGTACCGGTTCTACCGCACGGGCGAGGAGGAGACGCTCGCGCTGCGCGGCGTCTGCCTGCGGGTGCGGCGCGGGGAGACCGTTGCCGTCACCGGCCCGTCCGGCTCGGGCAAGTCCACGCTCCTCGCCTGCCTGGCCGGGCTGGACGAACCCCAAGGAGGCGTCGTCCACATAGCCGGCGAGCGCCTCAGCCATCGCCCCGAGTCCGAACGGGCCCGCATCCGTGCCCGTCGCATCGGCATCCTCCTCCAGTCCGGGAACCTCCTCGCCCACCTCGACCTCCGCGCGAACATACGCCTTGCACAGACCGCCGGCCGCGCGCCCGGCACACAGCGGCTCGACAGCTCCGAACTCCTCGACCAGGTCGGCCTGCACGCCAGGGGCGCGGCGCTGCCCCGCGAACTGGCCGGTGGTGAACTCGCCCGCGCGGGACTGGCCGTCGCCCTCGCCAACGACCCGGACGTCCTGCTCGCCGACGAACCCACCGGCGAGCTCGACGGAACCACCGAGCAGCGGATCCTCGAGCTGCTGCGCGAACGGGCGCGGGCGGGTTCCGGAGTACTGCTCGTCACGCACAGCGCCGAAGTCGTCAGGATCGCCGACCGGGTCATCACCCTGCGCGACGGAAGGAGCGGGCCGTGACCAGTGCCGACGTCCTCGTACGCTGCCAGGGCGCGGCCCGCACCTACGGCGCGGGGGCCGCGGCGGTCGTCGCGGTCCACGGCGCCACCTGCGAGGTCCGTACCGGCGACCGCATCGCGATCACCGGGCCCTCGGGCTCGGGCAAGTCCACCCTGCTGCACCTGATGGCCGCCCTCGAGGGACCCACCACCGGCCGGGTCTCCTGGCCCGGCCTGGTCCGCGGACCGGTGCCGGTCCAGGTGGGAGTCGTCTTCCAGGGACCCAGCCTGATCCCCGCACTGGACGTCGTGGAGAACACGGCGCTGCCTCTGGTCCTCGCCGGTCATCCGCAGGAGTCGGCCCGGCGGCGTGCCCTGGACGCTCTCGCCCTCGTCGCCGCCACCGGCCTCGCGGACAAGCTGCCGGAGGAACTGTCCGGGGGCCAGGCCCAGCGGGTGGCCGTCGCCCGGGTACTGGCCGCGGCGCCCCGCCTGATCCTCGCGGACGAACCCACGGGGCAACTCGACCGCACCACCGGCCGGCATGTCGTCGACGTGCTCCTGGCCACCGCCGACGCGCTCGGCGCCGCTCTCGTCGTCACCACCCACGACCCCGCCGTCGCCAGACGGCTGACGGAGCAGTGGTCCATGCACGACGGCCGTCTGCGGACCGGGCCCAACCCGCCCGGGGACGCGCCGACGGATGCATCCGAAGGGACCCGGCCGTGATCATCTCGTGGGTGTCGGGACTACTGCGCCACCGGGCCGGGCGGCTCGCCGCCACCGCCGCGGGCATCGCCCTCGCCGTCGCCCTCGTCGCCGCCCTGGGCTCCTTCCTGACCGCGTCGAAGTCCACGATGACGGCCCGCGCCGTGCGCTCCGTGGCCGTCGCCTGGCAGGCCGAGGTCCAGCCGGGCGCCGACCCCGGCACGGTCCTCGCCGCGGTCCGCGCCGCCGGCGGCGTACGCAGCGCCGAGCCCGTCGGCTTTGCCCGCAGCACCGGATTCCAGGCCAGCACCGGAGCAGGCAGCACCCAGAGCACCGGACCGGGTGTCGTGCTCGGCCTCCCCGACGCCTACCGCCAGACCTTCCCGGGCGCCGTCCGCCCGCTCACCGGCGCCACCACCGGGGTGCTCCTCGCCCAGCAGACCGCTGCCAATCTGCACGTGACCCCAGGGGACGCCGTCTCCATCGGCCTGCCCGGCACCGGACCCGCCTCCGTCACCGTCGCGGGCGTCGTGGACCTCCCGCAGGCCGACTCCCTGTTCCAGAAGGTCGGCGCCCCGCCCCAGTCCCAGCCCAGCGCCCCGCCCGACAACGTGATCCTCCTGCCGCAAGCCCTCTTCGCCCGCCTGACCGCACCGGTCGCCGCCGTCGACCCGGCCGCCGTCACCACCCAGATCCACATCGCCCGCGACGCACCGCTGCCCGCAGACCCCGCGGCCGCCTACACCGCCGTCACCGCCGCCGCCCGCAACCTGGAAGCCCGCACCTCGGGAGGAGCCGTCGTCGGGGACAACCTGGGCGCCGCACTCGACGCCGCCCGCAAGGACGCCCTCTACGCCCAGGTGCTCTTCCTGTTCCTCGGCGTACCCGGCGCGGTGCTCGCCGCCCTGCTGACCGCCGCGGTGGCGGGGGCGGGCGCCGACCGCAGGCGCCGGGAGCAGGCCCTCCTGCGGACCCGCGGCCTGCCGACCCGTCAGGTCACTGCCCTGGCCGGTGCGGAGGCCACCGTGGTCGGCCTCGCCGGGGGCCTGCTCGGGGTGGGCATCGCCGCACTCACCGGCCGGGCCGCCTTCGGCACCGCCTCGTTCGGTGCGAGTACCGCCTCCACGGTCGCCTGGTCCGCCTTCGCCCTGCTGCTGGGTCTCGCCGTCGCCGGCACGGCGGTCCTGCTGCCCGCATTGCGCGATCTGCGCCTGGGCACGGTCGCCGGGGCCCGTCGCGAAGTGGGCCGCGCCCGGTCCCCCCGGTGGATGCGCTTCGGCCTGGACTTCGTCCTCCTCGCCGTCTCCCTGCTGGTGTTCAAGGCGGCGAGCGGCAACCAGTACGCCCTCGTACTGGCCCCCGAGGGAGTGCCGAGCATCTCCGTGTCCTACTGGGCCTTCCTGGGGCCCGCCCTGCTGTGGCTCGGCGGCGCCCTGCTGCTGTGGCGCCTCTCCTATCTGGCCCTTGCCCACGGGCGGCGGCCTCTTGCCGCCCTGGCCCGGCCCCTGACCGGCACGCTCGCCGGAACCACGGTGGCGAGCATGTCGCGCAGGCGCCTCCCGCTGGCGCGCGCGATCGTCCTGCTGGCGCTCGCCCTGTCCTTCGCCGCCTCCACCGCCGTCTTCAACGCCACCTACCGCCAGCAGGCGGAGGTCGACGCCCGCCTCTCCAACGGCGCCGACGTCACCGTCACCCAGTCCCCCGGCGTCCGCGTCGGCCCCGGCGCCGCATCGACCCTGAAGGTGGCCGGCGTAGGACACGTGGAACCCCTCCAGCACCGCTTCGCGTACGTGGGCGCCGACCTCCAGGACCTGTACGGCGTGCAGCCCGCCACGATCGCCACGGCGACCTCACTCCAGGACGCCTACTTCGCCGGCGGCACCGCCCGTTCCCTGATGGCCCGCCTCACCGCCCGCCCCGACGCCCTCCTGGTCAGTGAGGAGACCGTCAAGGACTTCCGCCTGACCCCGGGCGACACGGTCAACCTGCGGCTCCAGGACAGCCGCACCCATGCCCTGCGGGCCGTGCCCTTCCACTACGCGGGCATCGTCAAGGAGTTCCCCACCGCACCCAAGGACAGCTTCCTCGTCGCCAACGCCGACTACGTGGCACGCAGCACGGGAAACGACGCCGTCGGCGCCTTCCTCGTCGACACCGGAGGCGCGCACCAGGACCGCATCGCCGCCGCGCTCCGCCGACAGCTGGGCACCACCGCCACGGTCACGGACCTCGCCCAGACCCGCTCCGCCGTCGGCTCCAGCCTCACCGCCGTGGACCTGGCCGGACTCACCCGGATCGAACTGGGCTTCGCCCTCCTGCTGGCGGCCGCTTCCGGCGGCATCGTCCTGGCCCTCGGCCTGGCGGAGCGGCGACGCACCTTCGCCCTCGCCACCGTCCTCGGCGCCGGCCGGCGCCAACTGCGCGGACTCGTCCTCACCGAAGCGGCCGTGCTGACCGCCGGAGGGCTCGCCGGCGGTGCGCTCATCGGCTGGTCCCTTTCTCAGATGCTCGTCAAGGTCCTCACCGGCGTCTTCGACCCGCCACCCGCCACCATCGCGGTCCCCTGGGCCTACCTCACCCTCACCGCCGTCGCCACCGTCGCGGCCCTCACCGCCGCCGCGCTCAACGCCGCCCGACGTTCCTCCCGCCCGCCCGTCGAGGAACTGCGCGAACTGTGAGGCGTGCGCCTAGGCTGCTGACCATGCCCGCGCCCCAGGACCGCAGCCCCGCTCCCGTCCTCCTGGTGATCGAGGACGACGACACCATCGGACGGCACCTCGACACCGGACTGCGCAGCCACGGATACGACACCGCCTGGCGGCGCACCGGCAGCGACGGTCTCACCGCCGCCGACGCCACGCCCCCGGACGTCGTCCTGCTCGACCTCGGCCTGCCCGACATCGACGGCATCGACGTCGCCCGCGAACTGCGCAGCCGCCACCCGGACATGCTGCTCGTCATCCTGACCGCCCGAACCGACGAGATCGACGTCATCGCCGGGCTCGACGCCGGAGCGGACGACTACCTCGTCAAGCCGTTCACCTTGTCCGTACTGCTGGCGCGGCTGCGCGCACACCTGCGCCGCCTCCCCACCGCTCACGGCGACCGCGAGACGACGTACCGGGTCGGACACGTCACCTTGGACATCCGAGCCCGCACATGCCTCGTCGGGGACGTCGAAGTCCCCCTGCGCCCGAAGGAATTCGACCTGCTCACCGTCCTGGTCCGGCACACCGGCGCGGCCGTGTCCCGCGAGGACCTGATGGCGCAGGTGTGGGACGAGAACTGGTTCGGGCCGACCAAAACGCTGGACGTCACCCTCGCCTCGCTCCGCCGGCGCCTCCAGCAGGCTGCGGCCGACGCGCAACCGCCCGTGGACCCGCCCACCGTCACCACCCTGCGCGGCTACGGATACCGCCTCGAAGAGGACCGGGGATGAGCGGGGTCGCTCCTCGGCCGAGCGCCACCATCGCGACCTGGACCATCGCAGGTATGGCCGCGCCGTCGACGCTCAGCCCGTGGGCCGCTGCCAGTGCCGCAGCGGATCGGAGGGCGGAGGCCCAGGCCGCCTATCCGGCGGTCGGTGTCCCCGTCGCCTCCGGCTGGGAAAGTGGCCGGGTTCGTTCGGGGGCGAGGAAGAAGGCCATGACCGGGGTCAGGTACAGACCCCAGACGACCACCTGGAGAGCGGTGGGGTCGGGCTGGAAGTTGAAGACGCCCTTGAGGAGGGTGCCGTACCAGGAGTCGGGCGGGATGGTGGTGCTGATGTCGAAGGCGAGGCTGTGCAGGCCGGGCAGGATGCCGGCTTCCTGCAGGTCGTGGACGCCGTAGGCGAGGACGCCTGCGGCGACCACGACGAGCATGGCTCCGGTCCAGCGGAAGAACTTGGCCAGGTTGATGCGCAGGGCGCCCTTGTAGAAGAGCCAGCCGAGGACGACGGAGGTGGCGAGTCCCAGGAGGGCGCCGATGAGGGGTCGGACGCCGTCGCCGGTGGCCTGGACCGCCGTCCAGATGAACAGGGAGGTCTCCAGGCCTTCGCGGCCGACGGCGAAGAACGAGGTGACCACGAGCGCGCCGGTGCCGACGGCGAGGGCGGCGTCCAGCTTGTCCTGGAGTTCGCTCTTGAGGTGGCGGGCGGTGCGTCGCATCCAGAACACCATCCAGGTGACCAGGGCGACGGACAGGACGGACAGGGTGCCGCCGAGAGCTTCCTTGGCCTGGAACGTCAGGGTCGAGGAGCCGAACTGGAGAAGGGCGCCGAAGGCGAGGCTGAGGGCGACGGCGATGCCGACACCGGCCCACAAGGGCGGGAGCTGGCGCCTGTTGCCCGTCTTGACGAGGTAGGCGACGAGGATGCAGACGACGAGGCTCGCTTCGAGGCCTTCGCGCAGTCCGATGAGGAAGTTGCCGAACATGAGTGGCTGCGTCCTTCCGGACTACTTGACGACGGCGGCGGCGAGCTTGGACAGCGGTTCGGCGAGCGCGTTCACGCCGTCGGAGAGTTCCTTGCGCTGCGCGTCGTCCACCTTCTCGTAGGAGGCGTATTCGTAGGCGTTGCCGCCGGTGCGGTACTTGTCCAGCAGGGCGGTCAGCGCGGCGAACTGGGTGTCGAGGTCCTTGGTGAGCCCGGCATCGTTCTTCGCGGCGACGGGCTTGAGGAGTTCGTACGTCTTCTGGGCACCTTCGAGGTTGCCCTTGAAGTCCACGAGGTCGGTGTGGGAGTAGCGGTCCTCCTCGCCGGTGATCTTGTTGCGGGAGACCTCGTCGAGGAGTTCCTTGGCGCCGTTGGCCATGGAGGTGGGGGTGATCTCGGCAGTGCCGACCCTCTTCACCCAGTCGCCCAAGTCGGTCATGAGCTGGTCGGCGAGCTCCTTCTCCCGGTCGCCGATCTTGGCGTCCTGCCACAGCGCCTTCTCCAGGCGGTGCCAGCCGGTCCAGTCCTTCGCCGGGTCCTGGCCGGCCTCCAGGCCGTCCTCGCGGACGTCCACCTTGGGGTCGATGTCGCCGAAGGACTCGGCGACCGGCTCGGTACGCTCCCAGCCGATGCGGGAGGGCGCGTAGAGCTTCTTCGCCGTTTCGAGGTCGCCCGCCTTGACGGCGTCGGCGAACTCCTTGGCCTTGGGCAAGGTCTCCTGGGCCTGTTCGAGGACGTAGGCGCGGTAGGCGGCGACCGCGGCATCCGCCTCGGGGCTCCGCTTGGCGGCAGTGTTCTGGCCGGTGGCCTTGACCTGCTGTCGGATGCCGTCGCCCTTCATGCCCGGCTTGCACGCGATCTGGTAGTCACCCGCCTTGAGCTCGGCGGTGATCGAGGTCTTGGTACCGGGGCCGATGTTCTCGCGCTCCGCCGCGATCCGGTCGTCCGGGAACAGCACGTACACCTCGGTGACCTTGGAGCCCGCGTTCTCCACGTCCAGGGTGACGTGCCCGGCCGGGAACTCGGCCTTGGAGACCTCGCAGGTCGAATCCGAGGCAGTCACCTTGATCGCACCGTCGCCGCTCGCGGACTTCTGGGCGCATCCCGAAAGGGATACGACGGCCGCTATGAGGGTGCTGGTGCCGGCCAGCAGATGACGGGATCTCGCGGACATGGGGGCCTCGTTTCACGCGGGGATGCGAGCACCGGGAAGGACCCGGCCGACGCGGAGTCTACTCACATGTAGACGGTAAGGGAAGGCTGCCCTTAGCGTGCCGATCCGGAGGTGGTGGAGGCGGAGATCCGACGACGGCTCGAGGGCCGGGCGGAGTTCAGTCGGACAGGTACTCCCCCTGGGCGATTTCGACACCGCGGTGGAGCCAGATCGACCCGGCCAGAGAGGAAGCGCCCGCCATGGTGCACAGCAGGGCCATCGCCAGCAGCGCGGGCGCCACACGCCGGGCCGGCGCCTGGGCGAGCAGGGCCTTCACCCGAGCGGGAACGGGTCCGGTGACAGCGCCCGCCGCGAGCACGGACCCCCGGGGCCGCACGCCGCCACGGGTGGCGGCCAGCGCTGCACGCCCCACGGCCCGCGCGGTGAGGGTCCGGTCGCCGGTGGCGCGGGCGGCCGATTCGTCGGCGGCGCGTTCGGCGGCGAACGACACCTGCGGGATGACGGCGGCCAGCGCCGGGTGGCACCATCCGGCGAGCTGCGCCGCGGCGAGGAAGAGGTGGTGGCGCGAGGCCAGGTGGGCGCGCTCGTGGGCCAGGAGCGCCTCACGCTCGTGCAGGTCCAGGGAGCGCAGCATGCCACTGGTCACCACGACCCGGCCCGGGCCGGTCAGGCCGGGCAGAACGTAGGCGTCCGGGCGGGAGTCGTCCAGTACGCACAACCCTCCGACGTGCGGAAGGTGGGCCACATCGCCGTGGGCGGTACGCAGGCGCTGCGCCTCGGACCATCCACGCCGGAGCACGGTGACGCCGGTGACCGCGGCGATTCCGGCGGACAACACGGAGACCCCGAGGGTCAGGGGCGCCGGGCCCGCCCGGAGCGGCTGGATGAGGTGAACGAGGGCGGCCAGGGGCGGGATCGTCAGAGCCAGCGGCAGCAGCAGGACGCCCAGGCACACCACGACCCCGACGGCAAGCACCACGGCGGCGGTGGTGATCGACCACAGCGCGACGTCGGGCCGCACCCGGCCGGCCGCGCGCCGGGCGAGCGGCGGCAGGATCCAGGGCAGGAGGAGGGGGACGATCAGGAGCGCGATCACCGATCGCCTCCCTCCAGCAGGCGCCTGAGCTCCGCCTCGTCGTCGGAGCTGAGCCCTTCGACGAACCGGGCGAGGACCACGCTGCGGTCGCCGTCCTGATCGAGCTCGCGGTGCATCCGGCGAGCGGTGAGGCCGTGCGCGTCCTCCACCGCGAAGTACAGGAAGCCCCTCCCGCCCGGGTTCCGGTCGACGACGCCCTTCTCGTGCAGCCGGGCGAGGAGCGTCGCCACCGTGGTCCGGGCCAGCGGCTGCGGTATCGCCTCCCTGACCTGCGCCGCGGACTGCGGTTTCCCCGCGGCCCACAGGGCTGCCAGGACGCTGGCCTCCAGCTCGCCGGCCGGGCGGCGTTCGCTCGCTCTGTCGGTCATGGAACCTTCCTCTCACGGAGATCGTCTACAGTGAGGTAGACCGACTACTGTCCCGTAGACAGAGAATAGGCGGACCGCATCCGAGGCGGTCCGGCAGTCTCTTGTCCGCGGCGGTGAGCCCCACCCCGACCACCATTATCGATGGGACCGTCCGATGCCCCTCACGCAGCTCGCCGCAGCACCGCCGGTACACCTCGCCGTGAACCTGCTCGACGCCCAGTCCCTGCTCGCCGCGTTCGGAACGATCGGCATCGCGGTCATCCTGTTCGCCGAGACCGGCCTGCTCCTCGGATTCTTCCTCCCCGGCGACTCGCTGCTCTTCACCGCCGGACTGCTGTGCGCGGGCTCGGCCTCCTCTCCGGGGCACCTGTCACTGCCCTGGGTCCTCCTCGCCTCGGCGGCCGGCGCCCTCGTCGGCGCGCAGACCGGATACCTGCTGGGCCGGAAGGCAGGGCCCGCGTTCCTGACCCGAACCAAGTCCCGCAAGATCAGCGAAGGCTCCGCCCGGGCCGCGGAGATCCTCCAGCGCTACGGGTACGCGAAGGCGATCGTCCTGGCCCGCTTCCTGCCGATCGTGCGGACCATGCTGAACCCCCTCGCCGGGATCCTGAACGTGCCGGCCCGCACCTTCGCCCTCTGGCAGGTCCTGGGCGGTCTGCTGTGGACCGTCGGCCTGGTCCTGGCCGGATACGCGCTCGGCGCCTCCGTGCCCAACGTCGACCACTACCTGCTCCCGATCATCGCGGTCATCGTCGCCCTCTCCCTCATCCCGGTCGGCCTGGAGCTGCTGCGCTCCAGGCGCGGCGCCCGCGCCGACGGCAGCGCCTGACGCCCGCTCGCAGGCAGCGCGGCGACGGCGAGGGGTCCTGCGGCAGCCACACCCGACCGGACCGGGCCCGTACGGTGACATACGCTCCTCCGGAACCGGACCGACAGAGGAAGGAGCGGCGATGCGGATCGTCATCGAGGACATCCCGGATGACCTCGGCAGTGAGATAGCCCTCGGCGTCCTCGCGCTCGTCGCCCACCACTCCCCCGTTGCGCCCGGCGCCGGCGGCGCCACCGTGCTCGTGGAGAGCGACTGGACCCCCGAGCGTGCAGCCCACCTGGTACGCGACCTGCCGGCCCGCGCCGTCAACGTCCTGCGTCACGTCGTCGACGGCTCCGGCTGGGCCTGCGTGGAGACGCTACGCGGCCCGAACGGCGAAGAGGCCTGGAAGGGCGTCAACATCACGCTCGCGAACGCGGTTGCCCGCGGTGCCCGGCGCGGGCTGTGGCCCGCCGGGATCCAGGTCCCGCTGACACCCACCGCCCACCCCGACGAAGACCGGCGCATCCGTGGCTACGCCATGCCCGGCGCACTGGTCGCCGTCTTCACCCAGGCGCTGACGACCGTGGCCGGGGAGATCTCACGGAACCCCTGAGGTCGGCACGACCTCAGCCGCTCACGGGCCGGGGACGAGCTCGGCGGTGGACCCGCGGGCCGTCAGCCGACCGGCATCCAGGAGGTGCACGGTGTCGGTGTACGCGGCGATCAGGTGGAGCTCGTGGGAGACCACCACCGTGGTCAGACCGCGTTCGGTGCGCAGGCGGGCCAGCAGGTCCATGACCGTCGCCGCCGTCTCGGGGTCGAGGGCGGAGGTGATCTCGTCGCACAGCAGGTAGCCGGGATCGGTGGCGAGGGCGCGGGCGATGGAGACGCGCTGGCGCTGGCCACCCGAGAGCTCGCCGGGACGGCGGGCGGCGAAGTCAGCGGGGAGTTCCACCTGTTCCAGGAGCTCGCCGACCCTCCCTGCGATCTGCCGCCGGGACAGTCCGCTGTGCAGGCGCAGGGGCCTGGTGAGTGCGTCGCCGACGGTGCGCGAGGGGTTCAGGGCGTCGAGGGGGTTCTGCGGGACGAGCTGGATCCGCCGGTGGTGCTCGCGCCGGCGCTTGCGGGCGGTGAGGGCGAGCGGGTGATCGTCCAGGGTGAGGCTGCCGGAGTCCGCGGGGTGGAGTCCGGCCAGGATGCGGAGCAGGGTGGTCTTGCCCGAGCCGGAGGGTCCGACGATGCCGGTGGCTGTTCCGGGGGCGGCGCTGAAGTCGACGGCGTCCAGAGCCTGGTGGCGGCCGGCGCGGTGGGTGAAGGCGACGCTGATGCCCTGTGCGCGCAGCCCTTCCCCGACCGCGGTGGGGGCCGGCGCCGCGGGGACGGCGTCGGGTCCGGCGGCCCGCTGGGACGGCAGGTGTGCCGACTGCGGGGCGGTGAGGCGAACGACATGGTCGGCGCAGGCTTCGACGAGTTCGGGGTCGTGACAGGCCATGACGACGGCCAGGCCCCGGCTCGCGGCCAGGTCGCGGAGCAGTTCGGCGATCTCGTCGCGCAGGGCGGAGTCGAGTCCGGCGGTGGGCTCGTCGAGGAGGAGGACCTCGGGGGTGCGGGCCAGGGCCCGGGCGAGGGCCACGCGGCGCTGCTGGCCGCCGGATATCGCGGTGGGCCGCCGGTCGGGGAGGCCGTCGTCGACCGGGAGGCGGCACTCGCGCAGGAGGCCGAGCACGGCCTCGTCGCTCGGGTCGGTGGCGGTCTCGGCGACGATGCTGCGGATCTTCATGCGGGGGTTGAGGGCGGAGCCGGGGTCCTGGCCGACGTAGGCGATGCGATGGCGGCGCAGGTTCCGCAGTTCCGCCGGTGCCAGTACGTCGGGCCGGTGGCCCAGGACGTCGAGGGTTCCGGAGGTGACGGCCGCGCCGTCGGGGAAGTGGCCGATGAGTGCGCGGAGCAGGGTGGTCTTGCCGGAGCCGGAAGGTCCCGTCAGGGCGGTGACCTGCCCGGGCCGGACGGTCAGGGATGCCGGATGCAGCAGGACCGGTCCGCCGGGTACGGCGATTTCGAGGCCGGCGGCCGTGGCCACAGGGGGGTCCGTGGCCAGGGTGGACCGGGGGGCCGGGGCGGGTGCGGTGTCGCTCACGGGGTGGTGACCGCCTTGGGTGCGGAGCGGGAGGCGAGGGAGGCCGAGGCGAGGTTGAAGCTGATGGCGAGGACGGCGATGGCCAGGCTCGGGGCGAGGACGGCCCAGGGGTTGAGGAGGATGCCGGGGGCGTTCTCGCGGATCATCAAGGCCCAGTCGGCCGCCGGGGGTTGGGGACCGATCTGGAGGAAGCCGGCCATCGAGATCACGTAGACGGCTTCGACGAACCGCAGTCCGAAGAGGGCGAGGACGGTGGCGCGCAGGTTGGGCAGCAGTTCCCGCAGGGCGATGTACGCCGAGCCCTCCCCGCGGGCGGTGGCGGCTTCGATGTATCCCGCGCAGGCCAGCGGCGCGGCGGCGGAGGCGACGATCCGGACGGCGTACGGGGTGCCCAGGACGATGGCGGCGGCGATGACGGCCCAGCGTCCGCCGCCGGGCCAGGCCAGGGCGATCAGCATGATGCCGAGGACCGGCGGCAGGAGGATGAAGACGTCGGCGGTGCGCTCGATGGCGCTTCCGAGGCGGGGACGCAGGACGGCGAGAGCGCCCACCACGGTGGCAACGGCGGTGACGACCAAGGCAATCAGCAGGGCACCTGCGATGAGGGCGGTGCCACCGTGCAGGAGGCGGCTCAGCACATCACGCCCGAGCTGGTCCCCACCCAGCACCGCTCCGTCGCCGGCGGCCGCGTACGGCGCGGTGACGGGCTTGTCGAGCGGGTGAGCGGCGAGCCAGGGACCGGTCAGGGCCAGGACGACCAGAAGCAGGCCGGGGCCGATGCGCAGCACCGTCCGAGCCCTGGTGCGGGCGGGTCGGGCACCGGCGGCAGCGGCGCTGGCGGGGACGGCGGTCATGAGCGTGCTCCCAGGATGCGGGCGCGCAGCAGATCGGCGGCCAGCAGGACGAGGCTGATGGCGGCTCCGGCGCACGCGACGACGCCGGCGATCAGCGGGGTGTCGCGGCTGCTGACCGCGGAGGCCAGGACCGCGCCGATGCCGGGGTAGTTGAAGAGGGTCTCCACGACGACGGCCCCGCCGAGCAGCATGCCGGTGGAGGTGGCGATGCCGGTGGCGATCGCGGGGACCGCTCCGGGCAGGGCGTGCCTGATCACGACCTGGGCCAGGGGCAGTCCGTCGAGGTGGGCGGCTTCGACGTGCGGGGTGCGGGCCTGGTCGGCGAGGGCCCCGCGGACGATGCGGGTGTTCCAGCCGGTCTGTGGGATGACCAGGGCCAGCACCGGCATGACCAGCATCGTCCAGCTGGCCGGCGAACCGTCGGCTCCGGTGAGGGTGACGGCGGGAAGCCAGCCGGTCCACAGCGACAGCACGAGCAGCAGGGCCACCGAGACGACGAATTCCGGTATCGCGAACGCGGCGGTGGAGGTGTGGCCGATGAAGCGGTCGGTGAGGCGGCCGGGACGGGTGGCTGCCCAGCAGCCCAGGGCGAGGGAGGCGATGACGGTGAGCACGAAGGCGGTGCCGCCGAGGACGAGGGTGTTGGGCAGGGGATCGGCGAGCAGGTCGGTGACCTTCTGCCCACGGGCACTGGTGCCGAGATCCCCGGTCGGCAGGGCCGTCATCCAGTCGGCGAAGCGTTCCCAGACGGGCCGGTCGAGGCCGAGGAGGTGTCGGCGTGCCTCGACGTCCGCGGCACTGTCGCCGCGTTCCGAGCTGGCGCTCGCGGCGTCACCGGGGAGCAGTTCGACGGCGGCGAACACCACGGCGAGCAGGATGACCAGCATGAGGGCGCGCCGGGCGACGGCGGCTGCGAGACGCAGCGGCAGGCGGGCGCGGCGCTGCGCTGCGGCCGCCCCCGTCGTGACGGGGGCGGCCACAGCACGCTGCTGGCCCGTGCGGCTCAAGCCAGCCACGCGTTCTCGAGCTGGACGCGGCCGTAACCGGGCAGCGTGGGAAGGCCCTTGACCTTGGCGACGGCCAGGTCGATGCCGTCGGCCATGCCCCACAGCAGGTAGCCGGAGCGCTCGTACTCGATCTGCTGGAGCTCCTTGAGGGCGGCGGTGCGTTCCTTCTCGTCGGCGGTGGAGATGGCCTTGCGGTAGGCGGCGTCGAAGCCGGGGTCGGCCCAGCCGGCCTCGTTCTGGCCGGCTTCGCTCGCCATGGTCTTGGAGGCGAAGAAGATCACCGAGTCGTTGGTGCCCCAGTACGTGGTGTAGAAGTCGCCGGTCTTCCAGGTCTTGTCCCAGAACGCGCCGGACTCCTGCTTGACGACCTCCACCTTGATGCCGGCCTCGCGGGCCTGGTTGGCGAACAGGGTTGCGGACTCGGCGAGTCCGGAGATGTCCTCGGTGGTCACCAGGGAGTAGGTCTTGGACAGGTCGAAGTTGGCTTCGGCGAGGAGCTTCTTGGCCTTGTCCAGGTCGCGCTTGCGCTGGGGGATGTCCTTGGCGAAGGCGGGGTCGCCGGTGCCCAGGATGTCGTTGGCGACGGTGCCGTAGCCGGAGAGGACCTGCTTGACCATCGCGTCGCGGTCGACGACCAGGCGCATCGCCTCGCGCACGCGGGGGTCGGCGAACGGGCTGCCGGCGGCGGCGCGCATGACGATGGGCATCGCCATGTCGTTGGGACGGCGCAGGACTTGGATGTCCTTGCGGGTCTCGGCGGTACGGGCCGCGACGGCACCGACGTTGGAGGCGACGTCGATCTGCCCGGCGAGCAGGGCGTTGGCCATCGCCTGCGGGGTCTCGAACATGGTGACCTCGATGGCGTCGAGGTGCACGGTGCCGCCGTACCACTTCTCGTTCTTGACCAGGCGGGCGTTGCCGCCCCGGTACCAGTCGAGCTTGAAGGGGCCCGTGCCGGGGGCCTTGTCGAGCGCGTCGTCGGCGGTGTCCTTCTTCATGACGAAGGTGGTGAGCCGCGTCAGGAGGGGGAAGTCGGCGTTGGCGTAGTCCGAGACGATGACGACGGTGTCGCCGCCCTCGGCCGTGATGCTCTCCGGGCCCTTGACTCCCGGCAGACGGGAGGCTCCTGACTTGGTGTTGCGCAGGCGGCGCAGCGACCAGACGACGTCCTCGGCGGTGACCGGGGTCCCGTCGTGGAAGGCGGCACCCTGGGCGATCTTGAACTTCCAGGTCTTCAGGTCTTCCGAGTGCTCCCAGGAGGCGGCCAGGCGCGGCACGGTGTTGGACTTCGCCCCGGGCATGGCGAGGGTGTCGAAGACCAGGGCGATGACCAGGTAGTCGCTCTCGTTGGCCTGCGTACCGTGCGGGTCACGGGTGATGGCGCCGGCACGGCCCAGCGCACCGATCCGCAGCGTGCCGCCGCTCTTCGGCTTTCCGTCCCCGGCGGCCGCCTTGTCGGTGCCGGTGTCCCCGCTCCCCGAAGAGCAGGCGGCGAGCAGCGCTGCCGCGCCCATCGCTCCGCCGGCCCACAACACTTGGCGCCTGTTGAAGTTCACTTACGTCCTCGATCCACTGAAGCAACGGGGGAGATGCTTAGGGTTGCCTACCCTAATGACAACCATTACCGCAAGTCGGCGACCGCGATGGGATGCATGTCCGAATATCGCCCTCGCGCGACCGGAGAGTAAGGTTTGCCTTACCTCAGTTTGATGTTACGGTTCGAGTCGTTCGCCGGTTCCGCAGATCCACGACAGGACTCCAACCACCCGTCGCATCTTGCTCGTTACGCAATTCCGCCGTCCGACCGCGGGAGACCGTACCCAGAACCGCGGATCCCCCTGCCATCCGACGAAACGGATCTCTTCGCCATGAGCACGGCAGCCGCACCCGTCCGCGAGCTCGACGCCCAGACCGTGGGTGAACTTCGCCGAGCCGCGGAGAACATCCTGGCCGAGTTCGGCACTTCCGCCACGAGTCCCCAACTCCTGGCCCGGGTCGCCGAGATCGCCCAGGGCTTCAGCGAGACCCTGCGCGAGCACTGCCGCCCCGTGGACACCGCCGACGGCCTCTTCGTCCTGCGCGGCCTCGACGTCGACGACGAAACCATCGGTGACACGCCCTCGAGCTGGGCCACCGCCGGCGACAGCGGCGCCGTGTACGACATCGCCCTGCTTCTCCTCGCCACCGTGATGGGCAACCCCATCGCCTGGGAAGGCCAGCAGAACGGACGCTTCGTACACAACATCGTCCCCTCCCCCGGCCACGAGACCGAACAGACCGGCGCCAGCAGCACCGTACTTCTCAGCCCTCACACCGAGGACGCCTTCCACCCAGGCCGCGCCCACCTCCTGATGCTCGGCTGCATGCGCAACCACGAAAACATCGCCACCACCGCAGCCAGCATCCGAAAGACCCGACTCGCCGACCAGGACATCGATCTCCTCACCGGGCCCGCGCTGCCGATCCTCCCCGACGACGCCTACGAGGAGGCCCAGGGCTACGCCGACCAGGCCCCGCCCGCGGTGCCGACCCTGTTCGCGACCGACGACGGCATGACGCTGCGCTTCGACCCCGCGTACACCCCGCTGGACGAAGCCGACGAGGCCTACCGCTCCGCGTACGGACGCCTCTCCGACGAACTGGCCCGTGTCTCGGTCGCCGTCAGCCTCAGCCCGGGCGAAATCCTGGTCGTCGACAACGACCTCGTCGTCCACGGCCGAGTGCCCTTCCGGGCCCGCTACGACGGCAGTGACCGCTGGCTCAAGCGTGCCTCCGTCCGCGTACCCGGCCGCCGCACCCGCCCCGAGGCCGAGGCCGACGAGCACGGCTACGGCCAGAGCGCCCTCGAAGCACACGCGAGCTGACCACCCGCCCCGTACCCGGAGGAAGACCAC
Source organism: Streptomyces sp. NPDC002209 (assembly GCF_042890265.1). Taxonomy (NCBI): domain Bacteria; kingdom Bacillati; phylum Actinomycetota; class Actinomycetes; order Kitasatosporales; family Streptomycetaceae; genus Streptomyces; species Streptomyces sp. NPDC002209. The sequence continues at coordinate 69,602 of NZ_JBIARX010000009.1, read as the reverse complement.
CATGACCGACACCTCGGCCGCCCCCGCCGGCGCCGCCGCATCCGGCGACGACAAGCACCTGCGCATCCTGTCCACCACCGACCTCGCCGGGATCGACATATCCCTGGCCGACGTGGTGGCCACCGTGGAGGGCGCCTACCGCACCCTCCAGGCCGGCCAGTCCGACAACCCCCGGAAACTGACCGTCAAGCCGCAGGACGGGCACTCGGTCTCCTACGCGATGCTCGGCCGCGACGGCTCCCGCGAGGTCGTCGCCATCAAGACCTCCTACAAGCACGGCCTCGACAAGGGCCGCGAGGAGCAGCACTACTACACCGCGCTGACGATCTACGACGACGTCACCGGCCTGCCCGTCGCGATGATGGACTGCTCCCGCATCGGCTCCCTGCGCACCCCGGCCGTCTCCGCCCTGCTGGCCCGCGAACTCGCCGCCCCCGGCGCCCGCAACGCCCTGGTCATCGGTACCGGCACCCAGGGGCGGCTCGCGCTGCCCTTCCTGCTCACCACCCTGCCGGACCTGGACCGGCTGATGCTGTCCGGATCGCACCCCGAGGGCATCGCCGCGGTCCGCGAGCAGCTGCGCACGTACTTCCCCGACCGGGACGTGGAGATCGTCACCGACCTGCAGGCCGCGGCCGCGGATGCCGACGTCATCGTCGCCACCGCCGGCGGGCACACCCAGGCCGCCGTGGAGGCCTCCTGGCTCAAGCCCGGCGCGCTGTCGATCCTCGTCGGCCACGGCCTGGCGCCCTCCACCCTGCACGAGGCCGACCGCGTCATCGCCACCAGCGAGGCGCAGATGAACGTGACGGGCACGGACATGGCCGACGCCGAGGGCAAACTCCCGGCCGTGGACTCCGAGTTCCCGCCCGTCCTCGCGGGCGAGAGCGCCGGACGCACCGGCCCGGACGAGCGGATCTTCGCGTACAACAGCGGCCTCGTCGTCACCGACATCGCCCTCGGCCACCGCTTCGCGCAGCTCGCCCTCGCGCAGGGCCTGGGCACCGAGGTGGCGCTGTGGCAGTGAACAGCCGCCCCCTGCCCACCCTCCCGGTGCTGCCCGACGCAGCCGCCGATCAGGTCCTGGCCAGCGGCCTTCTTCCCGAGCTGGCCTACGCGTTCGGCGGCCCGTTCCACTTCCTGCTGCCCGACGCCTTCGACACCAACCTGCGGGCCATGCAGGGCGCGCTCGCAGCGGCCGGGGTCGACGGCTTCGTGTACTTCGCGAAGAAGGCCAACAAGGCCGCGCTCTTCGTCGAACGCGCCGCGGCGGGCGGGGCCGGCGTGGACGTCGCCTCCGTGGCCGAGCTGCGCGAGGCCCTCGGCCACGGCGTGCGGGGTGAGCACCTCGTCGTCACCGGTCCCGCCAAGGACCCGGCGCTCCTCCAACTGGCCGTCCAGCACGGGGCGCTGGTCGCCGTGGACGCGCTCGACGAGCTCGACGCCCTCGTCACCATCGCCCTGACCGGCCAGATCCGGCCCTCCCGGATCCTGCTGCGCGTTCTGCCGCCGGCCCAGCCGCACAGCCGCTTCGGGCTCACCGAAGCCGAACTGGCCACAGCCCTGGACCGGTGCGTCCAGGCCGGGGACGCCGTCCGGATGGAGGGGTTCAGCTTCCACCTGTCCGGCTACGCCCTCCAGCCGCGGGCCGACCTGGCGGCCCGCCTCGTCGAGTTGTGCCTCAAGGCACGCGTCCAGGGGCTGGAGGCCTCGCGGATCAGCATCGGCGGCGGCCTGCCCATCAGCTACACCGACGCGGACAGCTGGCACACCTTCCTCGCCGAGCACAAGAGCAGCCACTACCACGCGGGCAAGACGTTCCACACCGGCGACTTCTACCCGTACCACTCCCCCCTGGCCGGGGCCGACGCCCTGGCCGCACTGCTCGCCACCCAGCCCGAAGGCCACGAGCAGTCACTGGCCCGGCTCGTGCGGGACGCGGGCGTCCTGTTGCTCCTGGAGCCGGGACGGGCACTGCTGCACCAGGCAGGGGCGACGGTCTTCCGGGTCCAGGGCGTCAAGGAGCGTGACGGATACCAGATCCTGACCGTGGACGGGACGAGCCTGAGCCTGTCCGAGCAGTGGTTCAACAGCGAGTACCTGCCCGACCCGATCCTGATCCCGCAGGACCCGGACAGCCCCGAGGGCGTCTTCCCGGCGAGCGTCGGGGCGGCCACCTGCCTGGAATCGGACATGCTCACCTGGCGGAAGATTCCCTTCCGCTGCCGCCCCCGCACCGGTGACCTGCTCGTCTACCCGAACACGGCCGGCTACCAGATGGACTCCAACGAGTCCCCCTTCCACGACCTGGCCCTGCCGCCCAAGGTCGTCGTCGATCGCACCGACGAGCCGCGCCCGCGCTGGCGCCTCGACCGCCACTTCACCTGACGTACCGCCCCCGAGCGCATCCCTCCGCCTGCTGCCTGCCGCCTCCCACACCCTTCTGGAGTTACCGATGCCCGGAGCCCTTACGCGCCCTGCCGTGGTCTCCCGCGTGTCCGATCTCATCGGCTACACCCCGCTGCTGGAACTTGCCTCCACCGAGACCGGCAGCCGACTGCTGCTGAAGCTCGAGATGTTCAACCCCACCGGCACGGCCAAGATCCGTATGGCACGGGCCATGATCGACGCCGCCGAGCGGTCCGGTGAGCTGCGGCCCGGCGGCCGGATCATCGAGTCCACCTCCGGCAACACCGGCCTCGGGCTGTCGGTGATCGCCGCCGAACGCGGCTACACCTTCACCGCCGTCGTCGACAACCACGCCTGCGTGGACAAGCTCCGCGGCATGAAGGCGCTCGGCACCGAACTGGTCTACGTCGTCGACGACGGCGCCGAGGAACTCGCCACCGCCGCCCGCGAGGAACTGGCCGAGGACATGGCCCGCGGCCAGGACAACACCATCTTCACCGAGCAGCACAACAACCCCGCCAACGGCGTCGGCTACTTCCCCGTCGCCCACGAACTCGTCGAGGCCCTCGACGGGAAGATCGACGTCCTCATAGGCGCCGTCGGCACGGGCGGAGCCCTGTGCGGCACGAGCCGGGAGCTGACCACGCTCATGTCCGGCTTCACCGTCATAGGCGTCGAGCCCAAGGGCTCCATCGCCTTCGGCGGACCCGCCCACGACTACTACCAGTCCGGCACCGGTACGCCGGAGGGCGCCGAGATCGGCGCGCTCGTCGACTTCGACCTCATCGACGAGGGCGTCAAGGTCGGCGACGTCGAGGCCTTCGCCACCTGCCGCGCCGTCGCCCGTACCGGGCTCCTCATCGGTGGCTCCGCCGGCGGCGTCGTCTACGAGGCCCTGACCCGGTTGCCCACCCTGCCGCCGGGCACCACTATGGTCGCCCTCGTCAACGACGGCGGCGAGAAGTACATGGACACCGTCTTCAACGACGAGTGGATGCAGGACCGCGATCTCCTCGACGCCGAGGCCGAGCGGGAAATCGACGAGCTACTCACCAAACTCCGCGGGAACCGATAAACCCATGCTGAAGACTCTCCTCCGCGACAGCCGCGCCCTCGGCGTCCTCGCCGTGCCCCTGATCCTCACCCAGCTCGCCCAGGTGGCGCTGACCACCACCGACACGGTGATGATGGGCCTCCTCGGCACCACGGAACTCGCCGCCGGCGGCCTGGCCATCGTCATCTTCAACCAGATCCGCACCATGGGCGTCGGCCTGCTCACCTCGGTCGGCAACCAGATAGCCTCCGCGGCCGCCCGCGCCGAGCGGAAGACCGAAGAGGGCGACGGCAGCGCGGCAGGAGAGCAAGCGCACGACGAGGTCCGCTCCATAGTCCGGGCGAGCATGGCGGTCGCCACGCTCGCCGGACTCGCCGGCGCGGTCCTGATGATCCTCATCGGCCAGGCCCTGACCTGGCTCGGCCAGGACGCGGACGTCGTCGACCTCACCCAGACCATGCTCTTCGCGCTCGCCCCCGGCCTGCTGCCCTGCCTCTGGTTCCAGGCCGTCCGCCAGTTCACCGTCGGCATGCGCCGCCCCCAGGCCCTCCTGCAGATCACCATCGCCTCGATCGCCGTCAACGCGGGCCTGAACTGGGTCCTCATCCACGGCACCTTCGGCCTCCCGAAGCTCGGCCTCACCGGCGTCGGCATCGCCACCTCCAGCGTCTACCTGCTGTCCTTCCTCGCCCTGTACCTCTCCGCGAAGAAGGACAAGGAGCTGGCACCGCTCCTGACCCTGGACATCACCAAGTCCGACCGGGCCACCGTGCGGCGCCTCGTCGGCCTCGGCGTCCCCATCGCCGCCACCTACGGCTCCGAAGCCGGCTTCTTCTCCATCACCGCCCTGATGGCGGGCTCCTTCGGGCCGGACGCACTCGCGGCGCACACGGCCGTCAACCAGCTCGTCTACATCGTCTTCCAGGTCGCCGTCGGCCTCTCGCACGCCGCGTCCATCAACGTCAGCCGCGAACTGGCGCTCGGCAACCACGACGACGCCCGCCGCATCAAGAACACCGCCCTGGCCTGCGCCGCCGCGGTCATGGCCGTCGTCGGGCTGCTCTACCTCACGATTCCCCGGCTGATCCTGGCGCCCTTCCTCGACTCCGGGTCCGACCAGGCCCTCACCATCGCCACGCAGCTCCTGCTCGTCACCGCCTTCCTCCAGTTCTTCGACTGCGCCCAGAACATCGGCGTCGGACTCCTGCGCGGCCTCGACGACACCAAGAGCGGCTTCCGCATCACCCTCATCGGCTACTGGGCCGTCGGACTGCCCGCTTCCTGGCTCCTCGCCTACGCGCTGAACCTCGACACGCTCGGCATCTGGCTCGGTCTCCTCACCGGTCTCGCCACCACCGCCGCCCTCCTCCTGCGCCGCTACTCCCAGTCCCTGAACCGCCACGCACAGACGCACCCCGCACCCGCCGTCGCGTAGCCCTTCGCCGTGTAACCCGCGCGAGTGACTCCTTCCTTGGGACCGGCCTGCCAACAGGCCGGTCCCACCTGCACAATGTGCTCGGAGACCGAGACAGTCCGGCAGGAGGCTCGCAGCCATTGAAGAATCCGAAACCGGAAGAAGCAGGCCGACCTGAAGAACGGGCAGGGGACCTGGTCGCCCAGCTGACGTCCTCGGACCACATCGAGCAGACCTTGATCAGCGCGATCCACGGCCGTCCGGACCACACCGCCGAGACCGACCTTCGGCGTGCCAACGCCCTGCGCGCGGCCGCCATGGGCCTGGGCCCGGCAGGATGCGCGGCCGCGGCCGGCATCACGGAATCCCTCCTCGCCAACTGGCGGAGCAGCGACACCACCTTCGACACCGCGATGTCCGCCGCCGCCGCCATGGCCGGCGCACACAAAGTGACGCCGCCAGGACAGGCCAATGCGTTCGGCCTCCGCATCCTGCTGCAATCCATCGCCCAAGGGATCCACGTCGGCACGGCCGCCGCAGCAGTCGGTCTCAGGCGCGATCAACTCACACGGATGCGCCGCAACAACCCCGCCGTCGACAAACTCCTCGATGCCGCCATCCTGCAAGGGCGCACCGTACAAGCCGGCCCGCGCTCGAACCGACGCAGGCGCGCATCCGGCTACCGCCTGGTCACGCGCGCCGAACCCGACGCCACCGACACCTCGGCTGAAGAGCTCTGATCAGCGGAGCGATCATGCGGGATGTCTGCGCGACGAGCACGGACGATGACACGCCGGCGCCCTCCTCCCCGGCAGCGAATCTGCCGGGCCGCCCTCCGGTCAGTGACTGTCGGTGCGCCTTTCGAGGCGGGTGCCGTGACGAAGGGTGATCGACATCAGGTCGCTGGGGGCGTTCAGCTCCAGGCGGTGCCAGCGGCCACGGGGGACGATCACGGCGGTGCCCGCCTGCAACTGCACCATGTCCTCGGCGCCGCCGGGCGTGGTGGGACGGAAGTGGAGACGAACGCCGCCGGTCAGGCAGCACACCGCCTCGTCGGCCTCCGGGTGCATCTCCCAGTGGTCGGCGTGGACGTCGGCGTCGGTCTCCACGTGGAAAGTCGCGATCTGCCAGGCGCCGGAGTCGCTGCCCGTCATCCGTCGTTCGGCGGGTCGGACGTCGCCGTCGGGGCGGAACTGCAGCGCGGAGGCGAACAGGTCGATGGGGGTCGTCGTCATGATGGCGTTCCTTCCAGTCGGTTCTTCGTGGGGGCGGCGGGTTGCGGGGCAGCCATGGCGGCCTGGCGCCGGGGCAGTACGCCGATCGCCACGACTGCCGCGAGGACGAAGAGGCCGGCGGTGACGGCCAGGCCCAGGGCGTAGCCGTCGTTGAGCGCGGCGGGGTCGGTGGCCGTGCCGGTGCGGTGTGCGGCGATGGTGGCCAGGGCGGCCAGGCCGACGCAGCCGCCCAGTTGGCGGGAGCTGTTGAACAGGCCGGAGGCCATGCCGGCCTCGCGGGAGGCGACACCGGTGGTCGCGGCGGCGGCGACCGGGGCCATGACCAGACCCACGCCGACGCCGGAGATGAGGCACGGGCCGAGCACGTCGGTGCGGAAGCCGCCCCCGGGGCTGATGAAGGCGAACCAGGCCAGGCCCGCCGCGGCCAGCAGAGCGCCGGGCACCAGGGCGGTTCGGGGCGTGCGTGCCGCGGTGACGCGGGTCGCGACGACGGCGCCCGCCACCAGGCTCACGGAGAAGGGCAGGAACGCGGCGCCGGTCGCCGCGGCACCCATGCCCAGGACCTGCTGCATGTACAGGGACACGAGATAGAACGCCGCGAACTGCCCGGCCGCGGCGAGGAACACCAGCACGTTGGCGCCGGCCACCCAGCGGCTGCGCAGCAGACCGAGGCGCAGCAGGGGCGCGGGGGCCCTGTACTCGGCGAGGACGAAGGCGGCCAGGAGCACGGCCGCGGCGGCAAGAATCGCCACGGTGTCCCGGGACCCCCATCCCCGGATGTCGGTGCGGACCACGCCGAACACCAGCAGCGCAACTCCGCCGGTGGCCAGGACGGCTCCGAGCACGTCCGGCCGCTCGCCCCGGGCGGGCCGTGCCGCTGCGGGCACACCCGCCGGAACCAGCGCGAGCGCCGCCGCCACGATGGGCAGGTTGATCAGCATCACCCAGCGCCACCCCGCGTACTCGGCCAGCAGACCACCTGCCAGTAATCCCAGCGCTCCTCCGGCGGCGTTCACCGCGCTCCACACCCCGAGTGCCCGGACCCGGCGAGGGCCCTCGGCGAAGGCGGTGGTGAGCATCCCCAGCGCGGCTGGGGCGGCCGCGGCAGCACCCAGCCCCTGTCCGGCACGGGCGGCGATCAGTTGCCAGGGCGCCTGGGCCAGCCCGCCCGCCAGCGAGCACATCCCGAAGACGGCCAGGCCCACCACGAACAGCCGACGGTGACCGTACAGGTCACAGGCGCGGCCCCCCAGTAACAGGAGTCCGCCGAAGGTGAGCGCGTAGCCGTGCACGATCCACGACAGGTCGAGTGGCGCGAATCCCAACGCGCTGCGGATCGCGGGCAATGCGACGTTGACCACCGACATGTCCAGGGCGAAGACGAACTGGGCGACGGCCGCCGCCGCCAGCACGGACCGGGGTCGCCCCCGCAAGTTTTTATACATGTATAGAAAGTAACCTCAGGGGTCGTCGCTGTCGACACCTGGGGGATGATGTTGGGCATGCCGCAACCGTCCGCACCCCGCAAAGCCCTCGGGCGACCTCCCCGCATCTCCCGCGAGGAGGTCATCGGGACGGCCCGCCGGATCGTGACCGAGGAAGGCGTGGACCGGCTGACCATGCGGCGGCTGGCCGCGGAGATCGGCAGTACGCCGATGGCGCTGTACCACCACGTCCGCAACAAGGAAGAACTGCTCGTCCTGCTGCTGGACGACTACGCCGCGCGGGCGCTGCGCCGACCCGAACTGCCCGAGCGCCCTCGCGAGCGGATCGTCGTCGCCGCCGCCGCGATCCACGAGGCGCTCGCCGCCTGTCCCTGGATCGTGGAGGTACTGACGGCCGATGACCTGATGTCCACGTCCGCGCTGTGGTTCGTCGAGCAGATCGTCGACGGGCTGGTCGAATGCGGACTGTCCCCCGAGCGGGCCGTGCACGGCTATCGTGCGATCTGGTACTACACCGCTGGAGAGATCGTGGTCCGGGCGACGGCGGCCCGGCGACGCGCAGACGATGACCGTGCAACCTACCGGGAGCAAGTCTTCGGCGATCTCGACCCGGGCGAGCTGCCCCGGTTGGCACAGGTCGCGGACCGCTGGGCACCGCTGACCGGCGAGGACACCTACCTGGACGGGCTCCGAGCTCTGGTGAACGGCCTCCTCACCGCCCGCTAGACGATCCTCCCGTCGCCGATGAGGCACCCCTGGCTCTACGCCCTACTGGATGCTCCAGCGGTGCGGATGTCCGGGGTCGGCGGGGCAGGCGAAGACGTTGACCTCGCCGTGGTTGCCCACGACTACTCCGGTCGGTTCGGCCGCCTGCCTCGGGGGCAGGCCTCGTTCCTCCACGGGTGCCCAGCTCTTGCTGCCTCCGTCCCATTCGGACGTGTCGACCGTCAGCAGGAGGTGCATCGGCGTCGCGCAGGCGTGGCAGTCCATCGGGGAGGGGTCGGTGAGGTGCCAGGAGGCGAAACCGCCGACGCGCCAGCCGGGCGGGATCGACAGGTCGTACTGGTAGCCGGGCAGTTCGGCCGCGCCGGCCTCGTTCTCGTCGTCCTCCTCGGCCGCCTCTTCCAGAGCCTCCTCCCATGCGTCGATCCGGGCGCACAGCTCCTCGGGCAGGAGCCCGGCGAACGGATACGTCACCACCTGCTCCGGGTGCAGCACGCACGGCTCGGGCACGTACCCCTCATAACCGACGACCGGCGGCCGCGGCGGCTCGGCCAGCACCTCGCCGACCTCCGCCGAGTTGCGCCAGCGCAGGTCGAGCAGCATGCCGTACCGGGTGGGGCCATGGGCGTCGAAGGGGCACCAGAACAGTTGGAGCAGGTCGCATCCGTCCGGCCCGGCCGGCAGATCGGGGAGGTCCCGGCGGTAGAACTGCGCGACGCCGAGCATGGGCAGCGGGTTGGTGTCACTCATGCCGGACACGCGGTGCTTGCGGCCGAGCATCGCCACGAGCTGCCGCTCGTCGTCGGTGAGACCCTCGTACGGCTGTCTCGCCCGCGCTGCCGCCCAGATCCGGCGTTCCCGGCGGATGTCCCCGATGCGCCGTCCGCGGCCTCGGCCGTGGGCCTCCCTGCAGACGGGCCACGGCTCGTCCGCCGGCCACAGCATGGGCCCTCCCACCGAGCTCTGCGACAGGTCCGGAGTGCCCGGCCGCGGGTGCAGGCGGGTGGTCGTGGCGCGGTGCCCGGCCAGTTCCGGGAAGAGCGCCTCGACGTCGAGGGGGCGCGGCGGTGTCGTCCTCGTCATGCAGCCGAGACTAGACAGCCGGCCTCCGGGGCGACCGGGTGCCCCTCCCGTGCCCTTCGATTCCCGGTCGCCGAGGGTGGGGCGGGCCTGGCAGGGTGTCCGTCATGAGCTCCAAGCCCGTGCACCCCGAGCCGATCCGCCACCACGACCACGGCACGTGGCTACCCCGATTCACCGGCCGGGTGCTCGTGGTCTGCCCGAGGTGCGGTGGCCGCGCGCTCGTCGTGCCTCGGCCCGACCTCGCGGCGCCGGGGTACTTCAGCGACCTGCTCTTCCGGCCGCGCCGCCTGACCTGCGCCGGCTGCGGTGCGGTCGCCGACTGGACGGCCGAGCAGCGGGGTACCGCTCTGGTCGGCGCAGTACCGGGCGGCACCGAGGACCCCTTCTTCCGGCAGCCGCTCTGGCTCCAGACCCGCTGTGCCGGGCGGATCCTGTGGGCCTACGACGAGGAGCACGTCGACGCCCTCGCCGCCTACGTGGGCGCCCGGCTGCGCGAGCGTCACGCCTCCCCGACGAGGGGGATGTTCGCCCGGCTGCCGGCCTGGATGAAGTCCGCGTCGCGCCGTGACGAGGTGCTGGCCGGCCTGGCGACCCTCCGGGTCCTGGCCGACCGCTCGGCCCCCGCCGACCGCTCCGACGCGGCGCACGAACGCGGCGACCGCCCGCGCCACCACGGCAGCGTGTACGTTCGCAGCAGCCCGTACTAGGGCTCGTTCGATCATGCGTCAGCGTCCCGACGATCAGGGCCGCCCGCCCGCCGATCGTCGGCGTCGGGTCCTGGACGGCCGTTGCTACGGCGGATCCGCCGCCGGGGTGTCGCTCCGTCACGAGCCGCCGGTGGCCCGCTTCGTGGGTTCGCGGCGACTACGATGCGTGGGTTCGGCAGGGCAGAACAGCGGGGGTGCGCGGCGTGAGCGGTTACGGCGGGAGCGGGTACGGCGGTCCGGCGGGCGGCGCGGGCAGTCGGCCGCCGGCGGGGTGGGCGGGCCAGGGCCCTCCGGTCCCGCCGCCGGGACCCCCGCACGCCCCGCCGCCGGGGTATCCGTACGCGCAGCCGGTCCCGCCGCAGGGGTATCCGTACGCCTGGGCCCCTCCGCCGGTTCCGCCGTCGCGCGTCGAGCCGTCGCGGGGGCGGAAGATCCTGCGCGGCCTCTACAACCCGTTCTACGCCGCCCAGTTGGCGTTCCGCCCTTCGCGTCCGGGGATGGTGCACGATCCGGAGGTCCGCAAGCTCCAGCTGTGGCGTACCGTGCTGGGGCTCGCGGCCTGGGTGGGCCTGATGGTCACCTACAACGCCGTCGTCAGCGCCGACGACGTCAAGGCCGTGGCGGACGATCGCCTCGACCAGAGCTGGTCCAGCGTCCTGGTGCTGGTGTGCACCTTCCCCGTGGTGGTCGGCGCGTTCGTGGCAGCCGCGCGGGGCGGGTTGCGGCGCCTCTACCTGCGACGGGCCCTTCGCTCGCTCGGCGCGGTGGTGGCCATCATGGCGTCCATGGGCACCTCGGCGCTCGCAATGGCGCCGGAGTTGGCGGGGCTCCGGGACGCTGTCGGGCTGCCGGGAAAGATCGTCATCGGGGTGCTGTGCCTGTGGTCGATCGGTTTCGCTCTCTACGGCATCGGCCTGTCGCTCGTGCACGTCTTCCGTACCGCCGACATCCACGAGGTGGTGCCGCCGATCCTCGCCGGCATCCTGGTGTGGGAGATGGCCCTCCTCGATGTGGTCACAGGCGCGTACCCGCAGGTCCCGGCGGGCGCCCGGGCGGTCTTCATCCTCGGCGCCCCCATCACCGTCACGGCCCTGTCCTGGTGGGAGATGCACCGACTGCGCCGCCACCACGGCCTGACGGTCCGTGCCGCGCTGGGGCGTTGACGGCCCGACCGCCTGGCCGGTTGCCGCGGACGAGGGCTCAGCCTCTCGTCACGGGCTCAGCCGGCGGACCGCTGGTCCTTGCAGGTCTTGCACGATGCTGCGGGTGTCGTGGTCGAAGGGGCGCCCCTCGACGTTGCGCTCGATGAAGTACTGCTGGATCTCCGGCCTCAGCAGCGAGCGCCGCTGCGGCGCCGGGCAGGATCGGGGGGGGCGTCTTCAGCATGCTCCGCTTGTGTCCCGACGACCGCGTGCCAAGCTTTCCCCGGAGTGCCGGGATCGCACCCGCACGGGGAGGCGCGGTTGACCCCCGCCGCCTACGGCCGGGCGCGCGCGGCTCCGGCGGCGTCCGGCGCGGGCGCCTGTCCCGGCACCGGCGCCGATGCCTGGTCCAGCACGAGGCGCGGCAGGGCATCCGGGTGCTTCTCCGCGAGCCAGGCGACCAGTTGCTCCCGTACGGTGCAGCGCGCCGTCCACAGGTCGTCGGGGTCCTTGGCCGTGACGATGACCCTCACCACGATGGTGGAGGGCGTCGTCTCGGTGACGACGAGATCCCAGCCGCGGCCGTCCCACTCCTTGCAGTTGTGCAGGATCTCCTCGGCCTTGTCGCGCATGAGGTCCACGGGTGCGCGGTGGTCGCAGTGGAGGAAGACTGTGCCGGTCATCTGGATGCCGCCGCGCGACCAGTTCTCGAAGGGGCGGGTGGTGAAGTACGAAACGGGCATGGTGATGCGGCGTTCGTCCCAGGTGCGTACGGCGAGGAAGGTGAGGGTGATGTCCTCGACCACCCCCCACTCGCCCGCGACGACGACCGTGTCGCCGATGCGCACCATGTCGCCGAAGGCGATCTGGAAGCCCGCGAAGAGGTTTCCGAGGGCGGACTGGGCGGCGACGCCGGCCACGATTCCGATGATTCCGGCGGAGGCCAGCACGGAGGTGCCGAGCGCGCGGAAGCTCGGGAAGGTGACGAGCATCGCGGCGACGGCGATGACGGCCACGAGGACCGTCACCACCCGCATGATCAGGGTCACCTGGGTGCGGACGCGGCGCAGTCGGGCCGGGTCGCGGGTGGAGGTGGCGTAGCGGGCGTACCCCGACTCGACGACGGCGGAGGCCACGGCCACCAGCAGCCAGGCCCCTGCGCCGATCAGGGTGAGGGAGAGCGCCCGGCCCACGGCGGCGGCGTGGTCGTGCAGCGGTGGCCACGCGATCTGCCGGTAGGCACCCCTGAGCAGCGCGGCGAACAGCACGATCAGCAGGGCGCGCCGGCACCGGCGCAGCAGGTTCCACAGGGGCGTCTCGGGGTGGCGCGCGTCGGCCCGGCGCAGCAGCAGGTCGACGACCCAACCGGCCGCGAAGGTGAGCAGGAGGGAGCCGCCCAGGACGGTCAGCACACGAAGAGCGCTGTTCATATCTCCTCGACGGATGTAGGCGACATGGACGTTCACGCCCTTGCCCGCTGGGAGGGAGCTGACACAGGAGGTTCGGGTTGGCTTCCGTTCTCCGCAGCACAGCGAAGTGCTGCTGGAGCAGCCACTCATGTTCCGGCCCGCCCGGGGAACACGGCCGCCATCCGCCGAAAGGGGCATGGACATGCTGGGCATCACCGCCGCAGTGCTGTTCTTCATCGCGTTCCTGATCAACGCCGCCACCATCAGCACCAACGAAGCGTTCAGCTCGACCAACTTCATGCTGATCGGTCTCGCCGCGCTCGCGCTCCACGTCGCAGGCACCGGCCACGGGTGGGCGGCCCGCGGACGGGGCCGGGGCCGTAGGCGCTGACCCCACGGATGCCGCTCCTGCCCGTGGCCGCAGCTGTGGTGCTGCTGCTCGGCGTGGCGTTCGCCGGATGGAGCGTGTCCCCCGTCAGGCCTCGCCCCACGGCACCGCCCGACCCGGGCCGACCTCTGAGCGGGGACGACCCGGCCGCCGGGCGCTGAGGGGGGACCGAACGGGGCGACAGGCCGAGGCCTGGTCGTGAAGAGCCGTGGCACCGGCCCGGAATGCGCAGGAGCCCGGCCGCGTGATGGCGGGGGGTGCCACCACGCGGCCCGGGTCCGCCGGGGAACCCGCGCCGCTCACCGTCGCAGACTCCCGTGACCAAGCTTCTGGCCGGTTTCCGTCGATCCAAACGGTCCGAGGGGACTTCTTCTCGGAGTGGGTCGACGTGTTTCGCATGACGGAGAACGTCCGGTCCTACCGCGTCGGCGTCGCCTACCTCGCGGGCGACCTCACCGGCTATGGGGTCGAGGCGCTCGACGGCGGCATCGGCAAGGTCGACGAGCACTCCGATGAGGTCACCGACGCCCATCCCGTCTGACCGGATGCCGACGTTTGGCGGCCACGAACGCGGTCAGACGCGAAGAGCAAGGCAGTCCCCGAACCCCCAGGGAGTGATCAGCTGTGTCGCAGGACGAAAAGGGCAAGGCCAAGGCCGAGCAGGCAAAGGGCAAGCTCAAGGAAACGGCCGGCCGCCTGGTGGGCAACGAGCGGCTGACCGCCGAAGGCCGCGCCGAAGGGGCGAAGGGCGATGCCCGCCAGGCCAAGGAGAAGATGAAGGACATCTTCAAGCGGTGACCTGACCGCTGCGCAGAGAGCGCGCCTCGGTCCCGAACCCGTCAAGGGCTCGGGACCGCGGCACGTCCGCCCGCACCGACCGGCACCGGAGACGAACACTCCGAAGGCCTCCGACCCAGCCGAAGCCGACGGCCCCTGTGGTCGTTGTGTGCGGCACGCCCTATCGGGCAGGCGCAGGACATGACCCTTTTGAGACATCCCGTAGCACCCTGGCACGACAGCACGCTCGCCCTGATGACACAGGGCTACGCGTGGCTTCCCGACCGTATGCGGGTCGCCGCGGACGGCACGGTCAGAACCCACCTGCTGGGCCGGCCGACGATCGCGCTGCGCGGTCCGGAAGCGGTCGCCTTCTTCTACGACGAGGACCATGTCGTACGGGCCGCTGCACTGCCGGACCCCGTTCTGGACACCCTGTTCGGGCACGGCGCCGTCCATACCCTCGACGGCCGGGCACACCGGGTCCGCAAGGCCATGTTCCTCTCGCTCCTCAAGGACGCGGACGGTGTGGCGGCACTGGGCGCGCTCGTCCGGGGGCGTTTCCTGGCGGCCGTGACCGGTCGGCCGTGGGAGCGCCAAGTCCTGTTCGACACCGCCGCCGAGTCCCTCGCCCTGGCCGTGTGCGACTGGGCGGGCCTCCCCCTGGCCGACACAGCGATCACGGACCTGTCCCGTGACTGCACGGCCATGGTGGACGGCTTCGCGTCCCCCGGGCCTCGCCACGTCCGCGCCCACCGGGCCCGGGCCCGGCAGGAGCAGGCCCTCGCGAAACTCGTCACCGACGTCCGCGCAACGCGGGCCGACGCGGTGACCGAGGGATCCGCACTCGGCGCCGTGGCCCGGCACCGTGACGCCGAGGGCGATCTCCTCGACCCGCGGATCGCCGCCGTCGAACTGCTGAACGTCATCCGGCCCACGATCGCGATCGCGTGGCTCGCCACCTTCGCCGCCCACGCCCTGCACCGCTGGCCCCACCACCGCGAACTGCTGCGCTCCGGCACCGACGGCGGCTACGCCGTCGCGTTCGCCCACGAGGTGCGGCGCTTCTACCCGTTCGCCCCCTTCGTGGGAGGCCTCGCGGCCCGCGACCTGACCTGGCGGGGCGAGGAAATCGCGAAGGACACCCTGATCCTGCTCGACCTCTACGGCCAGAACCACGATCCCGCCCTGTGGACCAACCCGTACCGGTTCGACCCGCACCGCTTCACCGGCCCGCACAGCCCGCTCGACCTCCTGGTCGCCCAGGGCGGCGGCGACCCCGCCCACGGTCACCGGTGCCCCGGGGAGGACATCACCGTGAGCGCCCTCGCGGTCATCGCGACGGAACTGGCCCGCCTCGACTTCGACGTCCCCGAGCAGGACCTGGCGATCCCCCTGTCGCGCATCCCGACCCTGCCCCGCAGCGGCTTCGAGCTGATCCTGCGCCCGTAGGGAGCACAGGTCCGGACCGCTGCGATGTTTGTCCCACCGCGCCAAGGGCACGCGCCGACCGGAGGTTTCACCATGCGCGACATCAAGTTCCCGGCAGCGCCAAGGCCGTTCCTCACCGTGTACCTGAACGATCACCTCACCGGCTCGGGTGCCGGC
The DNA here is from genome assembly GCF_042890265.1 of Streptomyces sp. NPDC002209. Classification (NCBI taxonomy): domain Bacteria; kingdom Bacillati; phylum Actinomycetota; class Actinomycetes; order Kitasatosporales; family Streptomycetaceae; genus Streptomyces; species Streptomyces sp. NPDC002209. The sequence goes on along the minus strand of NZ_JBIARX010000009.1, from coordinate 54,208 downwards.
GTACGCCTCGCCCGGCGACTCGCCAAGCGGCACCGCCGCACGGACGGAGGCCCGGAGCTTGCGAAGCTGGCGGAGCAGATCGAGGAGGACCAGCAGAGCCTGCGCCGCGTCATGCGCGACATCGACGTCCCCGTACGACGCGTACGCGAGGTCGTGGGGAGGATCGGCGAGACAGCGGGGCGGCTCAAGCCGAACGGGAACCTCGTGCGCCGCTCCCCGCTCAGCGATGTCGTCGAACTCGAGATGATGCTCCTGGGCGTCGAGGGCAAGGCCGCGTGCTGGCGGGCACTACGCGAACTCACCTCGACCGACGACCGCCTCGACGCCCCCGACCTCGACCGTCTCCTCGCCCGCGCGGACACACAGGTCCGCACCTTGGACGACCTGCGCCGACGTCGCGCGGCCGAGGTCTTCGCGGCGGAACTCGAAGTGACGGCCCCGGCGCGTGCGCCCGGTGGACCCCTCCGTCCGGCGGCCGGGCACCGGTAGGGCCCGTGCACGCGGGGTGAACCGCTCCGGCCGCCGCTACGGGGCCGACGAGAACAGGCGCGCCTCCGCTGCCAGGACGGCCTCGTGCACGGTGGCTCTGCCCATGAGGACGCACAGGGTGTAGCCGGCGTCGTCCATGGCCCGCAGGGCCGCCGGGTCATCGGGCGCGGCGGCGAGGCGGGCCTGGCAGCCGCGCAACCGCGTCAGGACCTCTTCGGCCCTGGCCCGGGCCGGAGTGAGAACGCTCCCCCGCCTCACACTCGGTACGGGGATGCGTCCCGCATCCATCGCACGGTGCAGCGCCCGCTCCACGTGCACGGGAACGGGTGTGCCGCGGGTCCCGGCCACCATGGCGGTGGCCAGTGCGTCGGGAGTGGTGTGCGCGAGATCGGCGGCGACCTCGAGGATCCGCCGCGCGTCACGGGCCGTGCACGGCGTCGCGGCCATCAGCATCCCTACCGCCCGCGCGATCGCCGGAGCACCGGAACGAGGTCCGCCGGAGGAATCGACTGCGGCGGGCGGAGGCGGGGACGGGGGCGGGGACGGACTTCCCACTGGAGGCATACGAGACCCCTTCAATCCAAGGCAGGAGAACGCGCAGACACGCGCATGGAAGGTATTCCCACGGCTCCACTGGTCGTAAGCATGGCGCGCCGCCCCTTCGTACCGGCATGCGCCCGGTTCCACACGGGCGGGCAGGCCGTGCACGCCGAAGGACGGGAGAGCGCACCGTGCCGGGCGCGTTGACCGGACCGGCCACACCTGCCGCCTCCGCGGGCATGCGCGTACCGGAAGCGTGCAGGCGCAGGCCGTGGCGGAGCAATCCCGGGGGATCCCATGCCTATCGCTCGGCGCTGCCCTCCGCCGCCGCGATGCTGCCTTCCGCCGCCGCGATGGAAGCGAGCGGCGACCCCGGGTCCCGTTCGACCTCCAGATCGCCCAGGGTGACGATGCCGACGAGTTCCCCGTTCTCGGTCTCCACCGGGAGACGCCGCAGCGCGTGCCGACGCATCAGGTCCACGGCCCGGTCGACGAGGTCGTCGGGCCCGACCGTGAGCGGATCGGTGCTGCATATCGCCCGCACCGTCGTTTCGGCGGGGTCCCGGCCTTCCGCCACCGCGCGGACGACGAGGTCCCGGTCGGTAAGGATGCCGCGGAGCCGGCCCTGGTCCACCACCAAGACGTCCCCGATGCCGGCGTCCCGCATCACCCGCGCGGCCTCCGCCAGTGAGGTCAGGGGCTCGACCGTCACCGGATGGTCGGTCATCACCTCGTGCACTCGTCGGGTCATCGATCCTCCCGCTGCTGGAACGGATCTTCGGCGGGCGCCTACCCGCCCACGTGCGCTGTAAGCGCGGGACCCGGAGCCCGCTGGTTTGGCAACCGGAATCGCGGTCAGAAGCAGCACGTACGGTTTGTCCCCATCTCCCGAGGGAGTGATCAGCTGTGTCGAAGAAGGAGAAGAGCCGGGCCAAGGCCGAGCAGGCCAAGGGCAAGCTCAAGGAGACGGCCGGCCGTGCGGTGGGCAACGAAAGCCTGACCGCTGAGGGCCGCGCCGAGAAGGCGAAGGGCGACGCCCGCCAGGCCAAGGAGAAGATCAAGGACGTCTTCAAGGGCTGACCCGCCGAGGTGGCCGTCGTGTTCCCGTCGTGTTCCCGTCCCGGGCTCACGGCGGGCGCGGGGCCTCGGCCCGGACAGCAGGCGCGCCCAGACCGATGCCTGAACGCGGAGGCGATGGACTGCGGCGGATGCGAAAGGAGCAGGTGGAGTTCGCCACCTAGCCGGTGCCAGACATGGGTGAACTCCAGGACGAGATCACCCGCTGCCGCGACGCGGCACGCCGGCACGCCGCATCCGCCGGCGCGCGCGTGGCGGCCATCGCCACCTCGCCGGCCTCCTACCCCACCGTGGAGATCAGGGTGGCGGACGTATGCCTCGAAGCATCGACGCCCGTGCTCCTCGCCGCCGTGGTCCGCGCCCTGGTCGAGACCGCTGCCCGGGCCTGGCGCGACGGGGAGCCGCCCGCCCGCATCGGCACGAACCTCCTCAGGCTGGCGGCCTGGCGGGCCGGCCGGTCAGGTCTGGACGGACCCACTCCCTCTCCTGAGCCCGGACCAGAGCGGCCCAAACGGTGGAGCCCGCCCGGGGCGACCCACCGTGGGAACAGCAGAAGCTGGAGCGGCCATGCTCGTCACATCACTCCCGGACTCCGCATCCGGACCGCCACGCCCGGCAACGAGAACCCTGCAGTGCCGACCGGGGCGTCGGCGCCCGCGGGGGCCCTGTCGCGATGCCCGCCTCTGAGCGGCCCGGACGGATGTCGCCCTTCGGGCGGCTGGGCAGCGTGATCCGCCGTGCCCGCGCGGGTCGCCGCTGGGGGCGCGTGCGGGAAGTGGACCTGTGGCACCGCGCGCTGGGGTTCGCCGCGCTCGGGTTCCTGACGCTGGTACCGCTGCTGATCGTCATCAGCGCGGCGGACGCCGCCGGCGGGCGGGGGTTCGCCCAATGGCTCGGGGACGGACTCGGAGTGTCGGCGGCCGCCCGGGTCGAGATCGAGCGGCTCTTCGCCCTGCCCGGCCAGGCGTGGCGGACCACGACGGCGTTCGGCCTCGCGCTGCTCGCCGTGTTCGGCCTGTCCTTCGGCACGCTGCTGCAGAACGGCTACGAAAGGATCTGGGACCTTCCCCCGGCCCGCTGGTGGGCCAGATGGCGGCACGTGCTGTGGCTCGCCGTACTCGTCGGCGTCCTCTACCTGTCGGCGTTCTCCCCGCCGTGGCGCGACTCCCCCGCCCGCGGTTACGTGACGTTCGGGATCGGCATGCTGTTCTTCTGGTGGTCCCAGCGGCTGCTGCTCGGCGGCCGGATCCGGTGGACCGCCCTGTTCCCCGGGGCGGCGGCCACCATGGTCGGGCTGCTCGGGCTCCGGATCTTCTCCCGGCTCGTCTTCTCACCGCTGATCGCCTCCAGCGCCGTGACGTACGGGCCCTTCGGCACCGTCCTCGTCATCCAGTCCTGGCTCGTCGCCATCGGCGTCGTCGTGTTCGGCGGCGCGCTCACCGGCCGATTGCTCCACGACGAGCTGCTGCGCCGGGCGAACCCCGCGGACGGTGGCCGCTGAGGAACCCTCGGCCGTACACCCTGGTACGGGGCGCAGGGCGGGGCAGCGCGGTGCCCCGTTGGAATGGATGCGTCACTCGCTCGTGACATGGCTTGCACCGAGGGCCGGTGGGGCGGCCCGGACGACGTGACGGGCTTTGAGGGCACCGGGTTCCGGTGCGTTCTCGGCAATGACCGTCACGCCCTCGTCGACGTTCTCCGGCCTCAACACCAGGGGGCCGAACACCGGGTTCAGCGGCAGTTCGTACCCGGGCGGAGCCTGAGTCTCCAACCAGTAGTACACGCCGACCGGCATGGTTCGGGAGCACACACCGTCGGCTCCGGTGGTGCAGGGACCGTCGATCTCCTCGTCCGGGTCGGCGCCGCCGGTCTGGAGACCCGGGATGCCGTTGGTCTCCTCCCACAGCTGGAAGACGGCACCGGCCAGCGGGGTGCCCGTGTTCTGGTCCTCCTTGATCACCGTGATCGCACCGGTGTCGGGCAGGCCGGGTCCGCCACAGCCGGGCGAGCCGCCGGGGCAGGGAACCGGGCGGCACCGATGCCCGCAGTGGTGCGGATGGCACCAAAGCCCGCCGTGGAAGGCCAGCTGGCTGTGGGGGGTGATCCAGTCCCCGTAGCCCGGTGGGCACCACACGGCGCCCGTGCCGTCGTCGCTGATCGGAGCCTTGTTCGGGAACGGCTCCGCCGTCGCAGCATACGAGGGGGTCGCGGCCAGCAGCGCGGCCGTCGCCATCCCGAGTGCCCAGGGGCGCCACGAGGCCCACGTCCGGCGCAGTTCATGAGGTGCCATGCCACGACATGATCGAGCCGGGTGGGCGGGGCGGGATGACGACACTCCTGTACTACGGCATTCCGTCCGTACGACCACTCGAACGGGTTCGGGTCGCACGCCACGGCCGGTGCACGGGAGACCGCCACAGGCCCGCCGTCAGCCGGAGACGGCGCCACCGTCCCAGACCTTGCCCGCCGCGAAGGGTGATGCGCCCCGGTTTCACTTCCCCGATCGGTCCGCGAACGGACTGTTGTCGATGTGCGCGAGCAGGTCGGCGGGGTGCCGGTAGACGGCTCGAGCTCCGGCCTCTTCGAGGTCACGCCGCGGGATGCCGCCGCAGAGCAGGCCCACGCACACGACGCCGGCCCGGGAGCCTGCCTGCATGTCCCAGACGGTGTCGCCGACGACTACGGCGCCCTGCGCGGGTGCGTCGGCGAGGCCGAGGGCGTGGTGCACCGGATCCGGTGCGGGCTTGCCCTCGTCCACGTCGTCGGAGCTCGCCGTCGCGGGCAGTCCGATCGCGCGGTGCATGTCGTGCATCGCGACGTCGTGGCCCGCCTGCCGCAAGGCCTCCCACCAGCAGACCACGTGCAGGTGATAGGTATCGGCGAGGGTGCCGTCGGCATCGAACAACGCAGCGCGGTTCATGTCCGTCTCCCGGAAGGCTCAGCAACCGAGCTCGGGCCCGAACCCGGCCTCGTTCACGACCCGATGCACACCATGACCGGCGCCTTACCGCTTCGGGCCCGTTGAAACGCGGCCGGCCCGCGCGAGCGAGGGGAGCCGCGGCTCTTGGCCTCAGGCGGGGTGGCCGGGCTCCAGGTCGCGCAGCTCCCGGTACCGGAGCGGTGCGGGCGGCGGGCCCTGGGTCGGCGGGCACACTGCCACGGGAGCCAGGAGAAAGCCCACGTGGTCACCGCCCTCGATCCTCCCTTCGATCCGCCCGGTGAACCAGACGGGCACCTGCTCCAGGACCGGAGTGCCTGAATCTCCCGGCCGCCAGGCGACCCGCGCGAACTTGTCCACCCGGTCGCCCGTCTCCCCTCCGAAGAGTTCGGCCAGCGCCCGCTCCTCCCGGTGGAGCAGGTGCACGGTGAGGCACTCGGCCTCACACGCGACGCGGTAGGTGTGGTTGGCGACCGACAGCCAGACGGCGAACCTCGGCGGGTCGATGGAGCACTGCGAGGCGAAACCCACCAGGCAGCCGGCTCGCTCACCGCCGGACGCGGCGGTGACCACGTACATCGGGCCGTCGAGCCCGTCGGTGAAGGGGTCCAGCTCCGTCACGGCGCCTCCTCGTGTTCCGAATCGTCCAGTGGCCCTCAGGCGGCTGCCCGGGGCGGTGATCGGTACCCATCGGCGCTGCATCACCCCGGCCGGGCCGGGCGGACCGAGCCCGGTCGGCCCTGACGTCGCTCGTCGGCGGGGCTCACAGACCGAGGTCGAGGAGGGCGTTCTCCACGACCTCCGTGAGCGCGGGGTGGATCCAGTACGGGGATTTGACGAGCGTCGTGGCGTCGATGCCGAGGGTCGCCGCCAGGACGAGGGGCTGGATGAGGGTGGGAGCCTGCGGGCCCATGAGGTGGGCGCCGAGGAGACGGCCGGTGCCGGGCTCGGCGAGTACCTTGCAGAATCCGGTGCTGTCCTCCATCGCCCATCCGTAGGCGACATCGCCGTAACCGGCCGTGCCCACCAGGTAGTCCAACCCCCTGTCGCGGCAGTTCTGCTCGGTGGCGCCGACCGAGGCGATCTGCGGCCGGGTGAACACCGCCGCCGGCACCAGTTCGTGGTCGGCCGCGATCAGGTCGTCCGGGTGTCGGAGATTGTGGGCCACGACCTCCGCCTCGCGGTTGGCCACGTGTTTGAGGGGCACCGGCGAGCAGATGTCCCCGAGCGCGAAGACGCCTTCCGCCGTGGTGCGCTGATGTCGGTCGACGATCACTCGGCCGTCGTCGTGGGTGGCGATTGCGGCGGCTTCGAGGTCCAGCCGGTCGCTGTTCGGGACGCGGCCCACGGCGACGAGCAGCATGTCCGCCTCGACCGTCGATCCGTCGTCCAGGTCGAGCCGCAGCGCGCCCGGCCGGCCGCCCACGGCCGTGACCTCCCGACCGAGCCTGAGGTCGTAGCGGGAGCGGACCAGTTCGGTGAACCGCTCCCGGACCGTCTCGTCCTGCGGGCCGAGGAGATGCTCTTCCTTCTCGACGACGGTGACGGAACTCCCCGTCTCGGCGAACACATCGGCCAGTTCCGCGGCGATGTAACCGCCGCCGAGGATCGCCAGGTGCCGGGGCGGCGCGTCGATGCGCATGATGCTGTCGGACGTCTCGTACGGCAGGCCCGCGTCCGCGACGGGCCCGGGGACCAGGGGCCGGCCGCCCGCCGCGACGACGATCTGCGCGGCGCTGACGTCGACGGCCCCGTCCGCCCGGTCGATGCGGAGGGTCCTCGGTCCGGTGAAGCGTGCGCTGCCCTCGTACACGGTGACCCGGTCCTGTTGCTCGCGGCCCGTGCGGCCTTCGTCCCGTTCGGCGTCCAGCCGGGTGAAGATCCGGTCGCGCGCCTCGCGCCAGCGCACCGCTCGCAGCTCGGCGTCCACGTCGTACGCCCCGGCTCCCCGGACGGTCCGGGCGACGTGCGCGGTGTAGGCGAGCATCTTGCTCGGGATGCATCCGGCGTTCAGGCAGGTTCCGCCGAACCAGCGCTCCTCGACGATGGCCACGTCCAGATCGCCGAACGAGTCGTCGACGACGGCGTTGCCGGATCCTGCACCGATGACGACGAGGTCGTGGTGACGCATCCGGCCAGCCTACGAGGCCCTTTGCCAAGCCGGCGCGCCGGCGCGCTGGTCACCTCGGCCTCTGCCCGGCGCCACTCACCGGCAGGGCGGCGCAGCCGCAGTGGTGCCCGTGAAGGCGGGGGCCGGTGTGGGGGACGGTGTGGGGGCCACGGTCGGCTTTGCGGACGGCCGGCCGTGGTCCGCCTCGGCCTGGACCACGTCCACCGGCTCGTCCGTGCGCAGCCGCTGGAACAGCCGGGCGGCATCCACATCGATCAGTTCGTCCCGGTTCGGGTTGGCGCGGTAGGGCTGCCGGGGCACGGTCAGGAACTGCACCCCGGCCACGGGGATGTCTCGCATGGTGAAGACCAGTTCGTACAGGCTGCGCAGGGAAGCGAGCTGCGGGTCGGTCGTCACGGCGGACGTGGCCGCGTCCAGTACCGCGTACAGGCGGGCGGGGTTGAACAGCACCCTGTTGCTCTGCACCTTCTTCACGAGTGAGGCGAGGAACTGCTGCTGGCGGGTCATCCGTTCGGTATCACTGCCATTGCCCAGGCTGTAGCGGGCCCGCACGTAACCGAGCGCCTGCTCACCGTTGAGGGTCTGGCGTCCGGCCTGCAGCCGAAGCTTCGCCTTGGCATCGTTCACCGGCTCGTCGAGGCAGACCTCCACCCCGCCGACCGCGTCGACCACCTTCTTGAATCCCTGGAAGTCCACCACCACGTGGTGGTCGATCCGGATCCCGGTCATCTTCTCGACCGTACGGATCGAGCAGGCCGCGCCGCCGAACTGGAAGGCCCAGTTGAACTGCGCGAACTGCGCCTCGGTGCGGCTTCCGTCGGACGTCAGGCAGGAGGGGATCTCGACCATCAGGTCCCTGGGAAGTGAGACGGCCGTCGCGCTCTTCCGGTCCGCCGCCACGTGCAGCAGGATCGCGGTGTCCGAACGCCCCGTTTCCCGACGCCGTCCGTACCTGCCGTTACCCGGGCCCGCGCGCGAGTCCGATCCGATGAGCAGGATGTTCAGCGCCGTGCGCACGACCGGTGGCGGGCGCTCCGCCTCGTGCCGTCCCAGCTCGGAGGCCGCGGGAACGTCGGCTGTGATGTTGCCGTCGAGCTTGCGGTAGATCCACCAGCCCGCCCCGGCCCCGACCAGCAACAGCAGTGCCATGCCGAGACCGATCCAGCGCAGCAGCCGGCGCCTGCGCCGCCGGGCCGGAGGCTTTGCCATGCCATCGCCTGCCGGGCCGTCCGCGCCCCGTCTGCCTGCCCTGTCCGACACGGCTGTGTCACCTCTTCACGGCGCCGAGGGAGGCCGCCGGGTACCGACTGCGACCTGTGTCGATCATCCGTCCGGATGGCGGCAGGCGCTCGGGGGCCGAGGCCCCGAGTACGTCATGCGGGTGACGAGGTGGACGTCCCCGCTGCCGAGCGCTTGTCGGCGTCCCGGACTACACAGCCGCGGGGCCCGCCGAACCGGCAGGTACCCACCGCGCGGAGGCCCGCACTCCATGTGCCGCTGGTTGTCGTGGCAGTGCCGGGCTGGTAGCCCGACCGGCCTACACGGCCCGCCCCAGCGCGGGCGGCCCCGGCCCGTGCGTGGCACGGTGGCAGGGGAACGAGTGGTCCACGTACGCGGGGCCCGGCCGGTCGACGAAGCCCCGGCCGGGCCCCGCCAACGCGTACCGGCACGCGCGACCGCCCGACTTCGGCTCGCGACGCGCCCGGGAGCACCTCGCTTCCCGCCCCGGGGACGGTTCCGGTCGGGTGAGCCACGCACGGCGCGCCGGCCGGTACACCACCACGGCCGACCCGTACGAGGGCAAGGATGCACGGGCCCACCCTCTTCACGGCAGGAGAACACTGTGCTGGAACGCAAGCGCGTAAAGGACCGGACCCAGGTCACCTTCGTCCTGCCCGCGGATTCCCCGGAGGGACCGGTCAGCGTGGTCGGGGACTTCAACCACTGGAACCCCGCCGCCCACCCCATGGAGTCCAGGGGTGACGGCACCCGCGCGGCACGGGTGTCCCTGCCCGCGCACACCAGCCACTCCTTCCGCTACCTCGCGGCCGGCGACTACTGGTTCGACGACGAACACGCCGACCACCACGACGGCACCAACAGCCGCATCCACACCTGAGCCCGCAGCGCACCAGCCCGGCCCGCGCTCGGCGGCCTACGTCTATTCGTAGTCGTCCGTTCGACGCCATCGGCCGCGACGTGGCGACCGGGCGGAGCCATCCCACCGGCCATGCTCCAAAGTTCAACCCCGTACGGCCGGATGACTCGCGGCCGCTGCCGACGGGCCGCCGCTGCGTCCGCCTCCCGCGCGACGACGCCTGCCCGGACACGAGGGACGGTACCGCCGGCCCGAGGCCTGCGTGTCACCAGCGCAGGAGCATCACCGCGCCGCTGGCGCCGCTGGCCAGTCCGAACAGCGCGACCGTGTCACCCGGGGCCAGCCGTCGACGGCCGACGGCGTCGGCGAGTTGGAGGGGCAGGGTCGCGGCGGCGGCGTTCCCGGTGTGCGGGAAGGTGGGGATGATCTGCGCGGTGTCGATGCCCATGCGGGTGCGGAAGGTGTCCACGAAGGGCACGGACGGCTGGTGGACGCAGACGAGATCGAGGTCGCCGACATCGACGTGCTGTTCCTTGAGCCACTGGGCCCCCTGGACGTCCAGGTCGACGAAGGAGCCCAGGAGCGCTTCCGAGTCGACGTGAAGGCCCTGAGGCCAGTCCGGGGCGTGGTGGGGGTCGTAGAGGGTTGCGGCATGCCATCCCGCGGAGTTCGCGAGGAACACCGATCCGATGATGCCCGGGACGGGTGAGGCCTCCACCAGAAGGGCGGCGCCCAGGTCAGCTCCGGTCAGCGAGGTCAGTCCGGTGCGCAGCTGGTCGCGGGTGAGGTTCCAGCGGGAGAGGCGGGTGAGGGTTTCCCCGCAGGTGATCAGGACGCGGCGGTGCTGGCCGGTGCGGATGAGGGCGTCGGCGACCTGGACGGCGTTGATGACTCCGTTGCAGGCATTGCCGATGTCGAAGGCCGGGCAGGACAGGCCCGTCTTCGCCGCGACGATGTGGGCGTTGGCGGGTTCGCGGACGTCGGCGCTGACGGCCGCGAAGAGGAGCAGGTCGATGTCGGCCGTGTCCAGGCGGGCGGTGTGAAGGAGCTGGGCGGCGGCGCGGGCGGCGAGGTCGGAGGGCAGGTCACCGGGATCGGCGACGGTGCGCTGCTCGAAGCCGAAGGTGCGCTGCAGGAGACCGGCGGGGAGTTTGAGGGACGGGCTGTGGCGCTGCAGGAGTTGTTCGATCTCGGTGGCGCGCTGGCGTCGGACGGGCAGGTGGACTGCGGCATGAGTGATGCGGCTGTAGGGGCTCATGCCGTCTCCTTGGCGGCCGCGGCCTGCTCTGCGGGCCGGGGCGCCGGCGGGGCGGCGGGTTGGGGGGTGCGGGGCAGGCCGGTGACCGCGTGCTTGAGACGGTCGGTCCACGCCAGCGGCAGCAGGGTGTGGAGCGGGACCAGGAGACGGGCGTCGCGGCCGACGACGTAGCGGGGGCGTGGCCGACGGGCCGTCAGGCAGGTCTCGACGGTTCGTGCCACCGGTTCGGGACCGGGTACGCGCCGGTCCACGGCGGTGAACAGGCGTGTGGTGGCGGTGTAGCCGGGGTTCGCGGGGTTGCGCACGGTCTCGAGGTCGTCCAGGGCGCGGCTGAGCATGGGAGTGGCGAACGCGCCGGGTTCGACCAGGCTGACGCGGATGCCCAGGTGGGCCGCCTCTACGCGCAGGCAGTGGGTGAGGGCGGAGAGGGCGTGCTTGCCCGCGCTGTACCAGGCACCCATCGGCCACGGCACCCGGCCCAGCCCGGAGGAGATGTTGACGATCCGGCCGCCGCCCCGGGCGGCCATGCCCGGCAGAACCATCCGGCACAGCCGGGCCGGACCCAGCAGGTTCACCTCCAGCAGACGCCGGGCCTGTTCGTCATCGACATCGGCGACCGCGCCCGCCTGCGGAACGCCGGCGTTGTTGACCAGGGCCCACGGGCCGTCACCGGTCATCTCGGCCGACTCCTCCAGCGCCTGGCGACAGGACTGCTCGCAGGCGACGTCCAGCCGCACCGTGCGCAGGGCCAGGCCCCGCTCAGCAGCCTCCGCTACGAGGTTGCGGGCCTTGTCCATATCGCGTGCTCCGGCGACCACGTCCCAGCCCGCGGCCGCGAGACGAAACACAATCACCCGGCCGAACCCACCCGTCGCCCCCGTCACCAGCACACTCCGCCCATCCGACCCCGCCACCAACGCCCCCACACCCCTTCACCGCACGACAGCAAACGCCGCGGCCGGCCGGCCGCGCCCCTTCACCAGGCACAACGACAGCCCCTCACCAAAGATGTGGCCCGGCGCCAGGCGCGGGCGCTTGCACCGCGCTGCTCCCTGGTCATCTCGATGGCGGAGGCCTCTTGGTGTGCGGCTGCGCAGCCCCGGGTGGATGCCGACTGCCCGACTCTGCCGGGCAGACATCGCGTGTATGTGAGGCGACATGGAACCGAATACGATCAAGACGCATCTTTGAACATGTTCAGTGATCATCTTCCAGGAGGTTCCCTTGTCCACACGACGCACAAAGATTGCGATCTGGCTCACGAGCGGAGCTGTCGTCACCGTGCTGACGTGCATGGGCTGGTGGCTGTACGGCGCCAGCTTGGAAATGGACGGAAAGGCGCCTGTCTCGTGCGGCCAAGCCATCCGCTTCCTCCATACCAACCAGCCCCCCGAGACCGCGCGGGACAAGCGATGCACGAAGGGCCAGTGGCAGTCCACCTGGTACCACATGGACTTCGAGGTCACGCGTGCGGAGGCGGAAGCGTGGCTACACGCCGCTTACCCAGACGCGAAGGTCAACCGCGACTGCCTGGAAGCCGATCTCTGCTCCTACCCCGATGTCGATGTGGACGGCGACGGTCGCGCCGACCTCATGCACGTCGACATCCGCTTCAAGGAGAACGACCTCGCAAACGTACGGGTCTCCGGAGGCACGACAAACTGACGCGCCTCGGCGGACCGTCGATCCTTCAACCGGTGGTGCCGCCGAAGGCCCCCTCGGACTCGCCCCCGGACAGAGCCCGGCATCGGTACCGTGAGCTGGCCCGCCGGTTGACCGTTCGACATGCTCGACCTACCGGTCGGCACGACGGCTGAGCCAGAACTTCTCCTGCTCCGACAGAGGCGGCGCGGGCACCGGTCCGGTGTCGTTGTAGACGGCGATCGGGTCATCGGGCGCCGACCACGAGCCCACCGTGACCAACCGGTACACGAACTCACCGCCCTCCGGAAGCGGAACAGCAACAGTCTCCGGCGCAGGCGGGCCGGGCACACACCGGCCGACGTCATCACCGTAGGGCCCGGCACCGAAAAGGGCATGCATCCAGCCCTGCGGCGGCGTTCCACTCAGATCGAAAACGTCCTCCATGCTCTCCCCCTCGTCGCGGCGATCGTACGCGACAGGGGCAGGAGGAACCCGCTGGCACCGGCGTTGCCAACAAACAGTCCGCCAAGAGATCAAGCCGACGGCCATCGCTTCCGGCCGCAACCCCAGGGGGTCGAGATCGACGTACGCGGCGCGGACGCAGAGCAACCCTGAGCGGCCGGTGACCGTCACCCACATCCGCCCGCTACGGCAAGGCGACATCGCCGGCTGCCACACCACAACGAGGCCTCGAGCCCCGGCAGAACCGAAGCGAGCTGACTGACCACCACGACATCGCGGCGTCCTACGCGCAATGCTGGGCCTCTACATCCGCGGCTGTCGCGGCGGCCTCAGCCGCCTACCCGGCTGCGAGCGACCCTTCAGGAAGAGAAGCCCTTGCTGTATTCGGCGCGGCTCATGGTGAAGCCGGCCGGGCGTGCTCGCCTTGCCGCGAGCCGCCGTCTCCGTGAAACCGGCGGGTGCCGTGTGGTCCAGGAGGAAGACGAAGTGCCGGGCGATGCGCTGCCGCCACTCATCGAGCTCGCCGTCGGCATCCAGCACCACCCGAGGGGAGCGGCGTTCCGTCAGAGTGGGCTTCGGCGTCATGGCGGGACCCTTGCACGGCAATTGCCCAGAGCCCGGCGGTTCGTCACACCGCAGCACCTCCCCGTGATCGAGCAGTGGGCGGAGGTACGTCCCTTCGTCGACGGCCGGGATCTGCCGGCGGAATCCACCCGGACGGCACGTCAAGCTGCTCAAGTCGGCATTTGCTCGGCCCCGCCGAGGGATGGCCCGGCGCGGCCTCGGACGAGCCACGCCGGGTCGAGCTGTCCAACTGGCCAGGGCAGCTGCGGATGTCAGCTGGGAAGGTCACGTCAGGCGAGACCCAGAATCAGAGACAGGAAACGACTCACGAGGTCCCCGGCCTCAGTGCCGGCTCACCAGGAACGGACGCCACCCCCACAGCACCCCTGATCGGGCTTGCCACTTCGCCGGAAACTCATAGTTCGACGATCAGCATGTCGGGGTAACTCGCTTGCATGCAGACGCAGTTGCATACCAACCCGCGGCTCCGATCCGGCGGCCCCTGCAACCGAACGGATCCACTGCCCCCGAGGCCGATGAGATCCTCCCTCGGCAGACTCCCGCCCGTGGGAGCAGCGCGCACCGGCCGCCGGAGCGCCCGTCGGGCGTGAACCGCCGTGCACCTTCCGGTGTACGTCGCCGCGCGATGGCGCCCTACCCGAGCCTTCTCGCTATGCCGTCCCGTCACCGGAGGCTACGGCGATCGCATCGACTGCAATCCGCTTGTCACCCATCAGCTGCACGACGGCCGCCGTTCTGGCCGGCGGATGGTCGGGGAAGAACTCGGCGAACACCGCGTTCACCGTCGGAAAGTCCTCTGCGTCCGAGAACAGCACGGTGGCTTTCACCACGTCACGCGCCGATGCACCCGCAGAAGCAACTGCCTGCAGCAGATTCACAAATGCTTGTTTGCATTCCTGGTCGAATCCCCCTGACGGGATCTCTCCGGTTACCGGATCCACTCCCGCTTGGGCTGAGACGAATACGAACCCTCCGGCGGTAACGGTAGGGGAGTAAGGGCCCAGCGGGAGGGGAGGCAATGGCTGGCAAGGGGAGGGAGCGCCTGGGTGATCGAACTTCGCACGCATCGGCGATCTTCCAATCGAGTGGATCAATTCAGCGACGGGGGCGGGCAGGTCACGAGATATCGCCGCCTGCATGGGGTCCGCCGAGCGTGGAGTCTACCGCCGAAGAGACGACCCCGAGCCGGCAACGGAAAAGTCATGCCCGGCGTCATCTCACGTGTACCCCAGGGCAGAGAGATCACTTCGGCAGACGTCTGCAGATCGATGAGACAAGGAGCAGGATCCGTGCGCGATTGGCTGGCAGAACAGGCAAAATCTTCCATCGATCTCCCCATTCCGTATAAAAACGATCACGGATCTGTCGCTCGCCAAATATCCGACCAGTTGAACATCCACTTCGGCTTCGCCATCGTGACGGGCCTCTCGGTGGACCCGCTCGACCCCGAGGGCTCCGCCGAGGTCGCCATGGATCTCTTGAGCCGTCTGGGCCGGCCCCTGCGTCAAGGGCCGCCCGCCGGCTCGTCCCTGAAGTGGCTTGTCCGCTATGAGGGAGTCGATCGCTTCCGCTCGAACGGAAGGTTTCAGCAAGGCGTCTACACCTCGAAATCGCGAGACGCGATCGACATTCACAACGACGGCGCAATGGAGCCTTACGGGCACCAGATCTACATATCGTCACTGCTCTGCGTCGAGGCCGCAGCCGAAGGTGGCCGCACCACGCTCGTCAGCACTCTCACCGTGATGAACATCGTGCGGCGAGAACATCCCCAGCATTTTGAACGCCTCTGTCGCCCGTTCGCGTTCGAACGCACACACGTCACCCCGGCCGGAGGTGCCCCCGTATTCTTTGCACCTGTATTCGACCTCAGCCGTGCCGACGTGAAGGTTCACTGGAACCGTCAGCGCATCGAAATGGCGGCCGAGATCACGGGTGTGCCGCTGTCACCCTCCGAGGTCGGGGCCCTCGACGCTCTGGACGCGGCGATCATGCGTCCCGAAGTTCAGCTCAACCACAGTCTTCGGCCCGGCGAACTGCTCGTCATCAACGACGACCTGGTCCTCCACGGGCGATCTCAATTCTCAGGCGCCGATAGGCGGCGCTGCCTGGTTCGAATACTTTTCGCACGACCTTAGCCTGCACCTCACCAACTCACGTGTCACCGGAAGCCCAAGGGGATAGCTCATGCTCACCGAAATCCTGAGCACGACGATCGGCGCCGTGGTGGGCGTTCTCGTAACCATGGCCATGACTGCGTGGCGACCACCCTCTGAAACGATCTTGCGGGGGCGTCCGCTGGCCGAACTGGAAAACTATCCGGTCAGGGTCGGCGCGGACGGAAAAATCCATCTCGACATGGCCGAGGTCATCGCAGCCTGCAATTACCTGTTGAAAAATCGAGAGCCTCGAGCCGCCATCGACCTTCTGTACTTGGCCGAGCGCAACAGGAATGCCATTTCTCCCCCTGCGGCCCTCGCGATCGATCGGGTGCGCCGACGCTACCGCCGCCGGTACCGGCACCTGGTCGAACCCAAACAGCTGGGCGAGCAGCGCGAATACATACTGCGTCAGTTCGGCAAGATAACCGACGCCCTCGGGGAGACCTTCAGCGGACTGCCGATCGAGTTCGTCCTCCATGACACCCGAGACCCACTGAACTCCATCCACACGATCAGGAATTCCATCACCGGCCGCCGGGAAGGTGACCCGGTCTCGGTTTTCGGTGAGGATGTCGTACGGGCATACGGGCGCCGCTGGACGGGACCCAAGGTCGCTTACAAGCTGCGGCAGCCCGCTACCGGACAAATCGTCAAGGCGACCACCATACCGCTGGAAGACAGAACTCTCGGGCTGGTCGCGTTCATGTGCGTCAACATCGACATCGGGCGGATGTCGCCGGAGTCGGGCGAGCTGCGGGACCTGGCGCAGCACATGGTGGCCACCCCGGGCGGATGGGGAACCCAGGTCTTCGCCGTTACGGACCAGTAGGGACTCCTCACACTTCGGGGGTCACAGGCCCTGGGTCACGCACGGGCCGGCCGACGTCGGATGGCCAACTGGGACGGAAGCGTTCGACGAAGTCTGCGAAGTCGTTCCGCAGAAACCGAGAATCAGACGGCTTCAGCCGGATCTGTTGACGGCTGTCAGCCCACCAGATCTCGAAAGCGGCAACTGTGCCTTCCGCCGGCCAGTCCTCGCTCTCCTCGGGGAGCAGCACGACGTCGACAAAGCCTCCGACACTCAGGCCGATGTCCACGAAGATCCCGATGGCACCGGGCCTGGGAACCTTCACCACAGTGCCCTCGAAGACCTGCCCGAAGCGCAGGCCCTTCCGCATCCGGGCCCACTCGGCATCTGTCACCACGAACGAATCCTCGCACCTTCGTCCGTCTGCCTCAGCGTCACGGCACTGCCGACATGTTCGGAAGAGCGCACACCGCAGGCCAGCCCCCGCCTCCCCCAACGCCCACACCTGCTGCCTGCCACTGAAACACGTGGACCAGTTGGCCCTCTCTTTCGGATCTTGATTCCCGAGGTGGGCCGTGCGGTGGGAAACCCCTTTGGAGTGCCATGCCTCCGCATACGAGAATCCGTCGCCATGGGAGCGGACATACACGGGTTCATTGAGTGTCGGTGCACGTACGGCACCCTCGACGAGGAGGATTCGAGCTGGCACGCCGCCATCGACCTGGATCTGCTGTACGGCGGACGGTGCTACGACGCCTTCGGCTGTCTGTTCGGCGTCCGAAACTACGCCGGCTTCCGGCCCCTCGCTGAAGGGCGGGGGCTGCCGCCCGATGTGACCGCCGAGGTCCGGGGCCAGTACGAAGGCGCACCGGACCTCTTCCACAGTGCCTCCTGGATCGGGTGGGAGGAACTGGCCGCCGTCGACTGGGATGAGCCCGCACTCACCCTCGACGCGCGCGTGCGCGAGTACCGGTACAGCGCCGAGCGCGGCTGGTACGAGTCGGGGAAGTCGTTCCAGAACCTCGTCGGCCGCTCGGAGGACGATGTGTGGATGCAGGAGGACAAGATCATGCGGGTGGGCCGCATGACGCGCCGGGAGGCGGTGCCCGAGGACAGCGAGTGGGCCCCGGTCTGGGCGACCATGAAGGCCCTCGCCGACGTGCACGGTCCTGAATACGTGCGGCTCGTCGTCTGGTTCGACAACTAGGCCGGCTCATTCGGACCATCGGATCGTTGGTCGCGCCCGTCGGCTGCCGCCGGCGGGCGCGATGGCGGCGCTCTGGTCTCGGAGGGCGAACGGTCCCCCGAACGGGCGTCTCGACGGGCACCCGCCTCCGGACAGCCGGAGGATCAGTGCGGGAACACGCGACGGGAGCCGACCAAGGATGCCGAACACCGCCGGTTGCTCGAAGAAGGCGCGCATCGTCCTGTCCGGCGTGCTGGTCCTCGCCGGGGTCGTCGTGACCGGGTGCAGCGGCAAAGCCCGCGACGCCGGGCAGGGGCCCGAAGCAGGGCCTCACACCCAGGCAGCGCGCTCCGGAAGGGTCACCGTCGTCTACGAGGACGCCACGGTCAAACCCGCGGACCGGGAGGTCGTGGCACTGATCCGGAAATCCCGTGTGCTCGAGCGGACGGCCGACTGGGTGAACAGAGCACTCACCCTCCCGCACGACATGGTCGTGAAGGTCACCGCCGAGGTGCCGCCCGGAGTCACCGACGCCGTCACCCAGCCCGACGGCAGGACGATCTTCGTCCCGCCACAGTTCCTTACCGAGATCGAGAAGGCCCTCGCCGACGTCGTGAAGACCGTGGAGCGGCCCGCCCCGTTCCCCGCGTCCGAGTACAACACCGACGACCTGACCGTGCTGTCGACCGAGTTCATCTTCGGCCACGAGATGGGCCATGCCCTGCAACGCCAGCTCCTCCTGGCCAACCTCGGTCTCGAGGAGGACGCCGCTGACGGCTTCGCGTCCTTCTACACCGTCAACGAGGTCGGGCCGGGCCCGTCGCTGGCCGCCGCGATCCTCTTCGACGAGATCGCGCGCAAGGAAGGCACGCCGACCCTGGAGGGCATGTCGAGCGACCACCCCGTCACCCAGCAACGAGCCTTCAACTTCCTGTGCTATCTGGAGGGCAGCAACCCGAAGAAGTACCAGCAGTCCCTGGTCGACAGCGGGTATCTCCCGAAGACCCGCGCCCCCCTCTGCCCACAGGCGTGGGCGATGCTGGACTACGGCTGGTGGACCCAGCTCCAACCCCACTTCAGCGCGGCGTTCAGGGCGCAGGGTGGGAAGGAGCAGAAGACGGCGCAGGCGCGACTGATCGCGGAGACGGAGGCTCTGGCGAAGCGGATCGACGAGATCCGCAGCGGCCAATGAGTCCGTCCGGCGCAGGCCGGCGAGGCGCTCCCTCGAACGACTCAGCGTGCAAGCGTCATGGCCACCCTGGCGCTGCCGATCCCTTGGTTTGAGTGGGTCGTGTCCTCCCGGCCCGTTGCCGGCCTGTAGACGTACGGTTCTCCGGTTCAGGCAGCCTGGACCGGATCGGTCGTGGCCGGTGCGCGTTCGGGTCCGGAAAGAGGCATCAGGCCAACGAGGAGCGGCTGACCAGGCGCCCATCGAGGACGACCTCGAGCCAGGTGTAGCAGTCGCCGATCCACAGCCCGACCTCCGCCCCACACCCCGCGCAGGCCAGATTCGGCCCCTCGTGCCCGCCGGGACCGCAGCAGCCGCCCCAGCGGCTCAGGATCTTCGTGGTACCGACCAGGTCGCCCGGGCTCAACAGCAGGTCCACCCCTGGCGCGTGCCCCGCCCGGGACATTCCGAAGCCCTTGGGCGGCGGGCCCCAGGTGACGCGTCCCGGCTGCGGGTCGCGGGCGAAGGTGCCTGCCGCCATCCTGGGCGGGCAGGGGTCCACGGGAGAGTCGAGCGGCGTCCAGGCCTCGTCCTCCGCCGGCGGGTCCACCTCGCGCACCGGCTCTGACAACCGGGCGCTGCACACGGCGCAAGAGAAGACCTCGGCACCAGCAATCTGCATGTCATCTCCCTTGGCCTTCGGCGCCGACGACGCTACCCCACGTCGCTGATACGCCCGGCTGCTCCCCATCCGACCCGGCCCCGTTGCCCGTGGTGGTGAAGCAGCCGTACCGGGAGAGGAGCGACCCCTCGGGTGGAAGGGTGTCGCAGCGTGCGAAGCCGGGTTCGCCAGGGCCTCGGGTCACGGCCACGGCGTGGACGCCCGGGACGCTGGAGGCGAACGCGGTGAGCGTCCGGGTAGCCAAAGTCGAACCCAAAAGGCACTATGCGCCGTCGGTGCGACCGAAGACGATCTGTCCACTGGTCAGCCGACACCGGAAACCGGAAAGACATTCGCGACGACATTTCCATCGAACTCCTCCCCTCGGCACAGTCAAAGCCATTTCATCCGCGCCATGCAGATATCCCCGCATCTCGCGAGAGGCGGGGATATTTCGCATGCAGCTGTTTACATGGCGTGTTTCGCTGACGCCATCAGTCGTCGTCAGCCGGGCGGGAGTGGCACTTCTTCCAGATTGCGCCACCCGCCACGCAAGCTATGAGGAGTACGAACAGAACGGGGATGAACGGGCCGAAGCCCATGGTTTCGAACACAACGTCTCCTTGACCACAGAGAAGTCGGCCATCCGATTCGGGACGTCGGCGCGAGAGCCATGCACTGACCATCCCCGCGTTCGATCGGGCCGATGCCTGCGATCACCGGCGCAGCCCTTTCGGTGACTACAGGCCGATTGGGCCTACTCGTCCTTGAGGTAACCGCCGACGAAGCCCCGGTAGTCACCCCAGACGCGCTCCCGCTCGTCCCAGGAGCTGCCCCAGCACGACGCCGTCCAGATGGTCTCGCTCTGGGCGTTGTCGGCGGGCGGCGAGGAGATCCACTCCTTCACCGGGCTGTGGGAGAAGTCGCATCCCGGCACGAAGAGGTAGTGGGAGGCACTGCCCGGGTACACCTTCGTGGTGTCCTTGCCCTTGACCTGGTAGTTGGTCCGCACCGTGACCCGCGAGACCTTCACGCCCATGAACTTGTCGGTGTACGAGTACGAGGCCCACATGTCGCGGTAGCCGGCTGCCCTGAGCGCGACGCTGGAGTTGGGGGACGCGTCGTCACCGCCGCCGGCGGACTCGCGCTCGACCACGACGTCGCCGCCCGCCAGCACCGATCGCGTGATGCCCGCGGCAGCCGGGGACTCGGCCGACTCGAAGAGCTGCTTCATCAGGGAGCGGTCCTCGAGCAGGTCGAGGAACCGGGTCTTCTGGGCACTCGAAAGGGCCGAGAATCCCTGCGCGGTCTCCCTGGCCTGCTCGTCGCCCTGAGCCGCCTTCATCGCGAGGTAGGCCTGGTACTTGGCGACCCGGGAGGCCTGCGAGACCAAGCCGTCGTCGGCCTGGGCCGAACCGGGCAGCATCGCCAGAGCCATTCCGGCAAGAGCGACGCCGGCAGTGGTGGTGAGGCCTCTTCTGATCGCGGATCGCATAATGGTTTTCTCTCCTCTTCGCTTTCCACTCGATTAATTCGGGCAGGAAAGGGAGAGGTGCACAAACGCGCGCCCCCAATACCCCGGCCCCCCGTGTCGCGGCCCGCCTTTTAGGTCCCAGCGGCTGCGCCTCACAAAGAGTGCACGAGGGCGTCGCAGCACGTCAATCGATCCCAAATCATTTGAGGATCATCTGAGTTAAGACGACTCCAGATCCCGCCAACAATCCGGAATCAAAGAATCCACCAATTCGGAGTTTACGATTCCGCGAGACTGGGACGATCCAATGCCCCGGAATACCCCCTTCGCGAGGACATCGGCCGCTGGACGGCCACGCGGCGACACGTCGCCGCCGGCTCAACACCGGGCAGCAGCGCCGCCCAGACCTCCCGGGCGAGCGGAGCCCAAGGATGGGCAGTCCCGTCAGCGACCGGGGGCGGTGCCGCGTCGGCACGTCCGCTCCGTTGGGATCCGACGACGATGCGCCTTCTGCGCCGCGACCCCCGGGCCTCGATCGTCGTCGCCACCCCGGTGGGTGGGCGCGAACACTGGGGATCGATCGCGGGCACCCTCACGGTCGGACTCGACGGAGCTCACGACCTGGCCGCGGACCCGGTACGCCTCGCCCTCCACCCGGGGACCGCGGACCGCGGACCGCTACGCGTACTGACCGCTCAGCGACCCAGCCGGGCCGCGAGCCCGTCGAGCACGCAGTCCAGGCCGAACGCGAACTCGACGTCGGGGTCGAGTTCCTCGGCTTCGAGGACGCGGCGGGCGAGCATCGGGTGTTCGCCCGCCGCCAGGACCTCGCTGATGTAGGGGCCGACGCTGCGCTGCCACTCCTCCTCGCTGAGCCCGGTGCGCTGCTCCGCGCGTCGAACGGCCTGCTGGGCGGCGACCGAACCCAGTACGTACGCGTGCACGGCGCCGAGCGCCTGCGAGGCCAGGGTGATGTCGGGCGTGAGCGCGACGGCGGCGCGCAGCGCGGACTCGGACCGCCGCAACGAGTTGGGGCCGAGCGCGGGCCTTCCCGCCAGTTCACCGGCCAGCCAGGGATGCCGCAGCAGCGTCGCACGCAACGCGCGGGCGACCGCCCCCAGATCGGCACGCCAGTCCTCGGTGGACTCGGGCAGCGGGTCCTCGCCCTGCGCCGCGTCGACCATCAGGTCCACCAGCTCGTCGCGGTTGGTGATGTACCGGTAGAGCGAGGCAGTCCCGGAACCGAGGTCACCCGCGACCCGCCGCATCGACACCGCCGCCAATCCCTCCGCGTCCGCGACGGCCAGTGCGGCGGCCACGTACTGGTCCACCCCGGGCGCGCGTCGACGCGGCTCGGGGCGCGGCCGGGTCCACACCGACGAGGGAACGGGTTCGGTCATGGGGGCGGTTCCTTTCCTCGTTGACCCGCATCCTACCTTCTGGATACGGTGTATCCATGACGGAGACGATGTATCCAGAAGTGCCGGTGCTCGTGGTCGGAGGCGGCAGCGTCGGCCTGCTCACCGCGGCGTTGCTCACCCACCACGGCGTCCCCGCGGTGCTCGTAGAACGCCGTTCCGGGCCGTCGGTGCACCCACGTGCCACCGGCATCGGACCGCGCACCGTCGAGATCCTCCGCGAACTCGGGCTCGACACCGCCGTCGACGCCGCCGCGGTCGACCTCCGGGGCGCCGCGGGCAAGGCGGTGGCACGGACCGTCGTCGAGATGGGCGCGGGCGACGTCGTGACCGTGCCCATGCCGACCCCGTCCGCCGACGAACTGGACGTGACGCCGTTCAGACTGCGCGGCGTCTGCGCCCAGGACCGGCTCGACGCCGTCGTCGCAGCCGACCTGGCACGCCGCGGAGCGGACCTGCGCTGGTCGACCCGCCTGGTCGGCATCGCGCAGGACACCGACGGGGTCGACGTCGAACTGGAGGGACCCGACGGCCGCTACTCGCTGCGGTGCACGCGCGTAGTCGCCGCCGACGGCACGCACAGCACCGTGCGGACCGCGCTCGGCGTGGGCACCTCCGGGCCGGGCGACCTGGGCAAGTCGATGATCAACATCCTGTTCCGCGCCGACCTCCGACCGCACCTGCGGGGAATGTCCTTCGCCACCTGCACGATCACCACGCCGGAGGCGCCCGGCCTGCTGGCCACCGTGGACGGCGAGACGAACTGGGTCTTCCACGTCCACTGCGACGTCGACGGCGGCGAACGCCCCGAGGACTTCACGCACGAGCGCTGCGCCGCGGTCGTCCGGCTGGCGGTCGGCGATCCAGACCTCGACGTCGAGGTGCGGAGCGTTCTCGCGTGGCGGCCCCGGAGCGCGGCGGCCGAAAGCTTCGCCGTCGGCCGCGTGTTCCTCGTGGGCGACGCCGCGCACACCGTGTCTCCCCTGGGCGCGTTCGGCCTCAACACCGGGGTCGCCGACGCGCACAACCTGGCGTGGAAGCTGGCCGCCGTCCACCACGGGGAGGCCGGTGCAGGGCTGCTCGAAACCTACGCGCACGAACGCGAACCGGTCGCTGCGGCGACGCTGGACCAGGCGATGCGCAGGCTCGCCGACCCTGCGCTGCACTGGGGACGCGGACCCGAGGCCGACGCCGCCAGGGCGGCGGCGGGGGTGTGGGCGGCGCCGGTCGTGCACCTCGGCCAGAGGTACGCCTCGGCCGCCATCGTCGACCCGCGGCCCGAACTCCCCTCCACAGTGGACCTGGTGCTGGACGGGTCGCCTGGTTCACGGGTGCCCCACGCATGGATCGACGGGGTTTCCACGCTCGACCTGGTGGCGTCCCGGTGGACCCTGCTGGTGGGTGTCGCCGGCGACCGCTGGCTCACCGCCGCGGCGGACGTCGGACTTCCCGCGCATCGCGTCGCGGTCCCGTGGCTCGCGGATGAAGGGGCGCTGCTCGTCCGTCCGGACGGGATCGTCGCGATGCGCGCCACGGCATCGGCGACGGATCCGGCGCGGTTCCTGACCAAGGTCTTGGACCAGGTGCTGGCCAGGCCGGTCCCGGTGCCGCGCACCTGAAGGGGGGCGCCCCGCCGCCAGGGCGCAGCAGTCATGCGCAGTAGCTGAGGATCACCAGCAGCGCCGGTACGACCTGGTCCCCGCCTACGTGGACCCGGTCCTCGCCGTCCTCGCCACCGTGCCCCCGGCAGCCGGGGCCGGAGCCGTCGCACGCGCGGTCCGCGCACCACACCCTCCCGGATGGCAATGGCCCCGCACCCTCAACCATCCCCGCACATTTGGCAGTACGGCGATATTGCGCTGTGAATGAAAAGCTTTGGCCGTCGCTCAGTGCCGCGGCTAGCTTGGCGGCCATGCGCGAGTTGATCACCGACGACCGTCGGACGTTGGCTGTGGAGGAATGGGGCGACCCCACCGGGATACCGGTCGTCTACCTGCACGGTAGCCCGATGAGCCGACTGGCCCGATACCCGGACGATTCCCTGTTCCACGAGCTCGGCGTCCGACTGATCACCTATGACCGGCCCGGGTTCGGGGGCTCCACACCGAAGCCGGGGCGTCGGATCATCGATGCCGCCGCCGATGTCGCCGCCATCACCACCGCACTCGGCCTGCACCGCTTCGCGGTGTTCGGGGTGTCCGGCGGTGGCCCGCATGCCATGGCTTTCGCCGCCCGGTATCCCGAACGGGTGACACGGCTGGGGGCCCTGGCCAGCCCGGCGCCGCGTGACGCGGCCGGGCTGGACTGGACCGCCGGCATGAGCGAGGGAAACTCCCACAGCGCCGCCGTGGCGTTGACCGGGAGGGAAGCCGTCACAGAACACCTGGCCAATCTCGGAACGGCCAATTTCCCGCCGCTTCCGGAGATCGAACAGGCGGTCCTTTCCCGACCGGAGGTCAGCGCGATGATGGGCCCGGCGTTCGCCGAAGCGGTCCGGCCGGGGCTGGACGGCTGGGTGGACGACGTCACCGCCATCTTCGGCACGGAATGGGGGTTCGACCCGGCAGACATCACGGTCCCGACGCGGATCTGGCACGGTGGCCTCGACACCCTGGTGCCGGCTGCGCACGGCGAGTGGCTCGCCGCACGCATGCCGACCGCGACGCTGATCAGACAAGCCGATGCCGGGCACGCGGGCCACTTCGACGCCACGCCCGCGATGCTCGCCTGGCTGATCGGCGGCACCAACGACGAGGCCCACGCCCCCGGAAGCTGACCCCAAGATCACGGGTGGGGCGTACGTACTGACCAGCGTGCCCCAAAACAGCCGACCCCATACTGGCCGCTCCGCCCGTAGCCATCGGTTTCGGAATCTCTAATTCCGGGGACGGTGTCCCAGCATCGCCGCATATGTCCCCGCGCCATGACGGCGCCTGACGCGACAGCTGAGGGAGACCATGGGTTGGAAAGGCACACGTCGGACGGCCACTTCGGCCACTCTTGCCGGAGTGGTCGTCCTCGTCCTGGCGGCTCCGCCCCCGGTCGCCGCCGCGTCCCGGTCCGGGACCGTGCCGTCGTCCGGGACCGTGGCCGCGCGGCAGCAAGGCTCCCCGACGCCGCCTCCGCCCCGCCTCCCCCGCGACTTCCGCGGCAAGGGCAAGTGGATCGTCCGAGACCTGGGCATCACGGTGCCGTTCAGCTGGGAGGGCAGGGACGGCAACAGCCAGATGGTCGCGGGGGGTCCGCAGTACCCGATCTGGTTCACCAACCTGATCTACCACGACACGCTCTACACGCTGACGTACAAATGGCCCGGCCTCAACGAACATCCCTGCTCACGCATCCCCGGCTTCAACCTGGAGGCACTGAACCAGGGGTTCGAGAAGGCCAGGTTCGTCGGGCCGGAGACCCTGCGAGGCACCCACCCGCAGCGGAAGGTGAACCACTGGAGGGTCGGCGTGGTCTTCCCGGAGCTGCCTCCCGGGAATCACCCGCGCCTGCCGCTCGCGCTCGGCGACATCTACGTCGACGAGCACGACCGGGGCACCTTCTGGCAGGTGCTGCAGTTCGGCGTCCAGAACCTCTACGACCCCGAGCTGGACGAGTGGCTGGTCATGGACACCTTCGAGCACCGGCCCGGGACGGTGACGCTTCCCCGGCGGTGCGAGCCGCCCGAGTGACGGAGAATACGAGCAGTGCGGCGCGCGGCGTCACCTGGCGGGTGATCACCCCCGGGTGCACATCACCAGGGCACTTGGCCGGCGTCCTCGAAGAACTTGCCGGTCGGGCCGCCGTCGGGGAGGGTCGCGAGTTTGATGGCGATCGCCGCGCCCTGTTCGGGGGTGCGCACGCCGCGGAAGCCGTTGAGGTCGGTGGCGACGTAGCCGGGGCAGCCGACGTTGATCAGGATGTTCGTGCCGCTCAGCTCGCGGGCGTACTGGAGGGTGACGGCGTTCAGGAACGTCTTCGACGGCGAGTACGCCACGGCCACCGGCCCCGCCGTCTGCTCGGCAGCGGTTCCTGACTGCCGGGTGAGCGAGCCCACGCTGCTCGACATGTTCACGATCCGTGGTGAGGCCGAGCGGCGCAGCAGCGGCAGCATCGCGTTGGTGACGCGAATGACGCCGATGACGTTGGTCTCCACGACCGTCCGGATGGTGGCGGGCTCGACCCGGGTGGGCTCCTGCGGCATGCCGCCGGTGATGGCGGCGTTGTTGACGAGCACGTCGAGGTGCCCTGCCCGTTCCTCGATCAGCCGTGCGGCGGCGCTCGCGCTCGCGTCGTCGGTCACGTCCAGTGGTACCCCGAACGCATCGACGCCGGCCGCGCACAGCCGCTCCACCGCGGCCTTACGTCGCTGATCGTCGCGGGCGCCGACGCCGACGCTCCAGCCGAGGGCGCCCAGGCCCGCGGCGATCTCGTAGCCGATTCCTTTGTTCGCGCCGGTGACCAGCGCAATCGTTCGTTCACTCATGGGAATCATGCTGCCTCGGCCCCCGGCGCGAGGTCCAAGACCGATGGGGTGGGCAGCGATACCGTCCGGGTATTGATCCGGGGTAGCGTGGCCGTATGGAGACCCGGGAACTGCGCTACTTCGTCGCTGTCGCCGAGGAGCTGCACTTCGGGCGCGCCGCGCAGCGGCTCGGCATCGCGCAGCCGCCCTTGTCACGGGCCATCCAGCAGCTCGAACGCCGGCTCGGGGCAGCGCTGCTGGACCGGACCAGCCGGACCGTCACGCTGACCGAGGCCGGCTCGGTGCTGCTGGCCGAGGGCAAGGCGGCCCTCGACGCGGTCGACGCCGCTGAGCGCCGGACCCGCCGCGCCGCCCTTTCCACCACCGGCCGTCCCGGCCTGGTCCTGGTCACCAAGGCCAGCGCGTCCCGCGAACTGCTGGCGAAACTGCTCGACGCGTACGCCGCCGAACCCGGCGCGGTCCCCGTCGAAGTCATCCTGTGCGGGCCGGCCGAGCAGGAACGACTGCTGCGCGAGGGCCGGGCCGACGTGGCGCTGCTGCACCGTCCGTTCGACTCCACGGCCGGGTTCGACACCGAAGAACTCAGCACGGAGGGCCAGGTTGCGGTCCTGCCTGCCGGTCATCCGCTCACCACCCGGGCCCATGTGCTCATGGCCGACATCACCGGGCTGCCGGGCCTGCCCCTGCCACGCTGGCCCGGCCCCGACGGCACCTACCCGCCCGGCCCCGGCCCGCAGGTCCGCGACCACGCGCAGCTGTTGCAGCTCGTCGCGCTCGGCCGCGCTTGCGCGGTCTCACCGGAGTCGTGCCGAGACCAACTGCACGATGACCTCGCGGCCGTACCCGTCCTGGACGCGCCGACCGTCACCACCGTGATCGCCTGGCCACCGCACAGCCGGTCCAGAGCCGTCGCCGACCTCGTCCGGACCGCGACACGTCTCTAGCAGCTCCAACCTGTCTGACCAGGTTCCACGCATCGCGTCCCGGCTCACCACCCTGGGGCCAACCCGTCCCGATCAGGGTCTTCCCGATGGGGAAGCCAACCGTTGTGTGTCAGATGCGCCGGTCGAGCCTTCCCCGACGGATGGAATGCGTCCGCGCGCGGCGGCAGCTCGCGTAGCTCATCGTGTAGATCGTCCACGGAGGTGCGGACGATCTGCCCACGGTGCGCACCTTCCAGACCAGCTCGCGTTCCTCTACATGCAGCACTGTCGCGCGTAGCAACTTCACGCCCAGAACCGCCCACTTCTGGTGCTCGCGGTCCAGCTCTTCCTCGACGATGCGAACCGCGGTCTCTCGCTCGATGACGCGAGCAGCATCCACTACCGTCCTGCCGATGACGCCGCTCGCTAGTAGCCCGTCGTGTCGATCCACCGCACCATCGCGGCCAGCTCCGTGCCGAAGTCCTCACAGCGTGCGATCAGGTCCCGGCCGACGGCCGTGTCGCGCAGGCCTCCGGAAGGCAGGAGGGCCTGGAGGGCGTCGTCGCAGGTGTTCTCGATGACGCGGTTGCGGGAGCCGAGGTAGCCCAAGCCGGCGCTCCGGACGGGCTCGGCCAGGGTGGCCAGGTACTGGTGGTGGGTTTCCTCCGATGGGTGGGAGTGGAAGGAGTTCTCGACATGCTGGTCGAGGTGGTCGGCCAGCCCTCGCGGCAGGTCGACGATGCGATCGGTCTTGTCCGTGCCCGGCTCCGTCAGCGCCTCGCCGAAGGTCAGCAGGCCGGCGATGGTCTCCAACTGGACGAGCTCGCGCACGTTCGGGCAGTCCACCTCGGAGGTGAAGAGCGGGGCGCCATGCAGCTCGTCGAGTGCCTGGCAGTACCGGCGGTCCGAATCTTCGCCGGGCGCCGACACCGCCGCCTGGAACAGCGACTCCAGTACAGCGAGGTCGATACCCCACTCCGCGTCCATGTCGAACGCGAAGAGCGGCGCACGCAAGCGCGACAGGGCCAGCGCGCCGACCTGGCGCCGTCGCAGGGACGTCAGGGCCGCAGAGCGCTTGGGCGGCGCCACGTCGTCGTGCCAGTCTTTCCCGTCCATCGCTCCCCGCTCTGAGCTGTGCCTTCGCTTGCGGAGATCCTAGGTCCGCCGGCAGATCACGTGATCGACCGGACAGCTCCAGGCCCATGCGGCGCCCGCATGGAGCCGGCATCGACTCCACCGGCGGTCTGAGCACCATCCCCAAGGCCTCCCTCGCGGTCGCCCCCTCCGGATCCGACGTGCAGTCCCCCTCCTGATCGCCACCCTCCTGGCCGGCGGAGGTGTCTCGCTCTCCTCCGCCACGGTCAAGCGCCTCACCAAGAAGCCCCGGCTCGTGAAGAAGCTGACCCGCACGGTCGAGAAGGACGACCTCGGGGTCACCCGGCCGAGTGGAGACCCTTACAACAGCGTGAACGTCGACGGAACCACCCGAGTGCCGCAGTACCACAACACGCCCTGCGTAACGCTGGATTGCGTACGGTCAACTTGATGAGCTCGGTTAGACGGAACCAGACCGCCTCGCCGGCCAGTTGCAGATGTGATGCCCGGTGACCACTTCGGGGCGCCGACCCGGGCGAGTCCGGCTCGGGTCTAGGCTCGGAAGGCCTTGGCGAGGAGCTCGCCGAACTCGGCGGGGTGCGTGGTCAGGCCGGTATGGCCGCCGGGGAAGTGCAGGAGTTCGGTGCCGAGACGCTCGGCCAGAAGAGCGGCTGGACGGTAGGGCAGCTCGCCGCGTGAGTCCTGGCCGCACGCGAGCACGAGCCGGTCCGACAGTGCCTCCAACCCGTGGGTGTCGGGGGCGTAGGACATGAAGCTCGGCACGATGCGCCCAACGAAGAAGGGCAGGTTGGCCATCGTCCGCTCGACCCGCGCCGCTGCCTGCGGCGGAAGCTTGGTCTCGGCCTTCTGCTCGGTGCTGTCGCCGGCCTTCTTCAGGCCCGCGGCGAACACGGCCATCGCCGGCATGAGCCCCTCTGCGCGCAGTGTGGCCTGCACGCGCGCGATGAGCAGGCGGTGTGCGGATGCATCGGGCAGGACCTCCACTACCGGCGGCTCATGTGCCACGAGGCGTTCGACGCGTTCGGGATGGGCCGTGAGCAGGTGCAGGGCGGCGATCGCGCCCGAGCTGGAGCCGAAAACACGCGCGGGCTCACCGGGCGACAGCAGGTCCAGTATCCGGAAGGCGTCATCGGCGTGCTCGGCCACTCGCTGCTCGGCCTCGGGGTCGTCCAGCGTGCTTCGGGACATGCCGCGCGGGTCGTAGGTCGCAACGGTGTACGCGGCGGCCAGGTCGTCGGCGATGCCGTCGAAGGAGGACGCGCCGCCCGTCCCTCCGGGGATCAGTAGCAGGAGCGGGCCCTGGCCGCGCACTTCGTAGTGCAGGGTCGCGCCGTGCACGCGCAGGCTGCCAATGGTCGGGCCAGTCATGCGGAGTCTCCTTCTTGGGACCGGGGCCAGTGCTCCAGGAGGGTGTGGAGGGCCTCGAGTGCGCGGACCCAGGACTGCTGCGGTGAACGTTCGTGTGCGAAGCCGCCCGCGGCCTCCAAGGTGACGAAGCCGTGGAACGTGCTGCGCAGCAACCGGACCGCGTCGGTCAGGTCCGGTTCGGCCAGTCCGTAGCCGCGCAGCATGCCGTAGGTCAGCTCGACCGCGCGCCGTGGTCCGGACGCCTTCGCGGCCAGTTCGGGGTCGATCTGGATCGGGGTCTGCGTCGCCGTGTAGCGGCCCGGATGCGTGTGGGCGTACTCCCGCCAGGCGTCGGCAAACGCGACCAGCGCGTCCTTGCCCGCCCGCCCAGAGGTCGCCTCCGCGATACGGATGGTCTTCTCGTCCGCAGCCAGCAGCGCGATCCGGCCGCGCAGATCCTCCAGGCCTCGGACATGCGAGTACAGGCTCGCGTCCTTCACGCCCAGCCGCCGCGCCAACTGCGACATGGTCACCTGGTCGAGCCCGACCTCGTCCGCCAGGTCGGCGCCCGCGATCGTCACCCGCTCCGCTGTCAGCCCTGCCCGCACCATGCGTCCTCCCCAAACCTAGGACTCATAGTTTTAACCTAGAGGTCCTAGGAATGCCAAATGAGAGGCGTCACGGGCCGCGTCCCTGCGGCGGACCGGCTTGGACCCGGACGACGTCAGGCTCGACGATGCGCTGCTGCCGCCCCCTCTGGCGCCGAAAAAAGGAGCACATTCCGAGGATCGACCAGGCATGCATGGCCGCCGCCAAGCCCGTGCGCACCGCACACCGGACCGCGACGGACCGACCGTTTATCAAGATCGGCTCGTGGCGTCAAGCCACGTATTCGAGTGGCGTGACGCCCGCTCCCCCACAGGGTTTATTTGAAGTACGCCCTCACCGGGGAAACCCACCGGAGAACAACAGGCCGAAAGAATTTCCCCGGCCTATTCAGCGGGGCGGCACACAAACCCTTATTCATGCCGAATGGAGAATTCCCATGTTCGAGCGTTTCCCGACCCGCCGTATCGTTCTGGCCGGAGCTTCCCTGGCACTGGTCGGCGGCGGCATCGCCCTGCCGGCGACCGCCATGGCCGCACCCGTCGCCGCCCCGCAGCAGGCCGTCACCCTCCCCCAGGACAGCGCCGACGGCATCGGCACCGGCGGAGACGCCAACGCCGAGAACACCACGGTCGGCGGCACCGCCACCGGCGGCAACGCCAGCAGCGGCGTCAACAACTGCGAAGGCGGATGCGACATCAAGACCGGCAACGCCACCGGCGGCAGCGCCAGCGCCGATGCCGTCAACACCGGCGACGCCACCGCCGTGGGCGGCGACGGCACCGGCACCGGCGGCCAGGTCAACAAGCAGACCATCAAGGACCAGCTCAAGGACCAACTCAAGGCCAAGCTCGGCAAGTGAGAACCGGACGAACCCCCACAGCTCCCCGGAAACACGCCCCGGGGAGCCGCCCGACACAGCAAACGCCGGAGAGGCCGCAGCCTCTCCGGCGTCCGCATGCGCCGGCGTGGCATCAGGCCTGATCCGGGCAGGGACCCCAGGAGGGCCGCGCATGCTTCGAGGGCACGCGCGCGCCCAGCATTCGCCGGCACAGGACGACAGGCAGGCGACGAACCCGTGCTGCATGCCAATCGATGAAAGGACTGGTCACGGGGTATGAAAGGGGCGACTTCGAGTTCGCCGGCTACGGCCGGCTACGGCCGGTTACGGCCGGTTACGAAGTCGTGCTGCGTAGGCCACGAGGGCTCCCCTCTGATGGGTTCACCCTTCTTCGCCCCTGACCTCCAACGCTTGTTGCGCCAAGCCGACGAACGTCATGTAGGTGCCCCGGAAATCCTGGTACGCAGCGTCGTAGTCGTGTCTCCGCTCGGCGGTGTCGTCACCGATGAGCGCCTTCAGCGGCGGCTGCAGGCGTCGCGCCATCTGCCTCACCTGCTCCGCCGCGGCGGAAACCTCGGCAGGACCGTCGAGCCGAACCTCATGGGTTGCCTTGTTCATGTTCCCGATGGCCGGGCCGATGCGCTCATACATCCGCGTCAGGAGCCGGTCCTTGGTCTCGCGGTCACGCGCCGCGTCGACGTCGTCGATCTGCCAGGTGACCTCGTTGAATGCGTGCGCGCAGTTCATCATCTCCCGGTAAGTGGATCGACGCCGGTCGCGCTGTTCACGAAGGGCCTGTGCCGTCGTGGTTGTGATCGAGGAGTTTGCCACCAGGAATGTCGTTACGACAGCCCGCGCATCGATCAGTGACCGCGATCGGGCATGAAACAGCCCGTTGTAGCCGACCGTCCTGCACCCACTGCACCGTGTAGCTGATCGTCGAACGTCGGTTTCGTACGTGCCGGCACCAGCCGCCGCGAGGCGCCGCGCTCACCGACGTCCCGCTCAACGCGCGCCACAGGCGGAGAATGAGGAACTGTGATGACAGTCCTGGTGGTCGGCGTACCGGAAGGCGAGGAACTGGAGCGGCTGAGGTCGCGGATCCAGCGCAACCCCCACTTCCAGGTCATCTCCCACGCCCGCACGCCCGACGTCGCTCTCGCCCACGCCCGCGTCCTGCTCCCCGACATCACCGTGCTCACCCTGGCCGGAGGCTTCCGCGACGACCCGGCCGCAGTCGGCATCTTCCACGGCGTACGCGCCCTGGACCCGCCGAGCGGGGTCGTACTCCGCACCAGAGCCGACGCGGCTCCCGGCGACCTCGACGGCTTCACGGTCGACGGAGCCGTCCACATCGTCCGCGCGGGCGACGAGGAAGGACTGATGCGCGCCCTGCGCACCATCGGTCTGCGCCGGGCAACCTGCGACCCGGACGAAATGCCCTGACCGTCATCGCGCACCGTGCAGATCCCCGCGCAAGGCCAGGGCCGTCCCCCTCGACAGCTACGGAAAGACGGGCGTCGGCGGGGTCAGGCGCACCGGCTCATTGAAGTGGTCCGAGTCGACGAGGAACACCACGTCCGTGAGTCACCCGTCGCCGTCCACCGGATGATCGCAGACATCAACCCGCGGGCAGCGCCCACCTCCACGAGGCGGGAGTTGTCCGCGCCCGCGACTGCCGGCATGCCGGACATGCGGGGGACCGCCATGCCGGGCAGCAGGCGTTGCAGGGCCCGCTGTTGGTTCAGGGGCGGACCTTGCGGACGTGGTCGGCCGAGAGATGGAGCTCGTAGGGCAGGCAGCAGTCGGAGCAGAGGGTCGCGACGAGGGTTCCGCAGACACACAACTGGTTCAATCCGCCGTCGGGGGTCGCTCCGCAGCAGGCGGGAGAGGCGTGTTCAAGCCGCAGGCCGCGGGCGTCGTCCGGGTTGATGACGATGTTGCCTCGCGGGCCCTGCGACACCAACGGCTTCCCGTCCACGTTCCAGTGGCCTCCGTGGCGTGGCATCACCGGCCCGGGCACCTGGGCGACGACCAAGGGCGCGCCGTAGGGCTCCGTCTCGATCGCATAGCAGCCTGACGGCACGGTCGCCGGTGACGGACCCGGCTCATCGGCGTCCCACCATGCGTAGTACGGAGCTTCGGGTACGGCGGGCAGCCTGGTCAGTGGCCCCGTCAGGGCGGCGCCGCATGTGGCGCACACGAACACCACCGCTTCGGCCTCTGCAACCCCGTCGGTGGTACCGGTGGGCGGGGCAGCCTGCCCGTGCTCCGGCTTGCTTCCGTCTTCTTCCTGGTCTCGCTGATCGTGCATGCGCTGACCGTACGCGGCACGCTCACCGCACCGGCCACCACCCCCGCGAGGGCAGTACACGAGTCAAGCAATCAGGCGGTGCTGCAACTTGGCGACATCGTCCCCGTCATCAACCGCATTCCTGGCGCCCGCCGGGTGCCTGGCATGCCCCCACGCCTACGCCTGCGCAACAAACGCACAGGTGTGAGTCCTCGAGCGCGAACTCCGCGCCCGGCTGTAGGCCAGGAGGGGGAAGTGTCGGCACGGCACCCCGCGAGCCGTGACGCGTGGCGGCTCCTTCCGATAGACACCGCCCGTGATCAACAGCTACCGCAGAACAGCTGTCGCCCGCCGCCGACGCGCGGGTGGGACCGGACTTCCGAACGAGGCCGAAGGGGGGAGCCCATGTCGATGCGACGGCCTCTCCGAATGAACCGACGAGTGATGCGCGCGGCGCGCGGCTGGCCGCGTGCGCTCCTGCTCGCACTCACCGTGACGCTCACGGCGGCCGCGCCGGCCGGCGCGGCGCTCGCCGAGCCGCGGCCCAGTACCCCGCCCTCGGCCGGCGTCCCCTCGCCTTCGGGGGGCGAGGGGACGCTGTCTCGGGCGGAGGTGAAGCAGCACGTGGACGTGAGCGCGCTGCCTCGGCCCAAACGCACCGCCGAGCCGCGGATGCGGCCCTACCTCGCCCCTCCGAAGCGGCAGGCGCCGCTACGGCCGATGCAGCAGCCCAGCCTGCCGGTCACCACTGCGATGCTGACTCCGAAGGGCGCGACGGCGCCGAAGGCGGCGCCTTCCTCGGCCGTGGTGGAGCGGCTGAAGAGCTTCTCCACGCTCGGGAACGGCGACAGCATCACCCCCTCCGACACCAATCTCGCGGTCGGGCCCACCTACATCGTCCAGTTCGTGAA
Source organism: Streptomyces sp. NPDC002209 (assembly GCF_042890265.1). Classification (NCBI taxonomy): domain Bacteria; kingdom Bacillati; phylum Actinomycetota; class Actinomycetes; order Kitasatosporales; family Streptomycetaceae; genus Streptomyces; species Streptomyces sp. NPDC002209. The sequence goes on along the minus strand of NZ_JBIARX010000009.1, from coordinate 19,598 downwards.
CCGCTCCGGCCAGATCTACGACAAGGCCGGCAACACGGTGGGCTCGCGCTTCGACCTGGGGGCCTTCTTCGGGTTCGCGGCGGGCACGGGCGGGGATCCGCGGGTGCACTACGACGCGGGCTCCGGCCGGTTCTTCGCCTCGTACGAGGGGATCCTGGCCAACGGAGACGAGGTCGACGTCGCCGTCAGCGACAGCTCCGACCCCCGCGGGCACTGGACCGTGTACAACATCGGAAGCAACAGCTCCAACGTCCAGCAGGACCGGCCACTGCTCGGGTACAGCAACGACAAGGTCACACTGAGCTGGAACAACTTCGACCTCGCAGCCGACCCCGAAGTGTTCCTGGGCGCGGTGAACGTGGTCGTCAACAAGGCGGACCTGCTGGCCGGCGGCGCGATCAGCCTCACGACGTTCGCCCAGGACACCAGCCTGGACGACGCCGTCCCGGCCACCTCGCTGTCCGGGATCAACGATCAGCTCTCGATGAAGCACGAAGGCACCGACGTGCTGGTGACCACGATCACCGGTGTGCCCGGCGTCAGTGCGGTCAACCGCACCGTGAACACCATCGCCATCGGAACCGCGCCCCCACCACCGACGTGTGGCGGCGAAAGGGGATGCGCGGCTCAGCCGCCCGGGGGCGACGCCACCATCGCGACGAACGAAGACAGGATGCTCTCCGTCGCCTGGCAGAACAACCACCTGTGGGGCGTCTTCAACGTCAGCTGCACCCCCCTCGGCGACACCGCGGTCCACAACTGCCAGCGTTACGTCCAGATCGCGACCGGCGGCGGCCAGAGCCTGGCGACCAACCTCAATCTCGGCCTCGTGGGCGGAGACATCTACTACGGCTCGTTGGCTCTGAACGACGAGGACGACCTGTTCTCCGGGTTCACCGCGTCCTCGACCACGATGTTCCCCACCGCCGTCGCGATCGGAGTGCCGGGCGGCAACTTCCCGGCGACCACGTTCGGCGACTTCTACGCCGCGGGCACGGAGGCCTACGCATGCCGCTGCAACGGCGACAGCCGCTGGGGCGACTACTCGGGCACCGCCCGCGACCCGAGCAACCCCAAGGACGTCTGGACGGTCCAGCAGATCGGAGCGACCGGCAACACCGGGATCTCCGGCGGCGACTGGGGCACCGCGATGGACCGGGTCACGCTGTCCCCGCCCACCGTCACCGGCGTCACCCCGAACCACGCGCCCGAACTGGCCCAGTGCGTGAACACCGTGACCGTGCGCGGTACGGAGTTCCCGACGAGCGGCACCACCGTCAAATTCGGCTCAGTGGCTGCCACGAACGTGAGCGTGAGCGGGCCGGAGGAGCTGACCGCGCAGGTGCCGCCGCAGGCACGGGGCACGGTGGACGTCACCGTGACCACCCCCAACGGCACGAGCCCGATCACCGCCGCCGACCAGTTCACCTACGACCCGGACACGACCGCACCGACCGTCTCCGCGAGCGTCTCCCCCGCACCGAACGGCGCGGGCTGGAACACGACCAGCCCGGCCACCGTCAACATCAGCGCCAGTGAGGGCGCCTGCGCCTCCGGCGTCCAGAAGATCACCTACAGTGCGAGCGGCGCCCAGCCGATCGCATCCACCATCGTCTCAGGCGCCAGTGCTGCCGTCCCGATCACGGTGAACGGCGTGACCATGGTGACCTACACCGCCACCGACAACGCCGGCAACACCTCCGCACCGCAGACGATCACTGTGCGGCTCGACACGGTGGCGCCGTCGATCACCATCGTCCGACCGGTGGCCGGCACATACCTGTACCGCCAGGCGGTCACCGCCTCCTACTCGTGCACGGACGCCACCTCCGGAGTGGCGAGCTGCGTCGGCACGGCGCCCAACGGCAGTGCGGTCGACACCTCGACGCTCGGCTCGCACACGTTCACGGTGAATGCGAAGGACGTCGCCACGAACCCGTCCACCAAGAGCGTCACCTACACGGTGGCGTACCGGATCTGCCTGCTCTACGACCCGGCCCGGCCGGTCCGCCTGCTCGGCCAGGTCGTGCTCAGCCTGCGGATCTGCGACGCCAACGGCAACAACCTCTCCAGCTCGAACATCACGCTGACGGCCGTCCGGGTCACCGGTCCGGTCACCAGGCCGGTCACGGGCCGGTTCGCCTACAACCCCGTGTTCGCCAGCTACGGCCTCCCCGTCAGCACGAACGGGCTGCCCAACGGCAACTACAACCTCGAATTCACCATCAGTGGAGCTGACACCACCACCCACGTGGCGCCCTTCACCCTCCGCTGACACCCACAACCCATAGGAGCGTGCCGGCCCGGCCCCGATCCCGGGGCCGGGCCGGCACGCAACAGGGCGAGTCGCCATTCGGCCGGCTCACCGTCCTCACCGTTCTCACCGTGACACCGATGAGGACGGCCCGGGCGCGTCATTTCGTCCAGATGTCCATGAGTTGGTTTGCCGCACGGAAGTTGTCGGGCGAATCCACGTTGCACACGACGGTGACGGCAGTGTTGCGGTCCGGGCTCACCTTGAAGGTGCTGTGGAACCCCTCCCAGTCGCCGCGATGCACCAGGCTCTTGTCGGGGAGAAGGAGGATTCCGGCCCCGTACCGCCCTGCATCGATGCCACGCATGCGCAGGACGTCGCCCACGCTCACCGCTCCCTCCGTGACCCCGGCGAGCAGTTCCGCTCCGCCGATGCGACCCGTGCGGTAGTTGTCGGCCCAGCGGACGAATTCCCCAGGGGTGGTTTGGACGGAGCCGTCTCCGTACTGCTTCCAGGGGGAGGAATTGGGAGTGAAGGAGCCGTCCTTCGCGTCGTACGACTTTGCCTTGCCGGGAACGTCCGTTGCCGGGGACAACGCCATGCGCAGGTGCAGTGGGGTGAAGAACTCCCGTTGGAGGAAGGTCGGGAACGGCTTTCCGGTGACCCTCTCGACGACATGCGCCAGGAGGACGTAGTTGGAGTTGGAGTAGGAGAAACGCTTGCCTGGCGGATCTTCCGGCTGTGAGGCGAGGATGGCTGCGATCGCTTCCTTCTGGCCGGCCGGATCCGTCAGCTTGATGCCCTTGGCCTCCAGCAGATCCTGGTAGTCGGTGATACCGCTGGTGTGACGCATCAGGTCGCCCAGCGTGACGTTCCGCGTCCATGCGGGCGGGTTGTCGAGGTAGTCGGAAAGGGGGTCGTCCAGTGCGAGTTGGTGTCGCCCGGCCAACAAGAGGACGGCGTCTGCGGTGAATTGCTTGGAGTTGGACGCCATGTCGAAGACGGTCTTCGAGGTGATGGCGCGCCCGGTCGTCAGATCAGCTTTCCCCCTCCCCGCCTCCCAGACGACGCTTCCCCGTGTGCCGACGGCTGCCGCACAGCCCGGGCCATCAGGAGAAGGCACCAGCTTCCGGAGAACCTCTGCACTGCGTTTCTCGCGGTCATCGCCGGTCGCGTATGCGTGCGGGCTCGCGATACCGGCCAGGACGACCACGACGATGGTGCCCCCGGCGGTGCACAACGACGCCATCCGGTTCACGGACACTGCCCTCCCGGTCACTTCGGGGTGATCGTGAACGGCTCCCACCTCAGGCCCGCCACGCAGCCGGTATCGGGCGCGGCCGGACGGGCGAGGAAGGAGGCCAGCACCTTCTGGGCGCAGGGCGACTGCGGGACCACCCAGTGGCCGATGCCGGGGATCTGCACGGTGGTCGAGTGGGGCAGCATGCGGGCCGTCTTCTGCGCCCAGCTCGCCCCGGTCTTCATGTCGAACGTCCCGTTGAGGAAGAGCGTGGGCACCGCACCGGCGGGGGCCAGCCGCTGCGTTGCGGTGCGGTCCGGGACGTTCCAGACACGGCACACCTGCTCCTGGAACGCCAGTTGAGGTGCCTGGGCCTGGACCGACTGCGGCCAGTCGGGGAACGCGCGGCGGCCCGCGTTCAGCACATCGGCCGCCGAGTGACCCGGCACCCACTCGCTGCACACCACCGAATTCGTCATACCGTGGGCGGTCTGGCCGATGACCTGGACCGAACCGGCGGCACGGGCCCGGGCGAAGCGCTCCGGATGTCCGCGGCCGAGTTCGTCGATCGCCGCCGGGACGTCGGCGAGCGGGATCGCCTTGGCGACCAGCACGTTCAGCAGTGCTCCGCCGTCGAGGACGACCTTCACCGGGTCTCCGCCCTGCGGCGGCCGGACGTTCAGTGTCAGCGGCCGGGCCTCCAGCTTGCGCACCTGCTCGTTCAGGGTGCGCTCGAGGTCCGGGTAGCGGCTCTTGCAGCGGGGCTCCGCCGCGCAGGCCTTGTAGAGGTGGTCGAGGCCCTCCCGCGCGCCGGCCCAGGCGAACGGCAGGGAGACGGACTGCGCGGGGGCGATCGAGTCGAGCGCCACCGCGCGGATCCCCTGGGGGTGCAGGCGCAGGTAGGTCAGGGCCAGGTTGCTGCCGTACGAGTGGCCGTAGACGTTCCACTGCTTGATGCCGAGCGCGGTGCGCAGGTCGGCGAAGTCGGCCGCGTTCTCGGTGCTGTTGTAGGCGCTCAGGTCGGTCCCGTCGGCCGTCAGGCGGTCCCGGCACTGCTTCACCGCATCGAGCATGAGCCGCTCCGTCTGCGGTGCGTAGGAGGGGAGCCCCACGGACCGGGCGTAGAAGCGGTCCAGTTCCGGGCAGGCAAGATCGGGCTCGTCGTAGAGATTGCCGCGCTGGGCCATGACGATCAGTTCGCGATCCCGGTTCAGGCCGGAGGAGACCAGGAAGGGGATGTCGTCGAACGTCTCGCCACCGGGGCCGCCCGACATGAACACCACGGGGTCCTTGGCGGGCTTCGCCGAGACGGCCGGGATGACCGCCACGCCCAGCCGGATGGTCCGGCCGCCGGGCCGGGCACGGTTCTCCGGGACCTCCAGGACACCGCACCGGGCGGTGGCCAGCGCTTCGATCGGCTCAGGCGTCCTGGGGCAGGGACCCGGCACGAAGCGTGACGCGGCGGCCGTGCCGAGCCCGGTGAGATCGGTGTGCGGTGGTGCGGCGCCCGCCGGCGTCGGGCCGAGGGCTGCCAGGAGGGCCAGAGCGGCAGCGGCCCCTGCAGCCGGCGCCCCGATATGGAAGCTGTGCTCTGCCATGTGATCCCGGTCCTCTGCCGCTCGACGGCTGCCCCACCGGGCGATGCCGCGGCGGTGTGGGCGGAACGCACGCCATCAACGCTACCGGGTGGTCCGAAGACGCGCACAAGGACGGCAGGCGGCCGCCGGTCCTTGCCGCCGCTCGGCCCGAGGCGAGCTGGATGTGCTCGCTCTCTCACGACGCGGCCCGGGAGGGCATCATGATCCACATGACTTACGCAGCGCCCTCCCCCTCCGCAAGCATCTTCCCGCCCACCGGCCGTCGTGTGCTCGTCAGCGGTGCCTCGCGCGGGCTCGGCCGTGCGCTCGCTCAGGCGTTCGCCGCCAACGGCGACCTGGTGGCCGTCCACTTCGGCTCGCGGCGCGAGGAGGCCGAGGAAACCCTCGGCTCGCTCGCCGGTACGGGGCACGTGCTCGCCGGAGGCGACCTGTCCACCCCGGACGGCGCGCACGCCGTCGCCGAGGCCTCGGTCGCAGGACTCGGCGGGCTGGACGTACTCGTCAACAACGCCGCCGTGAACCTCCCGCACCCGCTCGCCACCACCTCGTACGAGGACTGGTCGGCCGCCTGGCAGAGTCACGTATCCGTCAACCTCCTCGCGACGGCGAACCTGAGCCACCTCGCGGCCCGTCGCATGATCGAGCAGGGCGGCGGCGGCCGGATCGTCAACGTCGGCTCGCGCGGGGCCTTCCGTGGCGAGCCCGACCATCCGGCCTACGGGGCGACGAAGGCTGCGGTGCACGCGCTGGGTCAGTCCCTCGCCGTGCACCTCGCCCCTTACGGAATCGGCGTCGCCTCCGTCGCACCCGGGTTCTTCGAGACGGAGCGGGTCGCGCACCGGCTGAGCGGGGCGGAGGGCGAGGCGATCCGCGCCCAGAGCCCGTTCGGGCGGGTGGCATCGGCGGACGAGATCGCGGCCGCCGTGCTGTGGCTGGCCTCACCGGCGGCCGAATGGGCCTCGGGGACGGTTCTGGACCTCAACGGGGCCTCGTACCTGCGTACGTGAGGCAGCCGCCCAGGCGGCTCGGAGCCCAGTGCGTCACGAAGCGGGTCGCAAAACGCTTGACCTCAACCACACTTGAGGCGTGACGCTGATCCGCATGACCACGGAATCCAGATCCCACCCCGCAGACGTCGAAGCGATCAGGCAGCTCGTCGCGACCGTCGAGCACTCCCAGCAGAACAAGGACCCCGACGAGTTCCTCGGACTCTTCCACCCGGACGCGATCTGGACGACGGCCCACGGCAAGGTCCTCATCGGCCTCGACGCGATCTCGGAGTTCACCCGCAAGGTCCTGCCCGCGGCGAGCTGGGACGGCAAGGTCACCTACGAGGTGGTCCACGTGCTCTTCATCCGCCCCGACGTCGCGGCGGTCAAGGTCCGTCAGCGTTACCTGGCCCCGGGCGAGGAGAGCGAGGGCGCCCCGCTGTACGTGATCTCGAAGCAAGCCGACGGTCGTTGGCTGCTGACCGCCTGCCAGAACACGGGGGTCGTCGCCGGCTAGGACGGCGGCCTCGAAGCGGACCGCGGGTTTGCCGAACCGGTGCCGTGGAGAAGCGGGTGCTGCTCCAGAAGCTGGAACAGCACCCGACCGCAGCGGTGGGCCGGCCTCGCTCGGTCGCAGGGGAACGCGGTGGACAGGCCAGCGCCCCCGGCGTCCCCCAGCACGGGCATCCCTGGGCAGGTCCTCGGTCAGGTCAGGGCGGCGATCACTTCCTGCGCCGCCCGCTCCCCCTCGGTCGCCCCGCCTTCCATGAAGCCCTGGAAGTCGTAGCTGCAGTGCTCGCCACCGATGTGGATCCGGCCCTGCGCGGTGCCCTCGTACTTGGCGTACTTGTGCAGGTAGCCCGTCGGCCAGTACGAGTACGCGCCGAGCGAGTACGGGTTGCGGTGCCAGGCGGACAGCTGCGCCCGACCGGTCCAGGCCGCCTTGGTGCCGGGGAAGAAGGCGTCGATCCCGGTGAGCATCCGGTCCGCGAGGGCGCGTACGTAGGGGTCGGAGTCGGTGGCGAAGGGGCTGCCGGGGGTGAGCGAGCCGGCCAGGCTGCCACCGCCGTACTGGAGGAGGATGCCCCCGTTGCCCGGCTGAACCTTGGTGGTGTCCCAGGTCTGCTGGACATCGGTGTCGGTGAAGCAGTCACCCGCGGAAACCCCCGGCCAGGGGCCGGTGCCGCGCCAGGGGCGGCTGGTGAACTGCATGTTGAGCTTGGTGCAGTAGCCCATGCGGGCGTCCCGCAGGAGGTTCTTCATCAACGGGTCGAATCCGGCCGCGGTGATGTCGATCCGCTGGAGGATCGGCAGCGGCAGGCACAGGACGGTGTGGTCGGCCACGACCGTGCGGGTGGCGCCCGCGTCGTTGAAGGTCAGCGTCTGCGTGCCGTCGGCCGAGACGCGTACGGCGACCAGCTCGCGGCCCATGACGAGCGATCCGGCGGGCAGGGCCTGGGCCATGGCGTTCGGCAGCTGGTCGTTCCCTCCGATGATGTGGTAGCGCTCGTTGGACAGGCCCCAGACGTTGAAGTTGCCCGGGTTGGGCTGGTAGCCCATCAGCAGGACGAGCGCCAAGGCCGACTGCTGGTCGGTGTCGGCCCCGTACTCGACGTTGTACGCCACGTCGATGAAGCGGCCGAGCTGCGATCCGTGCCCGCCGGGGATCCGGGTCTCGATCCACTCGTACAGGGTCATGTTGTCGAGCGCGGTCCCAGCCGGGGTCGAGGAGTTCCAGGAGACTTCGCCGGCCGCCTGGAGGTCCCGGCGCAGCGCCTGGTAGACGGCCTTGAAGTCCTCGTCGGCCTGGGCGCGCGGATAGTAGACCCCGTTGAACCGGAGGATTTCCTCGGCTCCGTTCGGCCCGCCGCCGAGGAAGTCCTCGACGGGCAGATTGAAACGGCGGCACAGTTCCAGGACCTTCTTGTGGCTGGTGTCGATCAGCTCGCCGCCGATCTCGGAGGTCTGCCCGTACGCCCACAGGGAGCGCTGGCTCCACATCCGGCCTCCCACACGGCTCGGATTGGCTTCGTAGAGCGTGCAGGCGACGCCGGCGTCCTTGAGGGTGAGGGCGGCGGTCAGCCCCGAGATCCCGGCGCCCACGACGGCCACGCGGGCGGGTGTGACGGGCTTCTTCTCGGGCAGGGCCTCCACGGCGTGGGCGCTCGCGGAGGGGCCCGCCGCCGAGGCGACGGCGGCGCCGAGCCCGAGGGCGGCGGCCCGGCCGAGGAGCTGGCGGCGGGTGGAGCCGCGGACCTCGGCGACGGGCAGGCCGAGCCGGCGGGCGGCGGCGTGTTCGGCGGCGAGCCGACGGAGCTCGTGCATCAGTGGCGTACGGGCCATGGTCGTGGCTCCTCGTCAGATGTTCGCGGCGGAAGGGGTGGGGCTGTCGGTGAGCCCGTCGGTGCGTTCGGCAGCGTCCTCCAGGACGACGCGGCCGATGATCGTGTAGCGCTCGGGGGCCTTGTGCTTGAGCCACAGGCCGAGTCCGAGGCCGCCGAAGAAGACGCCCCCGACGATCCACGGGATCAGCGTGAAGAAGAACGAGTCGGCGGCCAGCCCGGCCGCCGTGCGCATGTTGACCAGGAGCAGGACGACCACGGCGGCCATGGCGATCCCGCCGGCCAGCGGAGCCGTGAAGGTACGGAACCAGTGCCGGTCCTCGGGGTGGTTCTTGCGGAAGTAGCCGATCACGGCGAAGGAGCACAGCGTCTGGACGATGAGGATCGCCATCGTGCCGAGGATCGCGAGCAGCGTGTACAGGTGGATGTACGGGTCCTGTCCGGTCAGCCAGAACAGTGCGACCAGGCCGGTGGCGATGGCCGTCTGCACCATGGAGGAGACGTACGGGGACCCGTGCTTGGCGTGCGTACGGCCGAGTCCCGGGTGCAGGAAGCCCTCGCGGCCGATGGCGTAGAGGTAGCGGGCGGCGCACTGGTGGAAGGCCATGCCGCAGGCGAAGGAGCCGGTGAGCAGCAGCCATTGGAAGGCGTCCACGGCCCACCCGCCGATGAAGGTCCGGGTGGGCGCGAAGAACAGGTCGAGCGGGCTCGCGGAGGCGGAGAGCTCCACGGACTCGGCCAGGCCGTTACCCGCGATGGTCATCCAGGAGACGTAGATGTAGAAGAGGCCGACGCCGATGACCGAGATCAGGGTGGCCTTGGGGATGACCCGCTTCGGGTCGCGGGACTCCTCCCCGTACATGGCGGTGGATTCGAAGCCGACCCAGGACCAGAACGCGAAGAAGAGCCCGAGTCCGGCGGAGGTGCCGGTGAAGGCGTTCTTCGGGTTCACCGGCTCGAGGGGTATCCCGTCCGGGCCGCCGCCCGCGACCAGTACGGAGGTGGCGACGGCGAACAGCACGGCGATCTCGGCGACGAGCATCACCCCCAGCGCCTTGGCGGTGAGGTTGATGTCGAAATGCGCGAGGACGGCAGTGACCGCCAGCATGGCGGCTGCGTAGACGATCCAGGGCAGGTCGATGCCGAGTTGGTCGTGGACGGTGGTCTTGGCGAAGTAGGAGAAGACTCCGACGATCGACGCCTCGAAGACGATGTAGGCGAGGACCGCGAGCATGCCGGAGGCCATGCCGGCGATCCGGCCGAGGCCGTGTGAGATGTACCCGTAGAAGGCGCCGGCCGCGGTGATCCGCTTGGCCATGGCGACGTAGCCGACGGCGAAGACGGTCAGCACGGCGGTCGCGAAAAGGTAGCCGGCGGGGGCGCCGGTCCCGTTGCCGAAGCCCACGGCGATGGGGAGGTTCCCGGTCATCGCGGTGATGGGGGCGGCGGTGGCGACGGCCATGAAGACGACGCCCACCAGGCCCACCGAATTGGCTTTGAGCCGCTGCACCTGGGGTGCGCCGCCGCCCGTGCCGGTATCCGTGCCCATAGCTCCTCGTTCCTGTCGTGAGGGCGCTCACTCTCACCCCGCGTGACGTACGCCACAATCGACAGGCGGGCCGATAATTCCCTTGCGGATACGACGAGTTGTCGAGTCGAACGAGGAGAGGGCCGTCTCCGTAACCCCCCGGTGATGCGGAGGAAAAGAGTCCGGCCGCGTCCGGCACGTCTCCGACGTCACCGGCCTGGGCTCGCGCTACCGGGCAGCCGCGTGCCCACGGGGGTCGGCGGCCATCTCGCGCAGGTAGCCGTCTATCGCGGCGAACGTCGCTTCCGGCTGTTCCAGCTGTGGCAGGTGGCCCGCCTCGGAGATGACCTGGAGGCGGCCGCGCCCGAAGGCTTCGGCGTACGCGGCGCCATAGGCGGGCGTGACGATGCGGTCGCTCTCACCCCAGAGCAGGAGTGCGGGAACGTCGACGCGCCGCAGACGGCGGAGCAGCTTCGGGTCGTGCATGTAGGGGGCCCCGGCGAGGACCCGCAGCGTGGCCATGTTGTCACGCTGTACGGCGACTTGCCGGGCGGGGAGCGTCTCGGGGTCACGGTAGAAGCGGGCGGAGTCGTGCCAGGCGTACTCGGCCACGCCGTGGGCGTCGAGCGCGAAGAAGTCCCTGATCGGCTCGGCCTCGACGTGGACTCCGACGGGATCGATCAGGACGAGCCCGGTGATGATTCCGCCGGCGTCCCGTACGGCCATTTCCGCCGCGGCCCAGCCGCCGATCGAGGAGCCGACGACCAGGACGTCACGCAGTCCGCGGTCTTGCAGGTGGTGCAGGTAGGCGAGGGCGAGATCGTCGATGCCGGTCAGCCACGCCGGGCGGCGGGTGCCGTCCCATCCCGGGTGTACCGGGGTGATGGCGTGCGCGGTGCGGGCGAGGTGGGAGGAGAGCCCGGCGACCGTGGCCGGTCCCCCGCCGCCGTGCAGGATCAGGCAGGGCCTGCCGGTTCCGGCTTCGGTCAGGGTGAGGGGCAGGTCCGGGTACAGGGTGGTGCTCTTGTCCGATGGCATGCCAGGACCATAACTAAGACTGTTTATATAAACAAGCTTAGTTGTGCTCTAGACTGGTCTCATGTCCGATGAACTGCAGGTCCTTGGAAGAGCGGTGAAGCAGGCCCAGTACAAGCAGCACCGGGCACTGGACAGCCGCCTCGCCGGCGTCGGCACGACGCTGGCGCAGTGGGACGCCCTCCGCGCGATCAGCCGCGCGCCCGGGTCGCCGGCCCGGGCCCTGGCCGCGGCGACGTTCCAGAGCGAGCAGGCCTTCGGCACGCTCGCCGGCCGACTCACAGCCCTGGGTCTGATCGACCGCAGACCGGGCAGCGGCCGGCGCATCGAGCACTACCTCACCCCCGCCGGCGAAGAGGTCCTGAACGCGGGGCACCAGATCGCGGACGAGGTCCTCGCCTCGTGCTACTCGCACCTGTCCCAGGCCGACCGCACCACACTGCTCGACCTGCTCCAACGCATCGACGGCGGCGCGGGCGGCTGAGCGGAGCGGCCCGGCAGCGTCGGCCACGAAGACGCGCGGTCGCATCCGCCGCGAACCGGAGGATGGCCAGGGCAAGGGCGCAGGCCGCGCGGTCTGCCCGCCGATCATGCATCTACGCTTGTGCCCCGTCAGATCGTCGATCCAGACGAATGACCGGTCGTGGAACGGAGCATGTGGTGCCAGCGGGCCAAGAGGGGCAAGAGAACGACGGGGACCTGGTCGACAAGGTGCTCGGGGGGCGCTACCGGGTGACCTCCGTGATCGGCCGCGGCGGCATGGGAGTGGTCGCGAGAGCCGTCGACGAACTGCTCGCCCGGGAGGTCGCCGTCAAGGTCTTGCGGGCCTACACCGACGCGAGCGAGTCCGAACTGCTCCACCTGCGCACCCGGATGGAGCGCGAGGCGCAGGCCGCCGCCCGCATCCGGCACAGCGGGGTCGTCACCGTCCACGACGTGACCCAAGAGCGGGGCCTGCCGGTCATCGTCATGGAACTCGTCGACGGGCCCTCGCTCGACGACGTGGTGGCGCAGCGCGGCGCGCTCGACCCGTACGAGGCCGCCGCGATCGGCGCCCAGCTGATGGACGCGCTCGACGCCGCGCACCGGGCGGGCGTCCTGCACCGGGACGTGAAGCCGGGCAACGTCCTGCTGGAGCGGGGCGGCCGGGTCGTGCTGACCGACTTCGGCATCGCCACCATGGACGCCGCCGACGAAGAGGCCGCGGCGAAACTGACCCGCAGCGGTCAGCTGGTCGGCTCGCTCGACTACCTGCCGCCGGAGCGTGCGCAGGGCAGGGAGCCGGGCCCGGCCTCGGACATCTGGTCCCTCGGGATGACCCTGTACGCGGCGGTGGAGGGCGTCTCACCGTTCCGCCGCACCTCGGTGTGGTCCACGCTGGCCGCGATCGTCGCCGAACCGCTGCCCGAGCCCCGGCGGGCGGGGCCGCTCGCCCCGGTGCTGATGGCGCTGATGGCGAAGGAGCCGGCGAACCGGCCCACCGCCGACCAGGCCCGCGCGATGCTGGAGCAGGTGGCGGCGAGCGGGGCCGGAGCGCAGCCCGCGCAGCCGGGTCCCGCTGCCGCGGCGCAGCCCGTCCAGCCGGGACCCGCCTCCGGGATGCCGACCCCGACGGCGGCGTCCGTCGTGGGGCCGCCGTCCGGCTTCGGGCCGCCGCCGGTCTTCGGTGGTGGGGGCGATGGCGGTGCGGGCGCCGTACCGTTTACGCAACCCCAGGTCCCGGCTCCCTACAGCGGATTCCCCCCGCCGGGCCAGCCGCCGACCGCGGCGCAGAACTCCGAGGCCGCGGACCGGGCGCGGCGCCGCAGCCGTATGGCGATAGCCGCGGCGGTCGTCGCAGCACTCGCCGCCGGCGGTATCACTTACGCCGTGACCACGGGGGGCGGCGGCGACCGGGTGCGGGCGGTGGCGCCGACGCCCGTGTCCGGTGGCGACTCCCCGGCGGCCGGCGGCCAGCCGGGCGCGGACACCCCGGGTCCCTCCCCCTCCAGCTCCGGTCCCGGGGCCGAGCCCTCCACTGCCGCCTCCAAGAAGCCGAGCACGGCACCGCCCTCCTCGACAGCGGCCGCGCCCGCCCCGACCAAGCCGAGCCCCGTACCGACGGGCTGTGCCGGCTGGACCCACAAGGACCCGAAGCCGGGCACCTACGGCTACATTTCCGGCGACCACCACCTGCTGGCCGCGCCGTACCAGAACTGCCCCGCCGGTGCCCTGGTCAAGGACGGCACGAAGCTCTGGTACCACTGCTACACCGTCAACTCGTACGGCAACCAGTGGACGTACGTGCGCGTGGACGGCACGAACACCACCGGGTGGCTGTACAACCGCGACCTCACCGGCCAGAAGGGCTCGTCCCCCGCGTGTTAGCCTCCCGCGGCCACGCGTCTTGGGCGGCGGAACGGAGTCCTGCGCCATCGGTCGGGAGCCGGGTGCCCCCGGCGGGCAAGGCGTCGGCGCGCCCGGCGCTGTCGCCGACCGTGCCGACGGGGGCACGTTGGCGCCGGGCTGACTGGTCGAGGTGGAACGGTGAGCCGGGGTTCCCGGGCGTCCAGCCGGTGGTGAGAGCGGTGCGGATGCTGTCAGCGACCTGGGCGGGCAGGATCGGCCTGCCGAGTGTTCCGAACCAGTTGCTCGGGTGCGGCTGGTTGGTGGTGACGACCAGCGTGGTGCCGGGGGTCTCGGCGTGCTCGACCGCGTAGGCAAGGGGCGACTGGACCAGTCCCTGGTCGTAGGTCGGCCGTCCGCGGAGTCGCCACCGGTAGGTGGTTCCGTCCACGGTGATGAGCCGCGATCCCTTTTTGACCAGTGCCATGTCCACATCCTTGAGTCGGGGGTCAGTCCCACTGCTGATCGGCGAGGGAGGTCACCGGCTGGGGCTTGCCGATGACGGCCAAGGCAATGAAGAAGTTGATCTGACCGATCGCGATCGTAAGGGTGGCCAGCGCCTTCTCGTCGTAGTGCTGCGCCACCTCGGCGTACAGCTCGTCGGAGACGCGCTCCTTGCCGTGCGGGGCGGGCTGGAGGGTGGCCTCCACCAAGGCGAGCGCGGCGCGCTCGGCGTCGGTGAAGTACGGGGCGTCCTGCCAGGAGGACACGGCCGTGATGCGCTCCTCCGACACCCCGGCCTTGCGCAGGAAACCGGTGTTCAGGATCGTCAGGTAGGTGTTACCGACGATCTGCCCGGCACGCAGGTGGACCAGGCTCATCGTGGTGCGCGGCACCGAGCGGTTGCCGGTGGCGCGGAAGAGGGCGGCGCTGATGTCGTTCAACTCGGGTACGAACTCGCCCGGGTTGGGCATCCGGGACATCCGGGAAGCGGAGGTGTTCGTCATGGCTGCTCTCCTTCATGTCGGCCTGATCGGCGTCTTCACAGCACTGACGGATGGGCACGCCCAGACGTGACAGGAATCCGGAGAATCTTTCCGGCGGCGCGGCGCACAGAGCGCGCTCGCTGCCGGGTCGGCGCCCTGCTGCCGGCCACATGCTGCCGCGGCTGATCCCGTGCCCGACGGGGAGCAGATCGACTGCCCGGACGGCGGCACCGGCCATGGCCATGGCCGCTCAGCCCCAGCTACGCCGAAGCCTTGGGGCCGACAGAGCGCCCGTCGTCACACCACACCGAGCCGGCGGAATTCATGTGCAGCGCGCGGGAACAGGGACGAGAGGATGCTCGACTGCAACGCGCCGTCAAGGGAAGACGCGAGGAATTGCGTGCAGGATACGGAGAAATGCTCCCATCGGTCGCCGCGTGCCTCGTTCACCATGACGGTCCATCGGTCCGGCTCAAGGCCCGGCCGGACAAGCCAGTAGAGGCATTCTCCGTTGTCCGTGGTCGCCCATGGGATGACTCGGGCTCCCTCCAGCTCCAGTTCCGCCGGCTCCCTCTCGATTTCCCACAGGCCTTCCAGGTCTTCGGCCTGGTGCGCTGCCCATTCGATGAGGTCGTAGTTTTCGTTGGGGCAGCCGGGCTCCAGGACGTACAGATAGTCGTCCCAGTTACTTCCTCCATAGGTGTGGATGAGGTCCTTGTAGTCGGCGGGAAGCTCGACTCCGAGGCGGCGCTCGGCCTCGCCCCAGTCCTTCTGCCGGGGCTCACTCGGCGCTGGGGCGATTTCGAAGAGACGTGCAAGGGCCTCGGTCATGACGGGAGTCCTGTTTCCTGGAGATCAATGAGCCCGGGCGCCAAGGAGGTTGGCCGGGTTCAGCGCGTGCCATCGGAGTTTGATCGCTTACTGAGCCTCGATCCGAGGCCGCCGCTCAGTCGATGAGGAAGGCCGGCAGGCGCTGCTTCAGCACTTCATCGCGGGGCAGGGAGAGACCGAATCGGCTCTCGATGAGAGCCAGTGTGTGGCGGTCGCGGTCGCGGTAGGACTCGTCCTCCGGTCGTGCGTACTCGCCGTCCGGATGCAGCACACCGGCCGCTATCAGCTCCGGCAGCAGAAGGTCCGGCTGCTCACCCCATCGCCAGACTTCTTCGCCGATTCCGAAACTGCAGACGTCCGCACCGTCTCTGGCGTAGGAGAACATCGCCGGCGGATGGTCCGGGGAGGGATCCAGGTGGATGGCTTCCACTCCGTTCCGGGAGATCTCGGCCAGCTTCTCTCCCCCGTTGCCCATCCCGTACTCGACGGCGAAGGACCAGCCACCGCCGGCACCGACCCGCACCACGGCATCGTCGTCCGTCGCCAGGTCCAGGACCATGTTCCACGCCTCTGTGTCCGTGATCGGTGACACGACGGATCCCGGCGTGCCGCCCATCCGTACGCCCAGCTCCATCGGCTCGATGCCACGCGCGAAGACCACGCCGTGGTGCCACTCTTCCTGATCCACGAGCCACTGAATGCCGCCACTCATGGCGCCTCCCCCTCTCTCACGGGCACAGGCACCCATCCATCCGTGCCCATCGAAGTGATCACCCTAGTCAGCAGAACCGACAGGGCCCGTGCGCGAGGACTGATCGCCTGGGCCCGATTCACCTCTGGCACCGAACGGGAGATCCGAGCGCACCTGGACCGCTACGAGGACGTGCGCGGAATGCTGCGTGCCTCCGGCGTGGCGTCCGGGGTGCGCGGGCGGCCGTAGACTCGGCCCATGAACCGCACACGCGTCACGGAGGAGTGCCTGCCGCAGGCCGCTCCTACCGCGCGTGCGGCCGGCGCGGACCGGACGGGCGTCAGCTGCCGGACCGCCGTCGACGGCCAGGCCCCCGCGGTCGGCCGCGGCGCCCCGCACGGCCACGGCTAGCGCTTCCCGCCGCCGTCCCCCGCCGACCCCACCTCATCCGGGCCCCTCCCGTACCCCTTCCCGGGACAGCCCACCCGCCTCCGGCCCGCCCCGGCCGGACCACCGCGCCCCGACCCCTCCCGGTCCCGTCGCCCGGGGCGACCCCTCGCCCCTCACCCCATGACCCGCAGTGCCGGCGATCCGTCGGCGCTGCCGCCAGGCGCGGGCCGCACGTCGGGCCGCCGCCGCTCCCGAAGGGACCACCGTGAAGTTGAGCGGGTTGCTGACCGGCCACGAGCACGACGTCATCCAGGGTGACGCCGCATCGACGCGGATCACCGCGGGCACCACCTTCGACGTCGACCGGGTCGTGCCGGGCTCGCTCTTCATCGCCGTACCCGGCCACCGAGGAGGCGGCCCCGCCGCCATCGGCGCGGCGCTCGCGCGCGGGGCGGTGGCCGTGCTCGTCGACGCGGCGGGAGCCGCCGCCGCGCCGCCGCAACGGGAACTGCCACCCGCGGTGTGCGTCGTACGGGTGGCGGACACCCGCAAGGCCGCCGCCGTCGCCTCCTCCCGCTACTTCGGCGAGCCGGGACGGCACATGGACGTGGTGGCGGTCACCGGGACCAACGGGAAGACCTCCATCTCGTACATGGTCGAGTCGCTGCTGAGGATCTCGGAGGGCGCCTCGGTGGGCGTCATCGGAACGGCGGGCAGCAGGATCGGCGACGAGGTGATCCCCATGCCGCCGTCGGTGCTGACCACTCCGGAATCGCCCGACCTCCAGTACCTCCTGGGTCACATGCGCGACCGGGCCACGGGCAGCGTGGTACTGGAGGCCACCTCGATGGCGCTGCAGACGTACCGGATGGACCGCACGTTCGTCGACGTCGGCGTCTTCACCAACCTGACCCAGGACCACCTGGACGACCACGGAACGATGGGCCGCTACACGGACGCCAAGCTCCGGCTGTTCCAGGGGCTCTGCCGGCACGCGGTGGTCAACGTGGACGACGCCGTGGGAGCCGGGATCCGGGCGATGATGCCGGGCGCGGTGACCACGTACGGACTCGACGCGGAGGCCGACTTCCGCGCCGCCGACCTGGTCGCGGACGCCTCCGGCACTCGGTTCACCCTGCACCACGCGGGCCGGGCGTACCCCGCGGCCGTCCCGGTGCCGGGCCGGTTCTCCGTGTCCAACGCGCTGGCGGCCGTGGCGGCCTGCCGGGTCCTGGGGCACGACCTGGACGGACTGGTCGCCGCACTCGCGCAGATGCCGCCCGTACCGGGCCGGTTCGAGCGCTTCGTGACCCCCGCCGGCACGTCGGTGATCGTGGACTACGCGCACTCGCCCGACTCCCTCGACAAGGTCCTCACGGCCATCCGGGGCTTCGCCCGCGGCCGGGTCATCACCGTCTTCGGCTGCGGCGGCGACCGGGACACCACGAAGCGGGCCGAGATGGGCCGGATCGCCGGAACCCACTCCGACCTGTGCGTCCTGACCTCGGACAACCCCCGCACCGAGGACCCCGAGGCCATCCTGGACCAGATCGCCCCCGGCATCGCGGCCACAGGCACCCCGTACGAACGCTCCGCCGACCGGCGCAGGGCCATCGGGTTCGCGCTCGCCGCCGCGCGGCCCGACGACATCGTCCTGATCGCCGGGAAGGGCAGCGAACCGCACCAGATCGTGGGAGAGGAGCTCCTCCCCTTCAGCGACATGGCGACCGTACGCGACCTCGCCGGGGCCGGCCCGGCCTCCTGAACCGAGCCACCGGAGCCCGCGGCTCCGGCCAGTCCCGTTCGTACGTGCCGGATACCCGGCGACCCCGGGCGAGGCCGGCCGGACGGCGAGCGATCGCGTACCAGGCCGGACGGATCAACGGATCAGGTGACGGTGACGCGCAGGACGTACGGCTCGCCCGTACTGATGGCTTGCGCCTGTTCCCGTAGGTCCGCCTCCGTGAAGCCGAGCAGCGCTTCGTCGGCGGCTCGCCGGAGCAACGGCAGGATCTCGGCGACGGGCCGACCGCGACGCACCTCGGCGAGCTCGGCAAAGGCCCGCTGGTAGGGGGCGCCGTACGTACCTGCGCTGTCGGCCAGCAGCCGGTCAAGGTGCTGCCTGCCCACACTGATCTCGCCCATGGGCTGCTCCTTCGTCCTCAGCGACCCGGCCGCTCCGAGCCCTCGCCTTCGACGCTACGAGGCCGGTCTGACAGCCCCCGCCCGCCCGGCCCGGCCGCGTGTCAGAGGCGAGGGTGAGTCGGGTGGCGAAGCTCTGGCCGGCACGGAGCAAATCGTCATTTAAGATTCAGGCTGGCCGCGGGGCCGCGGCTCGTCGCTGTGGGCGGCTGCGGAAAGGGCGGGCCGGCCAGTCGATGAGAGCGGCCTGTGTCAGGGTTCCGGTCCGGACGGGGACCGTGTGATGCTGATCATGAAGCTCCCGGGGAATCGCGCGCCCGTCGGCGTGCGTCTCAGTGGTGTGAGGTGCCCGGCCCACCCGCCCACGAACAGAAGACCCCCAGGGAGAAGCGAGGTATGCCAGTGATCTGCGTCGGAGGCATGATCGGAATCGGCAAGACGAGCGTGGCCGAGCTGCTCGCCAAGGAGCTGGGCAGCGAAGTCTTCTACGAGAGCGTGGCAGACAATCCGATCCTTCCGCTCATCTACACGGCGAGCCCCGAGGAGATCCAGGCCAAGCGCTACCCCTTCCTGCTCCAGCTCTACTTCCTGCAGACACGGTTCGCCTCGATCAAGGAGGCGTACAAGCAGGGCGACAACATCCTCGACCGCTCGATCTACGAGGACTGGTACTTCGCCAAGGTCAACCACGACCTGGGCCGGATCAGCTCCCTCGAGATGCAGGTGTACGAGGGACTGCTGGGCGAGATGATGCGCGAAATCGACGGCCTGCCGTACCGCAAGGCACCCGATCTCATGGTCTACCTCAAGGCGGACTTCGAAACGGTCCTGCACCGCATCGGCCTGAGGGGCCGCGATTTCGAACAGGACGAGAGCCTCGTCGAGTACTACCGGACGCTGTGGTCCGGCTACGACGACTGGGTGCACAAGCACTACTCGGCCAGCGAAGTCCTCGTCGTCGACATGAACCACACAGATGTGGTGAACAACCCCGAGGACGCGGCCCGCGTGGCGCAGGAGGTCAAGGACGCCCTGGTCGCGGTCAGGCAGCGGGCCTGAACGCAGGGCGAGCCCAGGGGGCCCTTGGACAGTGCAGCAGTGCGGGCCGCCACCCGGGGAGGGTGGCGGCCCGCACTGCTGCGTCGGCTCGGACTAGGCCGTCTCTTCCGGATCTTGCCTGACCCGCGCCGCCTGGCACCGCACCTCGCCGCGTTGTCGGGGCGCCCGAGTACATCCAGTACTCGGGC